>NZ_LZLY01000112.1 GCF_001673535.1 Mycobacterium sp. 1081908.1 | reverse complement strand
GCTGGGCGCAGCCCCTCCGCCATCCGCCCACCGTACCTGCCTGGTCAGCGGCCACCCGCGAGCACTTGTCCGGCGGCGCGGGCGGGGCCGGCGGGATCGCCGCAGCCGTCGGGGGCACCGGCGGCATCGGCGGCGCCGGCGGCAACGCCCCGATGCTCGGGCACGGCGGCGCGGGCGGAGCCGGCGGAAGCGACGTCAACGGTTTCGGCGGTTACGGCGGCGCCGGCGGCAGTGGCGGGTGGCTGCAGGGCAACGGCGGCGCGGGCGGGGCCGGCGGGGCCGGCGATATCGCCGGTGGTTTGGGCGGCAACGCGGGCAACGGCGGGTGGCTACAGGGCAACGGCGGCACGGGCGGGGCCGGTGGGACCGCGACCGGGGCCAACGGGATAGGCGGTTTCGGCGGCCACGGCGGCAAAGGCGCGTTGCTGCACGGCAACGGGGGCACCGGCGGGACTGGCGGCGACGCCACCGGAGCCAACGGGCACGGCGGCAGCGGCGGCGACGCGGGCACCGCAGGGGTGTTCGGCAACGGTGGTCACGGCGGCCAGGGTGGCTCCGCATTCCTCGGGACCGGCGGGAACGGTGGAGCGAGCGGCAACAGCGGGATCATCGGCGACGGCGGCAACGGCGGAGACGGCGGGGCCGGGCTGACCGGAGGCCGCGGCGGTGATGGCGGCAACGTCAAGCTGTTGGGCGGCGGTGGTGCCGGCGGCACCGGCGGCGCCGGCACCGGCGCGGCCGGGGTTGGCGGTGCCGGCGGGAGGGGCGGCGGGACCGGGATATTCGCCCACGGCGGCGCCGGCGGCACGGGCGGCGCCGGAGCCGGTCTCGGCGCGGGCGGAGCCGGCGGCGACGGCGGTGCCGGCGGGGTCTTCGGCGGCGGCGGTAGGGGCGGCGACGCCGGCAACGGCGCCGCACCCGCCAACGGCGGCAGAGGCGGCGACGCCGTGTTCATCGGCAACGGTGGCGACGGCGGGAACGGCAGGGGCGGCGGAAACGGCGGCAGCGGCGGCTTTGCCGGGCCGTTCGGCCACAGCGGGGCGCACGGGTTGCCATAGACCGGGGGAGCCCATGGTGCTCCCACCGAAACGCTGTGATACTCAATGCAGCGTAGAGGGAGGAACGTCATGAAGCTGCGTCGTGGCCTGGCCGCCGGTGCCGGCATCTGCTCGGCCGTCGCACTCGGAATCGCGTTGGAATCCGGCGAACCGGCCGCTGCCGTCGCGCCGCCGCCGGACGGGAGTTACTCGTTCAACCAGGCGGGGGTGTCCGGGGTGACCTGGACGATCACGGCGCTGTGCGATCAGGTGAACGGAAGCCGCTACTACAAGGACTATTCCAACCCGGACATCATGGCGGACTTCTGCGCACTCAACATCGTGAGCTCGACCGACGAAAGGATCAGCCGGCAGGACAAGCTGCAGAACTTCAGCGGCAGGGCCCGCCTGGTGAGCCAACGCTGGACCTTCAAAGTCGACATCGCCGACGGCGTTTCGTGCCCGGGCGGTGGCACCGCGTCGTCGACCGAAACCTATGCGTTCGACGACGAGACGCTCACCGGCACGCATACCAGTCTGCACGGACCCGAATGCGGTCTGGAGTCGGCGATGAGCAAGCAACCGTTCTCGTTGGCGCTGAGCGGCCCCCCACCCAGCCCGATCGAGCGTTATCCGTTGCGCTGCAACGACATCGCGATGTGCTTCTGAGATTGACCTGCGGCCCCGCGGCCGAGAGCCACGCCAGCGCAACTGTGGGCGCCGAGCGTCACGCTAGCGTGACGGTCGGCTGAGCGCCTAGATCGGCGTGATGTAGGCGATCAACCATTGCCTGCCGACTTTGGTGAAGTCGACGCGCAACCGGCTGCCGTCGTAGAGCGGCTGCCGTGACTTGTCGGTCACGGTGCGATTGAGATAGACCATCACAGACGCCGAATCGCGCTTGGCGGACATGACGCCGACGCCAACGACATTCGCCTGGACGACGACCTCACGCTTCTTCGCCTCCGGAATGATCTGCGCGTTCGCGCTCTTCTGGAATTCCTGGCGATAGGCGGGCGTCAGCAGCGGGTAGGCGGCCGAGAGGCTGCGCTCGACGGTCTGGTAGTCGTAGGCGAACACCTCGGGTATCTCCTTGGCCGCCAACCCCGGCAACACGGCCCGCGCCGCCGCCTCGCCGCGCGTCTGCACCCGTTCCCAGTAGAACCACCCGGCCGCCGCGGACAGGCCGACGCAGGCCGCCACCAGCAGGGAGCCCGCGACGGCGATCAGCCACCGCATCAGTTACCCCCGTCCGGATACTTCAGGTCGTAGCCGGTCATTCGACCCTGCTCGTCCTCGTGCACGATCACCCGCAGCCGATACGGCATGGACGGCTTGTTCGTTCCGTCGATGTCGGCGACCGTCACCCGCACCGACACCAGCACCGACGCGTTGTCGGTGACGGAATCGACGCCCTCCAACGCGGCGCCGTTGACGACGGCCTCCGAGGTCGCGTTGGTGGAGCGGAACAGGCCCTTGAGGTTCTCAATGTTGTTGTTGGCGCCCAGCATTCCGCGCAGCGGGCCGCTGGTGCCGTTGTAGAACCGGTTCACGCTCTCGTCGATGTTGTCCTGCTTGTAGCTGAACATGTTGACCACCGTCTGCGTGGCGGTGTCGACGAAGCGCTGGTCCCGCGCCTGCTTGGCGTCGGCCTGGCCCTGTTGGTGCAGCAGGAAGACCACGCAGCCGGCCAGTGCGCCGACCGCCACCAGGGCGGCGGCGAACGAGGTCCGTAGCACCAGGGCGCGGTTCGGCCGGCGCCGCGGCGGCGGCTTCACCGGCTTCAGGGTTGCGACGGGTTTCGCCGGCGGCTTCGGTGGTGCCGCGACGTCGACCTTGACCGGAGCGGTCTCGCGCGCCTCGCCCTTGGCCGGCCCCGCGGCCCGCGATGCGCGGCGACGCACTCGCTGTGTCGTCGTCTCTGGAACTTCTGGGCCCACTACATCGGCCTTGGATCAAGCATCAGGTCCACCCAATTCTCGGCGCTGGAGGTGCCACTGGCGCCGGCCGCGAAAGTACCAGTGCCGCCGGCCGGGTCCACAAACGCCCCGGTGCGCTGGTCATAGGTGGTGTAGGCCGGACCGCTGGCCTGCGGCGGCGGACCCTGTGGCGGCCCCCAGGGCTTCTCCGGTCCGGGGCCCGCCGGCGGCGGATTGATGCCCTCCGGAGGTGCCGGCGGGGGGAGCCACTTGGGATAGGGAAGTATCGGCGGCACCGGCGGGACGCCGGGTGGCATCCACGACGGATTGCCCGGCGGCGGCGGCCTGTCGTTGGGCGGCGGCGGATCGTAGGCCGGCTGGTGGTTCGGCAACGGGCCGGGCCCGGGCACCACGCCGGGTGGGGGTGGCCCCACGATCGGGGTTCCGGGATCGGGTTCAGCGCCCGGCGGGATGTACGGGAACTTGTTGGGCGGCAACACGTTCAGCCCGTTCGTCACCGGGGTGTCGTAGGGCACCGGAGGGCCGCGCCACGGGTTGCGGCCGACCGGAACGTAGCCTTTCGGGTCACGGCAGAGCTGGATCGTCGGTGCGCGTTTGCCGGGGAACTCCTGGCATGGATAGTTGCGGGCGCCGCGCACGGTGCTCGGGTCGTTCTGCGCCGTCTTGCAGTACATGTCCCTCGGGAGCTCGCGCAACGTCTCGTCCGCCGGCGTGCGCATCAGCGGCGGGGGCAGGAAGCCGACGGCGCACGGGGGCGGGTCGTTGAGGTCGAGCTTGAAGTCCAGCTTGGCGCCCTCGTCTTGCGGGGCGCCGCCAGCGGCCGTGGTGATCGCCGCGAACAGCGCCGGCAACACCACCAACAGCTGCTCGATCGACTTGTGGTAGATGACCCCGACGCGGCCCAGGTTGGCCAGGCTGGCCGCCAGCGCGGGGAAGGACGGGCGGATCCCGGAGAACGCCGTGCTGGCCTCGTCGGTCGCACCCGGCGCGGTGGCCAACGTGTCGCGCAGCTGCGGGTCGGCCTGGCGCACCTCGGAAGTGAACCGCGCCAACCCATCCGACAGCGATTTGACGTCGGCGCCGGCGCGAATCTGGGCCTGCAGGAACGGGCCGGCCTGATCGATGAGCTGCGAGACCTGCGGGTAATTGGCGTTGGCCTCGTCCACCAGCAGCCGGGCGGACTCGATCAGCCGGGCCAGCTCCGGCCCCGAGCCGTTGGCCGAGATGAACGTCTCGTGCAGCAGCTCGCGCAACCGGGTGTCGCCGAGGCTGTTGACCAGTGCCTCCGCCCGCTTCAACAGGTCGGCGACCTCCTGGCCGATCCGGGTGTTCTGCCGGTCGATCCGGGATCCGTTGTGCAGCTTGGTCGATGCGGGATTGCCCGGCGGCACCAGGTCGATGTACTGCTCACCCACGGCCGAGACGCTCTTCACGGTGGCGGTGACGTTCGACGGTATGGGCGTGCCGCTGTTGAGGCGCATTTCGGCGGTGACGCCGTTGGGGCTGAGGCCCACCGACTCCACCCGGCCGACCGCGACTCCGCGGTAGGTGACGTTGGCGTTTTTATACAGGCCGCCCCCCGCGACGAAATCGGCGCTGACACCGTACGTCCCGAGGCCGAAGGTGGCCGGCAGCCGCAGGTAGAAGACGGCCATCACACTCAGCGTGAGCGCGGTGATCACCGCGAAGATGCCGAGTTGGACCTTGGTGAGTTTGTCGATCATCAGCCCTACCGCCCCTCGGGACCCGAAGTCGTGCCGGGCGGAATCTTGAACGGGTCGGCGGCCTGTCCGGACAGGTTCGCCAGTTCGCCGGTCAGGAAGTCGGGCGGGTTGAGCACCTCGCTCATGTGCATCATGTTCGGGTCCAGCGCATAGGAGGTGGTGAAGAAGGTCTCGCCGATCCGGCGCAGGGTGAGGTCGAAGGTGGTGAACACGTTGAGGTAGTCGCCGCGCACCGACTGCTTGATGCCGAAGTTGGGGAAGGGGAACGTCAGCAGGATCTGCAGCGAGGTGACGAAGTTCTTGCGGTTGTCGCTGAGGGCCTTGACGACCGAGTACAGGCCCTTGAGGTCTTCGGCGAAGTCCACCTTGGTTTTTGCCAGGATGTGGGAGGTCACCGTCGCCAGCTTCTTCAGCGCGGCGAACGCTTCGACGATGTGGTCCCGGTTCTTGTTGAGCACCCGGAGTGCCTCGGGCAGCGTGTCCAGCGCCCGGCCCAGGTTGTCCTTGTCGCGCGCCAGCGTGGCGGAGAATCGGTTCAGCCCGTCGACCGCATCGATGATGTCGTTGGTCTGCCGGTTGAGCCCCGCCGTCAATTCGGCGAGCCGCGGGATCAGGTCGACGAACTGGTCCTGGCGACCGGCGACGGCCTGATAGGTCTCGTCGGTAATGTCTTCCAGCGCACCGAGATTGCCCTTGTTGACGACGAGACCCAACGCCGAGAGCACCTCTTCGGTGGTCGGGTAGCGACCCGTGTTGGCCTCCGTGATCCGCGAGCCGTCCTTGAGCCGCCCGGTCGCCGGCTTGTCCTTCGGCCGCGCCAGGTCGATGTGCATCGATCCCAGCAACGAGGTCTGGGCCACCGTCGCGGTCGCGTTGGCCGGCAACACCACGTTCTTGTTCAGCGCCAGCTTCACCGCGGCGTAGAAGGATCCATCGGAACGCTGCTCGGCCGAAATGCCCGCGACGCTGCCGACGGTGACGTCGTCGACCATCACCGGCGAGTTTTGCGGCAGCGTTGCCACGTCGGGCATCTCGACGGTGATCGAATACGCGCCGCTGCCGTGGCCGGCCGTGCCGGGCATCGCCAGCGAGTTGAGGCCGTTGAATTGGCAACCGGCCAGCAGCGCGCTGCCCGCCGCTAACACACTGCCGCGCAACCAGATCCGCCTCATCCGCCACCGCCCTGATCGGCCGGCGGCGCGCTCGGCGCCTGGCCCGGCGGGGGGCCGGGCAGCGGACCATAGGCGTTCCCCGGGCCGGGACCCGGGGCCGGACCCGAGCTGAGCCCGGCCGGCGGAGGGCCCGGAGCCGTCTGCGGCGCCGTCGGGACCAGCAGGGCCTGCAGGTCCGTGGGGTTCTGGGCGGCCGGCGGGAGGTGTGCGCCCTGGGCCGGTATCCACGTCAGCTGCGGAACCGGGGTGGCCGCCTTGGCCTGGGTCTCGGGGGTGTCGTAAATGATCTGGCCCTTGTACGCGGTGATCGTGTTGAGCGGGTGGAACATCACCGGCGGGTAGTTCACGGCGAGCCGGCGCAGCACCGGACCGAGCCGCTCGCGGCAGAGCTCGGCGCGCCGGAAGTAGTCCGGCGCCCTCGGTCCCGCGGCCGTCTCGAACGAGCCACCGCAGATGAACTGCACGGGGTTGGCGAATTCGGGTATCGACAACAACCCGTTCAGGGTGCCCTGCGCGGGGTCGTAGATGTTGTAGAAGTTGGCGATGCCCGGGCCGGCCACGTGCAACACCTGCTCGATGTTGTCGCTCTGATCGCTCAACGTCTGCGCGAAGTCGTTGAGGTTGTTGACCGTATCGATGATCGTCGAGTTGTTCTCGTGCAGGAATCCCCGGATGTCCGAGAGCGCCTGATTGAGCGTGCCCAGGGTGTTGTCCAGATGTCGCGAGCTGTCGGCGAGCACCTGCGACACCGAGGCCACGTTCCCGGCGAACTGCACGATCTGCTCGTTGCTCGACGACAGCGCGTCGACCAGCACCTGCAGGTTCTTGACCGTGCCGAAGATGTCGCTGCGCGAATCCCCAAGCCGCCCGGCGACTTGCGAGAGCTCACGCAACGCGTTGTGGAACGACTCGCCCTTGCCGTCGAGCGTGTCAGCGGCCTGGTTGATCGCCTTGCCCAGCGGCCCCTGCATCGAACCCGTCGTCGGGCCCAGCTGAACGGCCAGCTGGGTGAGGGACTCCTTCACCTCGTCCCACTCCACCGGCACCCCGGTGCGGTTCAGATCGATGCTGCCGCCGTCGGGCAGCACTGCCCCGCCGGTGTACGCCGGGGTGAGCTGAATGAACCGCGCCGACACCAGGTTCGGCGAGATGATGACGGCGCGGGCATCTTTGGGGATCTTCACGTCCTTGGCCACCGACATGACGATCTTCACGTCGGAGGGCCGCGGTTCGATCGTGTCGATCGAACCGACCGGCACGCCCAGGATGCGCACTTGGTCGCCGGGATAGAGACCGACGGCGGAGGTGAAGTAGCCGATGACGGTCCGGTTATTGCCTTGCGCCGACAGCACATACACGCCACCCACCAGCATCGCGACCAGCGCGATGATGATGCCGTAGCGCAGCCCCCTGCTGCCGGCGATTCGGTTCGTCATGGCGACTTCGGCCTGATGATCCAGCGTTCCTGAATCAGCCCGCGCAGGTAGTCGGCGAGGCTGGCCGGCAGCTTGCCCGGCTGGTAGAAGAAGTCGAACACCATCGCGATCATCGGCGCGGGCAACACGCTGAACACGTTCACGTTGAACCCGGGACCGGAGCCGACGACCTCACCCAGCTCGGTGGCGTAGGTGGGCAGCCGCTTGAGCGCCTCGGTGATGTAGTCGCGGCGCTCGTTGAGGTTGGCCAGCACCAGGTTCAGCTTGCTCAGCGCCGGGCCGAACTCCTTGCGGTTGTCGGCGACAAACCCCGAAATCTGCTGCGAGAGACCGCCGATGCCCGAGATCAACTCACCGATCGCGGCGCGCCGCTCGTCGAGCGCGGCGAACAACTCGTTGCCGTCGTCCACCAGCTTGTTCACCTGGTTGGCGCGCTGCGACAACACCGCCGTCACCGACTTCGCATGTGCCAGCAGGCTTTGCAGCGCCTCGTCGCGGCGATTCAGCGTGCGGGACAGCGATGTCACGCCGTCCAGCGCGCCGCGCAGTTCCGGCGTGGCGTCGTGCAGCGTGTCGGTCAGCACGTTCAAGGCCTGCTCGAACTGCGGCTTGTTCAGGTTGTTGGCGTTGTTGCCCAGGTCCTCGAGGGCACCGGCCAGCGTGTACGGCGTCGTCGTGCGGCTCAGCGGGATGGTGGTCGCCTTGCCGCTGCCGGCCGGGGTCACCGCAATGGAACGCTCACCGAGGATGGTGTCGGTGCGGATCGCGGCCAGCGACTGATCGCCGACGGTGACGTGCCGGTCGACGGAGAACGTCACCTTGGCGCTCTCGCCGGCCAGGCCGACGGAGGCCACTTTGCCCACCTTGAAGCCGGACACGTAAACGGCGTTGCCCGGGTTGATGCCGCCCGCGTCGGTGAAGTAGGCGTCGTACATCTTGCCCTGCGGAAAGAACGGCAGGCCTGCGTAACCAAAGGCGATGAGCACCACGCAAATCACCAGCACCACGCCGAAGATGCCGGTTCGCAGCGGGTCGCGTTCGCGCCTTGCGTTACTTGACAAAAGCGCACCTCCCCTTGCTGGGATCGACCGGGCCGCCGAACGGTATCAGGATGTCGCCGCCGGCCGGGCCGTTGATCTTGATCGTCACCGAGCAGAAGTAGATGTTGAAGAACGACCCGTAGGCACCGAGCGCCGCCAGCCGCAGGTAGTCCTCGCCGAGTTGCTCGACATCGTTGTTCACCTCGGCCTTGCGGTTGTCCAGCTCGGTGGCCAGGGGGCGGGTGTTCTCGAGGATGCCCTGCAACGGCCGGCGCGAATTCTTCAGCAGCTCAGTCAAGTCCGTGGTGGTGGACGCCAGGGGCGGGATGGCGCCCGCGATCGAGTCCTTGTTCTTGGCCAGCCCGGTGATCAGTTGCTGCAGCTGATCGACGCTGGCGGAGAATTGCGCGCTCTTCTGGTCGACGGTGCCCAGCACCGTGTTGAGGTTGGTGATCGCGTCGCCGATCAGCTGGTCGCGTTGGCCCAGCGCCGACGAGAACGCGCTCGTGTCGGCCAGCACGTTCGACAACGCCCCGCCCTGGCCCTGCAACAACTGGATGACCGCGCTGCTGATGGTGTTGACCTTGTCGGCGTCCAAGCCCTTGACCAGCGGTCGCAGCCCGCCCAGCAGCGCGTCGAGATCCAGTGCGGGCTGGGTGTGTTGGGAGTTGATCGTGCCGCCCGGCGGCAGCTTACGCAGCTCCCCCGGGCCCGACGTGATCTCCAAATAGCGGTCGCCGACCAGGTTTTCGTAGCGGATCACCGCGCGCGTCGACGAGTACAACGTGTAGCGGCTGTCCACGCCGAACTTCACGTCGATCGTGTTGTCGTGGTTGAGCTTCACGCCCGACACCGCGCCGACCGGCACGCCGGCGATGCGAACCTTCTGTCCGGACTTCAGCTTCGACACGTCGGTGAACGTTGCGTGGTAAGTACTTTCGGGCCCGAACCGGAAGTCGCCGAAGACCACAACCAGCGAGGCGCTCACCAATATCATGGCAACCGCGAAGATACTGACCTTGATCAGCATCGACCGGTGCGACGGCATCCCCGCGACCGCCATCAGAAGTCGTCCCGTTCCGCGAAGGCGCCGTGGAACAGGAACTGCAGGGTGGAGGGCGCGTCGAACTGCAGCTCGGTGAACGGCTCGTACGGGACGTTGGCGTTATCGGTGACCAGGAAGGGCGCGCGGTAGAACGACCCGCCGGTCTGCTTGGTCGGGATGTCGGGCAGTCCGCGGCAGTTCGGCCCCCCGGAGGCGTTCACGATCGGCAGGGATTCCGGATACGTGTACGACGGCGCGCCCAGGACGAAGCTGGACGAGGTGAACAGGCCCGCCTTGCGCACACCCAACAGCGGGGCGAATTCCTTGATACCGCGCTCGACACCGGCGAAAAAGCAGCCGAATTCGGGCGAGTAGTCGTGGGCCACCTTGATCGGGGCGCGCAGCCTGTTGATGGCGTCGATGAAGTTCTGCTCGGCGGGCTCCAGCGTCTCATAGGCGTTGTTGGCCAGGCCGATCGCCGCGAGCAGCGTGTCGTTGAGGTCCTTCTGTTTGTCGACGACCGTCCGGTTGATCGTCGGCAGGTTGTCGAAGATCGTGTTCAGGTCCGGGGCGGCATCGGCGTAGGTGTTGGTCACGATCCCGGCCTTGCGGAAGTCCTCCTGCAGGGCGGGCAGCTTCGGATTCGCCTGGCGCGCCAGCGTGTTCAGCCCCGAGAGCAGGGATCCGAAGTCGTCGCCGTGGCCACGCAGCCCCTCGGACAGGGCGCTCAGCGTCCCGTTCAGCTCGACCGGGTCGATCTTGTGCAACAGGTCGATGAGCGACTGGAACAGGGTGTTGACCTCGAGGGCCACCGCCGAGGCTTCCACATGCGCGTCCGGGCGCAGCGACGTGGGCGAAGGGGCTTGGGGCGGAACGAATTCGACCGACTTGGCGCCGAAGATGGTGTTGCCCGCGATGTGCACCGTCGCGTTGGAGGGGACGAAGTGCATCTGATCGCTGCTGATGGCCAGCGTCAGCCGTGCCTGGTCGCCGGAGTAGTCGATGCTGGTGACCTTGCCGATCTGGATGCCGCGGTATTTGACCTTGGCGCCCTTGTCCATCACCAGGCCCGCCCGCGGCGCCGAGACGGTGACGGTGTCGGTCGAGGCGAAGGCCGCGGTGTACGAAAGGTAGGTGAGGACGGCAAACGCCACCATCACGCCGGCCAGCAGCGCCGCTGCCAGCCGAACCGATGAGCGTCGTGGTGCGCCGTCCGACATGTCTTTTCGATGACTCCTTTCACCCGGAGAGGTTGAAGTTACCGGACGCGCCGTACACGGCCAGCGAGATGAACAAGGTGATGACGACCACGACGATCAGCGAGGTGCGCACGGCCTGGCCGACCGCGATGCCGACGCCGACCGGGCCGCCGCTGGCGTTGTAGCCGTAATAGGTGTGCACCAGCATGACCGCGATGGCCATGACGATGGCCTGCAGGAACGACCACAGCAGGTCCGACGGTATGAGGAAGGTGTTGAAGTAGTGGTCGTACAGGCCCTTGGACTGCCCGTTGATGTACACCGTGGTGAAGCGGGCGGCGAAGAACGCCGCGAGCACCGACAGCGAATAGAGCGGAATGATCGCGATCAGGCCGGCGATCAGGCGGGTCGACACCAGGTAGGACACCGACTGCACCGCCATGCATTCGACGGCATCGATCTCCTCGGACACCCGCATGGCGCCCAGTTGGGCCGTCGCGCCCGCGCCGATGGTGGCCGCCAGCGCGATGCCCGCGATCACGGGGGCGACGACGCGGACGTTGAGGAACGCCGACAGGAAGCCCGTCAGCGCCTCGATGCCGATGTTGCCCAGCGACGAATACCCCTGCACGGCGATGACGCCGCCGGAGGCCAGGGTCAGGAACGCCGCGACCCCGACCGTGCCGCCGATCATGACGAGAGCCCCTGCGCCCAGCGTCATTTCGGCGACGTTCCGGATCGTCTCCTTCCGGTATTGGGTGATCGCCTGCGGCACGTAACGCACCGTCTTGCCGTAGAACAACGCCTGCTCGCCGAAGTCGTCGATGGGGCCCTGCAGCCGCGACATGAAGCGGCGAAACCGGAGGGTGGCGTCGTAGCTCATCGGGTGCTCACTCGTCTCACTTGGCCGAAATCCGCACGCCGATGGCGGTCATGACGACATTGATGACGAACAGACAGATGAACGCGTAGACCACGGTCTCGTTGACGGCGTTCCCGACGCCCTTGGGACCGCCCTTGACCGTCAGGCCGCGGTAGCAGCCGACCAGGCCGGCCATCACGCCGAACAGCAGCGCCTTGACTTCGGCGAGCACCAGCTCGCGCAGCCCGGTGAGGACGGTCAGGCCGTTGATGAACGCGCCCGGGTTGACGCCCTGAAGGAAGACGGAAAACACGTAGCCGCCGGACAGCCCGATGGCGCACACCAGGCCGTTGAGGAGCAGCGCGACCACCGTTGACGCCAAAACCCTTGGCACCACGAGCCGGTGGACCGGGTCGATGCCGAGCACGCGCATCGCGTCGATCTCTTCCCGGATGGTGCGGGCACCCAGGTCGGCGCAGATGGCGGTGGCGCCGGCGCCGGCCACGACGAGCACGGTGACCACCGGGCCCAGCTGGGTGACGGTGCCGAAAGCGGTTCCCGCGCCGGACAAGTCGGCCGCGCCGATCTCGCGCAACAGGATGTTGAGGGTGAACGCGACCAGCACGGTGAACGGGATGGACACCAGCAGCGTCGGAACCAGCGACACCCGGGCGATCATCCACGTCTGTTCGAGGAACTCGCCAAATTGAAACGGCCGTCGGAAAGTCTCACGGCCGGTGTCGATCATCATCTCGAAGAACCCGCCGACGGCGCGGGCGGGGACGGCAAGTTGTTCTCTCAACTCGGCCACCCCCCTCTGCTGCTCGCGGCGAAGCCTGTGTATCGCCTTAACGTTGTCTTCGGTCGCATGCGGCTCGGTGTAAGCCGGATCATATTAACTCAGAGAAAGTGCACCATGTCAATGAACAGCATTTCCGTAGCCAAACCGTTAATTTGTCCAGGTCAGAGGCAGTGCTGCGGATTCAATCTGACACGTGTTCTACTTGTCAATTCCCCCCCATAAAGCGCGTTTACACGGTCATTGCTCCATCAGGTTGACCGCGGAAAAGTTCCGCTCCGGATCGCGTCCAGCAAAGTATTCTGCGAGCGTGCCACTGAGCTGGCCGGGCTCCCAGGCCGGCCCGGCCGCCTTGAATCGGTGCTCCGCCGTCGGTGCGGCGACAAGTGTCACCTGCGGCCCGTAAACAATGAACACCTGCCCGTTGACCTCCGCGGCAGCGGGCGATGACAAGAACTTGACCAGGCTCACCACGTGCTCGGGCGAGAGCGGGTCGATGCCGCCCTGCTCCACCTCCGGAGCCTCCCCGAAGACGTCGGCCGTCATCGCCGTGCGGGCCCGCGGACAGATCGCGTTCGCGCACACCCCGTAGCGGCCCAGCGCCCGGGCGGCCGTGAGGGTCAGCGAGATGATGCCCGCCTTGGCCGCGCCGTAGTTGGCCTGCCCCACCGGCCCCACCAGGCCCGCTTCCGACGCGGTGTTGACGATCCTGCCGAAAATCTGCCCGCCCGCGTCCTTGGCCCTGGCGCGCCAGTAGGTGGCCGCGTTGCGGGTCAGCAGGAAGTGTCCGCGTAGGTGCACGGCGATGACGAGGTCCCATTCCTCGTCGGACATGTTGAACAGCATCCGGTCGCGGGTGATGCCGGCGTTGTTCACGACGATGTCCAGGCCGCCCAGCCCGTCGGCGGTGGCAACCAGCTCGTCGGCGGTCGCGCGCTGGCTAATGTCGCCGGCCACGGCGACGGCCTTGGCGCCCGCCGAGTTGATCTCGTCGATCACGTCGGAGGCGTCCAGCGCGGCGGCGGTGTCGTTGACGACGACGGTGGCGCCGAGCCCGGCCAAGCCGAGCGCCTCGGCGCGTCCCAGGCCCGCGGCCGCGCCGGTGACCACCGCGACCTTTCCGGACAGATCGGTCGCGTTTGTGCTGCTAGTCAATTTATGAATACCTCTAGTCTGTGGTCAGGCTTCGCGCAGCAGCGCGGCGCGGGGGCACTCGGCGATCGCCTGTTCGGCCAGCTGCTCCCGCTCGGGCGGAATCGGATCCGCCTTCACGACGGCATAGTCTTCATCGTCCAGATCGAAGAGGTCGGGTGCGATTCCCAAGCACACCGCATTCCCTTCACACCGGTCACGATCCACGATCACCCGCACGGCACCCTCCTTGAAACTGGCCTGCAACCTGAGCACGCGCCCTATCGGTTGGTAGGTCCACCATAGGGCCCCGGTGCGCCAGGCGAAACGGTCGCTGGATTCCCAGACTAGAACGTGTTACAACCGGGGAGGCGAACGGGTAGCCGTTGGTCGAGCTACGCGTGTCACGTTGATCAAAGGACGGCTGGAATGCGCATCAGTTACACCCCTGAACAGGAGGAGCTGCGTCGCGAGCTGCGGTCGTACTTCACCAAGCTCATGACCCCCGAGCGGCGCGAGGCGCTCACCTCGACGCAGGGCGAGGTCGGGAGCGGCAACGCGTACCGCGACACCGTCGCGCAGATGGGCAAGGACGGGTGGCTCACCCTGAACTGGCCCAAGGAGTACGGCGGCCAGGACCGCTCCCCGATGGACTCGCTGATCTTCACCGACGAGGCCGCCATCGCCGGCGTGCCGGTGCCGTTCCTGACGATCAACAGCGTGGCCCCGACGATCATGGCTTTCGGCACCGAGGAGCAGAAGAAGTTCTTCCTGCCCAAGATCGCCGCGGGGGAACTGCACTTCTCGATCGGCTACTCCGAGCCCGGCGCTGGCACCGACCTGGCGAACCTGCGCACCACCGCCGTCCGCGACGGCGACGACTACGTGATCAACGGCCAGAAGATGTGGACCAGCCTGATCGCCTACGCGGACTGGGTCTGGCTGGCGGTGCGCACCAACCCGGAGGCCAAGAAGCACCGCGGCATTTCGATGCTGACCGTGCCGACCACCGCCGAGGGCTTCTCCTGGACGCCGGTGCACACGATGGCGGGCGTGGACACCAGCGCCACGTATTACTCCGACGTGCGGGTGCCCGTGACCAACCTGATCGGCGAGGAGAACGGCGGCTGGAAGCTGGTGACCAACCAGCTCAACCACGAGCGGGTCGCGCTGGTGTCGCCGCAACCGATCTTCCTGGCGCTGCGCGAGGTTCGCGAGTGGGCGCAGAACACGAAGGACTCCGGCGGGGCGCGGCTGATCGACTCGGAGTGGGTGCAGCTGAACCTGGCCCGGGTGCACGCCAAGGCCGAGGTGCTCAAGCTGATCAACTGGGAGCTGGCTTCGGCGGCGGATGAGGCTTTGTCGCCCGCGGATGCGTCGGCGGCCAAGGTCTACGGGACCGAGCTGGCCACCGAGGCCTACCGGCTGCTGATGGAGGTGCTCGGCACCGCGGCGACGATCCGGCAGGACTCCCCCGGCTCGCTGCTGCGCAGCCGGGTCGAACGGATGCACCGGGCCTGTTTGATCCTGACCTTCGGCGGCGGCACCAACGAGGTGCAGCGCGACATCATCGGGATGGTCGCGCTGGGCCTGCCCCGAGCCAACCGCTGAGCCCCTATATATATAAGGACGAGAATTCATGGACTTCACGACGACGGAAGCCGCACAGGACCTCGGCGGTTTGGTCGACACCATCGTCGACGCGGTGTGCACGCCGCAGCACCACCGCGAGCTGGACGGGCTCGAGCAAAGATTCGACCGCACGCTGTGGGGCAAGCTGGTCGAGGCCGACATCCTGACCAGCGCGGCGCCCACCGCACTGGGCGGCGACGGCTTCGGCGTGCTCGAGCAGGTCGCCATCCTGGTGGCGCTGGGCCACCAGCTGGTGGCGGTGCCCTACCTGGAGTCGGTGGTGCTCGGCGCCGGGGCGCTGGCCCGGTTCGGCACCGAAGAGCTGCAGCAGGAGTGGGGCGCGCCGGCGGTGCGGGGCGAGAAGATCCTCACCGTCGCGCTCGACGGCGAGATGGGCGAGGGTGCGGTGCAGGCCGTCAGCGCCGGCGCGGGCTACCGCCTCACCGGCACGCGGACCCAGATCGGCTTCGCCCCCGTCGCCGACGCATTCCTGGTTCCGGCCGAAACCGATTCCGGCGCGGCCGTTTTCCTGGTCGTCGCCGACGATCCGGGGGTCACGGTGACGGCGCTGCAAACCACCGGCCGGGGCAGCGTCGGGCACCTGGCGCTGGACGGGACCGAGGTCGACGGCGCCCGAATGGTGGGCGACGGAACCGTGGCGGTCTGGCTCGACACGCTGATGACGTTGGGGCGCAGTGCGTTTCAGCTCGGCGTGCTCGAGCGAGGATTGCAGATGACGGCCGAATACGCCCGCACCCGCGAGCAGTTCGACCGCCCGATCGGCAGCTTCCAGGCTGTGGGACAGCGGCTGGCCGACGGTTACATCGACGTCAAGGGCCTGCGGCTGACGCTCACCCAGGCGGCCTGGCGCGTGTCGGAGGACATCCCCGCCGAGATCGACGTGGCCAGCGCGGCGTTCTGGGCCGCCGACGCCGGGCACCGGGTGGCACACAGCATCGTGCACATCCACGGTGGCGTCGGCGTCGACACCGATCACCCGGTGCACCGTTACTTCCTGGCCGCCAAGGAAATCGAGTTCGCGCTGCACGGTGCCACCGGGCAGCTGCGCCGGATCGGCCGCGAACTGGCGGAAACGCCGGCCTGAGAGCTGCGTTCGTGGAACAGGCGGGGTCTTAAATGGGCTTCGTGATTCCTGCCGACCCGACCGTCACCAAACTGCTGGTCCCGCTGGCCGAAATCGAGGACCGGGGCGTCTATTTCGAGGACTCGTTCGTCAGCTGGCGCGACCACCTCCGGCACGGTGCCGCGATCGCGGCCGCGTTGCGCGCGCGCCTCGACCCGGCCAAGCCGCCGCACGTCGGCGTGCTGCTGGAGAACACCCCGTTCTTTTCGGCGATGCTGGTGGCGGCCGGGATGTCCGGAATCGTGCCGGTCGGACTCAACCCGGTGCGCCGCGGTGAGGCGCTGGCCCGCGACATCGCCCACGCCGATTGCCAAGTGGTACTGGCAGATTCGAGATCGGCCGCGCCCCTGGGCGATTTCGACCATGTCGACGTCGATTCCGCCGCGTGGGCGTCCGAGCTGGACGCGCATCGCGACGCGGAGCCCCGTTTTCAGTCGGCGTCCGCCGCGGACCTGTTCATGCTGATCTTCACCTCGGGCACCAGCGGCGAGCCCAAGGCGGTGAAGTGCAGCCACGGCAAGGTCGCCATCGCCGGCGTGACGATGACGCAGCGCTTCGATCTCGGGCGCGACGACGTCTGCTATGTGTCGATGCCGTTGTTTCATTCCAACGCCGTGCTGGTCGGCTGGTCGGTGGCCGCGGCGTGCCAGGGCTCAATGGCGTTGCGGCGCAAGTTCTCCGCGTCTGGGTTCTTGCCGGACGTCCGCCGTTACGGCGCCACCTACGCCAATTACGTCGGCAAGCCGTTGTCGTACGTGCTCGCCACGCCGGAGCGGCCCGACGACGCGGACAACCCGCTACGGGCGGTCTACGGCAACGAGGGCGTGCCCGGCGACATCGAACGCTTCGCCCGCAGGTTCGGGTGCGTCGTGCAGGACGGGTTCGGCTCGACCGAGGGCGGGGTGGCGATCGCCCGCACCCCCGACACTCCGGCGGGCGCGCTGGGCCCGCTGCCCGACGGCGTCGACATCGTCGACCCCGACACCGGCGAGCCGTGCCCCGTCGGCGTGGTCGGCGAGATCGTCAACACCGCGGGACCGGGCCGTTTCGAGGGTTACTACAACGACGAGGCCGCCGAGGCGCAGCGGATGGCCGGCGGCATCTACCACAGCGGCGATCTCGGCTACCGCGACGAGGCCGGGTACGCCTATTTCGCTGGGCGGCTTGGTGATTGGATGCGGGTCGACGGGGAGAACCTGAGCGCGGCCCCGATCGAGCGCGTGCTGTTGCGCTACCCCGACGCCACCGAGGTCGCGGTGTACCCGGTGCCCGACCCGGTCGTCGGCGACCAGGTGATGGCGGCGGTGGTGATGGCGTCCGGCGCCGAGTTCGATCCCGAAAAGTTCCGGGCTTTCCTGGCCGAACAGCCCGACCTGGGCCCCAAGCAGTGGCCGTCGTACGTGCGGGTGAGCGCGGAGCTGCCGCGGACGGTGACCTTCAAGGTGCTCAAGCGGCAGTTGTCGGCGCAGGGCGTCGACTGCGGTGATCCGGTGTGGACGATTCGCCGGTAGCGCCCGCGATCGAAGCGAGCTTCGAGAAGCTGGCCGCCAAGGTGCCGGCGACCATCGGCATCGCGGTCGCCCGCCCGGACGTTGCCGAGGTGTATTCGATGGGCCGATGGTCGTCCGGTGTCGCATGGTCAACGATCAAGGTGCCATTGGCGATTGCGGCCCTGCGTGGCGATCCGGGCCGCGCGCGGGACCTGGTCGTCAAGGCCATCACCGAATCCGATAACCACGCGTCCGATCAATTGTGGTCCCAGCTGGGCGACCCGGCGCAAGCCGCGGGGCGGGTACAGGCCATAGTCGGCGAATGCGGCGACCCGGACACCGTGGTCGAATCGCGACGGCTTCGCCGCGGCTACACCGCATTTGGGCAGACGGACTGGACGTTGCGTCGGCAGGCGCGGTTCGCCGCCCAGCTTCCGGGCATCGCGGACGCGTCCGCCGTCATCGACCTGATGTGCCGCCTCACCCCCGCCCAGCGGTGGGGGTTGGCCGCCAAAGGCGTTGCCGCCAAGGGGGGTTGGGGCCCCGGAGTGCGCGGCGACTACCTGGTCCGGCAATTCGGCATCGTGCCAACGGATTCCGGGCACGTGGGGGTGGCGATTGCGGCCCAGGCCCACGCGTTCGAGGCCGGTGTCGAGGTCGTCGATGCGATGACGGATTGGCTCGTCGCGCACCTTCCGGTCATCGCCCAATTCGACTGCTAAACGACGATTTTGGCGTATCGCCGCATTTCGGTGGAAATGGCCGTTCGCGGTAAGTATCGCGATACGCTCAGGGCCGGTTGCCGACGGCGAGGTCCCAGATGACGTATGTGCTCGTTTCACCCGAGCTGGTCGGCTCGGTGGCTGCGAGTGTCGATGGCGTCGGCGCGGCCCTGGCCAGCGGAAACGCGGCCGCGGCCGCCCAGACTACGAACATGGCGAGCGCCGCGGCCGACGAGGTGTCGACGGCCATCGCGGCGCTGTTCGCCGAACACGGTCGGGGCTATCAGGAGCTGGCTGCGCAAGCGGCGGCGTTCCACGAGCAGTTCGCGCGAACGCTGGCAAGCGCGGCGAATTCGTATGCGGCGGCCGAGGCGGCCGGCGCCTCGCCATTGCAGACCGTCGAGCAGGACCTGCTCGGGTTGATCAACGCGCCCACCCAGCTGCTCTTGGGTCGCCCGCTGATCGGCGACCGGATCAACGGGGCGCCGGGGACCGGGCAGCCGGGCGGCCCGGGCGGGATCCTGTTCGGCAACGGCGGCAACGGCGGCTCCGGCGTGACCGGGGGGCCCGGGATGCCGGGGGGACCCGGCGGCCGGGGCGGTGACGCCGGGCTCTTCGGCGCCGGCGGCACCGGAGGAGTCGGCGGCACGGGGGGCACCGGCGCCGCCGGCGTGGGCGCGATCGGCCAGACCGGAGGCGCGGGCGGGGCGGGCGGCGCGGGCGGCCACGGCGGGACGTTCGGTGGGCCCGGCGGGAACGGTGGCAACGGCGGGGTCGGCGGCACCGGCGGCATCGGCGGAACCGGCGCGGCCGGCCAAATCGGATTTACGGGTGGCAACGGCGGCGTCGGCGGCGCGGCCGGTGTGGGGGGCGCGGGCTCGGCGCCGGGGGCCGCGGGCAGCGCCGGAAACGGCGGGAACGGCGGCAGCGGCGGCACGGGCGGCCAAGGCGCGCAGGGTAGCCTCGGCGCGCCCGGCGGCGGGCAGGGTGGTCCGGGCGCGACGGGCGGCGACGGCGGCACGGGCGGCGCCGGCGGAGCGGCCGGCCCCGGCACCGGGGGCCAGCAGGGTGTCGGCGGGCAGGGCGGCACCGGCGGGTTTGGTGGCACGGGCGGAACCGGCGGAACCGGCACCGCAGGCACCCAAAGCGTCGCGGCCGGCATCGGCGGAACCGGAGGCGGCGGCGGAACCGGCGGGGCCGCCGGGGTCGGTGGCGCGGGCTTGACCCAGGGGGCCGCGGGCGCCGCCGGCAATGGTGGGCAGGGCGGCCAGGGCGGCACCGGCGGTGCGGGCGCCGAAAACACCACCGTGGCCGCGCCCGGCGTCCAAGGCGGCCAAGGCGGCCAGGGCGGTCAAGGCGGCCAGGGCGGCCAGGGCGGCAACCCCGGATCCGGCGCCGGCGGCCACCAGGGTATCGGCGGCACCGGCGGCACGGGCGGGATCGGCGGCGGGGGCGGCCAGGGCGGCGCCGGCACCGACAACACCGCCAATCCCGGGCAGGTTGGCGGCGTCGGCGGGCGGGGCGGCACCGGCGGCGACGGCGGTACCGGCGGGCAGGCCGGCACCGGCGCCGGTGGTGCGGGCACCGCCGGTGCGGGCGGCCAAGGGGGCGCGGGTGGTACCGGCGGCGACGGCGGCAACGGCGGAAGCTCGGCCAACGGCGGCGCCGCCGGCAACGGCGGCAACGGGGGCAACGGCGGTGACGGCGGCACGGCCGTGGGCAGCGGCAACGGCGGCAACGGCGGCAACGGCGGCGCTGCCGGCGCGGGCGGAACCGGCGGCAATCCGGGTACCGGCGGCACCGCCGGGGGCAGTGGCGGCAACGGCGGCAACGGCGGCGACGGCGGTCAAGGCACCGGCGGCGGGGCGGGCATCGACTCCGGCGGCGGCAACGGCGGCGCCGGCGGCGACGGCGGCAGCGGCGGCGCTGGAGGCGAACCCGGCCAGAGCGCCAGCCTGCAGGCCGCCGAAAACAACAACACCTTCTTCGGCAGCGGCGGCAACGGCGGCGCCGGCGGCAGCGGCGGCGACGGCGGCGGCGGCGACACCGGCGCGGCGGGCCCCAACTCCGGCTTCGCCGGGGGCAGTGGCGGCAAGGGCGGCCAGGGCGGTCAAGGCGGCGCGGCCAGCCAACGACCGACGTCGACAGCCCCGCAGCACGGCTTCTTCGGGTCTAACGGCAACGGCGGTCCGGGGGGCGACGGTGGCGATGGCGGCGCCGGCGGAACCGGAGGCACCGGCAGCGGCAGCGTCGGGGGCGCCGGCGGCACCGGCGGCAACGGGGGCACGGCCGGCGCGGGCGGCGCGCCCGGCGGCGGCTTCCAATCGGCGCCCGCGAGCGAACGGCTACCCGTCGGCACCGGCGGAAACGGAGGCACGGGGGGCGACGCCGGCTCCGGTGGCACCGGCGGACACGGGAGCGGCGGTTTCACTGGCGGGACCGGCGGCATGGGGGGCCTGGGCGGGAACGGCGGCGCCGGCGGTGACGCCAGCGGCGGCACCTTCAACGCCCAGGGCGACAACGGCGGCAACGGCGGCGCCGGCGGCGCGGGGGGCAACGGCGGAACCGGCGGGGCGGGCGCCAACGGCGGCACCGGCGGCAACGCCGGGCGTGGGGGCGACGGCGCCAATGCGGGCAACGGCGGCCCCGCCACGCTGGCCGGCACCGGCGTTAACGGCGGGCAGGGCGGCACCGGCGGCAACGGCGCCAAAGCGGGCGCCGCGGGCACCGGCGGTGCGGCCGGGTTCGGCGGCAGCGTCGGCGCCGTCGGCAACGGCGCCAACGGCGGCACTGGCGGCAACGGCGGCACTGGCGGCAGCGGCGGCACGGTGGGCTCGCCCGGCACCAACGGCACCGGCGGCAACGGCGGAGCCGGCAGCGGCCCCGGCAACAGCGCCGGCAGCAACGGAACCCCGATCTCGCAAAACCAAGCCATCGCGCTGACGTTGTCTCGAGGCCGTTTCCCGATCGTGTATGTCTCGGTAAACGGCGGGCCGCCGGCGCCCGTTTTGGTCGACACCGGATCCAGCGGTCTGGTGATCGAGGGGCAGTACGTCCCCAACCCCGGCCCCTCCGTCGCGACGGGTTCGGTTTCGTATTCGGGGCCGGGCTCATCGGTGACGGTCAGCTACACGACCTCCGACGAAACCGTCGGGTTCTTGACGGGGGCGAACGGATCCGTCAGCGCCGTCACCGCGCCGACCGCCGTCGACATCCTCACCGGCACCAACGCGACAAGCTTCGCCAACTACTGGGCGGGCACCGGGGTCGTCGGTGTTCTGGGCATCGGGCCGAACGCCGGGGGCCCGGGCACCAGCACCGTGATCACGGCGTTGCCCGGCACCCTCGACCAGGGTGCGCTGTTCAATCAGCCCCTCAACCAGCTGGTGTTCGGCCCCAACCAGTTGCCCGGCACCGTCTCCATCACCGGGTCGCCGACCGTCGCCAACTTGGACGTACAGGTCACGCCCCCGGGGGGCGCGACGACGTCCACGGTCGTTCCCTCGTTGCTAATCGATTCCGGCGACAACTTCGGATCGATCCCGGCATCCCTTCTCGGCACCGGTCAGACGTCCGGAACCGTGCCGGTGGGAACGGTCATCACGGTCCAGACCAGCGCGGGCCAGCTGCTGTACAGCTACACGACCACCGCCGCGACTCCCCTCACGGTCACCGGCAGCGTGATGAACACCGGGAACATCCCCTTCGAGCTGGGACCGGTCTACATCTCGGAAAGCCCCAGCGGTCTCGGGACGACAATCTTTGATGCCTGAGGCGCTAGCCCGTCAGTGAGGGCACCACGGCATCGATGAGGTGCGGCCCCGGTTCGGCGAAGGCCGCGCGCAGGGCATCGGCGAATTCCTCGGCCGTGGTGACGCGCCGCGCGGGAACCCCCATGCCCTCGGCGATCTTGACGAAATCCATTGTGGGGCACGATAAGTCGAGCAGGTCGAGCGCCTTCGGGCCGGGCGACGACCCGGCCCCGACGCGGCCCAGCTCGATGCGCAAGATGTCGTACGCGCTGTTGTCGTAGAGCACCGTGGTCACGTTGAGGTTTTCCCGCGCCTGCGTCCACAATCCGGAGATCGTGTACATCGACGACCCGTCGGACTCCAGGCACAGCACCGGACGATCGGGTGCGGCCACCGCGGCCCCCACCGCGGCGGGAATGCCGTAGCCGATCGCGCCGCCGGTCAGGGTCAGCCAATCATGGGCCGGCGCACCGGCCGTGGCCCGCTCCAGCATGAGGCCCGACGTGTTCGACTCGTCGACGACGATCGCCCCTTCCGGCAGGAGCGCCCCGATCACGTCGGCCGCCGACGCGGACGTCAGCGCACCCGTCGGCAGCTGCGGGCGCGAGGCCGGCGCTTGCGGTGCGACCGTGCCGGGGGCCACCTGGTCGGCCAACGCGACCAAAGCGGTTGCGGCGCAGTTGTATTCGGCGAGCAGGTGCACCTGGCAGCCGGCCGGTACCAGGTCGCTCGGCATGCCCGGATACGCGAAGAAGGAAACCGGCGACTTGGCGCCCGCCAGCACCAGATGCTTCGCGCCGTTGAGCTGGGCGGTGGCCGCCTCGGCGAAATACGCCAGCCGCTCGACGGCGGGGACGCCCGCGCCGCGCTCCAGCCGGGTCGGGAACGTCTCGCACAACAACCGGGCCCCGGTCGCCTGGGCGATGCGCGCCGCGGCGGCCAGCCCGGGGCCTCGGGTGGCGTCGCCGCCGATCATGAGCACCGCGGGCTCTCCCGAACGCAACACCTCGAGCACCTCGGACGCCAGGGCGGGATCGGGTCGCGGCGGCTCGGCCGGCGGTGTCCGGGCGGGTTGCGCGCCGTCGGACCAGGACGCGTCGGCGGGCAGGATCAGGGTGGAGACCTGCGAGCCGGACCGGCTGGCGGCGATCGCCTCGGCGGTATCGGACGCGACGTCGGCGCTCTGCTGGGTGCGGCGCACCCATCCCGAAACGGTGCCCGCCAGAGCATCGATGTCGGATTCCAGTGGGGCGTCGTACTTTTTGTGATAGGTGGCGTGGTCGCCGACGACCACCACCATGGGCACTCGGGCGCGCCGCGCGTTGTGCAGGTTGGCGAGGCCGTTACCCAGTCCGGGGCCCAAATGCAGCAATACCGCGGCGGGCCGCCCGGCGATGCGCGCGTAGCCGTCGGCCGCGCCGGTGGCCACGCCCTCGAAAAGGGCCAGCACGCCCCGCATTTGGGGGACGGTGTCGAGCGCGGCCACGAAGTGCATCTCCGAGGTGCCCGGGTTGGCGAAGCACACGTCGACGCCGCCGTCGACCAGGGTGTTGATCAGGGCCTGCGCGCCGTTCATCTGCTCGCCTCCAGTCTGAAAACGCGTTCCGCGTTGCCGCGCAAGAAGTCTCGGCGGGCATCATCGGCGAGCCCGAGCTCATCCAGCCCCGCCAGGGCGTGCGTGTGGATGATCATCGGGTAGTTGGTGCCGAACAAGACTTTGCGTTGCCCGGTGCCGGTTTTGATGAAACGTATGAGCTCCTCGGGCAGCCGTTTGATGGTGTAGGCCGAGGTGTCGATGTAGACGTTCTCGTGCTTGCGGGCGACGGCGACCATCTCCTCGGTCCACGGGTAGCCGACGTGCCCGCACACGATGACCAGCTCGGGAAAGTCCAGGGCCACCTGGTCGATGTAGGGAATCGGGCGCCCGGTCTCCGACGGCCGCAGCGGGCCGGTGTGCCCGACCTGCGTGCAGAACGGCACGCCGGACTCGACGCATTCGGCGAACAGCGGGTAGTAGCGGCGGTCGGTGGGCGGTGCGTCCCACAGCCACGGCACCACCCGCAGGCCCACGAATCCCTCCTTCACGCGGCGCCGCAGCTCGCGGACCGCCGCCATCGGGCGATCGAGGTCGACGGTGGCCAGACCGGCAAACCGCGTCGGGTGTTGCCCGATCCATTCGGCGACCTCGTCGTTGGAAACCAGGTCCTGGTTATTAGGGCCGCGCCACGCGCTCAGCAGGCCGAAGTCGACGCCAGCGGCGTCCATCGCGGCGAGTGTCGCGTCGATCGGGATGTCGGTCTCGGGGATCGATCCCCCGGTCCAGCGCCGCAGCGAGGCAAGCATGTCGCTGCGCAGAAACCGCTGCGTCGGATGCTGCATCCACACGTCGATCGTCATCGCGCTTCGACTCTAGACCCACCGCGACGTGGGTCGCGCCGCTAGGAGCCGATCAGGTTGTTACGTGGCTCGCATGCACTTCGTCGGCCGGGCGCGCCTCGGTCTGCTCCTTGGCCCAGCGGTAGTCGGGTTTGCCTGCGGGCGAACGCTTGACCTCGTCGACGAGCCAAAGGCTGCGCGGCACTTTGTATCCCGCGATCTCGGAGCGCACGAAGCTGTCCAGCTCGGCCAGCGAGGGCCGCGCCCCGGGCCGCGCCTGCACGACGGCGGCCACGTGCTGCCCGTAGCGAGGGTCGGGCACGCCGACCACCAGGGCGTCGAAGACGTCGGGGTGGCCCTTGAGCGCGGCCTCGACCTCCTCAGGGTAGATCTTCTCGCCGCCGCTGTTGATCGACACCGAGCCGCGGCCCAGCATCGTGACCGTGCCGTCCTCCTCTACCAAGGCCCAGTCCCCGGGGATGGCATAGCGAACGCCGTTGATGGTCCTGAACGTTTCGGCCGTCTTCTTCTCGTCCTTGTAGTAGCCGACCGGGATGTTGCCCTTCTTGGCGATGAAACCGCGCACGCCCGACCCGGGCTTCACCTCGTTGCCGTCCTCGTCGAGCACCACGGTGCGGTGGTCGATGGTCACGCGGGGCCCACCGCTGTGCGGGGCGTCTTTGGCGACGATGCTGGTGCCGCCGAAGCCGGTTTCCGAGGAGCCGATCGAGTCGGTGATGACCCGGTTGGGCAGCAGCTCGAGCAGGCGCTCCTTGATGCTCGGCGAGAACAACGCCGCGGTGCTGCCCAGCATGAACAGCGACGACAGGTCGTAGTCGTTTTGCCTGTCGAGCGCATCGAGCAACGGCCGGGCCATCGCGTCACCGGTGAAGAACAGCATGTTCACCTTGTGATCGTGGATCGTGCGCCACACCTCGTCGGCGTTGAATTCCGGTGCCAGCACGGTGGTTTGGCCCGAGAAGAGCGACCTCCAGGTGGCCGACTGGGTGGCGCCGTGGATCATCGGCGGAACCGGATAGTTGATCATCGGCGGGTTGGCGGCCGCGGCCTTGGCCAGATCGTATTCGTCCTTGACGAATTCGCCCGTGGCGAAGTCGGTTCCACCGAGCAGCACCCGGTAGACGTCCTCGTGACGCCACATCACGCCCTTCGGGAATCCGGTGGTGCCACCGGTGTAGAGCAGGTAGATGTCGTCGGCGCTGCGTGGGCCGAAGTCACGCTCGGGCGAGCTGTCCGCTATCGCCGCGTAGAACTCGACGCCACCGTAACGCTGGAAGTCGTTGTCGCTGCCGTCCTCGACGACGAGGATCGTCTTGACGTTCGGGGTGTCCGGCAGCACGTTGGCGACCCGGTCGGAGTACTGGCGCTCGTGCACCAGCGCGACCATGTCGGAATTGTCGAACAGGTAGCGCAACTCGCCCTCGACGTAGCGGTAGTTGACGTTGACGATGATGGCGCCGGCCTTGACGATGCCGAGCATCGCGATGACGATCTCGATGCGGTTGCGGCAGTACAGCCCGACCTTGTCGTCCTTCTTGACGCCCTGGTCGATCAGGTAGTGGGCGAAGCGGTTGGCCTTCTCCTCCAGCTCGGCGTAGGTCAGCTTCTCGCCGCCGCAGATGAGGGCAACACGGTCAGGCACAGCGTCGATGGCGTGCTCGGCAAGGTCGGCAATATTCAGGGCCACGGCCACCAAATTAGAACGTGTTACATTTCTTGACAAGCTCACCCCCAACGTCGACGGAAAGGCACCAGCCGTGGCCGAGGCTCCAGCAAACGAACAAACGGGACCCGACGCGCTCGTCGAGCAGCGCGGACACACCCTGATCGTCACGTTGAACCGGCCGCACGCCCGCAACGCGCTGAGCACCGAAATGATGGAAATCATGGTGCAGGCCTGGGACCGCGTCGACAACGACGACGACATCCGGTGCTGCATCCTGACCGGGGCCGGTGGCTACTTCTGCGCGGGCATGGACCTGAAGACGGCAACGAAACGGCCACCTGGTGAATCCTTTAAGGACGGCAGCTACGACCCGTCACGGATCGACGCCTTGCTGAAGGGTCGTCGGCTGACCAAACCGCTGATCGCGGCCGTCGAGGGACCCGCGATCGCCGGCGGGACCGAGATCCTGCAGGGCACCGACATCCGGGTGGCCGGCGAGAGCGCCAAATTCGGCATCTCGGAAGCCAAGTGGAGCCTGTACCCGATGGGCGGGTCGGCGGTGCGGCTGGTGCGACAGATCCCCTACACGGTCGCCTGCGACCTGCTGCTGACCGGACGGCACATCACCGCCGCCGAGGCCAAGGAGATGGGCCTGATCGGGCACATCGTCCCGGACGGTCAGGCGCTGACCAAGGCGCTCGAGATCGCGGAGATCATCGAAAACAACGGACCGTTGGCCGTACAGGCGATCCTGCGGGCGATCCGGGAGACCGAGGGGTTGCACGAGAACGACGCGTTCAAGATCGACACCCAGATCGGCATCAAGGTGTTCCTGTCCGACGACGCCAAGGAAGGCCCGCGGGCGTTCGCCGAGAAACGCAAGCCCAACTTCCATAACCGCTAGCTTCGGCTGTCCGCTCGCCTCGCTCTTCCCCTCCGCCGAACGTGCACTCAGGGCGAGATTTTGGCCATTTTTTCGCCCTGACGTCACGCTGGGCGCTCGTGTCGGTAGGCCGAGACACACTGCGCGGGTGGAAGAACCGTTCATCGGGAGCGAAGCGCTCGCATCGGGCACGCTGACGCGGTACCGCTTGCGAAGCCGATTCGTCGCAATCCATCCGGACGTCTACGTCCCGCGCGAGAAGGACTTGACCGCCGTGACGCGGGCTCGTGCCGCCTGGCTGTGGTCACGGCGACGCGGGGTCGTCGCGGGACATTCCGCGTCGGCGCTGCACGGCGCCAAGTGGGTCGACCCCCGGACACCCGCTCAATTGCTGTACGAACACCGCCGGCCGCCAACCGGCATTCGCACCTGGTCGGACACGGTCGCGGACGATGAGACTCAAGTGATCGGCGACGTGCTGGCGACGAACCCGGCACGCACCGCTTTCGACCTGGCCTGCCGGAATCCCACCGGCATGGCGGTCGCCGCCATCGATGCGCTGGCCCGGGCAACCCGACTGAAGATCGCCGACGCGGAATTGGTTGCGGAACGCTACAAAGGCCATCGGAACATCCGGCGGGCGAGGCGCGCGCTCACGCTTGTCGATGCCGGTGCCGAGTCACCCCGGGAGACCTGGCTGCGGCTGATGGTCATCGAGGCCGGATACCCTCCGCCGCAGACCCAGATCCCGGTCTACGGCGAGTACGGCGAGCTTGTCGCGGTTGTCGATCTCGGTTGGGAGGATCTCAAAATCGCGCTCGAGTACGAGGGTGACCACCATCGGACCGATCGTGGGCAACTGCGCAGGGACATAGAGCGCTATGAAGCTCTACACGCCATGGGTTGGATCACGATCCGCGTCATGGCCGAACACACGCGCGGCGGCATCCTGGCGCGACTGGCCACCGCGTGGGCTTCCCGAACGTGAACTCACGCACGGAATTTGGCCGATTTTTCGCCCTGACGTCACGCTCGGCGCAACGAGGCAACGAGGCAACGAGGCAACGAGGCGCAACGAGGCGCAACGCGCCGTCAGCCCAGCGGCGCGCTGGGCGTGAACGCCACCGGCATCTTCTCCAGGCCGGACACGAAGTTCGCCGGGCGCAGCGGCAACGCGGCGTCCGGAGTCGCCAGCCGCAGGTCGGGAAGGCGCTGCAGGAGCCGCGTCTGCATGATCGACAGCTCCAGCCGCGCGAGCTGGTTGCCGAGGCAGAAGTGCGTCCCGAAGCCGAACGCCAGGTGGTTGTTCGGGTAGCGCTCGATGTTGAAGCTCTCCGGATCCTCGAAGACCTTCTCGTCGAAGTTCGCCGACTCGAACAGCAGGATCATCTTTTCGCCCTGGCGCAGCGCCGTGCCGTGGAATTCGGTGTCGGCGGTGATGGTGCGGGCCATGTTCTTCACGGGCGCGGTCCAGCGCAGCATCTCTTCGATCGCGTTGGGCAGCAGCCCCAGATCGTCGACCAACCGCCGGTGCTGATCGGGGTGCAACAGCAACTGCCGGGTGCCGCCGGACAGCGTGTGCCGGGTCGTCTCGTCGCCGCCGATCAGGAGCAGCAGCACCTCGGTGACGATCTGGTGGTCCTCCAGGCGTGACCCCTCGACCTCCGCGTGCACCAGGACGCTGACGAGATCGTCCGTGGGCTCTGACTTGCGGGCCGCGATCATCCCCATCATGTATTCGCTGTAGGCGGCGAAGGCATCCATCGTGACCTGGATGTCCGCTTCGGCCGCGGTGCTGCTCAAGGCGCCGACCAGGTCGTCGGACCACTTGAGGAACATCTCGCGCTCCTCCGGGAGCACCCCGAGCATGTCGCCGATGACCGCCATCGGCAGCGGCGCGGCGAGGTCCCAGACGAAGTCGCACTCGCCGCGTTGGCACACCGCATCGATCAGCGTGTCGCACAGCGAAAGGATCTTGGACTCCTGGTCTTTCACGCGCTTACGGGTGAAGCCGGAGTTGACGAGCTTGCGGCGCAACAGATGTTGCGGGTCGTCCATCTCGATCATCATCTCGACGCCGTCTTGGTCGGGCCGGATGCCGCCGGCGTTCGAGAACAACTCGGGGTTGCGCTCGGCATCGATGACGGCCTGGTACGTCGACGCGGCGGCCAGCCCGTTGCGGTCCCGGAAGACCGGTTCGTTCTCCCGCATCCACCGGTAGACGGCGTGGGACTCACCGGCGTAGAAGGTGCCGTCGGTGAGGTCGACGTCCGGCCTGGTCATAGTCATGAGATCTCCTGAGCGTCGCCGAATACCATTTGCACGTTCTCCGCGGAACTGGACAGCATCGCGCGCTTCGGAAGGCCAAGCGACGCCAGCTCTTTCGCGTAAGGGTGATCGCCCAGCCGGATGCGCACCCCGCCGAGACGGGTGCGCACACCGTCCAGCGTGTGTTCGAAGGCGATCTCGCGCGTGACGCCGTCGCGGTGTGAGTAGCTGCGCTGCGCCTGCTGGCGCGGGGTCAGCGAAAACGGCAGGCCCCGACGGAATTCCATGTCGATCACGAGTTGCGCGTCGACGGTGCAGTCGAATCCGAAATGACGGCCCTCTCGAACGGTGAAGTCCGCCATGACTTTCGGGTAACCCCAGATCTTGGTCCCGGCCTCCAGCGTGAACGGCTGGTCGACGGGCAGGTGGTGGATGAAGGCGCCGGCCGACTGCAGCGCCCGCGGCCCGCTGGCCGAAGATCCGGGCGGGTTGACCATCACGCTGGTCCCGAATTCGTAGTACTGGCCCAGGTCGCCGTCGATGTAGTGCATCAGCATCAGGACCACGACCGTGCGCCCCGGCAGGTACCGGCACACCTTCAGCCCGCTGTAGTCGATCAGCCGTTGAGCGGCGTCGGCATCCACCGAGAACATCGCCATGTGCTGGTTTGCTTGGCGGATCCGCACCGGCATCGTGAGTACGGTGCCGGCGATGGTGTGCTGCGAGGCTGTCATCGGGCCAATCTAGAACGCGTTCTATTCGGACGGCAATACCGGGCTAGACCAAGGTAGCAAGCTCGCTGATCTGCTCGGCATTGCGGCCGTTGACCACCATCATCGTGACGCCCGCGGCCTCCCACACCTTGACCTGCTTACGGACGTAGTCCAGATCACCGACGATCGCGGCGTCGTCGACGAGCTCGTCCGGAATGATCTCGGCGGCCTTGTCCTTCTGGTTGCTGCGGAAGAGCTTCGTCACGTCGTCGACGACCTCGGCGTAGCCCATCCGGCGGTAGACGTCCGCGTGGAAGTTGGTGTCCTCGGCGCCCATGCCACCCATATACAGAGACAGATACGGCTTCATGGCCGCGAAGGCGGCGCTGCGGTCGTCGGTGATGACGATCGTGGCGGTCGCGCAGATCTCGAAGTCCTCCCGGGTGCGGCGCGCACCCGGCCGGGCGAAGCCCTCATCGAGCCATTCGTTGTAAGTGTCGGCCATCCGCGGCGTGTAGAAGATCGGCAGCCAGCCGTCGCAGATCTCGCCCGCCAGCGCCACGTTCTTGGGGCCCTCGGCGCCCAGCATGATCGGGATGTCGGCCCGCAGCGGATGCGTGATGGGCTTGAGCGGCTTGCCCAGCCCGGTCGTCGTGGCACCGGTCAACGGCAGCGGGTAGTGCGGCCCGGAACTGGTCACCGGCTTCTCCCGGGCCCACACCTGCCGCAGGATGTCGATGTACTCCCGGGTGCGGGCCAGCGGCTTCGGGAACGACTGGCCGTACCAGCCCTCCACCACCTGCGGGCCGGACACGCCCAGCCCGAGGATGTGCCGCCCCCCGGACAGGTGGTCGAGCGTCAGGGCGGCCATCGCGCAGGCCGTCGGGGTCCGCGCCGACAGCTGCACAACCGACGTGCCCAGCCGCACCCGCGACGTCGAGGATCCGTACCAGGCCAGGGGCGTGTAGGCGTCGGAGCCCCACGCCTCGGCGGTGAAGACGGCGTCGAATCCGGCCTCCTCGGCCGCGGCGACGAGCTCCACATGGTTCTCCGGCGGTTGAGCGCCCCAATACCCCAGCTGCAACCCCAGCTTCATGGCCTCCGCCTTTCCGACCGACCCGATGTTGAAACGATTCTTAGAACCTGTTCTACTCGATGGCGTGACAGCCAGTTCGAGCAGCCCGACCTTGATGGATCACCCTGAGCCACCGCTCTCCGCGCCACTGACATTGTCATTCGACTACACCCGTTCGGTGGGCGCCACGCTGAGCAAGTTCTTCACCGCACTGCGTGACCGCCGCATTCTCGGGGTGCGCGGATCGGATGGCCGGGTGCATGTCCCGCCGGCGGAATATGACCCGGTTACCTACGAGCCGCTGGGCGAGATGGTAGCGGTGTCGAGCGTCGGCACCGTCGCGTCCTGGACGTGGCAGCCCGAGCCGCTGGAGGGCCAGCCGCTGGACCGGCCCTTCGCCTGGGCGCTGATCAAGCTCGACGGCGCGGACACGCTGCTGATGCACGCGGTAGACGCGGGCGAACCCGGCAAGATCCGCACCGGCGCCCGGGTGCACGCGCACTGGGCCGACGAGACGGTGGGCGCCATCACCGACATCGCCTACTTCGCGCTCGGTGAGGACGCCGAACCCGAAGGACCCGCCAGCGATCAGGACCCGGTCACCATGATCGTCACCCCGGTCTCGCTGACGATCCAGCACAGCGCCTCGCACGAGGAGAGCGCCTACCTGCGCGCGATCGCGGAAGGCAAGCTGCTGGGCGCCAAAACGGGCGAAAACGGCAAGGTGTATTTCCCTCCGCACGGCGCGGACCCGGCCACCGGCCTGCCGACCACCGACTTCGTCGAGCTGCCCGACAAGGGCACGGTGACGACGTTCGCGATCATCAACATCCCGTTCCAGGGCCAGCGCATCAAGCCGCCGTATGTGGCCGCCTACGTGCTGCTCGACGGCGCCGACATCCCGTTCCTGCATCTGGTGGCCGACATCGACGCGCACGAGGTGCGGATGGGCATGCGCGTCGAGGCGGTGTGGAAACCCCGCGACGAGTGGGGATTTGGCATCGACAACATCGAGTACTTCCGGCCGACCGGGGAACCGGACGCCGAGTACGACACCTACAAGCACCACCTGTAAAGGACCTAGCTGCACATGAGCGCTCGCAACGTTGCGGTCGTCGGCTTCGCGCATGCCCCGCATGTCCGCCGCACCGACGGCACCACCAACGGCGTCGAAATGCTGATGCCGTGCTTCGCCCAGCTCTACGAGGAGCTCGGCATTTCCCAGGCCGACATCGGATTCTGGTGCTCGGGATCTTCCGATTACCTTGCCGGACGGGCATTTTCGTTCATCTCGGCGATCGACTCGATCGGCGCCTTTCCCCCGATCAACGAGTCGCACGTCGAGATGGACGCGGCCTGGGCGCTGTACGAGGCCTACATCAAGATCCTCACCGGCGAGGTCGACACAGCGCTGGTGTACGGCTTCGGCAAGTCGTCGGCGGGGATACTGCGCCAGATCCTGTCGCGGCAGACCGACCCCTACACGGTGGCGCCGTTGTGGCCGGATTCGGTGTCGATGGCCGGATTACAGGCCCGCATCGGGCTCGACAGCGGCAAGTGGACCGAAATGCAAATGGCCCGAGTCGCGTTCGATGCCTTCGCCCAAGCCAAACGCGTCGACTCCGTCGAACCACCGGTCAGCCTCGACGAATTGCTGGAACGGCCGTTCTTCGCCGACCCGCTGCGCCGCCACGACATCGCCCCGATCACCGACGGCGCCGCCGCGATCCTGGTCGCCGCCGACAACCGGGCCCGCGAATTGCGCGAAAACCCGGCCTGGATCACGGGTATCGAACACCGCATCGAATCCCCGTCGCTCGGCGTTCGCGACCTCACCGAGTCGCCGTCGACCACGGCCGCGGCGCGGGCCGCCACCGGCGGAAACACCCGCAACCTCGACGTCGCCGAGATTTGCGCGCCGTTCACCCATCAGCACCTGATTCTGGCGGAGGCGATCAACATCCCGGGCGCGACGAAGATCAACCCGTCCGGCGGCGCGCTGGCGGCCCACCCGATGTTCGTCGCCGGCCTGGAACGAATCGGCTTTGCGGCACAACACATCTGGAACGGTTCGGCCGGGCGGGTGCTGGCGCACGCCACCAGCGGGCCCGCCTTGCAACAGAACCTGGTCGCGGTCATGGAAGGAAAGAACTGATGGCCGGTGCAGGGGCACACCTTGCCGCGGTACTCGGTACCGGGCAGACGAAGTATGTCGCCAAGCGCAAAGACGTCTCGATGAACGGGCTGGTGCGCGAGGCGATCGACCGCGCACTGGAAGACTCCGGTTCGACCTTCGACGACATCGACGCGGTCGTGGTCGGCAAGGCACCGGACTTCTTCGAGGGCGTCATGATGCCGGAGCTTTTCATGGCCGACGCCATGGGGGCCACCGGCAAGCCGATGATCCGGGTGCACACCGCGGGTTCGGTAGGCGGGTCCACCGCCGTCGTCGCCGCCAGCCTGGTGCAATCCGGAAAATACCGCCGTGTGCTGGCGATGGCCTGGGAGAAGCAGTCGGAATCAAATGCCATGTGGGCGTTGTCGATTCCGATCCCCTTCATCAAGCCCGTCGGTGCCGGCGCGGGTGGATACTTCGCCCCGCACGTTCGGTCCTACATCCGCCGTTCGGGGGCACCGTTGAACATCGGTGCCATGGTCGCGGTCAAGGACCGGCTCAACGGGGCCCGCAACCCGCTGGCCCACCTGCACCAGCCCGACATCACCGTCGAGAAGGTGATGGAGTCCCCCATGCTGTGGGACCCGATCCGCTACGACGAGACCTGCCCGTCCTCCGACGGCGCGGCCGCGATGGTGATCGGGAACGAAGAAATCGCCGAAGCCCGGCTGGCACAAGGCGAACCGGTGGCCTGGATCCACGCCACCGCGCTGCGCACCGAGCCGCTGCAGTTCTCCGGACGCGACCAGGTCAGCCCCCAGGCGGGGCGCGACGCGGCCGCCGCGCTGTGGAAGGCGGCCGGCATCACCAGCCCGATCGACGAGATCGACGCCGCCGAGATCTACGTGCCCTTCTCCTGGTTCGAGCCGATGTGGTTGGAAAACCTCGGGTTTGCCCCCGAGGGCGAGGGCTGGAAGCTCACCGAGGCGGGCGAGACCAAGATCGGCGGCCGGCTCCCGGTGAACCCGTCGGGCGGCGTGCTGTCGTCGAACCCCATCGGCGCGTCGGGCCTGATTCGCTTCGCGGAGTCCGCGATTCAGGTGATGGGCAAGGGCGGCGATCACCAAGTCCCCGGCGCACGAAAGGCGTTGGGCCACGCGTACGGCGGCGGATCGCAGTACTACTCGATGTGGGTGGTCGCCGCGGACAAGCCGGAAAAGGTGCCGGCGTGACCACGATTGAGGGCACCAAGAAGCACCCGGCCCACGAGGCCGGCAGGCGCTCGCGGGAGGCCGTCATCGCCCGGGACAAGGAGGCATGGCTGGCGGTGTTCGCCGACGACGCGATCGTCGAGGACCCAATCGGGCCGTCGCCCCTCGATCCCGAAGGTAAGGGGCACCGCGGGCGCGACGCGATCGCGGCCTTCTGGGACAACACCATCGCACCGACCACCAAGATCGAGTTCTTTTTCCGCGACACCTACCAATGCGGCAATGAGGAAGCCAACGTCGGGCACATCCTCATCACCACGGGCGATTACCAGACCACCGCAGAGGGCGTCTTCACCTACAAGGCCACCGACGAGGGCCAGATGGTCGCCCTGCGCGCGTACTGGGAGATGGACCGCGCCGTCGCGAACACGCGGCACATCTAGACCCGTTTCCCGGCGCCACGCATTTCGGGCGAACGGGAGATTTTCCGTCTCAGCGGCTGTTACGCTCTGGCGGCTCGATGGCCTTCGGCTCATGCCCAGGGTTGACCCGAGCGGGAAGGGTGCCACATGTCCTTTCTGATGGCGGCGCCCGAGGTGATCGACGCGGCGGCTGCGGATCTGGCGACCATACGGTCAGCGCTCGCCGAGGCGAATCTCGCCGCGATGGCGCCCACCACCGAACTGCTGGCGCCGGCGACGGACGAGGTGTCGGCGGCCATCACGGCCGTTTTCACCGGGCACGCCGAGGCATATCAGGCGCTGGGCGCTCAGGTGTCGGCCTTTCACGAGCAGTTCGTGCGTGCCATGAACACGGCCGCCGCCTCCTACGCGAGCGCCGAGGCCGCCAACGCGTCGCCGCTGCAGGAGCTGTTGAACGTGATAAACGCGCCCACCCAGACGCTGGTGGGTCGCCCGTTGATCGGCAACGGCGCCAACGGCGCGCCGGGGACAAGCCAAAACGGCGGGGCAGGCGGGATATTGGTCGGTAACGGCGGCAACGGCGGGTCCGGGGCCGCGGGCCAAAAGGGCGGCAACGGCGGCGCGGCCGGGCTGTTCTGGGGCACCGCGGGGTCGGGCGGGGCCGGCGGCAGCACACTGGTCGCCGGCGCGGTGAGCGGCGGCGGCGGGAACGGCGGCGCCGCCGGGCTGTTCGGGACCGGCGGGGCCGGTGGCGCGGCCGGTGTCAGCGCCAACGGCCGAGGCGGCTTTGGCGGGAACGGCGGTGCCGGCGGCCTCTTTTCCGGGGCCGGCGGCGCGGGCGGCGCCGGCGGTAATGGCCTCAGCGTCGCCGGAGGCGGCGGCGCCGGCGGCAACGCCGGGGTCGCCACGCACGGCAACCAGGGCGGCGACGGCGGCGCGGGCGGGATGCTGCA
>NZ_LZLY01000111.1 GCF_001673535.1 Mycobacterium sp. 1081908.1 | reverse complement strand
GCGCAATGCCATTGATGGCCGCATTGTGGAGATCGTTGCCGAGATCGATCGTGACGGGTTGTGGGGTAACACCGGCGCGCGGTCGATCCCGGCGTTGGTGGCCTGGAAGACCGGTTGCTCGCCGGCCAACGCCCACACCATCGCCACGGTGGCGGGCCGGGCGCAGGAGTTTCCGCGCTGCACCCAGGCGTTGCGGGAGGGCCGGCTGTCGCTGGATCGGCTCGGGGTGATCGCCGCACGCGCGGGCGCGGGCTCGGATGCGCATTACGTGGAGTTGGCGCAGGTCGCCACGGTCAACCAGTTGCGCACCGCGGTCAAGCTCGAACCGCGCCCCCAACCAGAACCGCGGCCCGAGCAGGCCTCGATCACCAAGAGCTCCGATGAGCAGTTCGCCTGGTGGCGGATCAAGCTTCCGCACCCCGAGGCGGCCAAGTTCGACGCCGCGCTGGCGTCGCATCGCGACGCGCTGATCGCCCAGTGGAAGCAGGATCGCGGCAACAGTTCAGAGAATTGTCCGCCGCTGCCCGACACTGTTGATGCGTTTCTGCGGCTGGTGGAGGCCGGCTGGGACGCCGAGGCGGCTCGCCGCCCGCACGGGCAGCACACCACGGTGGTCGTGCACCTCGACGTGGCGGCGCGCGCCGCCGCGCTGCATCTGGGGCCGCTGCTGTCCGATGCCGAACGCCAATATTTGACCTGCGATGCCACCTGTGAGGTGTGGTTCGAACGCGACGGGCGGCCCATCGGCGCCGGCCGAACGACCCGGGTGATCAATCGCCGGCTGCGCCGCGCGCTCGAACACCGCGACCGCACGTGCGTGGTGCCCGGCTGCGGGGCCACTCGCGGTCTGCACGCGCATCACATCCGGCACTGGGAGGACGGCGGGCCCACCGAGTTGGCCAACCTGGTGCTGGTCTGCCCCTATCACCACCGCGCACACCACCGCGGCGAGATCACCATCACCGGAACCGCCGACCGGCTGATCGTCACTGACGATGACGGCCAACCACTGAACCCGGGATCCCTCGCACGCCGGTGTTACCCCACAACCCGTCACGATCGATCTCGGCAACGATCTCCACATTGCGGCCATCAATGGCATTGCGC
>NZ_LZLY01000110.1 GCF_001673535.1 Mycobacterium sp. 1081908.1 | reverse complement strand
AGGCCGGCGGCAAGCGGTTCCGGCCGTTGTTCACCGTGTTGTCGGCGCAGCTCGGCCCCAACCCGGACGCCGCGGAGGTGACGATCGCCGGCGCGGTCATCGAACTAGTGCACCTGGCCACGCTCTACCACGACGACGTGATGGACGAGGCGGAGGTGCGCCGCGGCACGCCCACCGCCAACGTGCGCTGGGGCAACAACGTCGCCATCCTGGCCGGTGACTACCTGTTCGCGACGGCGTCGCGGTTGGTGTCCCGGCTGGGCCCGCAGGCGGTGCGGCTCATCGCCGAGACGTTCGCCCAGCTGGTCACCGGCCAGGATGGCGACGTTGTTGCCCCAGCGCACGTTGGCGGTGGGCGTGCCGCGGCGCACCTCCGCCTCGTCCATCACGTCGTCGTGGTAGAGCGTGGCCAGGTGCACTAGTTCGATGACCGCGCCGGCGATCGTCACCTCCGCGGCGTCCGGGTTGGGGCCGAGCTGCGCCGACAACACGGTGAACAACGGCCGGAACCGCTTGCCGCCGGCCT
>NZ_LZLY01000109.1 GCF_001673535.1 Mycobacterium sp. 1081908.1 | reverse complement strand
CGGCGGCCGCGCTTCACGTGGTGGTGCCGCGCTGGGTGTTCACGCACCTGGCCGCGAACCTCGTCCTGGGTGTCGCGGTGATGGCCGCCCTGGCGGTGGTGCTGGCGCTGTGTTCGGAGGCCGACGCGTTCGTGGCCGCGAGCATGATCATGGTGCCGCTGCTGCCCCGGCTCGTGTTTCTGGTCGTGGGCCCGGCGGTCGACGTCAAACTGTTCGCGATGCAGGCGGGCATGTTTGGCCGGGCCTTCGCGGCCCGTTTCGCCCCCGCCACGTTCCTCGTCGCGATCGCGTGCGCCTGCGGCGTCGGACTGCTCGTGCTGGGTGGCAGGTAATGACCCGCGAAACCGAGAACACCGTGCTGCTGGTGGTGGGCATCAGCATCGTCATGATCACGGTCACCGGCGAGTTCACCCGCTACGTCAAGCCGGGACTGCTGCCGTGGCTGGTCGCCTCGGCGGTGCTGCTCATCGGTTTGGCGCTGTTGGCGATGCTCGCCGATATCCGTCGCGGCGGTCCGCGGATCAGTGAACAGGCCGACGATCACGGCCACGTGCACTCCCATCGGCGCGGCATCGTGTGGCTGCTCGTCGTTCCCATCGTGGCCTTGTGTTTCGTGACGCCGCCGGCCCTGAGACCGTCGGCCGCCGCGCCGTCGGTGACATCGGTGTCCAATGACGTTCTGAATCGCGCGTTTCCGCCGATTCCGCCCGGCCGGGCGCCCGAACTTTCGCTGCCGGAGGTGCTGATGCGCGAGGCGCAGGACACCACCGGCTCGCTGAAGGGCCGGCCGATCACCGTGACCGGGTTTGTGCTGAACGAGGCGCAGGGCGTCGACCTCGGCCGGGTCGTCATCATCTGCTGCGCGGCCGACGCCCAGCTGGCCCGCATCCACCTGGGCGGCCCGGCCGCCGCCCAGGCGGTCGGGTTGCCCGACAACACCTGGATTCGGGTGGAAGGCGAAGTGCCACCCAGACAACCGAATTCGCCCAAGATTCCGACGCTGCAGGCCACCGCGGTCACACGCATCGATGCCCCGGCCAACCCCTACGATTATCCGCGTTGAGGACCCGCCGCTGCCTTAATTGCTTCGACCTGCGTCTCGGGTCCAAAACTGATGCCTGCCGAGATCCCTTGGCACAGTCCCGTTTTCCCATTGTCCGCGCTCCAGCCAATCGCACAGCGCAGCGGCCTCGTCGTTGTCACTGATGGGGCCGATCCAATGCGGTGGCCCGCAGGGCTTCCGGTCGTCGGTGCAGGGCTGGACGAGAGCCATGACGCCGCATCCGGTTGGGCGGGACGCGCAGGTGAGTGGTCCGAGCATGCAAGCGGCGGAGACCAGCATGGCGTGGGGACAGCGCCGGATGGTGGGACGAAGCTCTTCGATGACGGAGGGAAGATCGTCTGCCGCACACGCGGTGCAGACGACGACGGTGAACGGGCGGTCGGTACCGCCGCGTGGCGGAGTCACGTGTCAGTGGCCCGCGGTGGGCCCCGGGTAGGGCAGTAGCGCCATTTCGCGCGCGTTCTTGATCGCGGTCGCGACCTGCCGTTGTTCTTGCACGGTTAAACCGGTCACGCGCCGCGAGCGGATCTTCCCCCGCTCCGAAATGAACACGCGAAGCGACGCGGTGTCCTTGTAGTCGACCGCGCTGAGCCCGAGGCTGGCGAGGAGGTTCCTCTTGGGCTTGACGGAAAGTTCCGCGGCGCGACGGGTCCGCTGAGGTTTCTTGGCCACTACCAGCTCGCCTTCCGCACGCCGGGCAACTGCCCGTTATGGGCCAACTGGCGGACCCGTACCCGCGACAACCCGAACTTGCGCAGGTGTCCGCGTGGGCGCCCGTCGACGGCGTCGCGGTTGCGCAGCCGCACGGCGCTGGCGTCGCGCGGCTGACGGGCCAGCTCGCGCCGCGCGGCTTCCCGTTGCTCGGCCGGGCTCGACGGGGAACGGATGATCTCTTTGAGTTCGGCGCGCCGTTCGGCATAACGCGCCACGATGGCGCGCCGCTGGTCGTTCTTGACCACCTTGGATTTCTTGGCCACGCTCAGCGCTCCTCGCGGAAGTCGACATGGCGGCGGATCACCGGGTCGTACTTGCGCAGTACCAGCCGGTCGGGGTCGTTGCGCCGGTTCTTGCGCGTCATGTAGGTGTAGCCGGTGCCCGCCGTGGAGCGCAGCTTGACGATCGGGCGTATCTCGTTGCGCGCCATCAGATTCGCTGCCCCTCCCGGCGCAGCCTGGCCACCACGGCCTCGATGCCGTCGCGGTCGATGACCTTGATGCCCTTGGCGCTGACCCGCAGGCGGATGCGGCGGTCCTCCGACGGCAGGTAGTACGTCTTGAGCTGGATGTTGGGTGACCAGCGCCGGCGCGTGCGGCGATGCGAATGCGATACCGCGTTACCGAAACCCGGTGCGCGGCCGGTCACTTGGCAGTGGGCAGACACATTTCCCCTTCCCGGCCCGATCGACCTTATTGAAAATCATTTTCGACAAGCCCCGCCGCACACGGTACCGTACGGAGAGCGCTTAATGAAAATGATTTTCACGAAGGGAACTGATGCGGACGCCCGTCATCCTGGTCGCCGGTCAGGCCGGCACCGATCCGGTCGTGGGGGCGCTGCTGCGTGCACCCGGGACGCTGGTCGTGGAGCACCGTTTCGACGGCCATGTGGTGCGCCGGACGACGGCGATGCTGCAGCATCGGGTGCTGACGACGGCGGAGGCCGGGCTCGAGCTCGCGCACGGGTGCGTGTCGTGCACCATCCGCAACGACCTGCTGGTGCTCTTGCGCCAACTGCACCGCCGCGACGATGTCGAGCGCGTCGTGGTGCACCTGGCGCCGTGGCTGGAACCCGAACCGATCTGCCTGGCCATCAACCAGGTCCGGATCCGGGTGGCGCCCGGCTACGTCGACGGGCCGGCGGCGCTGGACGTGTCGATCGCCGCCGTGGTGGCCTGCGTCGACTCATCCGGGTGGCTGGACGACGCACTCGGCGACGCCGAACTCGACGACGGGCGCACCCGCGCCCAGGTCGTCGTCGGTCAGGCCGAATTCGCCGACGTGGTCGTGCTCAACCGACCCGACCCGCACGTGGCCGGCGTGCTGCGCCGTCTGTCGCCCCGCGCGCGAATTCAGGTGGGACCGGACCACATCGAGCACTCCGTGAACAATCTGCCACCCGACGCCAGGCGGGGCCGAAGCGATGATCCGCACGGCCCGCTGTTGGCCGGACAGCCGCCCCTGGATTCCCGCGGCCGGATTACGTTGGTGGAGTTCAATTCCCGTCGCCCCTTTCATCCGCAGCGTCTGCACGCTTGTGTGGACCTGCTGCTGGACGGCGTGATCCGAACCCGGGGGCGGCTCTGGCTGGCCAGCCAGCCCGAGCACGCGATGTGGTTGGAATCGGCCGGCGGCGGATTGCGGGTGAGCTCGGCCGGCAAATGGCTCGCCGCCTTAACCCCCGCGGAGCTGGCCGGCATCGACGCCGAGCGACGCGCCTTCGCCGAGCTGAGATGGGACGACCGCCATGGTGACCGGCACACGGCGATGACCGTACTGGTATGCGGGGCCGAGCTTTCCGACATTCTCGACGGCCTGCACGGCGCGCTGCTCACCGACGAGGAGTACCGCTCCCCGCAGGACTGGGCCCACTACGAGGACCCGTTCGGCCACTGGCACGAAGACCCCTGCGCCGCCCCGACGGAGGCCGTCGAGGACACGCCCGCCCGGCACACCCAGGACGGAGGCAGCCGATGAAGCCCGGGATCCACCCCGACTACCATCCCGTCGTATTCCAAGACGCCACCACCGGTGCGATGTTTTTGACCCGATCGACCCTCACCAGCGCGCGCACCATCGAATGGCAGACGGCCCACGGAGTGCGCACGTACCCGCTCGTCGTGGTCGAAGTCACCTCCGATTCGCACCCGTTCTGGACCGGCGGGCGCCGCATCGTCGATACGGCCGGGCAGGTGGAAAAATTCCACCGCCGCTACGGCGGCCGGCGATCGTCCGCATGAAGCGGATACGGTTGTCCCGCTGAGCTTTCGGTGCCTGGTGCAGCTCGGCATTGGGGACATGTCCCGTAGACATCGACGTAATGAGTGACGTCGGTGTATTGGTGTTGGCGGCTCAGGCGGTGGGTATGCTCCTCGATCTCGACCGGGCTGAATGCCACGGCTTCGCCGCAACGCCTGCAGACCAGATAGTGCCGATGACCCGTCCCCGTACGCGGGCGGTAGAGGATCTCGCCGTCCTCGGCGCGCTGGGTCTCGGCGACGCCGTCGGCGGCCAGTGTGCGCAGGATGCGGTAGACGCTGGTCAGCCCGATTCGCAGCTGCCGGTTCTGCCGAACGTCCAGATAAAGCTGCTGGGCGCTGCGGAAGTTCCCCTGTTCTCGCAAGACCTCCAACACGGCCCGTTGCTTGGCCGTGGAACGTCGCCGTCGGGGTTCAGCGGGCGAAGACATCGTATGGCGCTCAACCGTTCCGGACGGCGCGGGTCGGCTTCGGTGACGCGTGCGTGGTCTGTGGGTCCTCGAATGCCCGGGCGGTAACGCGTCGGCGGCGGCTGCCCGCCCAGACGACCAACCAAACGGCACACGCGATGGTGACGATGGGGAAACTCGGCGGCAGGTTGAACATCGCTGACGCGCCAAGTCCGAGCCACACCGCGGTCAAGCTGATCGCGGTCGAGGCCGACATGGCCGCGACCGGGCGGGGAGTCAGCATGATCGCCGTTGCAGCGGGCGTGACGACGAGCGCGAACAGCAGCAGCGTGCCGACGGCTTGCACGGCCATGGTGACGGTGACCCCGAGCAGTGCCATGAACATCATGGACAGGGCACGCACGGGCACGCCCTTGGCCTCGGCGACGAGAGGGTTGACCGAGGCGAACAGTAACGGTCGGTAGATGGCGCCGATGCTGAGCCCCAACACCAGCAGCAGGATCGCGAAGCTGACCAGTTGAGCCCGTGAGACGGCCAGCAGGTTGCCGAACAACACGTTGGTGACCGTGCTCGAACTCTTGGTGGCCAGGGAGTTGAAGAACAGGCCGAGCCCCGTCGCCATGGCCAGCACCGTCCCGGTCACCACTTCGCGATCGGTGGCGCGTTTGCCGAGCGCGCCGATGACCAGTGCACCGGCGATACAGAACACGGCGAGCCCGGCGCCGACGGGCGCGCCCAGGAGGACCGCGCCGGTGGCGCCGGGAAATCCGATGTGCGCCAACGCGTGGGTCGCGAAGGCCGTCCGGCGTACCACGACGAAGTAGCCGATCAGTCCCGCGGCCAGGGCAACGATGGTGCCGCCGATCAGGGCGTTGCCCATGAACGCCGATGTCAGGATCGGCCACCAATTGGGTTGGTAGCCAAGCGCTATGGCGTGGTCGCTCACAGTGCGCTCCTCATGAACCGGTCCCCCTGCAGGGTGCGGGCGACCTGAATCGGGATGCCGTACAGGCGGGTGAGCAGCGCATCGTCCACGACATCGTCGAGTGGTGCGTAGTGCGGGTGCCCGTCGAGCAGATAGATCGCGCTGTCGAGGATTGGCAGCAGCGGGTTGAGGTCGTGAGAGACCACCAGGATCGTCACGGCCAGCTCGGCGTGCAGCCGGGCCAGCAGCGCGACGATGTCGCGCTGGCTGCGAAGATCCAGTGACGCCAGCGGTTCGTCGAGGATCAGCATGTGGGGGCGTGCCACCAGCGCGGCGGCTATCGCGACGCGTTGGCGTTGCCCGCCGGAAAGTGTCGACAGCCGACGCTCGGCGATCTCCGTGGCCTCAACGGCAGCCAGAGCCCAATCGACTTGCCGGCGTTGGGCTGAGGTGCCGCGCCCGAAGGCCCATCGCCGCCCGGCGAGCCCGAGCAGCACTACATCGGCCGCGCGGATGGCGTCCCCCGAGTCGTCGGCATAGTTTTGCGGCACGTAGCCGATAGCGTCGTTTCCCTGGCCGGGACGGCGGCCGAACACCTCGAGGTGGCCACTCGCGGCGGGAATCAGCCCGAGGACCACGTGCAGCAGGGTGGTTTTGCCGGAACCGTTAGGTCCGATGACGGCGACGAGCCGGTCGGCGGGCACCGTGAAGGTGGCGCGCGACCAGATGACCCGTCCGCCACGTACCGCGCTGACGTCGGTGAACGCGAGCGCGGCGGACTTCACTTCGGGCTCAGACCGCGACACCTAATGCCTTCCCCAACGCAACGAGCTGGGCATACTGCCAGGCCTCAAACGACGTCTGGCCGGGCGGCACGGTCTCGGTGACGTTGACGACGGGTACCCCGACTTGTTCGGCGGCCGAACGGATTTGCTGCGGGATCGAGCCCTCGGTCTGCGTGTTGTAGATCAGGACGTCGACACGCCGCGCGGCGAGCGCGGCGCGGAACGCGTCGATGTCCGCCGGTGACGGATCTGTCCCGGCGGCCGACGCCCGCTGGTAGCCCTCCGGGGTCTTGTTGACGAGGCCGAGGGCCTGCGCCTGGTAGTCGAACACCGTCTCCGTGGCCGCGTAGGACTTGCCTCCCGCGGCGGCTTTGATCTTGCCGATGAGACCGGTGTATCGCGCGATGGCAGAAGCGAATTCGGTGCGGCGCCGGCGGAAGTAGTCGCCGGCTTGGGGATCGAGCTTGCTCAACTCGGCGCTTACGGCATCGGCCACGCCGGCCACCGCCGATGGCAGATACCACAAGTGTGGATTGGCACCATTCGGTGTCCTGGTGACGTCGGCGGCGCTCACCACATGTGCTCCGGCGCCGGAGCTGGCGGCCAGCTTGGAGGCCCACGCGTCGTAACCGTCGCCATTGACGACGACAAGTTTGGCGCCCGAGAAGGACTCCGCGTCCGCCGGCGACGGCTCGTAATCGTGCGGGTCCACGGACGAGCTGGCCAGCACCGTTTTGACGATCGCGCACGAGCCGCCGAGTTCGGACACGATGTCGCCCCATTGATCCACGCTGACCACCACCGCGACCGGGGCGGTCGGGCAGGACGCCGCGGCGGCGCTGCCGGTGGCCACCGGCGTGCTGGTGGCGCCCGAGGGCGGAGGGGTTGCGGCCGGGTTCGTCGAACAGCCCGCGATAGTGAGCGTCACCGCCGCGGCGACGACCCATGGACGCAGGGCGTGGGGACGCACGGCGGTCACCTGGGAAACGATAACCGTTTTCATTAGTGTCGCGCGAGGGGGTGATCGGATTTCTTGGTCGCGTAATGTCGGTTGGGTGCGTAGCGAAGGCGATACCTGGGACATCACAACGAGTGTCGGTTCGACGGCGCTGTTCGTGGCGACGGCCCGAGCCCTGGAGGCGCAGAAGCCCGACCCGCTGGCCGTCGACCCGTACGCGGAGCTGTTCTGCCGCGCGGTCGGCGGTCCCTCGGCCGACGTCCTCGACGGCAACGACCCCGACCACCCGCTGAAGTCCGAGGACTTCGGCGCGCATTTCGTCAACTTCCAGGGCGCCCGCACCAGGTACTTCGACGAATACTTCCGCCGGGCCGCCGACGCGGGCGTGCGGCAGGTGGTCATCCTGGCCGCCGGGCTCGATTCTCGCGCCTATCGCCTGGACTGGCCGGGCGCCACGACGGTCTTCGAGCTGGACCGCCCGCAGGTCCTGGACTTCAAGCGCGAGGTGCTCACCGAGCACCGCGCCCAACCGCGCGCCGAGCGTCGCGAGATCGCCGTCGACCTCCGCGACGACTGGCCGCAGGCCTTGCGCGACGGGGGTTTTGACGCGGCCAAGCCGTCCGCCTGGATCGCCGAGGGCCTGCTGATCTATCTGCCGGCCAGCGCGCAGGAGCAGCTGTTCACCGGCGTCGACGGCCTGGCCGCCCGCGGCAGCCACGTCGCGATCGAAGACGGCGCCCCGCTCGAGCCGGACGCGTTCGAGGCCGCGGTCGAGGAGGAACGCGCGGCCGCCGCCGAGGGGGACCAGCGCCTGTTCTTCCGGCTGGTCTACAACGAGCAGTGCGCGCCCGCCACCGAGTGGTTCGGGCGGCGCGGGTGGACGGCCGTCGGCACCCCGCTGGCGGATTACCTCCGAGAGGTCGGGCGGCCGGTGCCCGGCCCGGATGCCGAAGCCGGGCCGATGATCGCCCGCAACACCCTGGTCAGCGCCGTCAAGGACTGACCGCAACCGACTCGCGCACCAAATCGCCCTGGGGCGGGAACTTTCCCGCCCCAGTCAGCGACTACTCCTTCGGGCTCACGACGGCGCCCAACAGCCCAGGGCGCCGGCGGGTCCAGCCCGATCGGTAAGGAGTCGCCGCTATGACCGCGCCCGTGTGGATGGCGTCGCCCCCGGAGATCCATTCGGCGCAGCTCAGCAGCGGTCCCGGACCCGGCGGGCTGCTGGCCGCCGCCGCGGGATGGAGCTCGCTGAGCGCGACGTACGCGTCGGTGGCCGACGAACTCACCTCGGTCCTGGCCGCGACGCAGGCCGGGGCGTGGGAGGGGCCCACCGCCATGCAATATGTGGCCGCCCACGCGCCGTACCTGGCGTGGCTGACGTGGGCCAGCGCCAACAGCGCGTCGGCGGCCGCCCGGCACGAGACCGCGGCCGCCGCCTACACCGCGGCGCTGGCGGCGATGCCCACCCTGCCGGAGCTGGCCGCCAATCACGCGATTCACGCGGTGCTGTTGGCGACGAACTTCTTCGGCATCAACACGATTCCCATCGCGCTCAACGAGGCCGACTACGTGCGGATGTGGGTCCAGGCGGCCACCACGATGGCCACCTATCAAACCCTCGCCGGCACGGCGGTCGCGTCCGCGCCGCAGGCCGATCCCGCGCCCCAGATCCTGCATGCCGCCGACGACAACAGCGACGGCAGCGACACCGGCGACAGCGGCGACATCATCGACAACGACGGCGGGGACCCGACCCAATTGAGTTGGTGGGAGAACCGGTTCCTCGAGATTTTCCAAACCTTGGGAAGGGACATCGAGGAATTTCCGGAGAACCCCGGAGAGTCGATATCGCAGATCGAGTCGGACATCCCGGCGCTCGTCGCCGACGAGGCCACCCACGTGGGCGAAGTGTTCGACACCTTTCCGCAGTTGCAGGTGGTCGTGCCGCTCGCCCTCGCATCGACCGTGGTCACCCCGGCCTTCGCCGGCGGCCTCGCGGGCCTGAGCGGGCTGGCCGGGATTCAACCGGGCCCGGCCCCGGTGGCGGCCTCCCCGATCCCGGACAGCGTCGGCGCGCCGGTGCCGAGCGCCTCGCCGGCGCTCAGCGTTGCCTCCTCCCCGGGCCCGGCGCCCTCCTCGGCTCCGGCCCCGGCTCCCGCGCCGGCGCCGGCTTCGATGGCGGCCGGGGCCCCGCCGCCGCCGCCCGCCGGTGTCGCCGGGGGCGCCTTCCCGTACCTGGTGGGCGGGCCGACCATCGGGTCGAGCACCGGGATGGGCACCGCCGCGCAGCGCAAGGCGCCGGAACCCGATAGCGCCGCGGCCGCGGCGGCCGCCGGGGCGTCGGCGCGACAAAGCGAACGGGCGCGCCGGCGGCGGCGCGCGGCGATGAACGACCACCACCGCGGATACCGATACGAGTACGTGGACCCGGAGTGGGACACGGACGACGAGCCCGGCCCCGACGCGGCCGCGACCGTCGCGTCCGACCGCGGCGCGGGGGCCGTCGGCTTCGCCGGAACGGCGCGCGCGGAGGCGGCCCGGGCGGTGGGCCTGGCCACGCTGGCCGGCGACCAGTTCGGCGGCGGCCCGTCGGTGCCGATGATGCCGCAAACCTGGGCGCCCGACGCTTTTGATAATGAAAACGATTTTCAGTAAGCTCAGCTGGTCGAGGTGTACCGCGCCGGAAGGCGCTGGTCAGTGGCCGCGAAGGGGGAGGCGGAGGCGCAGGTCAGGCGAGCCGGGGCGCGCCTCGACAACTAGCTTAGGTAATGCTAACTTCAGGCAGGTTAGGTTAGGGGAAGCTACATCGATGGGAAGTAACAGCCGTGGAACGCGGTGACGCCGGCGTGCTCGCAGCCCGCCCTGCAAATTCTCGGCCGGACGGCAGGATTGACGGCGACATCGTGAGCCGGTTCGCGACGTGTTGTCGCGCGCTCGGCATCGCGGTCTACGAGCGCCAGCGCCCCGCCGACCTTGCCGCCGCTCGCACCGGGTTCACGGCGCTGACGCGCATCGCTCACGACCAATGCGACGCCTGGACCGGGCTGGCCGCCGCCGGCGACGTCTCGCTGCGCGTGTTGGAGGCCGTGTCGCGCAACGCGACGACGGCCGGCGCGTTGCAGCGCCACGTGGAACTGGCGCCCGGCGCCCTGTGCTTCCGCTACGACACCGGCCTGTACCTACAGTTCCGCGCCGTGACGCCCGACGACTTCCACCTCGCCTACGCGGCGGCGCTGGCAACCGACGGGCGGTTTGCCGACGCGCACGAGATCGTCGACGCCCTCGTCGCGCGCCGCCCGAGCTGGCGCGAGGCCCGCTGGGTGTCGGTCGTCATCAACTACCGCGCCGAGCGCTGGTCGGACGTCGTCAAACTGCTGACCCCGATCGTCAACGACACCGATCTCGACGAAACCTTTTCCCACGCAGCCAAAGTGACGCTGGGCACGGCGCTGGCCCGGCTGGGCATGTTCGCCCCGGCGCTGTCCTACCTCGAGGAACCCGACGGCCCCGTCGCGGTGGCGGCCGTCGACGGCGCGCTGGCCAAGGGGCTGGTGCTGCGCGCGCACGTCGACGAGGAGTCGGCGAGCGAAGTGCTGCAGGATCTGTACGCCGCGCATCCCGAGAACGAACAGGTCGAACAGGCCCTGTCCGACACCAGCTTTGGGATCGTGACCACGACGGCGGCCCGCATCGAGGCCCGCACCGATCCCTGGGACGCCGCCACCGAGCCCACGGCGGAGGACTTCGTCGACCCGGCGGCCCACGAGCGCAAGGCCGCGCTGCTGCACGAGGCCGAACGCCAGCTCGCCGAATTCATCGGGCTCGACGAGGTGAAAAACCAGGTGTCCCGCCTGAAGAGCTCGGTTGCCATGGAGCTGGTGCGCAAGCAGCGCGGCCTCACGGTGGCGCAGCGCACCCACCACCTCGTCTTCGCCGGACCGCCCGGGACCGGCAAGACCACC
>NZ_LZLY01000108.1 GCF_001673535.1 Mycobacterium sp. 1081908.1 | reverse complement strand
CCCGCCGACTTGCTGGACGCCGCACCGGATTTGAAGCTCGAGGTGGTGGACAGCGCGACGGTGCCCGGCGCCGCCGATGCCGAACAACCCGGCGTTCCCGCCTGCCCCGCCGGCGTGGCCCGCCGAGCCGGACCCGCCGGCCCCGCCGTTGCCCCACAGGATCCCGCCGTCCCCGCCGGCGGCCCCCGTTCCCGGCGCGCCGTTGGCGCCGTTTCCGATCAGCGGTCGACCCAGCGCCGCCTCGAACGGCGCATTGATCGCGCCCATCAAGGTCTGCTGGACGTTGGCGGCCTCGGCGCCGGCATACGACGCCGCGCCCCCGCTCAACAGCTGCACGAACTGCTGATGAAACGCGTCGGCCTCGGCGGTCAGCGCCTGATACGCCGCGGCGTGCGACCCGAACAGCGCGGCGATGGCCTCGGACACCTCATCGGCACCTGCGGCCAGCAGCCCCGTCGTCGGGCCCGCCGCGGCCGCGTTGGCCTCGCTGATCGCCGAACCGAGACGGCCCAAGTCGGAGGCCGCCGCTGACACTGCCTCCGGCAGCGCGATGACAAAAGACACGTCGTACCTCCAGCTCGGTGCAATACAGATGTATCGGGGTGGTAGGCACCATACAGTTGTATCGGATGTCGTGTGCGCGCTTTCCCGAAGCGTTTCGCTTTGTTTCCCGATTCGCCAAAATTCGCGGGCGTGGGGCGCCGTTCAGTGACTGATGTGACCACTGTGACCAGTGCGCCGGAGCGTGAACGCCAGGCAAATTTGAGGCGCACCGACACCCCTCGGGGAAGCCGGGCGCCGGCGATTTGACCGGTAGTCTGGCGCGCTGTGTACCTCAAGAGTCTGACGCTGAAGGGCTTCAAGTCCTTCGCTTCGCCGACGACTCTGCGCTTCGAGCCGGGCATCACCGCCGTCGTCGGGCCCAACGGCTCCGGCAAGTCCAACGTGGTCGACGCTCTGGCGTGGGTGATGGGGGAGCAGGGCGCAAAGACGCTGCGCGGCGGAAAGATGGAGGACGTCATCTTCGCCGGCACCTCGTCGCGGGCCCCGCTGGCCGGCGCCGAGGTGACCGTCACCATCGACAACTCCGACGACGCGCTGCCCATCGAATACTCCGAGGTGTCGATCACGCGCCGGATGTTCCGCGACGGCGCCAGTGAATACGAAATCAACGGCAGCAGTTGCCGTTTGATGGACGTCCAGGAGCTGCTGAGCGACTCGGGGATCGGCCGCGAGATGCATGTCATCGTCGGGCAGGGCAAGCTCGACGAGATCCTGCAGTCGCGACCCGAGGACCGCCGCGCCTTCATCGAGGAGGCCGCAGGCGTGCTCAAGCATCGCAAGCGCAAGGAAAAGGCGCTGCGCAAGCTCGACGCGATGCAGGCGAACCTGGCCCGGCTGTCCGACCTGACCACCGAGCTGCGCCGCCAGCTCAAACCGCTGGGCCGCCAGGCGGAGGTGGCCCGTCGCGCCCAGACCATTCAGGCCGACCTGCGCGACGCCAAGCTGCGGCTGGCCGCCGACGACCTGGTCAGCCGCCAGGTGGAGCGCGACGCGATCTTCGAGGCCGAGGCCCTGATGCGCCGCGAGCACGACGAGGCCGCCGCGCGGCTGGAGGTGGCGTCGCAGGAGCTGGCCGCGCACGAGACGGCGCTGGCCGAGCTCTCGGGGCGGGCCGAGTCCGTCCAGCACACCTGGTTCGGGCTGTCCGCGCTGGCCGAGCGCGTCGGCGATGCGGGCCGCATCGCCAGCGAACGCGCGCAGCATCTCGACGTCGAGCCCGTGACCACCGGCGACACCGACCCCGACGCGCTGGAGGCCGAGGCCCAGCAGGTGGAGGTGACCGAGCAGCGGCTGCTGGCCGAGCTGGCCGGCGCGCGCACCCGCCTGGACGCCGCCCGCGCCGCGTTGGCCGAGCGCGAGGCCGAGGCCGCCGAGGCCGACCGGGCCCACCTGGCGGCGGTCCGCGCGGAGGCGCACCGGCGCGAGGGCCTGGCGCGGCTGGCCGGCCAGGTGGAGACCATGCGGGCGCGCGTCGAATCGATCGACGACAGCGTGGCGCGGCTCTCGGAGCGCATCGAAGAGGCCGCCGCCCGCGCGCAGCAGACCCGCGCGGAGTTCGAGACCGTGCAGGCCCGCGTCGGGGAGCTGGACCAGGGCGAGGTGGGCCTCGACGAGCACCACGAGCGCACCGTGGCCGCGTTGCGGCTGGCCGGCGAACGCGTCGCCGAGCTGCAGGCCGCCGAGCGCGGCGCCGAGCGGGAAGTGGCGTCGCTGCGCGCCCGCATCGACGCGCTCTCGGTCGGGCTGGAGCGCAAGGACGGCGCTGCATGGCTCACGCAAAACCACGGCGGCACAGGGCTTTTCGGCCCGATCGCCAAGCTGGTCAAGGTGCGGTCCGGCTACGAGACGGCGCTGGCGGCGGTGCTCGGATCGGCGGCCGACGCGCTGGCCGCCGAGAGCTTCGGCGCGGCGCGTTCGGCGGTTGCCGCCCTCAAGCAGGCCGACGGCGGCCGCGCGGCCCTGGTGTTGGGCGACTGGCCGGCCGATCAGCCCGCGCCGCACGCCGCCCTGCCCGGCGGCGCCCTGTGGGCGCTCGATCTGGTCGAGGCGCCCCCGCGGCTGCGCGGCGCGATGACCGCCATGCTTTCCGGCGTCGCGGTCGTCAACGACCTCGGCGCCGCGCTGGACCTGGTCGCGGCGCGTCCCCAGCTGCGCGCGGTCACGCTCGACGGCGACCTGGTGGGCGCCGGCTGGGTGAGCGGGGGCTCCGACCGCAAGCTGTCCACGCTGGAGCTCACCTCGGAAATCGACAAGGCCGGCGCGGAACTGACGGCCGCGGAAGCTCAGGTGGAGCAGCTCAGCGCGGCCCTGTCCGGCGCGCTGACCGAGCAGATCGCCCGGCAGGACTCCGCCGAGCAGGCGCTGGCCGCCCTCAACGAATCCGACACGGCCATCTCGGCGATGTACGAGCAGCTGGGCCGGCTCGGGCAGGAAGCCCGGGCGGCCGAGGAGGAGTGGGCCAGGCTGCTGCGCCAGCGCGAGGAGGCCGAGGCGGGGCGCGCGCAGACCGTCGAAGAGGTCACCGCGCTGGAAACCCGGCTGCGCAACGCCCAGGAGACCCAGCTCGTGCAGGCGGCCGAACCCGCGAACCGCCTGCAGATCGCCGCCGCCGCCGAGAGCGCCCGCGGCGTGGAAGTGGAGGCCCGGCTGGCGGTCCGGACCGCCGAGGAGCGGGCCAACGCGGTGCGCGGGCGGGCGGACTCCTTGCGGCGCGCCGCCGCGGCCGAACGCGAGGCGCGGCTGCGGGCCCAGCAGGCGCGCGCGGCGCGGCTGCACGCGGCCGCCGCGGCGGGCGCCGTCGCCGACGCGGGCCGGTTGCTGGCGTCGCGGCTGGACCGGGTGGTCGACGCGGCATCGGCAATGCGCGACGCGCTGGTCGCCGAACGGCGGGAGCGCACGGCCGCGATGGCGACGGTGCGCGACGAGGTGAACGCGCTGAGCGCGCGGTTGACCAAGCTCACCGACTCGCTGCACCGCGACGAGGTGGCCAACGCCCAGGCGGCGATGCGCATCGAGCAGCTCGAGCAGATGGTGCTCGAGCAGTTCGGCATGTCGCCGGACGACCTGATCGCCGAGTACGGGCCGGAGAATCAGCTGCCGCCCACGGATCTCGAGATGGCCGAATACGAGCAGGCCAAGGAGCGCGGCGAGCAGGTTTTCGCGCCCGCCCCGATCCCCTACGACCGGGCCACCCAGGAGCGCCGGGCCAAGCGGGCCGAGAAAGAACTGGCCGAGCTGGGCAGGGTCAACCCGCTGGCGCTGGAGGAGTTCGCTGCGCTCGAGGAGCGCTACAACTTCCTGTCCACCCAGCTCGAGGACGTCAAGGCCGCCCGCAAGGACCTGCTCGACGTCATCGCCGACGTCGACGCGCGCATCCTGCAGGTCTTCAACGACGCGTTCATCGACGTCGAACGCGAATTCCGCGAAGTCTTCGCCGTGCTGTTCCCCGGCGGCGAGGGCCGCCTGCGGCTGACCGATCCGGGCGACATGCTCACCACCGGCATCGAGGTGGAGGCGCGTCCGCCCGGCAAGAAGATCACCCGGCTGTCTTTGCTGTCCGGTGGCGAGAAGGCGCTGACGGCGGTGGCCATGCTGGTCGCGATCTTCCGGGCCCGCCCGTCGCCGTTCTACATCATGGACGAGGTCGAGGCGGCGCTCGACGACACCAACCTGCGCCGGCTGATCAGCCTGTTCGAACTGCTGCGGGCCAAGTCGCAGATCATCATCATCACCCACCAGAAGCCCACGATGGAGGTCGCCGACGCGCTGTACGGCGTGACCATGCAGGGCGACGGCATCACCGCGGTGATCTCGCAGCGGATGCGTGGCCAGCAGGTGGAGCAGCTGGTCTCGAGCCCCACATAGACCAGACAAACGCTTCAGTGTGAGCTTCAGTGTGAGCTGACGGCTTTCCGCGTGTATTGACGGCGGGATTTCGGCGATTTCTCCGTCAATTCTCCGTCAATTCTCCGTCAATTCTCCGCCAAGGAGACACACCCGAGCGTCGGTTGACCCACTGCTGGAAGGATTGTCTGCGTGCCCCAAGGTCTTTGGATCGCGATCGCGGTCGCCGCCACCCTGGTCGTCATCGCCGCGCTGGTCCTGGGCCTGGTGCGGTACCGCCGCCGGCGGATCAGCCTGGCGCGGCCCGAACCTGGGGAACTCGACCGTTCCGGCGGCTACACCGCGTCCTCCGGCATCACGTTCAGCCGGACCCCGACACTCGACACCCCGACGCTCGACACCCCGACCCTCGACACCACGGGCCTGCCCGCGGTGGGCGACGACGCGACCGTCCCCCGCGACGCGCCGCGGCGCACGATCTCCGACGTCGAACTGCCGGAGCCCGAGACGCTCGCGCCACCGCCCGCGCCCGAGGCCGCGCCGCACGCGCCCGAGGCCACCGAGGCCGCCGAGATCGAGGCCATCGCCCCACCCGAAGGCCGGCTGGAGCGACTCCGCGGCCGGCTGGCCCGCTCGCAGAACGCGCTCGGCCGCAGCGTGCTCGGCCTGATCGGCGGCGGCGACCTGGACGAGGAATCCTGGCAGGACGTCGAGGACACGCTGTTGGTCGCCGACCTCGGCCCGGTCGTCGCCGAGTCGGTGATCACGCAGCTGCGCGGCCGGCTGGCCAGCGGCAGCGTGCGCACCGAGGCCGACGCGAAGGCCGTGCTGCGCGACGTCCTGATCAACGAGCTGCAACCCGGCATGGACCGCTCGATCCGGGCGCTGCCGCACGCCGACCACCCGTCGGTGCTGCTGGTCGTCGGCGTCAACGGCACCGGAAAGACGACGACCGTCGGCAAGCTGGCCCGGGTGTTGGTCGCCGACGGGCGCCGCGTCGTGCTGGGCGCGGCCGACACGTTCCGGGCCGCGGCCGCCGATCAGCTGCAGACCTGGGCCGCGCGGGTGGGCGCCGAGGTGGTGCGCGGCGCCGAGGGCGCCGACCCCGCCTCGGTGGCGTACGACGCGGTCGACAAGGGCATCGCGGCCGGCGCCGACGTCGTCGTCATCGACACCGCCGGGCGGCTGCACACCAAGGTCGGGCTGATGGACGAGCTGGACAAGGTCAAGCGGGTGGTGACCCGGCGCGCCGCGGTCGACGAGGTGCTGCTGGTGCTCGACGCCACCATCGGGCAGAACGGGCTGGCCCAGGCGCGGGTCTTCGCCGACGTCGTCGACATCACCGGCGCGGTGCTGACCAAGCTGGACGGAACGGCCAAGGGCGGCATCGTATTCCGCGTCCAACAAGAACTCGGGGTGCCGGTGAAGCTGGTCGGACTCGGCGAAGGTCCCGACGATCTGGCGCCGTTCGAACCCGCCGCATTCGTGGACGCCCTGCTCGGCTGAGGCCGCTTACACGCCCAGCGCGACGTTAATACCGCCGAAACATGGCGGCACCATCGCCGAAACAACAATTGCGCATGGTTCTCGCAGGCCACAGACGGACGTCTGACGGCCTTTCCTGTGCGACCGGAGGTGATAGCGCGTGGCATTCCCGCAATTGGGCCAACCCGATACGGGCGACACCGCCTGGATGTTGGCGAGTTCCGCTCTGGTGCTTTTGATGACGCCGGGCCTGGCCTTCTTCTATGGCGGCATGGTCCGTACCCGAAGCGTGCTCAACATGATCATGATGAGCATCAGCGCGATGGGCGTCGTCACCGTGCTGTGGGTGCTGTACGGCTACTCGATGTCGTTCGGCGACAGCAAGGGCGGGGTGGTCGGCAACCCGACCGACTACTGGGGCCTGGCGAAGCTCATCGGCGGGAACGCCGTCAAGGCGGATCCGTCGAAGGGCACCGCGCAAGTCGACATCCCGCTCGCCGGCACCATGCCGGCCACGGTCTTCGTGGCCTTCCAGCTGATGTTCGCGATCATCACCGTCGCCCTGATCTCGGGCGCGGTGGCGGACCGGCTGAAGTTCACCGCGTGGCTGGTGTTCGCCGGGCTGTGGGCGACGCTGGTCTACTTCCCGGTCGCGCACTGGGTGTTCGCGGCCGACGGCTTCGCCTCCGAGCACGGCGGCTGGATCAACAACAAGCTGCACGCGATCGACTTCGCAGGTGGAACGGCGGTCCATATCAACTCCGGTGTGGCGGGGCTGGCGCTGGCGATCGTGCTGGGCAAGCGCAAGGGCTGGCCGACGACGCTGTTCCGCCCGCACAACCTGCCGTTCGTCATGCTCGGCGCCGGGTTGCTGTGGTTCGGCTGGTTCGGGTTCAACGCCGGGTCGGCGACCAGCTCGAACGGCTCCGCCGGGTCGACGTTCATGACGACGACGATCGCGACGGCCACCGCCATGCTGGCGTGGCTGCTGACCGAGCGCATCCGCGACGGCAAGCCGACGACGCTGGGAGCGGCGTCGGGCATCGTCGCCGGGCTGGTCGCGATCACGCCGTCCTGCTCTTCGGTCAACGTGCTGGGAGCGATCGTGGTCGGCCTGGTGGCCGGCGTGGTGTGCGCGCTGGCGGTCGGGCTGAAGTTCAAGCTCGGCTTCGACGACTCGCTCGACGTGGTCGGCGTGCACATGATCGGCGGTCTGACGGGCACGCTGCTGGTGGGCCTGCTCGCCGCGCCGGAGAGCACGGCCATCAACGGCGTCGCCGGGGTGTCCAAGGGATTGTTCTACGGCGGCGGGTGGTCGCAGCTGGAGCGGCAGGCGGTCGGCGCGTTCGCCGTCCTGTTCTATTCCGGCATCGTGACGCTCATCTTGGCGCTGATCCTGAAGTACACCATCGGGCTGCGACTCGACCCCGAGGCGGAATCCTCGGGTATCGACGAGGCCGAGCATGCTGAGACCAGTTACGATTTCGGAGTGATCGGTGGCCAGGGGTCGGTGTTTGCGACGCGGGCCGTCGTGGACGACCGTAACGGTGCCGAGGTCGAGGAGAAAGTGGAGGCAGAGCAATCATGAAGCTGGTCACCGCGATCGTAAAGCCGTTCACCCTCGACGACGTCAAGACCAGCCTCGAAGAGGCGGGCGTCCTGGGGATGACGGTGAGCGAAATCCAGGGCTACGGGCGGCAGAAGGGCCACACAGAGGTCTACCGGGGTGCGGAATACTCGGTCGACTTCGTGCCCAAGGTGCGGATCGAGGTCGTCGTCGACGACTCCATCGTCGACAAGGTCGTGGACAGCATCGTCCGGGCGGCCCGCACCGGCAAGATCGGGGACGGCAAAGTCTGGGTGAGCCCCGTGGAAACCATCGTGCGGGTGCGCACGGGTGAACGCGGGACCGATGCCCTCTGACCTTGACCGTAGCTTGCTGATTCAGGCCGGACGGGCCGGGAGGGTATGAAAGAGGACCCACCCGGCCCGTCCGGGCCATCTGGATCGGGCACGGAAAACGGCTGCGGGGCAAGCGATTTGGTTGCCGCGCGGCGCCGGTTGCTGTCGGATGGGCGCGGGCTGGGGGCGGCCGAGCTGCGGCACGCCTGGCAGGATCTGCACGAGTCGTGGCTGACCGCCAAGGCGGACGAGATCGGCATCACCGACGCCAGCGGCTTCGCGATCGTCGGGATCGGTGGGCTGGGCCGCCACGAACTGCTGCCGTACTCCGATCTGGACCTGATGTTGTTGCACGACTACAAGTCCGCCGAGGTGCTGCAACAGGTAGCCGACAAGCTGTGGTATCCGTTGTGGGACGCCAACGTTCGGCTGGACCACAGCGTGCGAACGGTTCCCGGGGCGCTCGGCGTCGCCAACACCGACATGATCGCGGCCCTGGGCATGCTGGATGCCCGTCACATCGCCGGCGACGCGCGGCTGTCCGAGGAATTGATCGCGGGCGCAAGAAGGCAGTGGCGCAGCGCAATTCGCTCCCGAATGGGTGAGCTGATCGAAATCACGCAGGCCCGCTGGCAGCGCTGCGGCCGCATTTCGCAGCGCGCGGAACCGGACCTCAAATCGGGACGCGGCGGCCTTCGCGACGTCCAATTGCTCAACGCGCTCGGGGTGGCCCAGCTCATCGACCGCCACGGCATGGCCCGCCCGGAAACGCCGGGCGGTTCGCTCGACGAGGCCTACCTGACGCTGCTCGACGTGCGCACCGAGCTGCACCGGGTCTCGGGGCGCGGCCGGGACCAGCTGCTGGCCCAGTACGCCGACGAGATCAGCGCGGCCCTGCACATCGGTGATCGATTCGACTTGTCCCGCAAGCTGTCCGACGCGGGCCGCACCATCGCCTACCACGCGGAGACCGGGCTGCGGACCGCGGAAAACGCGTTGCCGCGCCGAGGCGTGTCGGCCCTGGTGCGGCGGCCCAAGCGCCGACCGCTGGACGAGGGTGTGGTCGAGTACGCGGGCGAGATCGTGCTCGCCCGCGACGCCGCACCCGAATCCGACGCCGGGCTGGTGCTGCGGGTCGCCGCGGCGTCGGCGGACACCGGGTTGCCGATCGGCGCCGCCACCCTGAGTCGCCTGGCCGCCGGCGCGCCCGAGATGCAAATCCCTTGGCCCAGTACGGCATTGGACGACCTTCTGGTCGTGCTCTCCGCGGGCCCCACCGCGGTGGCGACGGTCGAGGCGCTCGACCGCACCGGGCTGTGGGAACGGTTGGTGCCGGAATGGGCTGCGATCCGCGACCTTCCGCCCCGCGACGTCGCGCACAAGTGGACGGTGGATCGTCACGTCATCGAGACCACGGTCAACGCGGCGCCGCTGGCCACCCGCGTGGCGCGGCCCGATCTGCTCGCGCTGGGCGCGCTGCTGCACGACATCGGCAAGGGCAGGGGAGTCGACCACAGCGTGCTCGGGGCCGAGATGGCCCTCGAAATCGCGCCGCGGCTCGGAGTGTCGCCCAAAGACGCGGAGTTCCTGTCGAAGCTGGTCCGCCACCACCTGCTGCTGCCGGTGGCCGCGACGCGCAACGACCTCAACGACCCCAAGACGATCGAGGCCGTATCCGACGCGCTGGACGGCGATCCGCTCTTGCTGGAGGTGTTGCACGCGCTGACCGAGGCGGACTCGAAGGCGACGGGCCCCGGGGTGTGGAGTGACTGGAAGGCGTCCCTGATCGAGGACCTGGTGCGCCGCTGCCGGCTGGTGATGGCGGGCGAGCCGCTGCCGCAGGCCGAACCGACTGCGCCGCAATATCTTTCGCTTGCGGCCGACCGGGGGGTGCATGTGCGGATCGAGGCGGGCGGCGGTGAGCGCCTGAACCTGGCGATGATCGCGCCGGACCAGCGCGGACTGGTGTCGAACGCCGCCGCCGTGCTCGCCCTGAACTCGCTGCGCATCCATTCGGCGTCGGTCAACACGCACGAGGGCGCGGCGATCATCGAGTTCGTGGTGTCGCCGCTGTTCGGCTCGCCTCCCGAGGCGGGCCTGCTGCGCCAGCAGTTCACCAATGCGCTGGGCGGCGTCGACGTCCTCGGCACGCTGGAGAAGCGCGACACCGACGCCGCCAGCGCGGCGACCGAGCGGGCCGGCGAGGTCCAGGTCGGGGTGCCCGTCACGCGGTCGACCGCCCCGCCCCACATCCAGTGGCTGGACCCCGCGGCGTCCGGCCAGGCGCTGATCGAGGTCCGGGCCATGGACCGACTGGGACTGCTCGCGCTGCTGGCCCGGGCGCTGGAGCGCGCGGGTGCCGACCTCAGATGGGCCAAGGTGCACACGTTCGGGTCGACGGCGGCCGACGTGTTCTGCGTGGAGCTGCCCGACGAGCCCGACGCGCAGGCGGCGGTGGAGAAGCAGCTGATGGCGGTGCTGGGCGGCCTGGAGGCGTAGGCGCGTCTCACTGCTCGTCTTCGTCGGGTGGGTCGGGGTCGCCGTGCAGGAGTTCTTCGGGGTGGTGGGCGTGGTTGATTTCCGGTGGGCCGGTGCCGTCGGTCCAGGCGAGGCGGCCGGTGTCGGTGACGGTGGTGTGGTAGTCGCCGTTGCTGGCGCCGGCGTGGTCGCAGCCGCAGGCGAAGAAGAGCTTGTCGGCGTCGGTTTGCCCGCCGGCGGCCCAGTCGGGGGCGTGGTGCACCTCGCAGTGATAGCCGGGCACGAGGCAGTTGGGTCGGGTGCAGCCGCGGTCGCGGGCGTAGCAGATGAGGCGTTGGTCGGCGGTGGCGATGCGTTTTTGCCGGCCCGGGTAGAGCGGCCGGGCGGTGTGGTCGTCGAACACCGCCAGATAGTGAATCGCGTTGGCGGCCATGCGGATCAGGTCGGACATGGGCAGCCGGGACCCGCCACCGGTGCGCGCCGGGGCGGGCATGGCGAGGGTGGGATCCACGACGGCGTGGGCGGCCTGGTTGAGTTCGGCCAGGGTGGTGGTGACGACCACGGTGACCGGATGGCCGCGATGCGTTCCGAGCTGACCCGAGCCGATCGCGGTCTTCATCGCGAGTTTGAGGGCGTCGTGGCCGCGCTGGGCGGGGCTGCGCGTGTCGCGCTCCTCGGGCCCGTCGGGTTGGTGGCGTCCGGGGCGCACCGCGGCTTCGATGGCTTCGAAGTAGGCGCGGGCCTCGGGGTCGAGCAGCCCGGTTAGCCGGGACATGCCGTCGGGGCCTTGCGGGCCCAGGCGCAGCGAGCGGCGCCGCGCCCGGTCGTCATCGGTGAAGTGCCCGTCGGGGTTGAGGTAGTCGGCGACGCGCTTGCCCAGGCGGGTCACCACCCCAGAGTCCAGTTTCGTGGCGTGCTCGATCAGGACGCGTTCGGCCTCGTCCACGTCGGCCGGTGCCACGGCGGCGGGAAGAACATCGAGGGCGTGACAGATCACGCGGATGTGGTCCTCGCCGAGCGCGCCGGCCTCGACCGCGCCGGCCAGCGCCTCCAGCTCGGGCGGCAACGACGGCCCGGTCAGCGAGCGCCGCGGCCGAATCCGCGCGGCGAGTTTGAACCGGCGCGTCAGCTCCCCGGGGGTGATGCGCAGCCGCGCGCACAACCGTCCCCGCACCGCCGGGGCGGACTCGGCGCCGTCGGGGGGCTCGGCGATCTCACCGAAGAACCGGTACATCAACCCCCGATTGACCCGCTCCTGAGTTTCCAGCCGCTCGGCCACCGCGACGCGAAAGTCGTTGCCGACCAGATCCGACGAGGTCTCCCGCAGCGCGTCGTGGGCGGCATCGATCGCGTCCAGAGCGGCACCGATCCGCTCCCGCGCCACCTCCGCACCCACGAAACCCACACCGCAAATCTATCGAACAAACGTACGAATTCGGGCCTGCCGGCGGCAATCTGTGGATAAAACCGCAACTGTGGATAAGTCCGGCCGCCCCAGAACTACGAGTGCTCGGAGTTCAACTGCCTCAGCGCTTCGATGCGGGCCTGGATCTGGTCACGCGTCGCCGCGGCGATCGGCGGGCCGCCGCAGCGGCGGCGCAGCTCGTTGTGGATCCAGCCGTGCGGCTTGCCGGTGCGGTGGTGCGTCGCCGAGACCAGCGTGTTGAGCTCGCGGCGCAGGTCGCGCAGCTGGCCGTGCATCGAGGGCGCCGGGGTCGGCGCACCATTGGCGGCCCGCCTCTTGAGCTGCTCGTCCTGGCGCCGGTGTAGCAGTGCGCGCATCTGTTCGGCGTCGAGCAACCCGGGGATGCCGAGGTAGTCGGCCTCCTCCTCGCTGCCGGCCGGGGCGGCGGTGCCGAAGGACGACCCGTCGAAGATGACCTGGTCCAGCTCGGCGTCGGCGCCCAGCGAGGTGAAACCCGTGTCCGTTTCCGTCTTTTCGGTTTGCGTCCGCACGGCCGGATCACCGTCGAGGGGATCGGCGTCCGCGCGGTGCGGCTCGCCGAGCACGTGGTTGCGCTGGGCCTCCAGCTCGCTGGCCAGCTGCAGCAGGCTGGGCACCGACGGCAGGAAGATGCTCGCGGTCTCACCGGCCCGGCGCGACCGCACGAACCGGCCGATGGCCTGGGCGAAGAACAGCGGCGTCGAGGCGCTGGTGGCGTAGATGCCGACCGACAGCCGGGGGACGTCGACCCCCTCCGAGACCATCCGAACCGCGACCAGCCAGCGGCTGGTGCTTTCGGCGAATTCGGTGATCCGGGCCGACGACCCGGGGTCGTCGGACAGCACGACGGTCGGCGGCTCGGCGGTGAGCTTCGTCAGCAGGGCCGCGTACGCGCGGGCCGCGGTGCGATCGGAGGCGATGATCATGCCGCCGGCGTCGGGCACGTGGGCCCGCTTCTGGCGCAGCCGCTCGTCGGCGGCCGCGATCACCGCGGGCATCCATTCGCCGGCCGGGTCGAGCGCCGTGCGCCACGCGCGCGCGGTCTGCTCGGCGGACAGCGGCTCGCCCAGCCGCGCGGCGTGCTCCTCGCCGGCGCTGTCGCGCCAGCGGGCCTGCCCCGAATAGGCGAGGAACACCACCGGCCGGACCACGCCGTCGGCGAGGGCCTCGGTGTAGCCGTAGGTGTGGTCGGCCTGTGACCGCAGCACCCCGTCGCCGCCGGAGGTGTACGTGACGAACGGGATGGGGCTGTCGTCGCTGCGAAAAGGCGTGCCCGTCAACGCGAGCCGGCGGGTCGCGTCGCTGAAGGCCTCCCGGATGGCCTCGCCCCAGGTCTTGGCGTCACCGCCGTGATGGATCTCGTCGAAGATGACCAGGGTCTTGCGCTGCTCGGTGCGCACCCGGTGCAGCGTGGGGTGCGCGGCGACCTGCGCGTAGGTGACCATCACGCCGTGATACTCCGGCGAGGTCTGGGGGCTGGTGTTGGCGAACCTCGGGTCCAGCGCCAGGCCGTGCCGCTGTGCCGCCAACGCCCACTGCACCTTGAGGTGCTCGGTGGGCACCACGACCGTGACCTGGTCGACGGCGCGCTGTCCGAGCAGTTCGGTCGCAACCCGCAGCGCGAATGTCGTCTTACCGGAACCGGGGGTGGCGACGGCCAGGAAATCGCGCGGCTGCGCGGCCAGGTATTTGACCAGCGCCCGGCGCTGCCAGCCACGCAATGCCAAGCCGGTGTCGCTGCCCGCCTGCACCGAAACAGCTCCCCCCAAAGTTGCATCCTCGACACGGCCGGCTCGGTTCGGCGGCGGGTGTGAAATGTAGCATGCCAACGCTTTTCGGCGCAGCAGCGACGCTAACTAGTCAGCGTGGCGCGCCAGGTCGCGGCTTTCCAGCCACGTGTGGATTCGCTTGGCGACGTCGGCCCAGCCCGGTTCGAGCATCATGTTGTGACCCATCGGGAAGAACTCCGGCTCGGTCCGGTAGGCGCGCGCCGTGGCGCGCACCGAGCCGACGCTGACGAAGCCGTCGTGCACGGCGCCGAGCACGAGGATCGGGGTGGTGACGCGCTGGGTTTTGACCCGACGGAACATCGGGTCGGTCATCGCCGCGCGGATGCTCTCGGGCCCGGCGCGGTGCCAGCAGGATTCGACGATGTCCTGGGGCGTGTCCGCGCAGAAGAGGTACGCGCGGGCGAGTTTCGACGTGCGGAGGAACTTGACCAGCGTGGGGTCGTTGAACGAGTGCACGGTCATCCAGGGCCGCCGGCGCCAGACGCGCAGCGCCGCCCCGAGCACGCCCGACGGCGGCAGGGAGCCCACCAGCACCGCGGCCGGCGCCGCCCGGTCTTCCAGGTAGCGCTGGATCGTGTAGCCGCCCAGGGAGTGCCCGATCAGCACCGGCGCGCCGCCCAGGTCGTCGGCCACCGAACGGACGTCGTCGATGTAGTCCTCGATGCAAACCCTCGGCATCGGCTTGTCGGTGGGGCTGCCGCCGTGCCCGCGCAGGCTCATCGCGACCGCGCGGTAGCCCGCGTCGGCGAAGAAATCCAGGAAGTGCTCGTCCCAGCACCACGCGCCATGCCAGCCGCCGTGCACGAAGAGCAGCGGCACGGGGTGCGCGTCGGTGCACGAACCCTTGTCGATCACCTCGAGCATGAGCTGACTTTTCTTCGCTCGCGTCGCGGCGTCAAGCCCCTGCAGCCCCGCGAGCGTGCGGCCAGCCGCACCCTCGGCGCCGAATGTGCGGCCAGCCGCACGCTCGGCATTCAGGACACAGCCACTAGGCTGGCGGGGTGTTTGAATCGCTGTCCGACCGATTGACCGGTGCCCTGGCGGGGCTGCGGGGCAAGGGTCGTCTGACCGACGCCGACATCGAGGCCACCACCCGCGAGATCCGCCTGGCGCTGTTGGAAGCGGATGTGTCGTTGCCCGTGGTGCGGGCGTTCGTGGGCCGGATCAAGGAGCGCGCCAAGGGCGCCGAGGTCTCCGGCGCGCTGAACCCGGCGCAGCAGGTCGTCAAGATCGTCAACGAAGAACTGATCGGCATCCTGGGTGGCGAGACCCGCCAGCTGGCGTTCGCGAAGACGCCGCCGACGGTCGTGATGCTCGCCGGTTTGCAGGGTTCCGGTAAGACGACCCTGGCCGGCAAGCTGGCCGCCTGGCTGCGCGGACAGGGGCACACGCCGCTGCTGGTGGCGTGCGACTTGCAGCGGCCGGCCGCGGTGAACCAGCTGCAGGTCGTCGGCGAGCGCGCCGGGGTTCCGGTGTTCGCGCCGCACCCCGGGGCGTCCCCGGAGTCCGGGCCAGGCGACCCGGTCGCCGTCGCGGCGGCGGGGCTCGCCGAGGCCCGCGCCAAGCACTTCGACGTCGTCATCGTCGACACCGCGGGACGGCTGGGCATCGACGACGAGCTGATGGCGCAGGCCGCGGCCATCCGCGACGCCGTCGACCCCGACGAGGTGCTGTTCGTCCTGGACGCGATGGTCGGCCAGGATGCCGTCGCGACCGCCGAGGCGTTCGGCGCGGGGGTCGGCTTCACCGGCGTGGTGCTGACCAAGCTCGACGGCGACGCCCGCGGCGGCGCCGCGCTCTCGGTCCGCGAGGTCACCGGCGTCCCAATCCTTTTCGCCTCCAGCGGCGAGAAGCTCGAGGACTTCGACATCTTCCACCCGGACCGGATGGCCAGCCGCATCCTGGGCATGGGCGACGTGCTGACCCTGATCGAGCAGGCCGAGCAGGTCTTCGACGCGCAGCGCGCCGAGGAGGCCGCCGCCAAGATCGGCAGCGGCGAGCTGACGCTGGAGGACTTCCTCGAACAGATGCTGGCCATCCGCAAGATGGGTCCGATCGGCAACCTGTTGGGCATGCTGCCCGGCGCCGGCCAGATGAAGGACGCGCTGGCGGAGGTCGACGACCGCCAGCTCGACCGACTACAGGCCATCATCCGCGGGATGACGCCGCAGGAGCGCGCCGACCCGAAGATCATCAACGCCTCGCGGCGGCTGCGCATCGCCAACGGCTCCGGCGTGACGGTGGCGGAGGTCAACCAGCTGGTCGACCGCTTCTTCGAGGCCCGCAAGATGATGTCGTCCATGCTCGGCGGCATGGGCATCCCGGGTCTCGGCCGCAAGTCCGCGACCCGAAAAGGCAAAGCGGGCAAGGGCAAGAAGGGCAAGAAGGGCGGACGGGGCCCGACGCCGCCCAAGGCCCGCAACCCGCTCATGCAGGGCATGCCCGCCGGCTTCCCCGACCTGTCGCAGATGCCCAAGGGCCTCGACGAGCTGCCACCCGGCCTGGCCGACTTCGACCTGTCCAAGCTCAAGTTCCCCGGCAACCCGGGCAAGAACTAGCCGCCCGTGCGGATGCGCCTGCGGGGCCTGGAGCTGCCCGGCGAGACCGAGATCCAGCTGTGGGTCGTCGACGGCCGCATCAGCACCGAACCGGTCGCGGGCGCCGACACCGTGTTCGACGGCGGCTGGATCGTGCCCGGGCTGGTGGACGCGCACTGTCACGTCGGGCTCGGCGACGACGGCGAGATCCCGATCGAAGAGGCCATCGGCCAGGCCGAGACCGAACGCGACGCCGGCGCGCTGCTGCTGCGGGACTGCGGCGCCCCGACCGACACCCGCAGCCTCGACGACCGCGACGACCTGCCCCGCATCATCCGGGCCGGCAAGCACCTGGCCAGGCCCAAGCGCTACTCGCGGGGCTTCGCCGACGAACTCGAGGACGAAGCCCAGCTGCCCGACGCGGTGGCCCGCGAGGCGCGGCGCGGCGACGGCTGGGTCAAGCTGGTCGGCGACTGGATCGACCGCGGCGTCGGCGACCTGGCCCCGCTGTGGTCCGACGACGTGCTCAAGGCCGCGATCGACGCCGCGCACGCCCACGGCGCCCGGGTCACCGCGCACGTCTTCAGCGAGGACGCGCTGCCCGGCCTGATCAACGCCGGCATCGACTGCATCGAACACGGCACCGGCCTCACCGACGACACCATCGCCCTGATGCTCGAGCAGGGGACCGCGCTCGTCCCCACGCTGATCAACACCCTGGAAAACTTCGAAGGCATCGCCGACTCCGCGGCGCGCTACCCGGCCTACGCCGCGCACATGCGCGACCTGCACGCCCGCTGCCGGGCGCGCACGGCCGCGGCGCGCGAGGCGGGCGTGCCGATCTACGCCGGCAGCGACGCCGGCAGCATGATCGCGCACGGGCGGATCGCCGACGAGGTCGAGGCCCTCAAGAGCATCGGGATGAGCCCGACCGAGGCGTTGGGCGCGGCGTGCTGGGACGCCCGTCGCTGGCTGGGCCGGCCCGGCCTCGATCACGGCGCGTCGGCCGACCTGTTGTGTTACTCCGAGGACCCCAGACACGGCCCCGCCGTGCTGAACCGGCCGGACCTGGTGATATTGCGCGGCAAGGTCTTTCGGCCACGTGGCTAGGCGCGCGCGGCGCCCCGATCGTGGCTAGGATCGCGTGATGGCGTTGGCCAGCGGCGCGACCTTCGCCGGTTACCTGGTCGCGCGGAGGCTGGGTTCTGGAGCGACTGGTGCGGTCTATCTTGTCCAGGACCCCCGTTCGTCGCGCTGGCAGGCGTTGAAGGTCCTGGCGCCGTGGTTGTCGACGGATGGCGAGTTCCGCCGGCGATTTTGGGCGGAGAACCCGATCGCGACCAACCTCTATCACCCGAACATCGTCGAGGTCCGGGACCGCGGCGAGTTCGACGACGAGCTGTACGTCGCGATGGAGTACGTCGAGGGCATCAACGCCGCGCGGCTGATCGCCGATCGATTCCCGGCCGTCTCGCCCGCGGGCGAGGTGCTTTCCATCGTGACCGCCGTCGCCGACGCGCTCGACTACGCGCACAAGCGCGGGCTGCTGCATCGCGACGTCAAGCCCGCCAACGTCTTGCTGATGGGCCGCGGCGAAGGCGAGCAACGGACCCTGTTGACCGACTTCGGCATCGCCGGCCGGCTCGGCACGGTCGGCTACGCCGCGCCCGAACTGGCGGGCGCCGGCGCCGACGGCCGCGCCGACCAGTACGCGCTGGCGGCCACCGCGTTCCACCTGTTGGCCGGGGCGCCGCCGCCACCCGGCACCGCGCTCAGCGACCTGCGCCCGGAATTAGCGGGCCTGGACGGCGTGTTCACCCGGGCGCTCGCGACCAGCGCCGCCGACCGGTTCGAGACCTGCCTCGCGTTCGCCGAGGCGCTGAACGAGCAGGCCGGCGTGCGTAGCCGAGACCGCAGCCCCGAGGCCGTCCTGGTGGCCGAGTACCCGGCCTACTCCTGCCCGCTCCCGCCCGCGGCCCCGCTGGCCGACCGCCCCGACGACGTCGTGGTGGATCTCGCCGCGGACCCCGACGCGGCCAAGCCCGCGGTGGCCGCACCGAAGCGGCACCGCCGCCGCCGGGTCGTCCTGGGCGCGGCGGCGGTCGTGGTCGTCGCGGGGCTGCTCGCCGTCGGCTTCTTCGCCGGGCGCAAGACCGACGCGACCGCCGCCCCGGCGGCCCGCCCGACGGAGAGCGCGCCGGCCCCCCTCGACGGCACGTACCGCCTCGAGGTGCAGCGCACCCGGCAGACGTTCAACCTCACGCCCGACCCCCAACCGCCCGACGTGAGCACCTGGTGGGCCTTCCGCTCGTCGTGCGCGCCCGCCTCCTGCACCGCCGTCGGCGCCCCGCTGGACGACACCGACCACACGCAGCCGAAGGCATCCGTCGCCGCGCCGGTCGTGTTGGAGTTCCGCGACGGCCGTTGGCTGTCGCGCCCGGAAAAGGGAACATTCCCCTGCGTCGGGGGGAACGGGACCGAACGGACGCAGGCCACGACGCAGGTGCTGTCGCTGCGGCCGCGCCCGCAGGGCGGCCTCGCCGGCGAGATGACCGTCACCGTGCAAAGCAACGAATGTGGCCAGCAGGGCGCGGTGCTTCGGGCTCCCGCGGTGGCCACCCGTGGCGGCGACGTGCCGCCCGGTGTGACGGTGCCCGACCCCCCTCGCTGACTTGACCAGGCATTTTCTCGCGACCAGACGCGCCGTCAGAAAAGATTGCGAGCACTTGCTATCTATGTTACGGTTCTTGGCAACCCGACGACCTTGGAGGCAACGGTGACCTACGACGTGATCATTCGCGACGGACTGTGGTTCGACGGCACGGGCCGCGCGCCGCGGACTCGCACGCTCGGCATCCGCGACGGCGTGGTGGCCACCGTGTCCCGCACGCCGCTGGACGAGACCGGTTGCGCCGAGGTGATCGACGCCGCCGGCAAGTGGATCGTGCCGGGCTTCATCGATGTGCACACCCACTACGACGCCGAGGTGCTGCTGGACCCCGGGCTGCGGGAGTCGGTGCGCCACGGCGTCACGACCGTGCTGCTGGGCAACTGCTCGCTGTCGACGGTGTACGCCGATTCCGAGGACGCGGCCGACCTGTTCAGCCGGGTCGAGGCCGTGCCCCGCGAATACGTCTACGGCGCTTTGGATTCCACCAAGACGTGGTCGACGGCCGCGGACTATATCCGGGCGCTCGACGCGCTGCCGCTGGGGCCGAATGTCGGCTCGCTGCTTGGTCATTCGGACCTGCGGACCGCGGTGCTGGGGCTGGATCGGGCCACCGACGACACGGTTCGGCCCACCGACGCCGAGCTGGACAAGATGGCGGCGCTGCTGGAGGAGGCGCTCGACGGCGGGATGCTCGGCATGTCCGGCATGGACGCGGCCATCGACAAGCTCGACGGCGACCGCTTCCGGTCGCGCGCCCTCCCGTCCACCTTCGCGACGTGGCGGGAGCGGCGCCGGCTGATCAAGGTGCTGCGCAAGCGCGGCCGGATGCTGCAGAGCGCCCCCGACGTCGAGAACGCGACGTCCGCGCTGATGTTCTTTTTGACCAGCAGCCGGATCTTCGGTCGCGGCAAGGGTGTTCGGATGAGCATGCTGGTGTCGGCGGACGCCAAGTCCATGCCGCTGGCCGTGCACACCTTCGGGCTCGGCACTCGCCTGCTGAACAAGGTCCTGGGCTCGAGCGTGCGGTTCCAGCACCTGCCGGTCCCGTTCGAGCTGTACTCCGACGGCATCGATCTGCCGGTCTTCGAGGAGTTCGGCGCCGGGACGGCCGCCCTGCACCTGCGCGACCAACTGGAACGCAACGAGCTGCTGGCCGACAGGGAGTACCGCCGCAAGTTCCGGCGCGAGTTCGACCGGATCAAGCTCGGCCCGTCGCTGTGGCACCGTGACTTCCACGACGCGGTGATCGTCGAGTGCCCTGATAAGTCGTTGATCGGCAAGAGCTTTGGCGCGATCGCCGACGAGCGCGGGCTGCACCCGCTCGACGCGTTCCTCGACGTGCTCGTCGAGAACGGTGAGCGCAACGTCCGGTGGACCACCATCGTGGCCAACCACCGGCCCAAGCAGCTCAACAAGCTGGCCGCCGAGCCCAGCGTCCACATGGGCTTCTCCGACGCCGGGGCGCACCTGCGCAACATGGCGTTCTACAACTTTCCGCTCAAGATGCTCAAGCGCACCCGCGACGCCCACCGCGCCGGCGCGCCGTTCATGTCGACCGAACATGCGGTGCACCGGCTGACCGGCGAACTGGCGGAGTGGTTCGGCATCGATGCCGGCACGCTGCGCGAGGGCGACCGCGCGGACTTCGTCGTGATCGACCCGGCCGGCCTGAACGAGTCGGTGGACGGCTACCACGAGGAAGAGGTGCCGTTCTACGGCGGCCTGCGGCGCATGGTCAATCGCAACGACGACGCCGTCGTCGCGCGCGGCGTCGGCGGCGCCGTCGTCTTCGGAAAGGGCGAGTTCCGCGAGGGCTACGGACACACGGTGAAGTCGGGGCGCTACCTGCGGGCGGGGGAGCGGCAGCGGGGCGCAACCGCCGTCAAAGTCGGGGCCTGAGATGGCCAGGACGCAGCAGCAGCGTCGAGAGGAAACCGTCGGGCGGCTCCTCGAGGCGTGCGTCGACACCATCATCGAGGTCGGCTACGCCCGCGCGTCGGCCGCGGTGATCACCAAGCGCGCGGGGGTCTCCGTCGGCGCCCTGTTCCGCCACTTCGAGACCATGGGCGACTTCATGGCGGTCACCGCGTCCGAGGTGTTGCGCCGGCAGCTGGAGTCGTTCACCAAGCGCGTCGCTGAAATTCCGGCCGACCAGCCCGCGCTCGAAGCCGCCCTGGCGATCCTGCGGGACATCACCGCCGGCCCGACCAACGCCGTGATCTACGAACTGCTGATCGCCGCGCGCACCGACGAAAAGCTCAGGGAGACAATGCAACACGAGCTGGGGCAGTACTCGGCGAAGATCCACGACGCCGCGCGGGCGCTGCCCGGCGCCGAGGGGTTCCCGGAGGACACGTTCCCGGTCGTCGTGGCGCTGATGACCAACGTGTTCGACGGGGCCGCGGTGGTGGAAGGCGTTCTGCCGCAACCACACATCGCGGAGCGGCGGATCCCGGTGCTGACCGCGCTGCTGAACGCGGCGCTGCCGCAATAGCCGGGTACTAAAGCGAGCCGATGCCCGTCTCGGGGTTCAGCGCGAAGCCCCAGTCGAACAGGCTGCCGGCCTGGTCCCAGTACGTCGGTCCGCCGGCTTTCACCAGCCCGTACATCATCGCGATCACCAGCCGGCGCCCACCGCGGGCGGCGGCGCCGACGAAGGTCTTGCGCGCGGCGTCGGTGAAGCCCGTCTTGCCGCCGATGGCGCCGGGATAGCGCTGTAACAGCTCGTCCTGGTTGGTGATCGGCTCGTCGCCGTGGTCGCCGGGGAACATCGCCGACGGCTCGGCGGTGATGTGCGCGAACACCGGGTTGGCCATCGCGGCCCGGAAGATGACGGCCAGGTCGTGCGCCGTCGACGCCCCCGACCCACCCGGCCCGTCCAGCCCGGAGGGCGTCGCGGCAAAGGTGCTCGTCGCCCCCAGGGACGCGGCCTTCGCGTTCATCTTGGCCACGGTGGCGTCCGGGCCGCCCAGCAGGTGCGCCAGGGTGTTGGCCGCGTCGTTGCCGGAAACCAGCAGCAGCCCGTCCAGCAATTGGCGCGCGGTATAGGTCCGGCCGGGCTTGATGCCGACGCAGTTGCACTCGACCTGGGTGTCGGCGACGTCGGCGACGACGGTGGAGTCCAGGCTCACCTGGTCCAGGGCCACCAGCGCCAACAGCACCTTGATGGTGCTGGCGGGCGGGTGGGGCACGCTCGCGTCGCGGGCGGCCAGCACCTGACCGCTGTCCAGGTCCGCCACGATCCAGGTCTGCGCCGGGCCGTCGGGGATGGGCACCGAACCGATCGGCTGCGTGCTGTCGGCCGAGGCGGGCGTCGCTCCCGCGACGGCACCGGCCGCCAGCAGGGCGCTGATCGCGGCCATGAGCTTTCGCATGGCCGCACAGTTTAACTTCCGGGCTTGGGCCAGGGCTATTTCCGGGTTTCGAGAACGGCCGTGCCGCGTTCCCAATCCGGCTAGCGTTGGCGCTCGACGTTTCGGTCCGGTGATTCGCTGATCGCCTGGGTTGGAGGACAGTGATGTCGTACGTGGTGGCGGCCCAGGAGGCGGTGTCCTCGGCGGCTTCGGACCTGGCCGGTATCGGCGCGTCGATCAGCGCGGCCAATTCGGCGGCCTCGGCCCCGATCACGCGGGTGGCCGCCGCGGCCCAGGACGAGGTGTCGGCCGCCATCGCGTCGCTGTTTTCTGGCCAGGGCCAACAGTTCCATGCGCTCACCACTGAGGCGGCGGCGTTTCATGCCCAGTTCGTTCAGGCGTTGACCAGCGCGAGTCGTTCGTATGCGGCCGCCGAAGCGGCCAACGCCAACCCGTTGCAGACCCTGCAGCAAGACCTGATGGCCGCGATCAACGCGCCGACCGATGCGCTGTTGGGCCGCCCGCTGATCGGTGACGGCGCCAACGGGATAGCGGGCGGCACCCTGGCGCAAGCCAATGGCGCTCCCGGCGGGATCCTCTTCGGCAATGGTGGCGCCGGCGCGACCGACGCGGCCGGGCAGGGCGGCGCCGGCGGCGCCGCCGGGCTGATCGGTGCCGGGGGCGCCGGCGGCTCGGGAGCCAACGGCGGTGCCGGCGGTCGCGGCGGAGTCGGCGGACTGCTGGCGGGCAACGGCGGCGCGGGCGGCGCCGGTGGTGCCGCCACCGCCGGCGCCGACGGCGGGATGGGTGGGGCCGGCGGGCACGCGGGCTTCTTCGGCAATGGCGGGGCCGGCGGAGGTGGCGGTGCCGGCGGCGACGCGACCGTCGCCGGCGGCAACGGCGGGGCCGGCGGAGGTGGCGGGGCCGGCGGTCGCGGCGGGTACCTCGTCGGCGATGGCGGGCGCGGCGGTAACGGTGCGGTCGGCGGAGGTGGCGGGGCGGTCAGCGGCGGCACCGTCTTATCCGGCGACATCGGCGGGGCGGGCGGCGCCGGCGGTGCCGGCGGCGGCGCTGGCCCTCTCGGCCACGGCGGTAACGGCGGTGGGCGGGACCGGTGGCGCCGGCGGGACCGTCACCGGCAGCACCGTCTACTCCGGCGACATCGGCGGGGCGGGCGGGGCCGGCGGTGCCGGCGGCCTGGCCCTCTTCGGCCACGGCGGTAACGGCGGTGCCGGCGGGACCGGTGGCGCCGACGGGACCGTCACCAACAGCACGGTCTCCTCGGGCGCCAACGGCGGAGCCGGCGGCAACGGCGGAGCGGGCAACGTCGCCGCGATCTGGGGCAACGGCGGTGACGGCGGTGCCGGCGGCGACGGCGGAGCCGGCGGGACCGTCACCAACAGCACCGTCGTGTCCGGCGACACCGGTGGTGCCGGCGGCGCGGGCGGCGTGGGCAACCTTGGCGGGTGGGTCAATAACGGCGGTAACGGCGGCGCCGGCGGTAACGGCGGCGAGGCCGGGGCCATCACCGGCGGTTCCCACGTCACCACGGGCGACCTGGGCGGTGCCGGTGGTGCCGGCGGTGCCGGCAGCCTTCCCGGGTTTGTCGGCAACGGCGGTGCCGGTGGTGCCGGCGGTCACGGCGGCGACGCCGGGGCCGTCACGGGGTCCGACGTCACCACGGGCGACGTGGGCGGTGCGGGCGGAAACGGCGGCACCGGCAGCCGCCTCGGGTATTTCGGGAGCGGCGGCGCCGGTGGTGCCGGCGGTCACGGCGGCGACGCCGGGGCGGTGAGCGCATCCAGCATCGTCTCCACCGGCGACAACGGCGGTGCCGGCGGTGCCGGCGGAACCGGGGCCGGCGGCTCGGGCGGCGTCTTCACCTCGGCCGGCCATGGCGGAAACGGCGGCGCCGGCGGGAACGCCGGCACCGTCACCGACAGCACCGTGCACTCCGGCGACAACGGCGGCTCCGGCGGCGCCGGCGGGGACGTCTTGACCGGCCATGGCGGCGACGGCGGCAATGGCGGGGCCGGCGGGGCCGGCGGGGCGGTCACCAACAGCACCGTCGGCGTCGGCGACGACGGCGGGGCCGGCGGGTACGGCGGCACCGGCAACATCGGCGGGAATTTAGGCAGCGGCGGTAACGGTGGCGCCGGCGGTGCCGGTGGGGCGGCCGGGGCCGTCGGGGCGTCCAGCGTGGTCGCCACGGGAGACAACGGTGGGACCGGTGGGGCCGGCGGCCGCGGCAACATAGCCGGGTACGTCGGCAACGGTGGTACCGGTGGGGCCGGTGGGGCCGGTGGCGCGGCCGGCGCCGTGAGCGGAAGCAGCACCGTCACCACCGGCGACGACGGCGGTGCCGGCGGGGCCGGCGGCGCCGGCAGCACGGCCGGGTTTTCCGGTAACGGCGGCGATGGCGGGGCCGGCGGCGCCGGCGGTGCCGGCGGCAACGGCGGCAACGGGGCTGGTGGGGCAACCGGTTCATTCTTCTCGCCTGCCGG
>NZ_LZLY01000107.1 GCF_001673535.1 Mycobacterium sp. 1081908.1 | reverse complement strand
ATACAGCGCCAGGGTTTTGCCTTTGTCGAAGATCGCCAGGTAGTGGCGGGCGTGGCGGGCGAGGCGGATGACGTCGCTCATCGGCAGGATGGTGCCCCCGCTGGTCAGGGCGCGTCCGGCGGCGGCTTCGAGTTCGGCCAGGGTGGTGGTGAGGATGATTGAGGCGGGCAGGCCGTTGTGCTGGCCGAGTTTGCCCGATGCGAGCAGGGCGCGCAGTGCGGCGGTTAGCGCGTCGTGGTTGCGTTGGGCGGCGCTGCGGGCGTCGTTGTCGATGGCCTCTTGGGGGGGTGTTGCGTCGACGCACGGCGTGTCGTCGTTCGGGTTGCACATGCCGGGGGCGGCCAGTTTGGCCAGCACGGCTTCGAGGGTGGCGCGCAGTTCGGGGGTGATCAGCGCGCGTAGCTCTGACATCCCGTCGGATTGTTGGTTGCCCAAGGTCAGCCCGCGCCGGCGGGCCCGGTCGGCGTCGGTGTAGTTGCCGTCGGGGTTGAGGCAGTCGGCGACCGTGTCGGCCAGCGCGCCCAGTTGTTCGGGACGAAACCGGGTGCCCTCGTGGGCCAACTTCGCTTCGACCTGCTCGCGGGTAGCGGCGTCGATCCAGCCGGGCAGCTCGTGCCAAAACTTGCGGATCACCGCGACCTGGCCGGTGCCCAGGGTGCCGTCGCGTTGGGCCGCGGCCGTCGCGGCCAACACCGGCGCCAAC
>NZ_LZLY01000106.1 GCF_001673535.1 Mycobacterium sp. 1081908.1 | reverse complement strand
CTGGCCGAAGTTGCCGAACATCGATGCGATCGCGACCGATACCTCGTCCTGAGCGGCCGTCGCTATCCCGGTGGTGGGGCCGGCCGCCGACGCCGCGGCTTCCGCTAGCGACGAACGAATACCGGCGAGATCCTGGGCCGCGCTCTGCACCAGGTCCGGCGTTGCGATCACATACGACATTTCCACTCTCTCCTCGGGCACCAGTCGGATGACCGGTGGTCACCCGATATTCAGTACGAGACCCAGGGAACCCGCGCACACGAGGCCCCCGTCGAGTCATTCGCTGCTGGCTACCGGCCGGAAACTTACCCAGCAGTAACCCTGACAGACACGAGCCTAATAAGGCGCCGACCCTGGCGAAAAAGACAATTTGCGTTTTCACAGCAACCGTTACGGTGGCGATGTTGGCGGCGCGGAGCCCTAAACACACAGCTAGGGAGGGCGCCGGTGCACACCGGCGCCCTCCCCGCAACGATTGACAGGTGCGCCGAACTACATGGCGGCGATGTCCGCGGCCAGCTGTGCCGGGAAGCTCAACAGCCCGGGAATCAGCCCACCGATCGGGGTTCCACCTGTGAGTTGGAGCTGCAACGGGAATCCATCCAAATCAACCAAGACCTCGGGGGTAGTGAGCGGGGCGAGAATTCCGCCGAGGGTCAAGTACGTCGTTGAGGGGAGAGAAAGGCCCAGCAGCGAGACGGTCGCCGGGGGCAGCGTTACGACGGTGGTGCCGTTGAGGAACGCGTTGGCGACGACGGCCGGGGCATCCAGGAAGGTGGCGGCGAACGCCGACGCGTTCCCGGCCTGCGCAGCGCTGACCAGCGCCGCGCCGGTCGAGTTGAGCGCGCTGAGCGCATTCGCTGGCCCGCCGATCCCGTCCAAGATCAGCTGCAGCGGAATCCCAAAGCTCAGCTCGGCCGTATTCGAGATTGTCAGCGTCGTCCCCAGGTTGGTGAAGGCGCTGATCAGATTCGTCGCGTGCTGCGCGATCTGCGCCGGAATGGTTCCCGCCGGGAACAGGTTGGCGACGTTCTGCGCCATCTGTCCGGGGATGGCCACGATGGGTGCCAGGTCGCCCAGAGGACCTATCGGCACGATATCGGTAACGAGCGTCGATCCATCCGACCCCACTTGAACGCCGTTGAAGCCCGGGAGGAAGGCATTGATGAGCGTCCGGTTGATGGCGCCGTATGCGCCGCCGTTGTCGCCGGCCAAGAGATCCTGGGCTGCGGTCAGGAAGCCGCCCGGCAGGGTCTGGATCCCGGTGACGAAATCGTGGGCGGCGCTTTGAAGCCCTGTGGCCACCGTCTGGGCGTAGCCGATCTGGTTGCTGATCAACTGCTGCAGCACCGCCCCGGGATTGACCGTCGAAAGGCCCTGCAGCCCAGCCTGAATGGTTGCCGGCAGGTTCGCCAATGCGGTGGGCAGGTTCTGCAGGCCGGTGGCGATCTCCTGCCCGTAGAAGATCTGGTTATTGACCAGCTGGTGCAGGAACGGGAACGGGTTGGCGGTGACGGTGCCTCCGATGGCCTGCAGGTTGGTGACCGTGTTGGAGACGAGCGCCTGGTACGGCGCGGCCACCGTGGCGCCGAACGAGCCGATCCCGCTCATCAACGCGGACGCCCCGCCCGTCGGAAGCGAACCCAAACCGATCGGCGACGCGGCGATCGCGTTCGAAATCGCTTGCGCGCCGGCCTGTTCGATCCCGCCGCCCAGCGCGGCCTGCGCGGCGTTGGCGGCCTCCGCGCTCGCGTAGGCGCCGGCGCCGGCCTTCATCAAGGCAACGAACTCCTGATGAAAGGTCTGCGCCTGAGCGCTGACGGCCTGGAATCGCTGGCCGAAGTCGCCGAACATCGATGCGATCGCGACCGATACCTCGTCCTGAGCCGCGGTCGCGATCCCGGTCGTGGGAGCCGCCGCGGTTGCCGCCGCCTCGGCCAGCGACGAACGAATACCCGCCAAATCCGTGGCCGCGCTCTCGACCAGATCCGGCGCTGCGATCACAAATGACATATCCACCCTCTCCTCGGGCCACTGGGCAATGACCAGTGGTCACCCACACGAACGCAGCCGAATAAGGCCCCGCGCACGGACGTGCGCGAGGCCCCCCTCGACCCTGCTTGCTGTCGCTTACCGAGCAGTAATCTTACCCGCCGGTAACCAAGACAGACGTGAGTCTAATAACCCACCGCCTTTTGTCAATACGGCAGGGAGGGGTTCATAGAAATCATTACGCGTGCGAACGGCTTGGCCCGTCGCCGGGCGCATCGGGGCAGCTCAGAGCGTCGCGACGCCTACGCGATCGGCGGCGCGCCGATCGCCTGCGCGAGGGTTTCGGGCAGGAAGACCAGCAGGCCGGGCAGGATCCCGCCGAAGGTGGTGCCGCTGAGGGTGAGCGATCCCGGCCCGAGCGCCGGGATGCTGAGTGACGCAAATTGCAGGGGCGTGAGGATGCCCCCTACCGGGATCGCGGTGATCGTTTCGATACCGCCGGGACCGCCGAGCAAGGCCGGCAGGGGCAAAGCCGCTTGGCCGTTGAGGAAGCCGTTGGCGATCACGGCTGGCGCATCGATCAGCGCGGCGACCGCCCCGAGGGCATCGCCGGTTTGCGCCGCGCCGATGAACGCGCTCGCGCTGGATCCGACCGCCTGCAGCGTGGCGAGCGGCGGGCCCAGCGCGTCAAGTGCGAGCACCACGGGCAACCCGATGTGCAGGTTGCCGGTGTTCAGGTCCAGCGTCTGGGACAGGTCCGTCAGCGTGGTGAACAGGTTGGTCGCGCGCTGCGCCATCGTCGCCGGAATCGACCCGGCGGGAAGGAGATTCGTGAAGTTCTGCGCCATCTGCGCGGGGATGCCGAGGATGGGCACGAGGTCCCCCAAGGCGCCGCCGGGAACGATATCGAGAAGCCCGGTGACGGGGTCCACGGTGACGCTGAGATTGGTGAAGATCGGAGCCAAGAAGGCGCCGCCGACTTGCAGCAGCCCGCCGGTGACGTCGCCGGACATGATGGTCTGCAGCCCGGTTTGCAGGTTCGCCGGCAGCGCGGTCAAACCCGCCAGGAAATCGTTGCCGGCGTTCTGCAGCGAGGTGGCGATCAACTGCGCGTAGCCGATCTGTTGGCCTACGACCAGCTGCGCGATCGAGGCGGGGTCGAAGGCCGACAGCCCCTGGATTGCCGCCGGCAGATTGGCCAGCTCGGCGGGCAGGTTGGCCACCGCGTTCTGAAACCCCGTCGCGACGGACTGACCGTACCCAAGTTGGTTGCTGAGCAATTGGTTGAGAAGCGGCGCGGGGTTCGCGGTGATGGCGCCGCCCAGGCTTTGGAGGTTGTTCACGGTATTGGAGACCAACGCCTGATAGGGGGCGGCGACGGTGGCACCGAAGTCCAGCAGAACTTGCTCGGCGTTGGCCGCCTCGGCGCTCGCGTAGGCGCCCGCCCCGGCGTTCATCAACGAGACGAACTCCGAATGAAACGCCTGCGCTTGGGCGCTCATCGCGTGAAATTGCCGCCCGGCGTTGCCGAACACCGCGGCGATCGCGACAGACACCTCGTCGCCGGCGGCGGCGGTGATCCCGGTGGTGGGGCCCGTCGCGGTCGCGGCCGCCTCGGCCAGCGACGAACCAACACCCGCCAGCTGCTGTGCGGCACCCTGGATCAGCTCCGGCGCCACGCTCACAAACGACATCCCGATCTCCTCGACTGTTTGCCCGACGATCAGTTCTTACTTGTAAGTAAGATCTTTTCGGCGTCGCCGCCGAAGACCATCGGTCAAATGGCGTAGAAAACCGCGCGAGGGGGTCGTAGATCGCGCGCCGCCCGCGCCGGGACGCCGCGATCCGCCGCGTCCCGGCTCCCGACGACTACCCGACCGGCGGGGCGCCGATCGCCAGGGTCAGCTGTTCGGGCAGCAAGGTCGCGAGGGCGGGAATGATGCCCCCAAAACCGGTGCCGCCGAGCGGGATTGGATCTGGGCTCAGGAGCGGGATGCTGAGCTGCGCGAACTGCGGGGGCGTCAGGATCCCGCCGAGCGGGATCAGCGTGATCGTATCGATTCCGAACAGCGACTGCGGCAGGCCGAACGTCCCGTGGCCGTTGAGGAAGGCGTTCGCGGCGACGGCGGGAACGTCGATCAAGGTCGCAAGCGCGCCCAGCCCGTCCCCGGTTTGCAACGCGCCGACAATCGCGCTTCCGCTGGACGCCAACGCTTCGATCGTGACGACCGGCGCCCCGATCGCGTCGAGCGCGAGCACCAACGGCAATCCGACGTGCAGATTGCCAGAGTTGAGATCCAGGGTCTGCGACAGGTCGGTCAGCGTCGTGAACACGTTCGTCGCGTTCTGCGCCATCATTCGCGGGATGGTGCCGGCGGGGATTAGGTTCGTGAAGTTCTGCGCCATCTGTCCGGGAATCCCGAGGATCGGCAACAGGTCTCCCACGGAGCCCGCGGGGGTGATGGTGATGAGGCTCGTGACGTTGTCGATGCTGATGTTGAAGCCGGAGAAGAAGGGGGCCAGGAACGCGCCGCCGACCTGTAGCAGCCCACCGGTGACATCGCCGGACTGGAAGATCGGGATGGCGGCCTGCAGGTTGGCCGGGAAGGCGGACAACCCGGCGACGAAGTCGTTGCCGGCGTTCTGCAACGAGGTGGCGATCAGCTGGGCGTAGCCGATCTGCTGGTTGATGAACTGCTGAGCGATCGGCAACGGGTTGAAAGACAGCAGCCCCTGGACGCCCGCCTGAATGGTCGCCGGCAGGTTGGCGAACTCGGCGGGCAGGTTCAAGACGGTGTTTTGGAACCCGGTGGCGATGGTCTGCCCGTAGAGCGCCTGGTTGGTGAGGAACTGACGCAGGAACGGCGCCGGGTTGGCCGCGATGCCGCCGCCGAGGCTTTGCAGGTTGGCCGCGGTGTTGGAGACGAGCGCCTGGTAAGGGGCGGCGACGGTGGCACCGAAACCGGTAATGCTATTGAAAAGTGCTGGCGCAGCTGCCGTTTCGAAAGCCTGGAACTGCGCGGGTGCACCAACGCTGCCCAGCAGGGTCTGCTCCACGTTGGCGATCTCAGCGTTCAGGTAGGCCCCGGCGCCCGCGTTGATCTGGCTGACGAACTCGTTGTGAAACGCCTGCGCTTGGGCGCTGACGGCTTGGAATTGCTCGCCGAAGTTGCCGAATAGCGAAGCCAGCGCGATCGATACTTCATCCTCAGCGGCCGCGGCCATGCCCGTGGTGGGGCCGGTGGCCGCCGCGGTCGCCTCAGCCAACGACGAACGGATACCCGCTAAATCCTGGGCCGCTCCCTGAAGTAACTCTGGCGTCGCTACTAGAAACGACATCAAAAATCTCCCTTCGATTGTTTGCCCGATGAGTGACAACGCCCGTTGCCAGACGTGAGTCTAATAACAATTTCCTTACTTTCAAGTAAGAATTGGAGAACTCAAACGCCGGCAGTACCGTGCCATTGGTCTCGTAAGTCGGTCTGTAAATGACCAGCAATCCCGTAACGAGCTGGACCAGTACCTTTAGGCGCGAAGTTCGGCGCCGACCGCCTCGGCGGCGTGCCGCACGGCTGCGCCGCGGGCCGCGCTCGCATCGTCCTCGGTCAGTGTCCGATCCGGTGCCCGGAAGCGCAGGGCGAAGGTCAGGGATTTGCGGTCCTCGCCAATCTGCGGGCCGGTGAACACATCGAACAGCTGCAGGTCTTCCAGCAATTCCCCGGCCCCCTCGCGAACGGCGTCCGCAACGGCCTGGGCCGGCACGTGCGCGGGCACCACGAGACTGACGTCCTGGAATACAGCTGGGAACGGCGACACCCGCGGCGCAGGCAGCACGTCGACGATCGGGATCGCATCGAGGTTCAGCTCCATCGCGCAGGTGCCCTTGGGCAGCGCGGAGCGTTCGATCACCGCGGGATGCAGCTGTCCCGCGTAACCGACGCACGTCTGGCCCACGAGCACCTCGGCGCACCGGCCCGGATGCCAGGGCAGATGCTGGGCCGCCCGGAGACGAACGTCAATCCCGCTGGCGCGCGCGACTATTCGCACCGCCTCGAACGCGTCGGCGGCTTCGACCCGGCGGCCGGGACCCCACGGCCCGCGCGGTTCACGCAGGCCGGTCAGCACCGCGGCGACGTGCTGGGGCTGTCGCGGCAGGGACGCGTCCAGCATCGCGATCTCGGTGTCGGTGGGCCGGCGGTCGACCGGGATGAGCTCCACGGCGCGGGTCTCGTCGGTCGGCTGAACCACCTGCGCCAGGGCGAACAGCGCGGCGTCGACGAGCCCGCGGGATACGTTGCGCCCCAAGGCCTCCAACAGCGCCGGCAGCAGCGTGGTGGCCAGCGCCGGACGGTCGGCTTCCAGCGGGTTGAGCACATGTGTCGTCGCGCGCCGCGGATCGCCGGCCGGCAGTCCCCACAGGTCGAAAACGCCCGCGGGCAGGAACGGCGTCGGCAGGATCTCCACGTAGCCCGACTGGGCCAGCGACTTGCCGATCGCGCGGCGCCGCTTCTGCACCGCGGTGAGGCCCCGGCCGGCGGGGGCCGCCGGCAGCACCGACGGGATGACCTCCAGCCCCTCCAGCCGCATGACCTCCTCGACGAGGTCGGCGGGTTGCAACAGATCGGGGCGCCAACTCGGCGGCGTCACGATCAGGATGTCGTCGTTTTCGGCCACCGCGACGCCGATTTGGGCGAGACGGCGGGCGGTCGTACCCGGGCCGTAGGCCACGCCGGCGATTCGATCCGGCAGGTCGACGCTCATCCGGATGCGTGGGAGCGACCAGTCCTCTCGCGGCGGATCCCCCCGCCAATCGGTCAGCGTCGGCGACACCGCTCCCCCGGCGATCTCTGCCAGCAGCGCGGCACACCGGTCCAGCGCTGCCACCGAGATGGCCGGGTCCACCGCACGCTCGTAGCGGCGGGCCGCCTCGCTGGGCAGGTGCAGCCGTCGCTGGGTGCGCGACACCCCGGCGGGGTCCCACACCGCGGCCTCCAGCAGCACGTCCGTGGAATCGTCGCGCACCTCGGTGGTGGCCGCTCCCATGACGCCGCCGATCGCCGCGGTCGCCTTGTCATCGACGATGAGGACGTCGGCAGGATCGAGCCGGCGCTCGATGTCGTCCAGCGTGACGACGGTTTCGCCGGGCCGCGCGAATCGCACCCCGAGGCCCCCGGTGATGCGACTGCGGTCGTGCGCGTGCATGGGGTGGCCGAGCTCGAGCATCACGTAGTTGGTGACGTCCACCGCCGGAGACGTGGCGCGGATCCCGGCCAACAGCAGCCGGCGCTGCAGCCACCACGGCGACACGGCGGCGGGATCGATCCCGGTGACCGGACGCAGCGCGAACCGACGCACGCCCGTCGCGGCGTCCACCGTGAGCGGCCACGCCTCTCCCTCGACCGGCAGCGGCTTGATGTCGGCCGGGTCGACGAAGTTGAGGTCGTAGGCGCACGCTATCTCGCGGGCCACGCCCCGCACCGACATGCAATAGCCACGGTCCGGGGTGATCGCCAGGTGGAAAACCACGTCGTCGAGACCGAGCACGTCGGCACCCGGGGCTCCCGGCGCGGCGGTGTCGGGTGGCAGCACCAGGATCCCAGAATGGTCTGCGCCCAAACCGAGTTCGGCGGCCGAGCAGATCATGCCGTCGGAGCTACGGCCATACGTCTTGCGCGCCGTGATGGCAAATCCGCCGGGCAGCGTGGTGCCGGGCAGTGCCACCACCACCAGGTCGCCTACCGCGAAGTTCATCGCCCCGCAAACGATCTCGCGTGGCTTCTCCTCGCCCACGTCCACCAGGCAGGCGCGGATGGGCTTCTTGAATTCGGTGAGCTCCTCGATGGAGGTGACGCGCCCGACCGTCAGGGGGCCGTCGACCGGGCCGACGGTCACGACCTCTTCGACCTCGTGGCCGATGCGCACCAGCGTCTGCGCGACGTCGTCGGGTGCCGCATCCCAGCCCGGGGCACCGGCCGTTACGACCTCGCGCAGCCAGCTGTAGGGAACGCGCATCAGGCACCCACCCCGAACGGCAGCGAAAACCGGATGTCGCCCTCGACCATGTCGCGCATGTCGGGGATCCCGTTGCGGAATTGCAGCGTGCGTTCCAGGCCCATGCCGAACGCGAATCCGGAGTAGACGTCGGGATCAATTCCCGCGGCGCGCAACACGTTTGGATGCACCATCCCGCAGCCGCCCCACTCCACCCAGTCGGCGCCGCCCTTCTTGTTGGCGAACCACACGTCGACCTCGGCGGACGGCTCGGTGAACGGGAAGAAGTGGGGCCGGATCCGGGTGCGCGCGGCCGGCCCGAACTCGGCGCGCGCGAACGCGTCCAGCGTGCCGCGCAGGTGCGCCATGGACAGGCCGCGGTCGACGGCCAGGCCCTCGACCTGGTGGAAGACGGGCGTGTGGGTGGCGTCGAGCTCGTCCGTGCGGAAGGTGCGGCCGATAGAGACGATGTAGACCGGCAGCTCGCGCTCCAAGAGCGTGCGGACCTGCACCGGCGAGGTGTGGGTGCGCAGCAGCTGGCGGGAATCCTCGGGCGCGATGTAGAAGGTGTCCTGTTCGCTGCGGGCGGGGTGGTCGGCCGGGAAGTTCAGGGCGTCGAAGTTGAACTGCTCGGTTTCGACCTCGGGTCCCTCCGCCAGCTCCCAGCCCATCGCGATGAAGGTGTCCGCGATGTGCTCGGCCAGGATCGTGATCGGGTGCCGGGCGCCGGGCGGTTGGCGCGTCGACGGCAACGTGACGTCGATGCCCTCGGCGACCAGGACGGCGGCGTCGCGCTCGGCGCGCAGCGCCGCCAACCGTTCGTCGTAGCTGCGCTGTGCCTCGCCGCGGGCGGTGTTGACGCGCTTACCGGCGTCGGCGCGCTCGTCCTTGGGAACACCGCCCAGCGCCTGACGCGCCAGAGCCAGCGGCGAGCGATCGCCGAGGTGCTCGGTCTTGACCCGCGCGAGCGCGTCCAGGTCGTCGGCGCCCGCGATGGCCTGGCGGGCGGCCGAGACCGCCTCGGCCAAGGCTTCCGGCGACAGGTCGACGGGTTGATCGCCCACGCGGCGGCACTCTCCTTGCTGACGAGGCTGTTGGACGCGCCGGGATGTGCCCAGCGCAAGTGCCGATCATAGGTGATTCGGTGCCCGGCGCTCGGCGCGCGCCGCGGAGATTGCCGGCTGGGGACTAACCGGCCATGGTCGGCTGCACAGCGGGCAGCAGACCGTCGTCCAACGCATTGCGCGCGGCGAGGAATTGATAGGTCTTGTGGGCCGCCAGCGCCCCCAGGATGCCGAACGCCGGCGCGGCCGCCATGGTCCCCCAGTGGTGGGCCAGCATGAGGAAACCGAACCCGGACGATGCCGCCAGCATCAGGAAACGCAGCGGCGTCCAGTGAATCGGCTGCCGGAACCGCGCGGACACCAGCACGCCGAGGACCACGGCCACGGTGTGGCCCGCGTCGGTGAAATCGCCCCCGATGATCGCGGAGGCGAGTCCCGCCGCGACCCACCAGCCGACCCAGGCGGCCCGCCAGCGCGCGGGAATCACCGCCGTCATCGCCCCCAGCACCGCCAGCGCGCCGTAGCTCATCCCGACGTCGCTGGCCCGGGTGATCGACATCGGCATCCAGCCGAACTCGACCGCCGCGGCCAGCGCCGCGGCCACCACCAGCGTCGCGCCGATGTGGCCGACGAGGAAAGCCACCACCAGCCGGATGGTGCGCAGGTGCAGCTCCGCCAGCGCGAGCAGGCAGGTCAGGAAGGGCAACCAGAAGTAGAGCGGTCCGGCGTCGACGACGAGCGCGCTGCCCAAAAGGGTGCCCACGTGGCCATGGGCCAGGTTGTGCAGGTTGGTGCTGGCCCGCTGAACGAGCACGTCATGGGCCTGCGGGCCCAGCGCCAGCAGGGCGCAACTGATGGCAAGCAACGCCGCCACGTACCCCACCGTGAACCGGACCCGGGCAAGCCGGGAGAAGATGCCCCCAATCATTGCCATCCATTATGTGGACTAATTTGTTTCGGAAGTGTGATCAAAGGCTGTTAACTCCCTAAGAGTCTTGAGGCGGTATATCCCCAGGTCAGCGGGGACGCCGGCGGTCTTACCCGCGAATACGGGCTTGCGTGCACGCTTGGCGACGATGCCCAACGCGTCCAGCTCGGTTTGCGGTATCTGATCCAACGTCGAGCTCGACACCATGATTCCACCCTTGGTGGCGCGTTCCATAACTCGAGCGGCGACGTTCACGTCGACGCCGAGCCAGTCCGCGGCCATCCGCTGCGGTCGGCCGGTGTGGATCCCGACCCGCATCCGGGGTGTATAGCCCGCCACCTCAACCGATTTCAGCGCCTCGTTGGCGGCCAGCGCCGCCCGCACGGCGACCGTCGGATCGCGGAATACGGCCATCAGCCCGTCGCCCATGCGCTTGACGATGTGCCCGCCCGCGTCGAGCAGCGGCGGCTCGACCGCCCGCGCCACCCGTCGCAGCAGGGTGAGGGCCGCCTCGTCGCCCACCTGAAGCGACCACGTGGAGAAGCCGACCAGGTCGGTGAAAACCAGCGTGACCTCTGGGTTTGCCGGGCGTCGGGAAACCGTCTCGGTCAGCGCCTGCCACACCTGCAGCACACCCAGGCTGAGCTCGCGCGAGGCCGCGTCGCGATCCCCCAGCAGCCGGTCGGCGGCTCGTGCCGCCGCGCGCGGACCGCCCTCGCCCGCGGTGGAAAGTGGGTCGCCGAACTCGGGGTCGCCGGGCAACAGCCGCCGCGCGCGCCGCAGAAACGACACCACGCCGGGGCTGTGATTCGTGGAGTGCAGCCACCGCGCCGGAGACCGCCGTTCGGAAGCCGGCGGTGCCGTCGCCACCGCCTCATGGTCGGTCTTCAGATCTCTCTCCGAGGCCTCGCCCGGGTCCGGATCGCGCGGCGCGAGTTCCACTTGGCCAGGTTAGGTGCTCGCGGGAGAAGCGGGCAATGACGGGCGCCACGTCTGTGTCCCGTCTCGCGACAAACGCCTGATCACGACCGTGCCACACCGGTGTGGAAACTCCATAACACCCGGCCGCGCCGTTCGCCGAAATCGTAGACAACGTGCGTTGTCAAAGTTATCGTGAGCGCAGGAGGCCGAGATGACTGCCATACCAACGACATCCGCCGATCCGCTCGGACCCGACTCGCTCACCTGGAAGTATTTCGGTGACCTCCGCACTGGAATGATGGGCGTCTGGATCGGCGCGATCCAGAACATGTATCCGGAGCTGGGCGCGGGCGTCGAAGAGCATTCCATCCTGCTGCGCGAGCCGCTCCAGCGAGTGGCGCGCTCGGTCTATCCGATCATGGGCGTGGTCTACGACGGCGCCCGCGCTGCGGAGACCGGCCAGCAAATCAAGAGCTACCACCGCACCATCAAGGGCGTCGACGGTGCGGGGCGCCGCTACCACGCGCTCAACCCGGAGACGTTCTATTGGGCGCACGCCACGTTCTTCATGCTCATCATCAAGGTGGCCGAGTACTTCTGCGGGGGCCTCACCGAAGCGGAGAAGCGACAGCTGTTCGACGAGCACGTGCAGTGGTACCGCATGTACGGCATGAGCATGCGCCCGGTGCCCCGATCCTGGGAGGAGTTCCAGGAGTACTGGGATCGGGTGTGCCGCGAAGAGCTGGAAATCAACCAGGCGACGCTGGACATCTTCAAGATCCGCATTCCCAAGCCCAAGTTCGTGCTGATGCCGACGCCGGTCTGGGACCAGTTGTTCAGGCCGCTGGTGGCCGGTCAGCGCTGGATCGCGGCGGGGCTGTTCGAGCCGGCGGTGCGCGAGAAGGCCGGGATGCACTGGACGCCCGGCGACGAGGTGCTGCTGCGCGTCTTCGGCAAACTCGTCGAGCTGGCCTTCCTGGCCGTTCCCGACGAGATCCGACTACACCCGCGCGCGCTGGCCGCCTATCGCCGCGCCGAAGGGCGGCTACCCAACGACGCGCCGCTGGTGGAGGCGCCGGCGTTCATGGCACCCCCGCGCGACCGCCGCGGGCTGCCGATGCATTACTTTCCGCCCCGGCCGCGATTCGCTCCCCGCACCCCGCTCGACCCCGCCAAGTTCCTGATGGAGCGCGCCGGATCGTTGGTGCACGGCACGCTCTCGCTTACCGGCCTGCGGCCCGCCCGGGGCCGCAGGCCCAAAGCGGCTTGAACGGGCCCGACAGCTACTGGATCGAAGCGTTCGGAAGAAGGCCGCCGAAGTAGGTCCCCGGGAACGAGAGCTGTAAATGGCTGATACCGACCGTCACCCCGGTGATCGAGATCGCGGGCAATAGCGTCCCGGTCACCGATGTCCCGTAGGAAAAATGCGGAAGGGCTTGACCCAGCGACAAAAGGAACTGGCCGTTGGGAGCGAAGGCGTCGGTCCCGGTGGCCGACAGCAACGGCACGACACCGAACGGGGTGTTCAGGGCGAGGCTTCCATTGGCGAGTCCCAACGCCCCGCCGGTGCCGAAGGAAAGCGCCGTCGCGCTCAGCGATATCTCAAAGGGGCCGACGTTGAAGCTCCGGCTGAATTCGGGGGTGAAGGCCGCGGCCGGCGGAGCCTGGGGCGGCGCTGCCACGAAGTTCGCCAGCGTTTGCTGGGCGCTGGCAAGCTCGGTGCTCGCATACTGGGTCGCGGCACCGTTCAACCCGCCCACGAACTCCTCATGAAAGGCCGTCGCCCGTGCATTGATGTCCTGGAATTCCTGGGCGTGAGAACCGAGGAGCGCCGTGATCGCCGCCGACACCTCGTCGGCGGCCGGAGCGACGACCGAGGTCGTCTGGCTCGCCGCGGCTGCGCTCGCTTCACGCAGCGCAGAGCCCAAATTCTGCAAGTTTCCGCTTGCCTCCGACACGATGTCGGGCGCCACCCTCAGCAATGACATTGTCGGCCTCCCTACCGTCGAACCGGTCCCGACACAAACCGCCGGACCAGCGACGAGAGGCAAAGCGTAACAACCGGTGCCCGCCCGAGAGCCGGTATCGCCAAACTTTTGCGACCAACTGCTGCACGCCCCCGGCGCGGTTTGCTGGAAGGGATTAAGAGCCGTCGAGCGCCCGGGCGCTCTGATACAAGCAGATCGCCGCGGCGGCGGCCACGTTGAGGCTTTCGGCACCGCCGGGCATCGGGATGCGCACGCGACGGTCCGCCGCCGCCGCCAGCTCGGCCGACAAGCCGTGGGACTCGGCCCCGAACAGCCAGGCCGTCGGCGCCGTAAGGTCCGCCTCGTCGAGGCGGGTCTCCCCGTCCACCGTCGTGGCCAGCACCTGCAACCCGGAGGCACGCAACGCGCCCACGGCGGCGGCGGCGTCGGGCGCGGCGACGACCGGGATCGAGAACATGCTGCCGGCCGACGCGCGCAGGCACTTGCCGTTGTACGGGTCGACGCTGTGCCCGCCGAGCACCACCGCCCCCGCGCCCATCGCGTCGGCGATGCGAATCAGCGTGCCGGCGTTTCCCGGCTCACTGATCTCGACGGGAACCGCAACCAGCCGCGGCGAACCCGCCAGGGCGTCCTCGAGCGCGGTCGCCGGCATGTCGCAGACCGCCACCAGCCCCGTCGGGGTCACCGTGTCGGAGAGCGCTTTTGCCGCGCGCTCCGTGACCAGGTGCACCGGGCACTGCTGCGTGGCAAGCAACGCCGCGTGCCGCTGCGCGGCGAGCTCGGTGACGAACACGTCGCGGACCAGCCCGCGCGCGGCCGCGGCCCCGACCAGGTTCGGGCCCTCGGCCAGGAACCTTCCCGCCCGGCGGCGCCCGACGTGCCGATGCAATTTCACCGCCGCGGCCACCCGGGCCGAGCGTTCGGTGAGCGGCGCCGGCGTCGCCGGCAGTTAGGCGGCCTCTCCGGAATCCGAGGGGGCGTTGACGTCCTCGGGCAGCGCCGCGCGGGCGACGTCGACCAGCGCGGTGAACGCCGCCGGATCGGTGATCGCGATGTCGGCGAGGTTCTTGCGGTCCACCTCGACCCCGGCGGCCTTGAGGCCCTGGATCAGGCGGTTGTAGGTGATGTCGTTGGCGCGTGCAGCCGCGTTGATCCTCGAGATCCACAACTTGCGGAACTCGCCCTTACGCGCACGACGGTCGCGGTAGGCGTAGTTCAGCGAATGCAGCTGCTGCTCTTTGGCCTTGCGATAGAGCCGGGACCGCTGGCCGCGATAGCCCTTCGAGGCCTTTAAGACGCTGCGCCTCTTCTTGTGGGCGTTGACCGCCCGCTTCACGCGTGCCATGGATGTTCCTACTCTCGTTCTGGCAGTAAATGGTTCTAAGTGGACTAGTGCCGGCTGATCAGCCGTTCAGCAGCTTGTTGACGCGCTTGGTGTCGTTGGCCGACACCGTGGTGCGGCCGTCCAGCCGCCGGGTCCGGGTCGACGGTTTGTGCTCCAGCAGGTGCCGGCGGTTGGCTTTCTGGCGCAGGATCTTCCCGGTGCCGGTGCGCCGGAACCGCTTCGACGACCCGCTGTGGGTCTTGGCCTTGGGCATGTTTCCTCTGCTTTCAGTACTTTTCAGCACTTTCAGTACCTTCGGTACTGGCTGGTACTCGTTCGTGTCAGGTCAGTTGGGCGAGGGGCTGGCGTCGGCCTCCGCATCGGAGTCCGGTGCCGCGCCTCCCCCGGGTCCTTCTGGGTGCCGCGCCCGGGCGCGGGTCTTCGCGCCGCGGTGCGGTGCCAGGACCATCGTCATGTTGCGGCCGTCCTGCTTGGCGGACGTTTCGACGAACCCGTAGTCGGCGACGTCCGCGCCCAGGCGCTGCAGCAATCGGTAGCCCAGCTCGGGCCGCGACTGCTCACGTCCGCGAAACATGATGGTGACCTTGACCTTCGATCCCGCCTCCAGGAAGCGGATTACGTGGCCCTTCTTGGTCTCGTAATCGTGATCGTCGATCTTCGGTCGCAGCTTTTGTTCTTTGACGACGGTCTGCTGCTGGTTCCGGCGGGATTCGCGCGCCTTTTGCGCCGCCTCGTATTTGAACTTGCCGTAATCCATGATCTTGCAGACCGGAGGTCTGGCGTTCGGGGCAACTTCGACGAGGTCGAGATCGGCATCCGCGGCGACGCGCAGTGCGTCCTCGATGCGCACTATGCCTACCTGCTCTCCCCCTGGGCCGATCAATCGGACTTCAGGTACGCGGATGCGCTCGTTGACGCGGGTCTCAGTGCTGATGGGGCCTCCCTTGTTGGGCTTTTGCTTTCTCGAGTGGCGGCCGCAGCGGTGGAAAACCACACCATCAGCAAAAAAGCCCTGCAAAAGCAGGGCCCATGCCGACCGATCGCGGCTGGAACTGTTCCAGCCGCCCGCGCTGCGCGCGAAGCAGGCATTCACGATGCCTGTGACCGGACCGCTGTACCTTGAAAAAGCTCGTGGCCAGCGGTGGGAGTGGGACTCCACTTACTGTCCCCGGCATTCACCGGGATGGTCGCAGTCGATAGTTTAGCAGCCATGACGCGTCTTCCTGCACGTCCGCGCCCGGACGGGCGTCCGGCGCGCGTCGCTCCCGCTCGACGAACCCGGCCAACTGCTGCCCGCGTCTCCTGGCGCTTCGCCAGGATTTTCACGGCTTGACGGCATATCCTCGCGGTCTGTGACACTCGCTACGTCCCGCTTCGGCCCGCGTTCGGGCAGCCAGCCGAACTCCCGGTATCGCTGGGTACCGGCGGCGGCGGGCTGGACCGTCGGCGTCATCGCCACGGTGTCGCTGATTGCCAGCGTGTCGCCGCTGATCCGGTGGCTGATCAAGGTCCCGCGCGAGTTCATCAACGACTACCTGTTCAACTTCCCCGACACCAGCATCGCGTGGTCGTTCGTGCTGGCGCTGCTGGCCGCGGCGCTCACCGCGCGCAAACGCATCGCCTGGGTGCTGCTGCTCGGCAACATGGTCCTGGCCGCCGGGCTGAACGCCGCCGACATCGCCGCGGGCGACAACACCGCGGCCGAGTCCTTCGGGGAGAACCTCGGCTTCGCCGTGCACATCGTGGCGATCGTGCTGCTCGTTCTGTCCTATCGGCAGTTCTGGGCGAAGGTGCGCAAGGCCGCGCTGTTCAAAGCGGCCGCGGTCCTGGTCGCCGGCCTGGTGATCGGAATCCTGGCGTCCTGGGGCCTGGTCGAGATGTGGCCGGGCACCCTGGCACCCGATTCCCGCTTCTGGTACGTGGTCAACCGGGTGGTCGGGTTCTCCATCGTCGATCCCGACGCGTTCACCGGCCGGCCGCACGTCCTGCTCAACGCGATCTTCGGGCTGTTCGGCGCGCTCGCGCTGATCGCGGCGACGATCGTGCTGTTCCAGTCCCAGCGCGCCGACAACGCGCTCACGGGTGAGGACGAGTCCGCGATCCGCGGGCTGCTCGAGCTGTACGGCAAGCAGGACTCGCTGGGATACTTCGCCACCCGCCGCGACAAGTCGGTGGTCTTCGCGCCCAGCGGCCGCGCGGCCATCACCTACCGGGTCGAGATCGGGGTCTGCCTGGCCAGCGGCGACCCGATCGGCGACCCGAGGGCATGGCCGCAGGCGGTCGACGCATGGTTGGGGTTGTGCCAGACCTACGGCTGGGCACCCGGCGTGATGGGCGCCAGTTCGCAAGGCGCCCAGGTGTTCCGGGAGGCCGGGCTCAACGCCCTCGAGCTGGGCGACGAGGCGATCCTGCGAACCTCCGACTACAAGCTGTCCGGCCCCGACATGCGCGGGGTGCGCCAGGCGGTGACGCGGGCCCGCAGGGCCGGGCTGACGGTGCGCATCCGGCGGCACCGCGACATCTCCGCCGACGAGATGGCCGAAACGATTTCGCGCGCCGACGCCTGGCGCGACACCCAGACCGAGCGCGGTTTCTCGATGGCGCTGGGCCGGCTCGGCGACCCGGCCGACGGCGAGTGCCTGCTTGTCGAAGCCATCGACCGCGAGGGCCGCGTGGTCGCGATGCTGTCGCTGGTCCCGTGGGGAAGCACCGGGGTCTCTCTGGACCTCATGCGCCGCTCCCCGCAATCCCCCAACGGCACCATCGAGCTCATGGTCAGCGAGCTCGCGCTGAACGCCGAAGCCCTTGGCATCATCCGCATTTCGCTGAACTTCGCGATGTTCCGCTCCGCGTTCGAGCAGGGCGCCCAGCTCGGCGCCGGACCGGTCGCCCGGTTGTGGCGCGGATTCCTGCTGTTCTTCTCGCGGTGGTGGCAACTCGAGACGCTGTACCGCTCGAACATGAAGTATCAGCCCGAGTGGGTTCCGCGGTACGCGTGCTACGAAGACGCCCGGCTGGTTCCGCGCGTCGGCGTCGCCTCGGTGATCGCGGAGGGCTTCCTGGTCCTGCCGTTCAGCCGGCGTGAGAAGGTGCACACCGGGCACCATCCCGCGGTGCCGGCCCGGCTGGCGGAGTCGGGGCTGCTGCACCACGACGGGTCGACGCCCGACGTGAGCGACCTGCAGCGCGGGGTCAAGGCGGCCGAGGCCGAGGAGTCGAGGTCGCGCCTGCCCGAGCAGGTGCGGGTGCGCCTGGCCAAGCTGAAGATCTTGCAGCGCAACGGCGTTGACGCCTACCCGGTGGGATGCCCGCCCAGCCACGCGGTGGCCGCCGCGTTGGACGCCGACGACCAGGAAGACGTGTCGGTGGCCGGCCGCATCCTGCGGATCCGCGACTACGGCGGCGTGCTGTTCGCCCAGCTGCGTGATTGGTCGGGCGAAATGCAAGTGCTGCTGGACAATTCGCACCTCGGACGCGGCCGCACCGCCGATTTCACCGCGGCCATCGATCTCGGTGACCTGGTCGAGATGACCGGCCATATGGGCTTCTCCAAAAAGGGGACCCGCTCGTTGATCGTGCGCGACTGGCGGATGACCGGTAAGTGCCTGCGGCCGTTGCCGAATAAGTGGAAGGGGCTGACCGACCCCGAGGCGCGAGTGCGGACCCGCTACGTCGACCTGGCGGTCAATCCGGAGTCCCGCGAGCTGATCAGGGCCCGCAGCGACGTGTTGCGCTCCGTTCGGGAAACGCTGTTCGCCAAGGGTTTCATCGAGGTCGAGACGCCGATCCTGCAGCAGATCCACGGCGGGGCCACCGCCCGGCCGTTCGTCACCCACATCAATACCTACGACATGGACCTGTTCCTGCGCATCGCGCCGGAGCTCTACCTGAAGCGGCTGTGCGTGGGCGGCGTGGAGCGGGTGTTCGAGCTGGGCCGGGCGTTTCGCAACGAGGGCGTCGACTTCAGCCACAACCCGGAGTTCACGCTGCTGGAGGCCTACCAGGCGCACGCCGACTACAAGGTGTGGATCGACGGTTGCCGCGAGCTCATCCAGAACGCCGCACAGGCCGCCAACGGCGAGCAGACCGTGCTGCGCCCCCGCGCCGGCGGTGACGGCAGCGACGGCCGCCTCGAACCGGTCGACATCTCCGGCGTATGGCCGGTGAAGACCGTGTACGACGCGGTGTCGGAAGCGTTGGGCGAGCGCGTCGATCCCGACACCTCCCTCGCCGCGCTGCGCAGGATGTCCGACGCCGTGCACATTCCGTATCGGGCGCACTGGGACTCCGGCGCGGTGGTGCTGGAGCTCTACGAGCACCTGGTGGAGGACCGGACGGAGCAGCCGACGTTCTACATCGACTTCCCCACGTCCGTGTCGCCGCTGACCCGGCCGCACCGCAGTCAGCGCGGCGTGGCCGAGCGGTGGGACCTGGTGGCGTGGGGCGTGGAACTCGGGACCGCCTACAGCGAGCTGACCGATCCGGTGGAGCAGCGGCGCCGCCTGCAGGAGCAGTCACTGTTGGCCGCCGGCGGGGACCCCGAAGCCATGGAGCTCGACGAGGACTTCCTGCAAGCCATGGAGTACGCGATGCCGCCCACCGGCGGGCTCGGTATGGGTATCGATCGGCTCGTCATGCTCATAACCGGTCGAAGCATCCGCGAAACTCTGCCGTTCCCGCTGGCCAAGCCGCATTAGTCCGGCCCGGCACGCCCGACGGACACCCGGCGAACATCCGGTGAAAATGTTCCGGGAGCGTTAACGGTGGCTCAGACTGAAGCACGTGCTGGCCAGTAATCTCACCTCGCTGATGCACGGCTGGATACCCGCGACGATCCAGATCGGCGCCGCCGTTGTGCTGACGCTGGCCGTCGGCTGGCGATCGCGCCGCTGGCGGCTGATTTGGCTGCCGCTTGCGGGCGCCGTCGGGGGCCTCACGGCCTATCTGACGCACTGGTACATCGTGGACCGCGGCCTGTCCGACGAGCCGGCGCCGTCGGCGCTGTGGGTCTGGATCGCGTTGGCCGGCTTCGCCGCGGCGGTGCTGGTTGTCGGCTGGCGCAGCGCGCGGCTTTGGCGGCGCGGGGCGACGCTACTGGCCGTGCCGTCGTGCCTGCTGTGCGCGGCGCTGGTGCTCAACGCGTGGGTCGGCTACTTCCCGACTGTGCAGGCGGCATGGAGCCAGCTCACGTCCGGTCCGCTGCCCGACCAGACCGACCCGGCCACCGTCACCGCGATGGCCGCCAAACGGGCCCGTCCACCGCACGGCAGCGTGGTGCCGGTGGTGATCCCCTCGGACGCATCGCATTTCAAGCACCGCGGCGAACTCGTGTACCTGCCGCCCGAGTGGTTTACCTGGGGGCACCACCCGCTTGCGGGGGACAGCCCACCGCCGGCCCTGCCGACCGTGATGATGATCGGCGGACAGTTCAACACGCCCGCGGACTGGACGCGGGCAGGAAACGCGGTCAGGACGATCGACGACTTCGCGACCACCCACGACGGCAAGGCGCCGGTCCTGGTGTTCGTCGACTCCGGAGGGGCCTTCAACAACGACACCGAATGCGTCAACGGAGCGCGTGGTAACGCCGCCGACCATCTGACCAAAGACGTTGTTCCGTACATGATCTCGAAGTTCGGCGTGAGCCCGGACCGATTCAGCTGGGGCATCACCGGCTGGTCGATGGGCGGAACGTGCGCGCTGGATCTGACCGTGATGCATCCCGAGATGTTCAGCGCGTTCGTCGACATCGCGGGTGATTTCTTCCCGAACGCCGGCAACCGGGCGCAGACCATCGCCAGGCTGTTCGGCGGAAATGCCGAAGCCTGGGCGGCTTTCGACCCGAGCACCGTGATCAGCCGGCACGGCCGCTACCGCGACGTGGCCGGCTGGTTCGCAATTTCGTCGGACGGCCCCCCGGCACCGCGCCAGGACGTGGCCGTAACCGACTCCGGCGCAATGCGTCTCGCGAGTCGCGACGCCGCGGCCAACCCGGGTAACCAGACGGCGGCGGCCTACTCGCTTTGCGCGCTCGGCCGCGCCAACGGCATCGACTGCGCGGTCCTCCCCCAGCCGGGCAAGCACGACTGGCCGTTCGCGGGCCGGGCCTTCGCCGCCGCGTTGCCCTGGCTGGCCGGCCGGCTGGGCACCCCCGGGACTCCCCACACGGCCCTGCCCCCCGCTTCCGCGCCGCCGCCGTCGTCGCCCGCTCAGGTGGTGGTTCCGGCCCAGCGGTCCAGCGGCGCTCGTTAGCCGCTGCGGTTGCTACCTATGCCACCGGCCCCGCGCTTGAATGTGGGCGACCGTGCCGCTTGTAGGCTGCGAACATGGCCGCCGTAAACGTCGCCGAGCCATCGTTGGCCGCGCTCCCGTTAGCTCCCAAAAACCCGTTGCCGTATTGGGAACGCCGAAAAGCCGTCCGGTCCCATCACACGGGGGCCGACAAGCTGCGCGATGCGGGCGGGCCGGTCACATTGATTACGTTGGCACCCAGGTGGCTAATGCCGCCGATCGTGCTCGCGACCTCACCGCAAGGCATCCGCGATATTTGCACTGTTAGAGATGGATCAATCGACAAGGCAAGTCCAACGAACGCCGAGCTTCGTAGGCTGCTGGGCGGGAACTTGTTCGTGTTTTCCCACTCCGAGTGGCTACCGCGTCGACGCACGCTGCAGCCTGTGTTCACGCGGCAGCATGTCCAACAATTCGGCGGGCACATGGCCCAGGCGGCGGAGATGATGTGTGGCACTTGGCGCGAAGACGCCGATATTGACTTAGACGCGCAGTCCCTGACGCTGACCTTGCGGGCGTTGGGGTGTGCCGTCTTTGGATTGAATCTCGAAGAGCGGGCCGACGCGGTCGCCGTACCGCTGCACATCGCGACGACTTACGCCCTACAGCGGGGGCTGACGCCGCTATGCGCCCCAGAATGGCTTCCCACGCCGGCGCGCCGACGTGCGCGTGCGGCGGCGGCGACGCTTCGACATCTGGCGGCCGAGATCTTGCACGCCTGTCGCGCCGATCCGACCAGAGATGCGCCGCTCGTGCAGGCGTTAATCGCGGCCGCTGATCCGGAGACGGGCCAGCCGTTATCGGAGGACGAGATGGTCGATGAGTTGATCATCTTTCTACTCGGGGGCCACAACGCAACGGCAACGACGTTGGCCTACGCGCTCTGGGCCTTGGGTCGCCATCTTGACGTACAGGAACGGGTCGCAGCGGAGGTCGCGCAGATCGCTGACCGGCCACTCACTCCCGCTGACGTGGTTCAGCTGGGCTTCACAGCGCAGGTCCTTCAGGAAGCGTTGCGGCTGTGCCCACCTGCGCCGACAGGTACACGGGTCGCAACTTGCGACGTCGCGGTTGGGGGCTTTCGGGTAAAGGCGGGCACGGTGCTCGCGTTCGGAAGAGGGTCGGTACAACGTGATCCTCGGCTGTGGGATGACCCGTTGAAGTTTGATCCGGATCGGTTCAGTCCTGAGCGTGCTGCGAAACGCGATCGTTGGCAGTACCTTCCGTTCGGCGGCGGTCCACGCTCATGTATTGGAGAGCACCTCGCGATGTTGGAGCTGACGTTGGCTTTGGCGACCATCATTCGAAGATTCGAGATCCGATCTGTCCACGACGATTTCCCGCTCAGGGTGTCACTGACAATGATTCCGGCGGGACCTATTTGGGCGCGCCTGCAGCGACGATAGGCGCCGTGGCCAGCCGAAAATTGAGTATATGCAACATATTTCGCCCAGCTGGCCGCGCAACGTCCAACCCCTCCGCGGCGGTCACCAAGAAAGAGGTTCGCTGGGGTCTTCTGGTTCTGGTTGGTAGTCGAACAGACCGTGCCGTATCAGGTGGGTCACCGCGGCATCCCAGCGTCTCAGTTGCGTGTCGCTGTAGAACGGTTGGCGTAGGTAGCGCTCGATGTGGGGACGCAAAATTATCGGGCCCATACGCAAGATGATCGTGTTGAGCACCGACCAGGCACGATCCATGTCGTCTCGGGCGTCGTCTGCGAAATGATCGCCTTGCGCCTCACTGATCTTGGTGAGTCCGTCGAAGATCACCCGGCCGAGGCCCGAGATCGTGGCGCCCTCGACCAGCGCGCGCCCTATGTAGTCCATGACGCTGGGATGTTCGGCCATCAGCCGGGTTATTCGCCGCCCAGCCTCGTCAAGCGCTTCGGACGTCAGCTCGGGTAGCGGTTCGGCACCCAAGGCTTCCCCTACCACCTGCAGGACGTGCTCGTCGACTGCATCGATCAGCGCGACCTTGGTCCGGAAGTGGTGTTGCACCGCTCCAATCGACACGCCGGCGGCGTCGGCGACCATGCGGAACGATGTGGCCGCGATTCCCTCCCGAGCACAGCATGTCAGGGCGGCGTCGCGAATCTTCTGCTCGCTCGTCGGCTCCGGCGGAGCGGGCGGTGAGTAGGGAAACAGACGAATCGGTTCCATTGATCGGCAATATAGCGAACACGTAGCAAGATACGCCAATATGGCATGACAATATTCATATATTGGTATTTCGGGCGGCGGCACAGGGACCGGTACGCGCCGCCGACGCGTACGAAGGGTTTGCCTGTGACGACCTTGATTCGCCAAGCTTCCAGCGGCGACGGCTCACCGACTTCGGCCCGGGGCCGCACGCACCGATTCAGAGGCGCTGACAACGACGTAGCTAATAATCCGGTCATCGCGTCCGAGTGCGCCGCGACACGAGAACTGCCATTCGTCGTCGCTACCGCCGCCGTCCTGCACCAACGGGAACAGTGAGGGCCATGCCAGACATCACCTATCGCGATCCGTCTGACGGCAACGTGCCTGGGTACCTGGCTGTGCCTGACGGCGCGGGGCAGTGGCCTGCCGTCGTCATCGTTCAGGACATCACTGGCATGACTACCGACTTGCGGCGCATCACGGACCGCTTCGCGGCCACCGGCTATCTGGCGCTGGCCCCGTCGTTGTATGGCCGCGGACCAAGGATCCGATGCATGATCAGCACCATCCGTGCCGCGATCACCGGCCGTGGCAGCGCCCACGACTCGCTGGTTGCCGCCAGGGATCATCTAATCGCGGACATGCGGTGCACGGGCAAGGTCGGTTTGGTCGGATTCTGCATGGGTGCCTCGATTTGTCTGCAGCTTGCGCCCGGCGGCCTGTTCGACGTGAGCGCGCCCAACTACGGTCATTTGCCCAAAGACTTGGAGGCGCTGGGCCGATCCTGTCCGATCGTTGCGAGCTTCGGGGCTAAGGATCCCATTGTGGCGCGCGGCACCGCCGCCAAGCTCGAAACCGCGCTTGCGCGTGGCGCGGTGCCCCGTGACATCAAGGAATATCCGAATGTCGGCCACAGCTTCATGAACGACTTGCGATTACCCGGGCCGATCCGCATCATCGAACGCGCCATCGGAATGGCCTACGCCGCGCCGGAGGCAGAAGATGCCTGGCATCGCATCATGAGCTTCTTCGAGGAGCACCTCGCCTAGCGGATCCGGCTAGCGCGAATCCGTGGTCATTGACGGGTAATCTTGCGCGCTGAGCCCAAGCGGCAAGCGGCGTGGGCGTCACCGCAGTATGGCGCTTAGCACTGAGATGGGAGCACCGTGGCCGAGGCCGATGCGACCGCATACGCGGCGCGGATCCTGGACCCCGATCACTCCCCGGATCGTGAGACGTTAGAGCGGTTGCGGGCAAATCCCAACGTGGAGTTCGTCGATCACCGCGACGCCCAGCTCTCAGGCCTGCGAAATCTTCGCCCGGCGCCCGATGCAGAAATCCTTGCCGAAGGGATTCGGTGGGCCTACTATCCCTGGCGGCGCGCGGTGGTTGCGATCCTGGGTCCGCTCGGGTTTCGCACGCTACGGCTTGACCGCAACAGAAACAACATCACCACACAAGAACAGGCCCGGCTTCGCACCCTGACCGTCGGGGTCGCCGGTCTCAGCGTGGGGCACATCATCGCTCACACACTGGCGTTGCAGGGGCTGTGCGGCGGGATTCGGCTGGCTGATTTCGATGAGCTCGAACTGTCGAATTTGAATCGAGTGCCGGCCACCGTGTTCGACCTAGGGCTCAATAAAGCCCATGTGGCGGCACGCAGGATCGCCGAGGTCGACCCGTACTTGAGGGTGGATGTGTGCGACGCCGGCATCACCGTCGACAATGTGGACGCATTTCTGGATGGACTGGACATCGTCGTCGAAGAATGCGATTCGCTCGAGATGAAGGCTCTCCTCCGCATCGGTGCCCGCGACCGGCATATCCCTGCATTGATGGCAACCAGCGACCGCGGAATAGTCGATGTCGAACGCTTCGATCAAGAACCTGAGCGTCCGATATTGCACGGACTCCTCGGCGAGCTCGATTTGGCGTTGCTGCCTGGCATGAGCAGCCGTGAAAAAATCCCCCACATGCTGCGCCACCTCGAAGCCGAACGAATATCACCGCGCACCGCTGCCTCACTTGTCGAGATCGACCGGACGCTGTCGACCTGGCCCCAGTTGGCATCCGATGTCGGCATAGGCGCGTCAGCACTGGCCGAAGCTGTGCGCAGAATCGGGCTAGGTGAGCCCCTGAGATCCGGCCGGTGTCGCATCGACATCGGCTGGGCGCTCGACCAACTCGACGAACCCGAGATGGCGCAGCAAAAACTTGCATCCGAGATCGCGCACGCAGAACTTCCAAGGTTTTCGGTCGACGACGATCCGATCATTTATGCCGCTATGCGGGCACCATCTGGCGGTAATAGCCAGCCCTGGCGGATCGACGCGGAACCAGCAAGCGTGACGATCAGCGTTGCGCCAGAACACACCTCGACAATGGACGTCTGTTTCCGTGGCAGTGCCGTCGCATTGGGCGCTGCTCTGTTTAACGTCAGAGTTGCGGCCGCCGCCCGCGGGATGCTCGGTCCGGTCAGCGTTGTCGAAGACGTCGACGGAAGTCCGCTCCGGGCGAGCATGACATTCCAGGCCGGCACCGATGCCGCTCTGGCCGATCTGTATCAAGCGATGCTCGCGCGCGAGAGCAACCGCCATCATGGGGCCCCGCACAAGCTCGACGACGAGACGATCGAGTTACTCACCGCCGCCGCAGCGCGGGAAGGGGCGCGTCTGCAACTAATCACTGACCAAGACGAATTATCCAGGACAGCAGCGATTTTCGGTGCGGCAGACCGCATCCGATATTTGACACCGCAGCTGCACAAAGAGATGATTTCGGAGCTTCGCTGGCCCGGCGATTCCGACCCCGACACCGGCCTCGACATACGGACTCTCGAGCTCGATGAAAGCGATGTGGCCTTACTCGATGTCTTGCGCCGGCCCGACGTTATGGCCTACCTTGCCGAATGGGGCGGAGGAAGCGCACTAGGTGATGACATGCGCGACCGAGTCCTCTCCAGCTCCGCGCTCGCGGTCATCACGGTGACCGGCGATAGTCTTGCCGACTATGCCAGGGGCGGTGCGGCGGTGGAGGCAGTCTGGATCCTCGCCCAACGCGAAGGTCTTAGCGTTCAACCGTTGTCGCCTGTGTTTTTGCATGCACGCACCACGCGAGATCTGACCAAGTTGTCGTTCAGCTTTGCCGACGAATTAGGGCAGTTGCAAAGCGCTTTCGCGGATCTGGCAGGGACTGATTCCGGGGAGGCTATCGTGCTGGTTCTGCGGTTCACCTCCGGGCCGCCAGCGTCAATGTCGAGTCGGCGCAGCCTGAGCCGAGTCCATACGCGGCGCAACTAAATCCCAGGGCCGTTTAAGCGACAGGTAGATCAGAACGGTTTGGCCGTGAATCCCCACCGCAGCAACGCTGCCTCGCGCCGGGCCTGACCTCGCAGCTCTCCGCGACGCGCGGCACTCGAAGATTTCACCTTGGCGCGCGAACCGAACGTCCAGTACGCCTGCAAGTATGGAAGGGGCGTCGAGTGGCCAGAATTCAGATCCTGCAGTCCGGCAGCTGCAAGCTCTTTCGACAGCTCGACGAACGTGAACGCCGCTGCCTCACTCGCAATTGCGTCCTGCCGCAGGACTTCTGGCGAGTCAGGGTCAACGCACGCGAGCATGTTGGGGCAGGCCGTCGGGTCGCGTAGGCGCTGAAAGTCGGAAATCCAAACCGCGGCCCCGCTGTGGCGTCGCACCGCAGCGATCTGGCTGAGGGCGCCGCGCAGGACGTCGAAATCCGGCAGCTGATGCAGGGTCCACATGCACGAGATCGCGTCCCACGAGTCGGATGAAAGGTGCTCGGGCAGCGCGGTGATGTCGGCCTGCACCAGCGTGACGCGATCGCCCAGGCCTTCGCGGTCGAACAGTTCGCGCGCTGTGGACAGCATGTTGGGAGCCAGATCGGCCGCGGTGGCCGTGATGTCGGGGCGTCGACGCAGGACGGCGCTGAGCGCACGGCCCGAGCCGACTCCGAGGTCCAAGAGGCGGCCGTCGGGCGGCAGCAGCGCATCGAGGGCGCGAGCACACAAATCGTAAACCGCTCGCATGCCCGGGTTGGTCGCGCCGCCTATGTGGAACTGGGCAACAGATTCGGGGTCGTCCATCACCATGGGTTCGGGGGTGCGTCGGCGCCCTGGCGAGTGGAATCGCTCGCGCACAACGATCCCGGGTATCCGCCAGACCGGTCGGATGATCGTCACCGCGAATCTTTCTTGGAGTTGGTGTGTGGGTCTATTGACACAAACGGCCTTCATGATAGTCAGAGCAGCGCGATAGTGTCGCGGCTCAGGGCTTGTCCGTAGATTTCTCGAAGATCCTCGACAGTGAATGCGCCCCGTTAGGCTCGGTAAGCTTCGACGAGCTTGATTTGCGCGCACCGGATATCTCGGGAGGATGTCGTGATCCAGGTTCCCGTGGGCAATGGCCTCAAGGCACTGCCCAGGCCGCCGGTGAACCCGCTGTCTTTTCGGGAGCGCGTGGCGGCGGTGAAAGAGTTCAGCACCGGCACCGAGAGGCTGCGTGACGCCGGCGGGCCGGTGACGGCTTTCACGTTGGGGCCGCGCTGGCTCATGCCGCCGATGGTGCTGGCGACGTCGCCGAGCGCTATTCGCGACATCCTTAGCACCAAGGACGACTCGGTTGACAAGACCACTCCGGTCTTCGACCAGATGCGCCGCATCATCGGCGCAAACCTAGCGGATCTGCCCTTCGATCCGTGGAAGCCGCGTCGACGCACCCTGCAGCCGGTGTTCACCAGGCAGCGCGTGAGCGAGTTCGGTGGGCACATGGCGCAGGCCGCGCAGTCGGTGCTTGACGGCTGGCACGAAGATGCTGAGGTTGATTTGGACGCCGAGTGCCGCACGCTGACGTTGCGCGCACTTGGGCGCTCGGTGCTCGGGCTCGACCTCGAGCAGCGGGCCGACGAGGTCTCCGAACCATTGCGGGTTGCATTGACCTATGCGATCAGGCGCGCCACGCGCATATTGCGTGCCCCGAGCTGGTTGCCGACGCCAGCGCGACGGCGTGCCCGAGCGGCGAACGCCAAGCTGCACGCCTTGACCCAGGAGATTCTGCGTGACTGTCGCGCTGACCCGACACGGGTGGCGCCGCTGGTGCGGGCGTTGCTCGCCGCGGAGGATCCGGAAACCGGAAAGCGGTTGTCCGACGAGGAGATTTGCGACGAGCTGATCATTTTTCTGTTTGCCGGTCACGACACGACCGCGACCACTTTGACGTATGCGTTGTGGTCGTTGGGACGTCACCCTGCCTATCAGGCTCGGGTTGCGGCGGAAGTTGCGGCGTTGCCGGATCGGCCGTTGACGCCTGATGACATTCCACGGCTCGGCTACACCGTGCAGGTGATACGCGAAGCGCTGCGCCTGTGTCCGCCGGCACCCACCGGGACGCGTATGGCGTGCCGCGACGTCGAAGTGGGCGGCTATCTGGTGCCGGAAGGCACCATGCTCGTGGTGGGGAGAATGGCCGTTCAACGCGATCCGAACCTTTGGGACGACCCGCTTCGATTCGACCCCGACCGGTTCAGCCCGGAGAACTTCAAGGCTTTGGATCGCTGGCAGTATCTGCCGTTCGGAGGCGGGCCCCGGTCGTGCATCGGCGACCACTTCGCCATGCTCGAGGTGACGCTGGCGTTGGCGACCATCATCCGTGGAGCCGAAATCCATTCTCTTGATGACGAATTCCCGCTTGCCCTCCACTTCACTATGATTGCCGGTGGTCCGATTCGCGCGCGGGTGCGGCCTCGTCGGTAGCGGGCTGGGGCAAGCAACCTAGTTCACCCCAATTGCTCGACCGCACCCGGGAGATCCCGTCGGGGATGTCCGGCCGCCATCGATAGCGAGGTCAGGTTCGGGTGACGGCGTCGAGGTCACTTCGTCTGCTCGGAGACCTTCCTCGCAGACGGTAGTGATGCGATGCGGCGATTCCGCGGCTTCCGGTGCTGGAATCGGTGGTCCTACCCATACGCACGACACCCGACCTTCGCTCCCGCACCGTCGGTATCGCTCCGCCGCAGCGTTTGACCGGGACAGATGTCGACTTGAGCGGTTCATTTCACGGACAGCCCGTCGTGTGATCAGGCAGGACGCTTTGACGCGCTATGTAATGCGCGCCCTATGCGCCAGTTACCGTTACGGTAAAGGGCGATGTCGGGCGCACTGGACCATCTCGTTACCGCTGCTGCCGCCAACTTGATGGCGGCCACCGCGGCTGACGCTGCCACGGTCAGCCAGCGGGTGCTCCGCGACCTAGTTAGCGAGTTAGGCGTGGACTTTAGCTTCCTGCGCCATAACGATCACACGATCCGCGCGACGGTGCTCATCGCCGAATGGCCAGAACGCCCGGAAGTTCCAGATCCCGATCCAATCGCTGTGGTGTATTTCGCCGAGGCCGACTCGGTCTTCGCCGAGGTTGAACACCTCAAGGAGCCGCAGGTTGTGCGTCCCGACCCGGGAAACGCCGACTATCAACGCCACATCGAAGAGGCGGGCGCAGGCGTCCCCGCCGTTTCCCTGGCCGCCGTACCGTTGCTATCCGGTGACATCACCGCCGGCACGCTGGGCTTCGGCAAGTTCGGGGACCGCGAATGGCTACCGGAAGAACTCAACGCGCTGCAGGCGATCGCCGCGCTGTTCGCTCAGCTGCAGGGCCGCACCGTCGCCGAAGAGCAGCTCTATTTTCTCGCCGAGCATGACGACCTCACCGGCCTGCTCAACCGCCGGGCGTTGATCGAGTACCTAGACCAGCGGATGGCCGAGGGGCAGCCAGGCCCGGTCTCGGTCGTGTTCCTTGCCCTGGACCGCTTCAAGGTCATCAACGACCGCCTCGGTCAAAGTGCCGGCGACCGGTTCATCGAGGCCTTTGCCAAAATGCTGCGCGAGGCTACCGAGGTGCCCTCCATCATCGCCCGCTTTGGCGGTGACGAGTTCGTCATCGTGCCAGCCGCGTCAATGGACGCCGAGGCTGCCGAAGTGTTCGCTCAGTCGCTACACAGCGGAGTCGACCAGCAACTCGTGATCGACGGTGAAATGCTCAGTCGCACGGTCAGTATCGGCGTCGCCGCCGGTCTGCCGGGGAACGAGAGCACCTCGGATCTGCTCCGTCGGGTCGATCAGGCCACCCGGTCGGCCAAGAGTTCCGGCGGCAATAAGGTTGCCGCGTTCAGCCCGGAAATGTCTCGAACAGACATGATCCGCAACGACATCGAGCTGCACCTGCAAGGCATGATCGATGACGACAGCGGCGAACTTGTATTGCATTATCTCCCGGAGTTCGATATGCGCACCGGTGAGATCCTGGGTACCGAGGCGCTAATCCGTTGGCAACACCCAACTCTTGGCCTATTGATGCCGGATTCGTTCATTCCTGTGGTGGAATCGATCAACCTGGGCGCCAAACTCGGCCGCCACGTCATGCGTTCGGCGTGCGCGCAGTTTGGGCTGTGGCGATCACGCGGCGTAGGGCGCGACGCGGTGCTGCGTATCAACGTCTCGCCTGTGCAGCTCGTCACCGATGGCATCGTCGACACGGTCGCGGCAACCCTGGATGAGTTCGGCCTCGAACCCAGCACAGTATGTCTAGAAATTACCGAAAGCGTTGTGGTGCAAGACATCGATGCCACGCGCAAAACGCTCTTCAGATTGAAGGACATCGGAGTAAAGATCGCAATCGACGACTTCGGCACCGGCTACAGCGTGCTGACATATCTGAAATCACTACCCGTCGACACACTCAAGATCGACAAGGGATTCGTCCTCGGTCTCGACACCAACGCCGGCGATCTCGCGATCGTGCGGTCCACAATGGCCCTAGCGGACGCCTTCGGGCTCAACGCCGTCGCGGAAGGTGTCGAAACCGTGGCCGCAGCTAGGACCTTGCTCGACCTGGGATGCTATCGGGCGCAAGGCTTTCTGCTATCCCG
>NZ_LZLY01000105.1 GCF_001673535.1 Mycobacterium sp. 1081908.1 | reverse complement strand
GGTGGGGGGGGGGACCGGCGCGGCGGGTGCCACCGGCACCGGCTCCGGCAGCGGCGGGAATGGCACCGATGGTGGTTCGGGCGGCAGCGGCGGCCAGGGCGGGGCCGGCGGCCAAGGCTCAGCCTTGTTCGGTCAGGCAGGCGCCAATGGCGACGGCGGCGCCGGCGGCCAGGGCGGTCAGGGCGGCCAGGGCGGCGCCGGTGGCGCCGACACCAACGGGTTGGGTGGGGGCCACGGCGGCAAGGGCGGCAACGGCGGGGCGGCCGGCGCCGGCGGCGGCGCGGGCGGCCCCGGCGCCAGTGCTGGCGCGGCGGGAACCGGCGGCACCGGAGGCAACGGTGGCAATGGCGGTGGCGCGGGCGGCGCGGCGGGCGTGCACTTCAGTAGCGCTGGTAATGGCGGCGACGGCGGCCATGGCGGCGATAGCGCCGGCGGCGCCGGCGGTCAGGGCGGCCGCGGCGGCAACGGCGGCGACAGCAACTTCACTGGCACCGGCAGCGCCAATTTCACCGGCGGCCACGGCGGCAACGGCGGCAACGGCGGCGACGGCGTCACCGCCGGCAACGGCGGCAACGGCGGCGACGGCGGCAACGCCGACGTCGCCCCCTTCATCAGCGCCCCCTCCGTCGCCGCTGCCGGCGGCGGCGGTGGCGGTGGCGGTGCCGGCGGCCTGAGCACGGCCGGCGGCAACGCCGGCAAGGGCGGTGACGGTGGCAACGGGGGCGCCGCCACCGCCCAATCCGGCAACCAAGTCGCCACCAGCGGTGGTGGTTTCGGTGGCGGCGGCGTCCAAACCCCTTCCACGGGCCCCGGCGGGGGCGGTGGCGGCGGCGGCGCCGCCGGGGTCGGCAGCCCAAATGTCGAGGGCGATGACGGCTCCGACGGCGCCTACGGCGGCAGCTTCAGCACCTCTGGCGGCGGTGGCCACGGCGGCTTTGTCAATAGCAGTTCCGGCGAGTTCAGCGCCGGCGGCGGTGGTGGTGGCGGCGCCGGTGTCGCCGGCAGCCCCGGCGCGGGCGGCGGCCAAGGCGGCAGCGCCGAAACATACGCCGGCGGCCAGGGCGGCCCGGGCGGCACCGGCCAAACCATCGGCGGCGGTGGCGTTGACGGCAAAACCGGCCAGACCGCCGGCGCGGGCAATGCCGCTGTCACTGGCGGCGCCGGCGGCGCAGCAAGCATCGGTGGCGGTGGCGGTGGCGGTGCCGCCGTCGCCGACGGCAACTCCCCGGATGTAGCCAACGGCGGCAAGGGTGGTCGCGGCGGCGGCCCCTAGCGCCGGCTGACACCTGCCGCCGCACCGATACGGTGTCCTGGTGGCCGGCGACCATCACAAACACCCGGGCGGCGGGTTCAATCCACCGGATCCGACCACCAAGGGCGGCCCGGACTACGGGCGGTTCGTCGACGCCGTGCGCAGGTTGCAGGACCACGCCCGCGCCGTCGACGCGCCCGACGACGTGATCACGCAGGCCGCGGACCAATTGGAGAAGCTCTCGGCGCTGCTCAGCCCGTACGACGCCGACGAGTGGGAGTCGCCGTCCGGGCGCCGGATGGACCTGCCGATGCGCGGCAACATCCTGAGCATCCCGATGAAGGCCAGCAAGGGCGACGACGGCCGGATCCGCGGCTGGGCGCGCTTCGCGCGGTTTCACCTGGGGCGCAACGGCGCCGTGCACGGCGGGGCGCTGGGGATGCTGTTCGACAGCGTGCTCGGGCTGACGTCGTCGGTGATCACCGGCGGTCCCCGGCAGCGCACCGCCTACCTCAAGATCGACTACCGCCACGTCGTGCCGATCGAGAAGGAATTGCAGTTCGAGGCCGGCATCGACCGGGTGGACGGGCGCAAGATCTTCGTGTCGGGCCGGCTGAGCGACGGCGACACGCTGCTGACCGAGGCCGACGCGCTGTTCGTGCGGCTGAAGCCTGGCCAGCCCTGAGGGTCGTCGACCCCGATAGCATTGCAACGACTAATCACCTAGACGTTGGAGAACCGACCCGATGAGCGCCGCCCCCGACCGTGCCCCGGCAAACCCGATCCGGGTGCCCGCCGGGACCACCGCGGCCGCCGCGGTCGGTGAGGCCGGGCTGCCGAGGCGCGGGGCGCCCGACGCGATCGTGGTGGTGCGCGACGCCGACGGCAAGCTGCGCGACCTGAGCTGGGTGCCAGACGCCGACACCGAGGTCGTCCCCGTCGCGGCCAACACCGACGAGGGCCGCAGCGTCATCCGGCACTCGGCCGCGCACGTGTTGGCCCAAGCCGTCCAAGACCTTTTCCCGCAAGCCAAATTGGGCATCGGGCCGCCCATCACCGACGGCTTCTACTACGACTTCGACGTGCCGGAGCCGTTCACGCCGGAGGATCTGGACAAGCTGGAAAAGCGGATGCGCCAGATCGTCAAGGACGGCCAGCTGTTCGACCGCCGTGTCTACGACTCCAAGGACCAGGCCCGCGCCGAGCTGGCCGACGAGCCCTACAAGCTCGAGCTCGTCGACGACAAGTCCGGTGACGCGGAGATCATGGAGGTGGGCGGCGACGAGCTCACCGCGTACGACAACCTCAATCCCCGCACGCGTGAACGCGTTTGGGGCGACCTGTGCCGGGGGCCGCACATACCCACCACCAAGCACATCCCCGCGTTCAAGCTGACCAGAAGCTCGGCGGCCTACTGGCGCGGCGATCAGCGCAACGCCAGCCTGCAACGCATCTACGGCACCGCCTGGGAGTCGCAGGAGGCGCTCGAGAAGCACCTGGAGCTGATCGAGGAGGCCCAGCGCCGCGACCACCGCAAGCTCGGCGCCGAGCTCGACCTGTTCAGCTTCCCCGACGAAATCGGTTCGGGCCTGGCGGTTTTCCATCCCAAGGGCGGGATCGTGCGCCGCGAGCTGGAGGACTACTCGCGGCGCAAGCACATCGAGGCCGGGTACCAATTCGTCAACACCCCGCACATCACCAAGGCCCAGCTGTTCCACACGTCGGGCCACCTGGACTGGTACGCCGACGGCATGTTCCCGCCGATGCACATCGACGCCGAGCACAACGAGGACGGGTCGCTGCGCAAGCCGGGCCAGGACTACTACCTCAAGCCGATGAACTGCCCGATGCACTGCCTGATCTTCCGGGCGCGCGGGCGCTCCTACCGTGAATTGCCGTTGCGGCTCTTCGAGTTCGGCACGGTCTATCGCCTGGAGAAGTCCGGCGTGATCCACGGGCTGACCCGGGTCCGCGGCCTGACGATGGACGACGCGCACATCTTCTGCAGCCGCGAACAGATGCGCGACGAGCTGCGTTCGCTGCTGCGGTTCGTGCTCGACCTGCTCGGCGACTACGGCCTGACCGACTTCTACCTCGAACTGTCGACGAAGGACCCGGAGAAGTTCGTCGGCTCCGACGAGGTGTGGGAGGAAGCCACCAACGTGCTGGCCGAGGTGGGCGCCGAATCCGGGCTGGACCTGGTGCCGGACCCCGGCGGCGCGGCGTTCTACGGCCCCAAGATATCGGTCCAGGTCAAGGACGCGCTGGGCCGCACTTGGCAGATGTCCACGATTCAGCTGGACTTCAACTTCCCGGAGCGTTTCGAGCTGGAGTACACCGCCCCGGACGGGACCCGGCAGCGGCCGGTGATGATCCACCGTGCGCTCTTCGGGTCGATCGAGCGGTTCTTCGGCATCCTGACCGAGCACTACGCGGGCGCGTTCCCGGCGTGGCTGGCGCCGGTTCAGGTGGTCGGCATCCCAGTCGCCGACGAGCACGTTGAGTATCTGGAAAGCGTTGCCGCGCAGCTGAAGTCGCACGGCGTGCGGGTCGAGGTGGACGCCAGCGACGACCGGATGGCCAAGAAGATCGTCCACCACACCAACCAGAAGGCGCCGTTCATGCTGCTGGCCGGCGACCGCGACGTGCAGGCCGGCGCGGTGAGCTTCCGCTTCGGCGACCGCACGCAGATCAACGGCGTGGATCGAGACAGCGCCGTCGACGCGATCGTGAAGTGGATCGCCGATCGCGAAAACGCTTTTCCCACGGCCGAACTGGTGAAGGTAACCGGCGGTGAGTGACTCCGAGCGCGACGACACGATCCTCGACCGGGGCGTCGGTGAGCAAGACCACCTGCAGCGGCTGTGGACGCCGTACCGGATGAACTACCTGGCCGAGGCGCCGATGAAGCGCGACAACGGCAAGACCGAGCAGCCGTTCACCGACATCCCGCAGCTCTCCGACGAGGACGGCCTGGTGGTGGCGCGCGGCGAGCTCGTCTACGCCGTGCTCAACCTCTACCCCTACAACCCCGGGCACCTGATGGTGGTGCCCTACCGGCGGGTCTCAGAGCTCGAGGACCTGACCGAGGCGGAGAGCGCGGAGCTGATGGCCTTCACCCAGAAGGCGATTCGCGTCATCAAGAACGTGTCGCGCCCGCACGGCTTCAACGTCGGGATGAACCTGGGAACGTCGGCCGGCGGCTCGCTGGCCGAACACCTGCACGTGCACGTCGTGCCGCGCTGGGGCGGCGATGCGAACTTCATCACCATCGTCGGGGGCGCCAAGGTGATCCCGCAGTTGCTGCGCGACACCCGCCAGCTGCTGGCCACGGAGTGGGCGAAACAGAAATGAGTAAGGTGCCGTTCCTGTCGCGGGCGGCGTTCGCCCGGCTCACCACCCCGACCGCACGGGCCTGCCTTCGGCTCGGACTGACGCCCGATGCCGTCACCATCCTGGGCACCGTGGTCGCGGTCGCGGGGGCGTTGACGCTTTTCCCGACCGGCAAGCTGTTCGCGGGCACGCTGGTGGTCTGGTTCTTCGTGCTCTTCGACATGCTCGACGGGGCGATGGCCCGGGAAAGGGGCGGCGGCACGCGTTTTGGCGCGGTGCTCGACGCGACGTGTGACCGGATCAGCGACGGCGCCGTGTTCTGCGGGCTGCTGTGGTGGATCGCCTTCGGCCTGCACGACAAGCCGCTGGCGGTGGCGACCCTGATCTGCCTGGTCACCTCGCAGGTGATCTCCTACATCAAGGCGCGGGCCGAAGCCAGCGGGCTGCGCGGCGACGGCGGCATCATCGAACGCCCGGAACGGCTGATCATCGTGCTGGTCGGCGCCGGCGTGTCGGACTTTCCGTACGTCGCGTGGCCGCCCGCGCTGGCGGTGGCGATGTGGCTGCTGGCCGTGGCCAGCGTGGTCACCTGCGTCCAGCGATTGCACACGGTGCGCACTTCCCCCGGCGCGACGGAGCCGATGCCGTGATCCTCGATCTGGTCCGCATGACCCGCGGCACGGCCACCGACTGGGCGTACGCGACCGGGTGGATGGCCGTGCGGGCGATGCCGGAGTTCGCCGCCCGCAACGCATTCGGCGCGGGCGCACGCTACGCGGCCCGCGGTGGCGGGCCCGATCAGCTGCGCAAGAACCTGGCTCGCGTGATCGGCGTGACGCCGGAGCGGGTGCCCGACCAGCTGATGCGGGCCTCGCTGGCGTCCTACGCGCGGTACTGGCGGGAGGCCTTCCGGCTGCCGACGATGGACCACGGCGAGCTGGCCCGCCGGATCGACGAGACCTTCCTCGGGGCCGAGAATCTCGACGCCGCCCTGGCCACCGGCCGCGGGGCGGTGCTCGCGCTGCCGCACAGCGGCAACTGGGACATGGCCGGGGTCTGGCTGGTGCAGACGCGCGGCAGGTTCACCACCGTCGCCGAGCGCCTCAAACCCGAATCGTTGTACCGGCGTTTCATCGGATACCGCGAAAGCCTTGGCTTCGAGGTCATCCCGCTGTCCGGCGGCGAGCGGCCGCCATTCGAGCTGCTGTGCGAGCGGCTGCGGGCCAACCGGGTGGTGTGCCTGATGGCCGAGCGCGACCTGACCCGCACCGGTGTCGAGGTGAAATTCTTCGGCGAACCCACCCGGATGCCGGCCGGACCGGCAAAACTCGCGATCGAAACCGGGGCGGCCCTGTGCCCGGCGCACTGCTGGAACGAAGCCGACGGCTGGCGCGTATCGATCCACCCGCCGCTGGATTGCAGCAGCGGCGACGTCCGGGCCGTCACCCAGGCGCTGGCCGATCAGTTCGCCGAGAACATCGCCGCGCACCCCGAGGACTGGCACATGATGCAGCCGCAGTGGCTGGCGGACCTGTCGGATGCGAAGCAGGCGAGGCTGAGGGAAACCTGATGCGAATCGGGATGGTCTGTCCGTATTCGTTCGACGTGCCGGGCGGGGTGCAGTCCCATGTCCTGCAGCTGGCCGAGGTGATGCGTGTCCGCGGGCACGAGGTCAGCGTGCTGGCGCCCGTTTCGCCGCACGCCTCGCTGCCCGACTACGTCGTCTCCGCCGGCAAGGCCGTCCCGATTCCCTACAACGGGTCGGTGGCCCGGCTGCGGTTCGGCCCGGCCACGCACCGCAAGGTCAAAAAGTGGCTCGCCGACGGCGATTTCGACGTGCTGCACCTGCACGAGCCCAACGCGCCGAGCCTGTCGATGCTGGCCCTGAACATCGCCGAGGGCCCGATCGTCGCGACGTTTCACACGTCGACCACCAAATCGCTTACCCTGACCGTCTTTCAGGGCATCCTGCGGCCGATGCACGAAAAGATCGTCGGCCGGATCGCGGTGTCCGACCTGGCCCGGCGCTGGCAGATGGAGGCGCTGGGAACCGACGCGGTGGAGATCCCCAACGGGGTCGACGTGGAGTCGTTCGCCGCGGCACCGCGGTTGGATGGCTATCCGCGGCCGGGCAGGACAGTGCTGTTCCTGGGCCGCTACGGCGAGCCCCGCAAGGGGATGACGGTGCTGCTCGAGGCCCTGCCCCGCGTGGTCGAGCGCAACCCGGATGTGCAGTTGCTGATCGTCGGGCGCGGCGACGAGGACGAATTGCGCGAGCAGGCGGGCGAATTGGTGGAACACATCCGCTTCCTCGGCCAGGTGGACGACGCCGGCAAGGCGTCGGCGATGCGCAGCGCCGACGTGTACTGCGCGCCCAACACGGGCGGGGAGAGCTTCGGGATCGTGCTGGTCGAGGCGATGGCCGCCGGCACGCCGGTGGTGGCCAGCGACCTGGATGCCTTCCGGCGGGTGCTGTGCGACGGGGACTGCGGGCGGCTGGTGCCCGTCGACGACGGCGCCGCGCTGGCCGACGCGCTGATCGAGGTGCTGGCCGATGATGCCCTGCGCGAACGCTACGTGGCGGCCGGCTCAAAGGCCGTCCACCGCTACGACTGGTCGGTGGTGGCCAGCCAGATCATGCGGGTGTACGAGACGGTCGCCGGGTCGGGAACCAAGGTCCAGGTGGCCAGTTGATGACGTGGCTCGTCATCGCCGTCGTGGTGGTGGTGGCGCTGGTCGGCTTCGCCGGCGGCTGGGCCTACCGCACGGCCCACCGGCTCGACCGGCTGCATGTCCGCTACGACCTGTCGTGGCAGGCACTCGACGGGGCGCTGGCGCGACGCGCCGTGGTGGCGCGGGCCGTGGCGATCGACGGGTACGGCAATTCCGCCGAGGGCAGGCGGCTGGCGGCGCTGGCCGACGCCGCGGAACGCGCGCCGCGGCCGGCCCGCGAGAACGCGGAGAACGAGCTGTCGGCCGCCCTGGCGACGGTCGATCCCGCGTCGCTGCCCGCGGGCCTGATCGCCGAGCTGGCCGACGCCGAGGCCCGCGTGGTGCTGGCCCGCCGCTTCCACAACGACGCCGTTCGCGACACCCTCGCGCTGCGTGAGCGATTCCTGGTCCGCACCCTTCGGCTGGGCGGAACCGCCGCGCTGCCAAGCTATTTCGAGATCCTGGAGCGGCCGCACGCGCTGGCCCACGGCGAGCGCGGCGTGCCCAACCACCGCACCTCGGCGCGGGTGGTGCTGCTCGACGAGTCCGGCGCCGTGCTGTTGCTGTGCGGCTCGGACCCGGCCAACCCGGCGTTTGGCGACGGGGCCGCGCCGCGGTGGTGGTTCACCGTGGGCGGCGAGGTGGGCAACGGCGAGCGGCTGGCCGAGGCCGCCGCGCGGGAGCTGGCCGAGGAGACCGGCCTGCGGGTCGAGCCGGCCGACATGATCGGACCCGTCTGGCGGCGCGACGAGGTCTTCGAGTTCAACGGCTCGCTGATCGAGAGCGAGGAGTTCTACCTGCTGCACCGCACCCGCCGGTTCGAGCCGTCCCTGGCGGGGCGGACCGAGCTGGAACGCAGTTACATTCACGGCGCCCGCTGGTGTGACGCGAAGGACATCGCCGAGCTGACCGAGGCCGGCGAGCAGGTGTACCCGCGGCAACTGGGCGAGCTGTTGGCCGCGGCCAACCGGCTGGCGAACGGCGCCGACGGCGGCGTCGCCGGGGCGCCTCAGCCCATCCTCTGAGGTCTCAGAGCGGCAACCCCACGTCGGCCAGCGCGTTGGTGACCCCCTGCACCGCCCCCTGCTGCAGCTCGGCGGCGAGCGTGGCCGGATCGATCTGTGGGAACAGCCCGAACGGCGTGGGCACGTCCTGGTAGGCGGCGCGGTCGTAGCCCAGCTCGACGAGCACCCGCAGGTCCGGCTGGACCAGGTCCGCCAGCGGGTGTCCCACCAGGGGAATGGCGCGCAGCGGGTCCAGCAGCGGCAGGTTCGGGTTGGGAATCAGGACGTAGGTGGTCAGGGTGTCCGCCGGCGACACCGGCTGGACCACACCGGACGCGATCTGCCCGGCGGTCACGGTGTTGTAGGCGGGATGCACGAACAGGAAGCCCGCGATGGCGTTCGCGTCGGCCAGGATGTCGATCGGATACTGCGGGAAGTCGGCGGCGCCGTCGTATTGGACCGCGTAGTCGATGGTGGGGTAGGCGTTGGTAGGGGTCGCGCCGTAGAACGTGAAGCCAATGCCCGGTATGGAGAAACCGGGCAGGCGCGCCAGCAACCCGCCGTCGGGCCGGTCGGGGTTGGCGATCAGCACGAAGGACAGCTGATCCAGCGCCGGCCGCACGCCGATCGGCAGGGTTTGCAGATAGCGCATTTCGACGGTGGCTACCACGGCGCTTTGCGAGCCGCCGAAGACGATGACGTGGTTTCCCAGGGCCTGTTGCGCCGCGATCGCCGTGTTCAGATTCTGCACCCCCTGGGCCACGGACTGGTCCAGCGTCAGGCTGTCCAGCCCGGTGAAGGGAAACAGCTTCGAGGGCGTCACCACGAACTGCGCGAGGTAGTCGGGATGGGTGTGCGTGATGAACTGTTCGGCGGTCAGCACGCCGATGGGCCGGGGCAGCGGGCCGAGGCCGGTGCCGCCCATGATCAACGCCGTCGCCCCGCCGGCACCCACCTGGTTTTCGTTGACCAGCAGCACCCCTACGCTGCCGTTGCCCGGGTTCCCGAAGCCGACGTTCCAGTTGCCGGTGTTCCCGATGCCGATGTTCTGATTGCCCGTGTTCTGGATGCCGAAGTTCGAGTTGCCCAGGTTCCCGATGCCGATGTTGCCGTTGCCGACGTTGTTGATGCCGATGTTGCCGACGCCGACGTTTCCGCTGCCAAGGTTCTGCGGCAGCCCCTGCCACGGCACCAGTTGCGCGACCGCCGCCGAGGCGCCGGCGTAGTACTCCGACATCGCCGCCGCGTCCTGCGCCCACATCTGTTCGTATTCGGCCTCGGCGGCCGCGATCGCCGGGGCGTTCTGGCCCAGCAGGTTGTACCCGATCAGCGACAGCAGCCGAGTCCGGTTGGCGGCCACCGCAATCGGATGCACGGTGGCGGCCAGCGCCGTCTCGAAGGTGCCGGCGGCCATCCGGACCTGTGCGGCGGTCTGCTCGGCCTGGCCCGCCGCCGCGCTCAACCACGCCGCGTACGGCGCGGCCGCGCTCGTCATCGCCGCGGCCGCCGGTCCCGCCCAGGCGTCGCCGGCCAACCCGGAGGTCACCGACGCGAAGGAGCTCGCCGCGGCGCGCAACTCGTCGGCCAACCCGTCCCAGGCCGACGCTACCGCCAGCATGGGGCCGTGGCCCGGACCGGCGAACATGCGCGCCGAATTCAGTTCCGGCGGCAACACGGCGAAATTCATCGCTACGTTTCTTTCTCGCTAAGCAACCGAGCCTATGACAGGTCCCGCGCCCGAGCTGGAAAAACCGGTTTGTTGGCCACCACTAGACTGGTGCAGGCATTGACGGAGCGAAGGAGAGAAGTGGACACCGCCCAGGCAAATGGTGGCCAGGCCAACCAGACCGGCACGGCGCGCGTCAAGCGCGGTATGGCCGAGATGCTCAAGGGCGGCGTCATCATGGACGTCGTCACCCCCGAGCAGGCCCGCATCGCCGAGGGCGCCGGGGCCGTCGCGGTGATGGCGCTGGAACGGGTCCCCGCGGACATCCGGGCCCAGGGCGGGGTGTCGCGGATGAGCGACCCCGACATGATCGAGGGCATCATCGCCGCGGTGACCATCCCGGTCATGGCCAAGGTGCGGATCGGGCATTTCGTCGAGGCGCAGATCCTGCAGAGCCTCGGGGTGGACTACATCGACGAGTCGGAGGTGCTGACCCCCGCCGACTACACCCACCACATCGACAAGTGGAAGTTCACCGTGCCGTTCGTGTGCGGCGCTACCAACCTCGGCGAGGCGCTGCGCCGCATCGGCGAGGGCGCGGCCATGATCCGCTCCAAGGGCGAGGCCGGCACCGGCGACGTGTCCAACGCCACCACGCACATGCGCGCCATCAGCGGCGAGATCCGCCGGCTGACGTCGCTGTCGGAGGACGAATTGTACGTCGCCGCAAAGGAATTGCAGGCACCCTACGACCTGGTCGCCGAGGTGGCGCGGGCGGGCAAGCTGCCGGTCACCCTGTTCACCGCCGGCGGCATCGCCACCCCGGCCGACGCGGCGATGATGATGCAGCTCGGCGCCGAGGGGGTGTTCGTGGGCTCGGGCATCTTCAAGTCCGGGGCGCCCGAGCACCGCGCCGCCGCGATCGTCAAGGCCACCACCTTCTACGACGATCCCGACGTGCTGGCCAAGGTGTCGCGCGGGCTGGGCGAGGCGATGGTGGGCATCAACGTGGAGCAGCTCCCGCAGCCGCATCGCCTGGCCGAACGCGGCTGGTAAAAACAGCCCGTGGCGATCGAAGAGATCCTTGATCTCGAGCAGCTCGAGGTCAACATCTACCGCGGTAGCGTGTTCAGCCCGGAGTCGGGATTTTTCCAGCGCACGTTCGGCGGCCACGTGGCCGGGCAGTCGCTGGTCTCGGCGGTGCGCACCGTCGACCCGCACTACCAGGTGCACTCGCTGCACGGGTACTTCCTGCGGCCCGGCGACGCCAAGGAGCGCACGGTCTTCCTCGTCGAGCGCATCCGTGACGGCGGCTCGTTTGCCACCAGGCGCGTCAACGCCATCCAGCACGGCGAGACCATCTTTTCCATGTCGGCGTCCTTCCAGACCGATCAAGAAGGCATTCACCACCAAGACGTGATGCCGGCCGCGCCGCCGCCCGACGGCCTGCCCGGGCTGAACTCGATCAAGGTGTTCGACGACGCCGGGTTCAAGCAGTTCGAGGAGTGGGACGTGTGCATCGTGCCGCGCGAACAGCTGCGGCTCTCGGCGGGCAAGGCCTCCCAGCAGCAGGTGTGGTTTCGCCACCGCGACCCGCTGCCGGACGACCCGGTGCTGCACATCTGCGCGCTGGCCTACATGAGCGACCTCACGCTGCTGGGATCGGCGCAGGTCACCCACCTCGACGTGCGCGAGCACCTGCAGGTGGCGTCCCTGGACCACGCGATGTGGTTCATGCGCGCGTTCCGGGCCGACGAGTGGCTGCTCTACGACCAGTCGTCGCCGTCGGCCAGCGGCGGCCGGTCGCTGTGCCAGGGCAAGATCTTCACCCAGACCGGTGAGATGGTCGCCGCGGTCATGCAGGAGGGGCTGACCCGCTACAAGCGCGGGCACCAGCCGTGAGCGCCCCGCGGATCGGGGTGCTGGCGCTGCAGGGCGACACCCGCGAGCACCTGGCGGCGCTGCGCGAGGCCGGAGCCGAGTCGATGCCGGTCCGCCGCCGCGAGGAGCTCGACGCGGTGGACGGGCTGGTCATCCCCGGCGGGGAATCCACCACCATGAGCCACCTGCTGCTCGACCTGGACCTGCTCGAGCCGCTACGCCGGCGGCTGGCCGACGGGCTGCCCGCCTACGGCGCGTGCGCCGGCATGATCCTGCTGGCCACCGAGATTCTGGAGGCCGGCGCCAGGGGCCGGCAGGCGCTTCCGCTGCGCGCGATCGATATGACGGTGCGGCGCAACGCCTTTGGGCGGCAGGTGGACTCCTTCGAGGGCGACATCCCGTTCACCGGCCTCGACGGGCCGGTGCGCGCGGTGTTCATCCGCGCGCCCTGGGTCGAGCGGACCGGCGACGGGGTGCAGGTGCTGGCCCGCGCGGCCGGGCACGTCGTCGCGGTGCGGCAGGGCCCGATGCTGGCGACCGCGTTCCACCCGGAGATGACCGGCGACCGCCGCATCCACCACATGTTCGTCGACATCGTTCGGGGCGAGGCGTAAGTCACATCCGTCACTTTGGTCCCGGGACGGGGGCAGGTGGCTTTTTGCCCACCTCATAGCGACAGCCGTTGTCGCTATGAGGTGGGCATAAAGGGTGGCGGTCGTGGAGAGCGCCGGGCAATCCGCATCCACCGCCCACGTAGACTCGTTGGGCGAGTTATCGAGCACCAGCATGTCAAAGAAGAGGTAAGAGACACCGATGAGCGGCCATTCCAAGTGGGCCACCACCAAGCACCAGAAGGCCGTCAAAGATGCGCGCCGCGGCAAGGAGTTCGCCCGGCTGATCAAGAACATCGAGGTCGCGGCCCGCACCGGCGGCGGTGACCCGGCCGGCAACCCCACGCTCTACGACGCCATCCAGAAGGCCAAGAAGACGTCGGTGCCCAACGACAACATCGAGCGCGCCCGGAAGCGTGGCGCGGGCGAGGAGGCCGGCGGCGCGGACTGGCAAACCATCACCTACGAGGGCTACGCGCCCAACGGGGTGGCGGTGCTGATCGAGTGCCTGACCGACAATCGCAACCGCGCCGCCAGCGAGGTGCGCGTGGCGATGACCCGCAATGGCGGCACCATGGCCGACCCCGGGTCGGTGGCCTACCTGTTCTCCCGTAAGGGCGTCGTCACGCTGGAGAAGAACGGCCTGACCGAAGACGACGTGCTGACCGCGGTGCTCGACGCGGGCGCCGAGGACGTCAATGACCTGGGCGACAGCTTCGAGGTCATCTCCGAGCCGACCGATCTGGTCGCGGTGCGCACCGCGCTGCAGGACGCCGGCATCGACTACGAGTCGGCCGAGGCCAGTTTCCAGCCGTCGGTCAGCGTTCCCGTCGACCTCGACGGCGCCCGCAAGGTGTTCAAGCTCGTCGACGCGCTGGAGGACAGCGACGACGTGCAGAACGTCTACACCAACGTCGACCTGTCCGACGAGGTGTTGGCCGCCCTCGACGAGGAATGACCGAGCCACCCGTCGTCAACCATCACGCCGACCACAAGGGCTTCAGCGGCGCGATTGGGCTGGTGGCCGCCCTCGGCATGCTCGCCACGGGACGGGGTAACGCGCGCTTTGCCGCCGAGTTGGCCTCCGTGTCGGACACCGACCGCGTCGTCGACATCGGTTGCGGCCCAGGCAATGCGGCGAGAGCCGCCGCCCGGCGGGGCGGGCGGGCCGTCGGGGTGGATCCGTCTGGATTGATGTTGTGGCTGGCCCGCTCTGCGACGCGCGATCACCCGAACGTCAGCTGGTCGCAGGGCACCGCCGAAGCGCTGCCCGTTCCCGACGGCTGGGCGACGGTGGTGTGGTCGGTCAAGACCGTGCACCACTGGAAGGACGTCACGGCCGGGCTCGCCGAGATCCGGCGCGCGCTGGCGCCGGCGGGGCGAATGCTGGTGATGGAGCGGCGTGTCCAGCCCGGAGCCACCGGCTTGGCGAGCCACGGCTGGACCGAAGAACAGGCCGAGTCCTTCGCGGCGCAATGCAGTGCCGCCGGATTCACCGGCGTGCGTCGCGACGAGCATCGCCGCGGCCGCGGGTCGGTGTGGGTGGTGCGGGCCGACCAACCCGGCTAGTCGTAGCCATGGCGCATGTCCTCGACGACGCGTGGGTTGTCCAGCGTCGACGGCTCGAGCGGGCGCGCCCCGACGTCACCGGGGAAGACGGTGGCCGCGTCGAGCACCCGCTGGTTGAGGAAGCGCAGCGGGGGAGCGTCGGCCGGCATCCTCGGCACCGGCGCGGCATCGGCGCGCTGCGCCAACGCGAAGCCCCAGTCCCCGAAGGTCGGCACGTGCACGTGATAGGGGGTCACGGCGTAGCCCGCCGCCCGGATCGTCGAGACCGTGCGCCAGAACGCCGTCCGCGTGGAAAACGGGCTGCCCGCCTGCACGACCATCAGCCCGCCGGGGGCCAGCGCGCGGGCGGCCAGCGCGTAGAACTCGGTGGAGTACAGCCGGCCCAGCACGGGGGTGTCGGGGTCGGGAAGGTCGACGATCACCGCGTCGAACCCAGTCTCCGAGGCGCCGCGCAGCCACGTCATCGCGTCGCCGATCACGACCTTGACGCGCGGGTTGTCCAGCGCGCCGCCGTTGGCGTCGCGCATGGTGGTGCGCGCCAGGTCGATGACGGCGGGGTCGAGCTCGACCTGCACGATCTTGTCGACGCCGGGCTGGCGCAGCAATTCGCGCGCGGCCAGGCCGTCACCGCCGCCGAGCACCAGCACCGAGCGCGCCCCGTTCCCCAGCGCCGGGTAGACCAGGCTCTCGGTGTAGCGGTACTCGTCGCGGGTGGAGAACTGCAGGCCCCCGTCGAGGTAGAGGCGCATGTCGTTGCCGCGCCGGGTCACCACGATTTCCTGGTAGGCCGTGTGCCGGTAGGCGACGATGGGATCGGCGTAAAGCCTTTGCCTGCTTGTGGTTTCGATGTCGGTCGAGCGCACCAGCAGCGTGGCCAGCAGCCCGAGCGCGGCGGCGAGCGCGCACAGCGCCGTCGCCAGCTGCCGCGGGGAGACGATGCGGCGCAGCAGGAACACCGCGACGACGGCCGCGGCCGCCAGGTTGATGATGCCCGTCGCCGCCGCGCCGCGGATCATCCCCAGGTGCGGCAGCAGCAGGAACGGCCAGACGAGCCCGCCCAGCAGCGCGCCCAGGTAGTCGGCGGCGTTGAGGTTGGCCAGGGTGCGGCCGGCCTCGGCGGCGCGCCCTGTGCGCCCGCGCTGCAGCAGCGTCATGAGCAGCGGCACCTCGGCGCCGACCAGCCCGCCGATCAGGGCCGTGCCCGCCGCCAGCACCCACGTCGAGCCGACCGAGCCGTCCAGGAACGCGAACACCGTGTACAGCGCGGCCGCCGAGAGGCCGCCGATGATGCCGAGGGCCGCCTCGACGGCGATGAAGGCGATCGCCGCGTGCGCCAGCAGCGGCTTGGCCAGCAGCGCGCCGGCGCCCAGCGCCGCGATGTAGCCCGCGACGATCAGCGACGTGGCGACGATGCCGCCGCCGTTGAGGCTGGCCGACAGCGTCAGCAGCGCGAGTTCGTAGATGATGCCGCAGGCCGCGCAGGCCGCCACGGCGGCCAACAGCACGGCGCGCCAACGGCCTTGGGACGTCATGACACCGCCGCGGCGGTCACCCCTCCCACGGCCAGCAAGATCAGCGCGACCGCGAAGGAGCCGGGGTGCAGCGTGGGCTCGTCGATGTGCTCGTGGAAGTCGCCCGGGATCAGCAGGTGCATCGCCAGCAGCGCTATCCCCAGCAGGATCACGCCCATCAGCCCGTACACCGCCACGCCGAGGAGCCCCTGGCCCAGCTGGCTGTAGCTGTTGGCGATGGCGGTGATGATGACGATCGTGAGCGAGATGTACATCGCGCCCGCGACGATCACGGCGTTGGGGCGGCGATCGATGAACACCAGCCGGCGCAGCTTCCCGGGGGTCAGCCAGTCGACCATGTAGAACCCGACGAGCAGCACCGCCATCCCGACGGCGAAGTACAGGATCGTCGCGACCGCGCCCTTGAAGACGGGATTGACGTCGATATTGCCGATCTCGACGGCGAGGTACATCGTTGTCTCCTTTGCGTTTACTGCGTTAGGTCACTTGGTCCCGCCGGGCCCGCCGGGGGTGCCGCCGGCGCCCCCCGACGGGGATCCGGGGAAGAACCCGGGGCCGAGGAAGACGAACGCGCCGTGGCTGTAACCGGCGCTCAGCGGTTCGACGCGGATGCTGCACGGGTTGTTGCCGTCCGGTCCGACGATCACGATGTTGTTGCTGTAGCGCAGGTATTCGCTGTTGCCGTTGGAGGCGCGCGCCTCCGGTGCCTGATAGTCGGCGAGCGCGTCGGCCACCTGATCGGGAGACCCGGTGCACTGGTAGCGCGTCCCATTCACGTCGTGGGAGTACTCGTGATAGTGGCTCGCGATGTAGGACCCGATGTCCTTCTGCTGCAGGATGATTCCGAAGACCAGGGACACGACGGCGGCGACGGCCAGCGCCCCGGAGATCAGGAACAGGCGGTTGCGGCTCACGGGCGCCACCGGCTCTCGGTGTGCACCACCACGCCGCCTGTGCCCGGCCGCGGGTACAGATGCCAGGTCTGCCAACGCCATCCGGCGCCGTCGGGCTCGGCGGCCAGGGCGGTCAGCGCGGCGTCGTCGCCGGGGAACGTGCCCCCGAGCCAGCCCGGTTGCGACGCGCAGCTTTCGCGAAGCTCGCCGGCCAGCCGGCGGAAGCCCGCCTCCTCGTGCGTCTCGGTGCGCGACCGCAGGCGGTAGCCGGGTGCGTCGGTGCGCCGCGGCAGGTCGCCGCCGATGCCGCGGGCCGTGCAGGAAACCTGTTCGGAGAAGCGGCCTTTCGCGTGCTCGACCGCGACGACATGCGACGCGCCGAGCACGCCGAGCAGCAGCACGCCGCCGCCGGGATGCGCCAGGGAGCAGGTGGCCAGCGGCGCCGGCGCGGGCGCGTTGAGCGCGAGCCCCAGCCTTTCCCCGGACACGTCCGCCGGGGTCACGGCGAGCTGATGGAGGGGCACCGACGCGGTCCTAGGGCGAGGAGGGTGGGGGCGCTGGGTAGACGGTCAACTCGCCGGGCACGACGGACTTGCCCGTCGACACCTCCCAGGGCATGTCCGGCGCCCAGCGCTCGAACGAGAGCAGGGCGGTCTCGTCGGCGTTGGTGCAGTCGAGGAATTCCATCTCGCCGCCGGGCGGCAGGCCGGTGGTGCCCTCGGTGGTGTAGGACGCCCGGCCGCGCTCCGTCTCGTGGAACGCCACGCCGTCGACGACGTACTGGTCACCGGGCTGCAACGACAGGTCCTTGCGGGTCACCCACATCGCGAGCTCGAGCCGCCCGTCGTCCTCTTCGACGCTCAGCCAGATCGGCTGGTCGCCGCCCTCCAGCAGGTGCTCCCACCACACGAACGGGCCCTCGCGAAACGTCACCGACCCGCGGACCACAAGGTCGACGCCGCCGTAGCTGACGATGGCCCCGGGACCCAGTTGGCGGGGCCCGAACTGCGGCATCGCGTTGAACGACAGCGGATCCTGGCGCCCGCCCGGCCGGCCCTGCTTCTTCGGCCTCCGCAAAGCGATGACCAGCACCACGATCGACGCGATGAACAGCACCGCCGCGAGGACGAGCAGGAGTGTTCCCACGCCAAACCTTCCGTTGCCACAGCGCTAGAGCGAACGTGGGCTATAAGTTAACAGCTTTCGCCCGGCGGCAGCGTGTCCTACCGGGCGCCGTCGGTGCCGCCGGTTAGGCTATCGAACAGCTGTTCGTACGAAGGAGCCGGCAAATGCGCGTGATGGGCGTCGACCCCGGGCTGACCCGCTGCGGCCTGGCGGTCGTGGAGGGCGGGAGCGGGCGCAACGTCGTCGCGCTCGACGTCGACGTGGTGCGCACCGCGTCGGACGCGCCGCTGACGAAGCGGCTGCTGGCCGTCAGCGACGCCGTCGAGCACTGGCTGGACACCCACCGGCCGGACGTGGTGGCCATCGAGCGGGTGTTCTCCCAGCACAACGTGTCGACGGTGATGGGCACCGCGCAGGCCGGCGGCGTGGTCGCGCTGGCGGCGGCCAGGCGCGGCATCGACGTGCACTTCCACACCCCCACCGAGGTGAAGGCGGCGGTCACCGGCAACGGGTTGGCCGACAAGGCGCAGGTCACCACGATGGTCACCAAAATCCTTGCGCTGCAGACCAAACCGACGCCCGCCGACGCGGCCGACGCGCTGGCGCTGGCGATCTGCCACAGCTGGCGGGCGCCGATGATCGCCCGGATGGCGGCGGCCGAGGCCCTCGCCGCGCAGCAACGGCACGCCTACCGGGCCAAGCTGGCGGCGAAGCGGAAGGCGGTCGCCCGATGATCGCGTCGGTGCGCGGCGAGGTGCTCGAGGTGGCGCTCGACCACGCCGTGATCGAGGCGGCCGGCGTCGGCTATCGGGTCAACGCGACGCCGTCGACGCTGGCGACGCTGCGCACGGGGAGCGAGGCCCGGCTGGTCACCGCGATGATCGTGCGCGAGGACTCGATGACGTTGTACGGGTTCACCGACGCGCAGACCCGCGACCTGTTCCTGACGCTGCTGTCGGTGTCGGGGGTCGGGCCCCGGCTGGCGATGGCGACGCTGGCGGTGCACGACGCCGCCAAGTTGCGGCAGGTGCTGCACGACGGCGACGTCACGGCGCTGACCCGGGTGCCCGGCATCGGCAAACGCGGCGCCGAGCGGATGGTGTTGGAGCTGCGCGACAAAGTGGGCACGGCCGGTGCGTCCTCCTCAGCCGCGCCGCTCGTCAACGGCCACGCCGTGCGCAGCCCGGTGGTGGAGGCGCTGGTCGGCCTGGGTTTCGCCGCCAAGCAGGCCGAGGAGGCCACCGACAAGGTGCTGGCCGGCGATCACGACGCGACGACGTCCAGTGCGCTGCGGGCCGCCCTGTCCCTGCTGGGTAAGTCCCGATGACGGACGACGACTTTTCCGACGACTATGCCGACCGCGACGTCTCGCCGGCGCTGACCGTCGGCGAGGGCGACATCGACGTCAGCCTGCGGCCGCGCTCGCTGCACGAGTTCATCGGCCAGTCGCGGGTCCGCGAGCAGCTGCAGCTGGTCATCGAGGGCGCCAAGAACCGCGGCGGCACGCCGGATCACATCCTGCTGTCCGGTCCGCCGGGGCTGGGCAAGACCTCGCTGGCGATGATCATCGCGGCGGAGCTCGGCTCGTCGTTGCGGGTGACGTCCGGGCCGGCGCTGGAACGCGCGGGCGACCTGGCCGCGATGCTGTCCAACCTGGTCGAGCACGACGTGTTGTTCATCGACGAGATCCACCGCATCGCGCGGCCCGCCGAGGAGATGCTCTACCTGGCCATGGAGGACTTCCGGGTCGACGTGGTGGTGGGCAAAGGGCCTGGGGCGACGTCGATTCCGCTGGAGGTGGCGCCCTTCACGCTGGTCGGCGCGACCACCCGGTCCGGCGCGCTGACCGGCCCGCTGCGCGACCGATTCGGTTTCACCGCGCACATGGACTTTTACGAGCCCGCGGAGCTGGAGCGGGTGCTGGCCCGGTCCGCCGGCATCCTCGGCATCGAGCTGGGCGCCGACGCGGGCGCCGAGATCGCGCGCCGCTCGCGGGGCACCCCGCGCATCGCCAACCGGCTGCTGCGCCGGGTCCGCGACTTCGCCGAGGTGCGCGCCGACGGCGTGATCACCCGCGACGTCGCCAAGTCCGCGCTGGCGGTCTACGACGTCGACGAGCTGGGGCTGGACCGGCTGGACCGGGCGGTGTTGTCGGCGCTGACCCGCGGCTTCGGCGGCGGGCCGGTCGGGGTCTCGACGCTGGCGGTGGCGGTGGGCGAGGAGGCCACCACCGTCGAGGAGGTGTGCGAGCCCTTCCTGGTGCGGGCGGGGATGGTCGCGCGCACGCCGCGCGGCCGGGTGGCCACCGCCCAGGCCTGGACGCACCTCGGCCTGACGCCGCCGGCCGGGGCGGCCGGCCTGGGGCAACCGGGCTTGTTCGACTAGCGCCGGTTACTCATCGGCCGGCGCGGGTACCCGGGTCAGCATCAGTAACCGCTTGTCGGAGGAGATTCTGATGAGGCACACAGGCCCCGACTATGAACGCCCGCACGCGCCGTACATGCCACGCACCCGGGGTGCGGTGAGCGGGCTGCTCCTGATCCTCTTGGGTGCTTGGGGTGCGTTGGCGCCGTTCATCGGGCCCCTGATCAGGTGGAGCTATTCCGTCGACCCGGCGTGGACGTGGACGGCCGCGAAGGGCTGGCTGGAGGTTTTCCCGGGCGTGGTGGCCGCGGTTGGCGGCCTGATCCTGGTCACCTCCGGAAATCGCGCCAGCGCCATGTTCGGCGGCTGGCTGGCGGTCTTCGCGGGCGCCTGGTTCGTGGTCGGCCGGGCGTTCGCCGCGACGCTGAACATCGGCGACGTCGGCCAGCCGGTGGCGGCGACGGACCTGAAACGAGCCCTGCTCGAGGTCACCTACTTCACCGGCCTGGGTGCGCTGATCGTGTTTCTCGGTGGCGCCGCCCTGGCGCGGGTGGCCGTCCGCCACGCCCGGGACGTCGCGGTGGCCGAGCCGGCGCCGATGGCGACCGGGCCGGCGCCCGTGGCCGCGGCCGACGCGCCAGCCGGGGAGCCCGCCGTATACGACGAGTCACGGGAAGACACCCGGCGCGGCTTCTTCCACCGGCGCGCCGGTGGTGGCCTGTTCCGCCGCCACCATCACGCCGGCGTCTGACCACCCGCGAGAGCACCGGTAGCTTCTGACGGCTGCCGGTGCTTTTGCGCGCCGGGGCGACCGCAGCTCGGTATGGTTCTTGGGTCTTCGACTAGCGAGGAGGAGCGATGCTCACCGCCGGGTTGGTGTTCGCCGGGCTGGCAGCCCTACTGCACGTCTACATCTTCACGATGGAGTCGTTGACGTGGACCTCGGCGCGCACCCGCGCCGTCTTCGGCACGACGCCCGAGGAAGCCGAGACCACCCGGTTGCTCGCTTTCAACCAGGGCTTCTACAACCTGTTCCTGGCGATCGTCACCATCCTGGGCATTCCGCCGGTGATCATGGGCGACAAGGCCGTCGGCGTCGCGCTCGTCCTCGCCGGCGTCGGATCCATGGCCGCCGCCGCGATCGTGCTCCTGTTCTCCGCGCGGGACAAGGCGCGGGCCGCTGTGATCCAGGGCACCTTCCCGGTGATCGCCATCGTCCTGGTGGTTCTCGGCCTGTCCTGGTAACACCGGTAACAGCAGCCTCACTGGTCACGCAACGCGTCTCCTTCTGCCCCGCGGGGTGTTACACCGCGGCCGCGTCGGGTACTCCCGGGGGGCCGGAAAACGGCCCGGCATCAATCGAGGAGATGGAATGACATACGCAGATAGGGACCATCCAGGCGCGTTGACCATGCCGCGCTCGCGCGGCGCGATCAGCGGGTTGATCCTGGTGATCCTTGGCGCCTGGGGTGCGCTGATCCCGTTCGTCGGACCCCACTTCAACTTCGCCTACACGCCCGACCGCGACTGGGCCTGGACGACCGCGCGCGGCTGGCTGGAGGTGCTCCCGGGCGCCGCCACGGTGGTGGGTGGTTTGCTGCTGATCGTCGCCGGCAACCGCATCGCCGCGATGCTGGGCGGCTGGCTGGCGGTTCTGTCCGGCGCCTGGTTCGTGGTCGGCGGCCAGATCGCTCCTCTGCTGGGCATCGGTTCGGCCGGCGACCCGATCGCCGCGACCGAACGCAAGCGGGCCGCGCTCGAGGTTTCCTATTTCTCAGGCCTCGGTGCGCTGATCGTCTTCGTGGGCGGGGTGGTCCTGGCGCGCACCGCGGTCCGGCTCGCCCGTGACGTGGAACCCCTGGGGCACGCCGAGCCCGAAGCGGCTGCGCCGGGCGGGGAGCCGGCGTACGTGTCCCGGCTCGAGGAGTCACCCGCGGTGTCGTCGGGCGCGGTGACCAAGCCCCGGATGGAGCGCGGCTGGCGTCGCCAGCGCGAGGGGTCGCCGAACGCGGCGTACCTGCGCTGGCCGCACCCTCAGGGCTGAGTCGCCGAAGACCTGATGCAGAAAATCGCCGGCCCGTGCGGGGCCGGCGATTTTCTGTCCGTTTACAGCAGTCCGAGCAGTCGCAGGTCGCTGACGTACTTGGCGATGACCTGCGGCGAGACGTGCGGAATGTCCTTGTCGGGGCCGATTTTCGCGTCCTGAACCGCGGCACGGAACCGATCGGTAGGCGCCATCGATCCATTGATCGGCCGCTCGGGCTTCTGGTAGTTGTGCAGCAGCGGCAGTAGCGAGGCGTTGCGCTGCTTTTCGGGCAGCCCACGCAGGCTGGACTCGAACCGCTGCAGCCAGTCGCCGTAGTCGGCGACGCGCCGGATGGTGCAGCCCGCCTCGATCAGCCAGTCGACGAACTCGTCCATCCCGATGCCGTCGTCGTACGGGTTCATCACGTGGAAGGTGCGGAAGCCCCCGGCCGCCTGGTCGCTCTGGGCGCCCAGCGTCGAGACCGCCTCGGCGATGAACTCCACCGGCAGGCCGTCGTAGTGCGCACGCTGCCGGTTGCCGTCGGCGTCCAGCTCGTAGAACGAGGCCGGCGCGATTCCGGTCGCGGCGAGGCTCAGCATCATCCGGGTGAACATGTCCGGGACGTTGAGCTGGCCGGCGTAGGTGGTGTCGGCCAGGATCATGTCGCAGCGGAACACCGCGACCGGCAGCCCACACAGGTCGTGGGCCTCACGCAGCAGCACCTCGCCGGCCCACTTGCTGTTGCCGTAGCCGTTGGCGTAGCTGTCGTTGATCGCCCGCGTCGCGCTGATCTCGCGGATGTCGGCGTCCTCGGTGAACTTGCCCGGCTCGATCTGGTCACCCACGCCGATCGTCGAGACATAGGTGTACGGCTTGATCTTCGTGGTCAGCGCGAGCCGGATCAGCTCGGCGGTGCCGAGCGCGTTCGGCCCGAACAGCTCGCTGTAGGGCAGCACGTGGTTCACCAGCGCCGCGGGGTCGACGATCAGGTCGACGGTGTCGGCCAGCCGCTGCCAGGTCTGCCGGTCCAGGCCGAGGTCGGCCTCGCCCTTGTCGCCGGCGATGACCTCCAGGTGGTCGGCCGCCAGCGCCTGGTAGTGGGCCAGCAGCTTGGGGTCACCGCTGTCAAAGGTGTTGTCGAGCCGTGCGCGGGCCTCTTCGTCGGAACGGGCCCGCACCAGCGCGATCACCTTGCCGTCGACCAGGTCCATCCGCTCGAGCCATTCCAGGGCCAGGTAGCGGCCGAGGAAACCAGTTGCGCCGGTGAGCAATACGGTGCGCACATCGGAGGTCGGCTTGGGGAGTTCGGGCGCGGCGGCCAGCGTGGACGCCTCCAGGAACTTGTCCAGCGTGAGCTCGCTTGCGTGCACCTCCGTCGCGTCGCGGCCGTGCACCGAGGCGAAGCTGGGCCGCTTGGTGCCCTTGCGCTCGCCTTCGATGTAGGTGGCGATCGCCGCCAGGTCGTTGGCCGGGCTGACGATCACGCCCACCGGCACGTCGACGTCGAAGATCTCGTGCAGCAGGTTGCCGAATGTCAACGCCGACAACGAGTCTCCGCCCAGGTCGGTGAAGTGCGCATCGGGCGACAGGTCGGTGGTCGCGGTGCCGAGCATGGCGGCCGCGGCGCGGCTCACCGTCTGCAGCACGGGCGCGTCGGCGCCGCTGCGGCGCAGCTCGCTCAGCTCGTTGGCCTGGCCCTCGGCCAGCTCGGCGTAGAGCTGTTCCAGCCGCTCGCCGTAGTGCTGCTTGAGCTTCGGCCACGCCAGCTTGCGGATGCCGGTCAGCAGGCCGTTCTCCAGCGTGAAAGGCGTTGTCTCGATGAGGAAGTCGCGCGGCACCTCGTAGGACTGCAGGCCGGCGTCCTTCGCGACGCTCTGCAGCGAGTCGGCGATCAACGGCTTCAACGTGTCGATGTCGTACGCCCCCAACGCCTCTTCGGTGGGCACCACGACCGCCAAGAGATAGGGGTGGGCGCTGTTGCCGTAGACGTAGATCTGGCGCACCAGCGGGCTGTTGCCGAACACCGCCTCCAGCTTCGCGACGGTGACGAATTCGCCCTGCGCGAGCTTGAGCACGTTGTTGCGGCGGTCGACGTAGACCAGCTTGTCCGGGGCGACCTCGGCGACGACGTCGCCGGTCCGGTAGTAGCCGTCCTCGTCGAACACGCCGGCGGTGACCTCGGGCCGCTTGTAGTAGCCGGGGAACATGTTGTTGGTCTTGAGCAGCAGCTCGCCGCGCGGATAGGGCCGGTCGGTGGAGAAGTAGCCCAGGTCCGGGACGTCGACCAGCTTGTAGTCGACGACCGGCGGGCGCTGCACCTCGCCGTCGAACAGCACCATGCCCGCCTCGGTGGAGCCGTAGCCGTCCAGCAGGTGCATCTCGAGCAGGGACTCGACCCACTCCCGCAACTCCGGGGAGGTGGGCGCGGAGCCCGTCATCGCGAAGATGAACCGCCCGCCCAGCAGGTAGTTCCGCAGCTCGTCCATCACCTCGGCGTCGCCGGCCCCGCGGTCGACCCGGCGCTGGTACTCGGCGTAGATCGTCTCCCAGATCCGCGGCACGAAGTTCATCTCGGTGGGCCGGACCAACTCGAGGTCCTCCAGCAGCGTCGAGAGGTCGCTGCGGGCCGCGAAGTAGGCGGTGCCGCCGTTGCCGAGGGTGCCGTAGAGGATGCCGCGGCCCATGACGTGGCTCATCGGCATGAAGTTGAGGGTGATCGATGCGGCGCTGGGCCCGAACCAGTTTCGGGCCGACCGGCACCACATCTTCCCGACGTTGCTCGCCGGGTACATCGCGCCCTTGGGCGCGCCGGTGCTGCCGGAGGTGTAGATCAGCAGGGCCAGCGGGTCTTCTTCGGCGGGCGCGGGGATCGGCGCCTCGGGCAGCGCGCGCCCGCGCTCCAGCAGGTCGGCCAGGGCTTCGACGGTGACGGCGGTGTCGGCCAGCCGCGCGCGGGCGGTGTCGACGGCCTCGCGCTCGTCGTCGGCCTCGGGGTGGTAGTCGAACACGACCAGCTTGGCCGGCGCCGGCCCGCTCAGGATCAGCTCGACGGCGTCGGGCAGCTGGTTCACGCTGGCCGCGATCACGCTGGGCTCGGTCTCGGTCATGATCGGCTGCAGCTGGGTGATCGCCGCGCTGGTCTGCAGCGGCACCGACACGGCGCCGATCATCCCGAGCGCGACGTCGATGGTGGTGTAGTCGACGCTGTTGAAGCCGAGCACGCACACCCGGTCGCCGGGCCGGACCGAGTCGTCGGCCAGCGCGCGGGCCAGCGTGCCGACCCGGTCGCGCAGCTCGCGGTAGGTGACGGTCTCGTAGCGGGGCAGGAGCTCCAGCGACGTGCGCCCGGTCTTGGCGTCCTTGACGAACTCGACGGCGCGTTGCCCGAGAGCCGGTCGGTCGGCGTAACCCTCGAGCACGGTCTGGATGATCTGCGGCAGGCGCAGGCCAGGCTGCTCAAGGGCCCCGGCGACGGCCGGGTCCGGTCGGGCGGCGGCGAACTGTGCGTCGTTGGCGGTGAGATCGTCGACGCGGCGCGCGAGCCACTGTTCCTGAGTAGTAGTAGTCGACATAACGGTTCCCTTTTTAACGCATAAGCACTAAGTGATTGGGTCGCGCGACGTTGCGCTGATGGCTAAAACGTTAGCAAAACTAACGGTATTCCTCAATGGGCCCGGCGGGGGTGTGACTTTGGACACCGGGCTAGAGGTCGCCGAGTAGGCCGGTCAGGGTGTCGACGCCCTCGGTCAGCAGCTCGTCGCTGATGGTCAGCGGCGGCAGTAGCCGGATGACGTTGCCGAACATCCCACACGTCAACACGATGACCCCGGCCGCGTGGGCCGCCTTCGAAAGCGCTTCGGTCAGTTCGGGGTTGGGGTCTGCGGTCCCCGACTTGACCAACTCTACGGCGATCATGGCGCCGCGGCCACGAACGTCACCGATGCGGTCGTCGGCCGCCTGCAGCCGCAGCAACGGCTCGGTCATCAGCCGTTCCAGCTGCCGGGCCCGCTCGATCAGGCCGTCGCCCTCGATGGTCGCGATGGTGGCCAGCGCCGCCGCGCACGCCACCGGGTTGCCGCCGAACGTGCCGCCGAGGCCGCCGACGTGCGGGGCGTCCAGGATGTCCGCGCGGCCGGTCACCGCCGACAGCGGCAATCCGTCGGCGATGCCCTTGGCGGTGCAGATCAGGTCGGGTTCCAGGCCGGCCGGGCCCTCGTGCTCGCAGGCGAACATCGCGCCGGTGCGCGCGAACCCGGTTTGCACCTCGTCGGCGATGAAGACCACGTCGTTGCGGCGGCACCAGTCCAGCAGGGCGGGCAGGAATCCCTCGGCCGGGACGATGAAGCCGCCCTCGCCCTGGATCGGCTCGATCAGCACGGCGGCCAGGCTGTCCGCGCCGACCTGGCTTTCGATGACCCTGATCGCCCGCGCGGCGGCCTTCGCGCCGTCGGTGGCCAGTTCCTTGTCAACCAGGCCGTCCCGATAGGGATAGGACAGCGGGGCGCGGTAGATCTCCGGGGCGAACGGCCCGAAGCCGCTCTTGTACGGCATGGACTTGGCGGTGAGCGCCATCGCCAGGTTGGTGCGCCCGTGGTAGGCGTGGTTGAACGCCACGACGGCGGGCTTGCGGGTGTAGGCGCGCGCGGCCTTGACGGCGTTCTCGACCGCCTCGGCGCCGGAGTTGAACAACACCGAGCGCTTTTCGCCGGAGCCCGGGGTGATCCGGTTGAGCTCCTCGGCGACGGCGACGTACTCCTCGTACGGCGTCACCATGAAGCAGGTGTGCGTGAAGTCGGCGACCTGAGCGCGCACCGCGTCGACCACGCGCGGCGAGGAATTGCCGATCGTGGTGACGGCGATCCCGGAACCCAGGTCGATGAGCCGGTTGCCGTCGACGTCCTCGACGATGCCGCCGCCGGCGCGCGCGACGTAGACCGGCAGCGAGACGTTCACGCCGTGGGACACCGCCGCGGCCCGGCGCTTGTTGAGTTCCAGCGATGTGGGACCGGGGATTTCGGTGACCAGCTGGCGAGTCTGCTCGAGGCCGGCCACGATGTCCTCCTCACCGCGGCGCGCGTGTCACGTCGCGCGTCAAGCCTATCTGGTCGGCGGCGACTCAGCGGGGCCAGTCGTTGGCCACCCGGGGTGCTGGCAGACTGGCCGTTACTGGTCGTTTCGAGCCCCGGAATGCCGAATACGAAAGACAGGCGCGATGAATAGTTTGGTCATGTTTTTGCCGTTCGTGCTCATCATGGTCGGCTTCATTTACTTCCAGGGGCGCCGCCAGAAGAAGGCGATGCAGGCCACCATCGACCTGCACGACTCCTTGCGCCCAGGGGATCGGGTGCACACCACCTCGGGGCTGGAGGGCACCGTCGTCGCCATCACCGACGACACCGTCGACCTGGAGATCGCGTCCGGCGTGGTCACCACCTGGATGAAGCTGGCCGTGCGCGACAAGATCCTGCCCGAGGAGCCGGCGGAGCTCGGTGACGCCGACGCCGCCGACGACCTGGAGGAATCCGACGGGCTGACCGACCCGGGCCGGTAGGGGACAGGCACGTAGGCTTTTCTAGGCTCTGCCGGGGCAAGAAACCGATTCTCAAGGAGATACGAGGAAAGTGGCATCGTCTTCGACGCCGGTGCACCCTGCCCGCTACCTGTCGGTGTTCTTGTTGCTGCTGATCGGCGTCTACCTGCTGGTATTCCTCACGGGCGACAAGCGGGCCGCGCCCAAGCTCGGCATCGACCTTCGGGGCGGCACCCGCGTGACGCTGACCGCCCGCACTCCCGACGGGTCCCGGCCCAGCCGCGAGGCGCTGGCGCAGGCGCAGCAGATCATCAGCGCCCGGGTCAACGGGCTGGGCGTGTCCGGGTCCGAAGTCGTGGTGGACGGCGACAACCTGGTCATCACGGTGCCCGGCAACGAAGGCAACGAGGCCCGCAACCTGGGCCAGACCGCCCGCCTCTATATCCGGCCGGTGCTCAACTCGATGCCGGCGCAGGCCGCCCAGCCCAAGCCGCCGGCCCAGGCCCCCGCGGGCGGGCCGCCGCCCGGCCAGCCGGCGCCCGGCCAGCCGGCGCCCCAGCCCGCGCAACCCGCACAGCCCGCGCCGCCCGCACAGCCGGCGGCGCCCGATCACCTCGAACGCGCCGGTGCCCGTGTAGAGCCGGGAAATGAAGTTGTGGTGCGGCAGCTGCGCGCTGTCGGTCAGCGCGGTCGCATCCTTGGCGGCACTCATGCGCTATCCCCGTCCCGTCTTCACGTCCGCCGCGGCCCGGCGTTCGCGCGCGACCTGTTGCACGGCGCCCAGGCCGTTGTACGCGGGCTTGGCCAGCGTCGCGGACTGGGACGCCAGGTAGACCAGCGGCCAGGTCACCAGGAACACCACCACGGTGTCGAGGATCGTGGTGAGGCCCAGGGTGAAGGCGAACCCCCGCACCTGACCGATCGCCAGGGCGTAGAGCACCGCGGCGGCCAGGAAGGTGACGGCGTTGCCCGATACGATCGTCCTACGCGCCCGCACCCAGCCCCGCGGCACGGCCGACCGGAACGAACGGCCCTCGCGGATCTCGTCTTTGATGCGTTCGAAGAACACCACGAACGAGTCGGCGGTGGTGCCGATGCCGATGATCAGACCCGCGATGCCCGCCAGGTCCAGGGTGTAGTTGATCTGCCGGCCCAGGATCACCAGGATCGCGAAAACCATTGCGCCGGAAGCGGTTAGCGACAACGCGGTGAGCAATCCCAGGACGCGGTAGTAGAGCAACGAATACAGCAGGACCAGGACCAGACCGATCGCACCGGCGAGCAGGCCGGCCCGCAGCGAGGTCAATCCCAGTGTCGCCGAGACGGTTTGGGCCTCTGAGGATTCGAAGGACAGCGGCAGCGACCCGTATTTCAAGACGTTGGCCAGCTGCTTGGCGGTGGAGGCGTTGAACGGCGGCTGCCCGCCCGAGATCTGCGTGCGCCCGCCGGGGATGGCCTCCTGGATCATCGGGGCGCTGACCACTTGGGAGTCCAGCGTGAACGCGGTCTGAGTGCCGACGTGGGCGGCGGTGAAGTCCGCCCAGGTGTTGGCCGCCGCGGGCTTGAACTGCAGGTCGACGACGTAGCCGATGCCGCGCTGGTTCTGGCTCGACGTGGCGTCGGCGATCTGGTCGCCGCTGATGATCGACGGCCCCAGCAGGTAGGCGACCTTATGGTCGGTCGAGCAGGTCACCAGCGGCAGCGCCGGGTCGTCGTTGCCGGCCAGGATGTCGTCTTTGTCGCATTGGGTCGCCTGGAACTGCAGGGCGAGGAACTGGATGCCCTGGCGGGTGCTCTGCCGCCAGGTCTTCTCCTCGGTGATGCGCTCGGCCAGGTCCTTGCGCGGGTCGGGCGGCGCGGGCGCCTCCGGTGGCGGCGCTGGCGCCTCGGGCGGCGGTGCGGGCGCGGGCGCCGGTGCCGGGCTCGGCGCCGGGCCGGGCGGACGTGAAGACGGGACGGGGATAGCGGCCCTATCCGCAGGACC
>NZ_LZLY01000104.1 GCF_001673535.1 Mycobacterium sp. 1081908.1 | reverse complement strand
CAACACCGCGCTCGCCCAGATGGTGCTGCGCCTGGCGGCCGACCTGCCCATCGAGATCGCGGACCGCAACAAGCGCGCCTTCGTGACCGCCGGCTCGATCCTGTGCGCCGCGCAGCGCCAATGCGACCTGGCGGCGCCGACGCAGGCCTGACGAACGCCCGGTAGATAACAGAGCGGACGCTCTGTTATCCTTGCGAGGTGCCCCGCCCTCGCGTCCATGACCAGGATCAGATCCTTGATGCCGTGGAGTTGTTGGCGGCGGAGTCCGGGCCCGCCGCCGTCACGATCCGCGCGATCAGCGACGCGACCGGCGTGTCCAACGGCGCGCTCTATCACTCATTCGGTTCGCGCGCCGGCCTGGTGGGCCGCGCTTGTTGCGGTCCGCGATCTCGATGGGCAGGTCGGCCGCCAGGCGCAGCACCATCTGGGCGAGCGCGGTGTTGGTCGCATACGGGACGATCAGCAGGTTGGCGCACGCGTCCCAGCCGTTGACGCTCATCACGTGCTGGCGTTTTTGCTCCCACCCCGGCCAGTTCAGGTCGGGCGGTCGTTGCAAAGGTGACCAGTTGACATTGATGGATTTGATGTCGCCGAGCAGCGGGGTCAGGACCGTAACCAGCGAGGGCAGTTCATTGGCGATCCGGTCCACGCGCGGCCACCACGCGCCGTCGATGTCGTGGCCCAATTCGCGCGCCACGCATACCCGTATCGGGTTGGTTCCGTGCCGGCCCCGGAGGTGAGGCATCGTTACTGCGGTATCCACGGGCAGTTCCTTCACGGTCGGGAGCGACCGCCCCGGGCGGTGGGGCGACGGAGGAATCGCATTGCCTGTGGATGCCATCCGCGGATGAGCAGCGCTGACAACGAAAAAAGCTCGTTCTCGACGGTACGCCAGTGCGTCGCCGCGAACCCGCGTGGGTCCGGTTTCCAGCGGCCGACGCACCATCGCCGATTCAGCCCCGCTGAATGTTGTTGTCGTAGCCAGAGTTCGTGATCTTCGGCGTGCCCGTGTGGTAGGTGATGTTATTGCCGTACCCGGAGACGGTGATGGCGTCGACGCTGTCGACGTTGACCTTGTTGTTGTAGCTCGAGATCGCGAGCCCGGCGCAGTGGCCGGTGACGTTGAATTCGTTGCCGTAGCTCGAGATCTTCAGGTTGGCGTTGTCGCAGCCCTTGACCATGACGACGTTGCTGTATCCGGTCGATTCGATGGCGTCGGCGTCCTCGACGGTGACGTTGTTGTCGTAGCCGCCCACGGTCAGGCTGGCGCAGTGGCCGGTGACCACATACTTGCTGTCGTACGCGGCCAGGGTGAGCTTGCCGTTGTTGCAGGCGATCGTCCTGGCCTGGTTGTTGTCGCTGACGCGCAACTCGCCGCCCTGCGGCACCGCGGTGGGGCCGGTGGACGTCGTCCTGCCGGCGCCTCGCGAAATCGAACTGCCCACCGATGACCGGGCGAACATCATCACCAGGCTGATGATGATCGGCACCACGACCGCCAGCAGCACGAGGACGAGGTACCACGGGTAGGACCTGTTGCGCCGCGGCGGCGGGGCGCCCCAGCCGTACTGCGCGCCGCCGGTGTAGGTCGCACGTCCGGTGTAGGTCGGACCGGGCGTGTAGGTGGCGTCGCCCGTGTAGGTCGCGCCGCCCGTGTAGGGCGGAGGGTTCTCCGTATACGTCTCGCCGCTCGTGTACGGCGGCGGGCTCTGCGGGGGCCGCGTGACGTCGGCAAGCTCGCGTTCTAACTCGCGGATCCGCTTTTCGGGATCGTCGTCCTTCATTTGCCAAATGGTTCCACATCCGCAGCTGGGCGGACAGCCCTCAATTTGCCGCGACGCGCTGTGGGTGTGGTGGTTTCTGGGACCACTCCGCGTATCCGGTGAATTCCTCCTGAATAGGCGCCGAAGCGGGGGTTCGAGCGGACACCTCGGTGTAACGTCCGCACTCGCTGAACCAGCCACACCCGCTCACTCTCGGCCTGCTCGCTCGCACGCCGACGGATTTTTGGGGGTGCCCCGTGAGCACATCCGAGATGACCGACGAGGTCGTGGTGTCGTTGCACGACGAGGGCCTGCTGGTCGGCGGTGACGCCGCCGCCGTCGAGTCCTATCTGGCGCGGCTGCGGGCGGCCGCGGGCCAGGCCATGCGAGTGGCCGGGATCGACGGCGGCTCGCTCGCGAGCGGGCTCGCCGGGCTGACCTCGCTGCTGGCCGACTCCGGCAAGTACGTGCAGCTGCATCGCGAGAGCCTCGACGCGTTGAAAGACGGCAATCTCGTTCCCTTGGGCGACGGTGTCTTTCGGGTGCTGACGGATGGAGGTCAGTTCCCCGCGCCCCTGCAGTGGCGACCGGCGCTGCTCGGTCCGGAAGCGATCGCGTCGGCGCAGATGATCGCCGTGCAGATGGCGTTGACGTCCGCGGTCGCCCAGGTGGAGGACGCCGTCCGGCGCGTGGAAGACAAAGTTGACTCGGTGCTCGAGGTCGCCCGGGCGCAGCGCGCCGGCGACGTCCTGGGCAACAGCCTGACGATTACGCGGATGGTCGACTCGCTGGAAAAGTACGGGTCACTCCCCGACGCGTACTGGGAGTCGGTGGTCGCTTTGGGGCCCGCGCTCAATGTCACCGTCGAACAACTGCGCAACCACGTCCGGCGCATCCTGGCGTCGTTCGACCACACCCTCGGCGTGCAACACCGCGCCGAGAAGCTGCGAAACGCGGTCAGCGACAACCGACTTGGCGAAACCCTGAGCCTGCTGGTGATCGCCGAGGGAGCGCTGCACAAATGGCAGCGGCTGAACCTGGCGCGCATCGAGGTGACGCAACCCGAGCAGCTGCTGCGGGCGATCGACGAGGCCCGCGAGCTCGTCGACCATCATCTGCGCGAAGACGTCGACATCTACGGGAAAGCGAAGGAAATCCTCGACCGGTTCGCCAAGCCGGCAGTGCTCGACGGCTTCCGGTTCTGGGCGGTGCGAGAGCTGGCCCGGCAGCGCCGCGCGGTTCGCGACGAGCTCGACCGTTTCGCCGAAGCGCGCCACCACCAGGTCGAGACCTGGGAGGACTTCCACATTCCGAGCGTGTTCGACGCCGCGTTCGCCACCATCGGGGCGGTTGGCAGCACGACGGGCCGCGCGCTGGCGGCCGTCGGCCGAGGGCTGGTCGGTTTGGGCGCACACGTCGCGAGTCCATTCCGGGGCAACGCCACCGATGAAGAGCCAGACGGCTCGGCATCAACGCCGGCGGCGCATTGAGCCGTCGGTGGCAGCGGTCGAGACTCGTCATTGAACCTGCTGACGATCCAGGTTTGTGAGTGCAATGCTGGTCGTGACGCGCCAGCAAGTGCGTGCAGTAAGGAGACACCACCTATGCCCTCTGTTTCTCATCGAGTGGGCAGCCCCGAAGCCACTGGCGTGCCCGACGCCGTTGGCGTGACCGCGCCAGGCAACTGGCTGCGCGCGCTCGAACTGCGGGCCATCCCCGAATACCTGGTGGCGCAGCTTTCCCGTGACGTGATCGCCCGTTGGCCCCACGGCGACGGACACCCGGTGCTGGTGCTTCCGGGTTTCTGGCCGGTGCGCGATCAACTCAGTTCCTGCGCGGCACGCTGCGCGAGCTGGGATATCACGCTCACGACTGGCGCCTCGGTGTCAACCTGGGGTACCGGCCCAGCCTGAACGAGCAGCTGCCGGCGCGTCTTCACCAGCTGCGGTCGCGCCACGGACGGCGGGTCAGCGTCATCGGTTGGAGTGCAGGCGGCATCTATGCCCGCGAGTTGGCGCGCGCCTTCCCCGATGATGTGCGATCGGTGATCACTTTGGGTTCCCCGTTCCGCGGCGATCACCGGGCCACCCATGCCTGGCGCATGTGGCAGCTGCTCAACCGGGGTGCGAGCGCCACCGCGGCCGTATCGGAAGCCGCCCGCATCAGGCGCGAGCAGCCGTTGACGGTGCCAACCACCTGCATCTACAGCAAGACCGACGGGATCGTGGCGTGGCGGTGCTGCACCAGCCTGCCCGCGCCGCGGACCGAAAACATTGAAGTCCATAGCAGCCATTTCGGATACGGACACAACCTCGAAACCCTCTACGTGATCGCCGACCGCCTCGCGCAACCTGAAGGACGCTGGGAGCCGATGCGAAGATCCGCTGACGAGAAGCCGGCGTAAGCGGCTTGCCGGCGGGTCGGGGTCGTTGGGCGTCATTGACAGCGATCGACGCCGTCTCGATACTCCACCAGTACGATCGTCGGCCAGCACTGGCTGACTCGTTGGGGCGCAATGGAGGTCGGCCGTGATCGATTTGGGGCTGTCCGGTAGGCGCGCGGTGGTGTCGGGTGCGGGCTACATCCCGGAGCGTGCGGGCCATGGCTGGTTCACGTCGCTGGCCCTCGCCGAGGCGGGGGCGACGGTGGCCTGTATCGACATCGACGAGCAGCGCGCGCATCGCATCGCCGACGAGATCGTCGGCCGGGGAGGCAAGGCCGTGCCGATCGTCGCCGACATGACCGACCCCGTGCAGGTCGGGCGGGCGATCGACGACGCCGTCGCGGCGCTGGGCGGGGTCGACGTGTGCGTCGACATCATCGGCGGTGCGACGTGGTCGAAGGTCGAGGAGACCAGCACCCAGTTGTGGGACGCGGCGATCCACTACAACCTGACCCAGGTCTTCTACCTCTTCCAAGCCGTCGGGAGGTACATGATCGCCCAGCGCAGCGGCGGGTCGCTGGTGGCGATCGCCTCGGTCGACGGCATCGCGGCGGCGACCTACCACGCCGCCTACGGCGCCGCTAAGGCCGGCGTCATCTCGCTCGTCAAGACCTTCGCCGACGAGCTGGGGCGGTATGGCATTCGCGCCAATGCCGTCGCGCCGGGCAACGTGGGCACCGGCAACGAGGACCAGCCGCCAAACGAGTACGCCGTCAACGGAATTAACCCGCTGGCGGCGCCCCGCGCGCATGACATCGCCAACGCCGCGTTGTTTCTCTCCTCCGAGCTGGCCGCCCGCATCACCGGCCAGACGCTCGTCGTCGACGGCGGTGCTACCATCCGCCAGCTGTGGGGGTTGCCCGAGTCGATGATCCCTTCGGACCCGGATCAGGCACTGCCCGACTTCATGAAGCCCGGGCCGTCGGGCGGCTAGCGTTGATGGATTAGCGGTAGGCCGGGCACCGAGCTTCTGCCCTTGAGGATGTATGGGGCCGCGATCGAGCCGATGTAGATGTCGCGCATGTCCTGCCCGCCCCAGGCGATGCTGGTCGGGCCTTTCAATAGCGCGCCGTCGGCGTCTTCGATAATGGTCGTTGCCTGGCCATCCGGGCTGATCGCCACGATCCTGTTGGCGAGAACGAGTGTCACCCAAAGGTTTCCATCGGCGTCGAACGCGCATCCGTCGGCCATCCCCCACCGCCGGCCCACCTGGGGGTAGGCCAGGAACCGGCCGGCGTCGGGGCCGAACTCGTCGGGGCGTCGGTCCCCCAGCGGCGGGCCGAATCGCTCTAGCGGGCCGAGTGTTTCGCCGCGAATCGGAAATCGCACCACGTCGGCGGCTACCGTGCGGACGACGTATAGAAAGTCCTCGTTGCGATCCAGCGCCATGCAGTTCGGGAAGCTCACCGCATCAGCAACCACGTGGGCCGATTGGCGATCCGGTGCGACCTGAAAGATGAACCCATCAGCCGTGCCTCTTGCGATGGTGTCCAGAAGGTTGTCTGCCATCGTGCTCACCGAACACCACAACGCCCCAACGGAATCCACTAGGACGAAGTTCAACCATCGCAGCGGGCGTCCATCGAGCTCTCCGCTTAATATCCTGGTGATTTCGCCCGTCTGTGGGTCGAGATCCTGCAGCACGCCCAAGCCCCAGTTGGCGATCAGAAAGTGGCCGTCGCGGTCGATCGCGATCCCGTTCGGCTCGCCGCCCGCCTGCCCGATGCGCCGAATGGTCTTCTCGTCAACGAGTTCCGCGACGGCCGAGGCCTTATCGGAGGCGAACACTCGGCCATCGCCCGCCACCAAAACGTGTTCCGGGCGTTCGACGCCGCGCCCGACGGGCTGCAAACCGGTCACGCCGATGGTGGTCTCGCCCGTTGCACTCATCGACGCCCCTCGTGGACTTGTCGCAGTCAACGTCAGGCTAGCGGAGGTGGCGCATCATGTAAGGGTGCGAATCGGAGTCGGGGTTTCTACCGCGCCCGACGCACGGCAGGCCGCGGTGGAGGCCACAGCGCACGCGCGCGACGAGCTTGCGGGCGAGGCGCCGTCGCTGGCCGTGCTACTCGGGTCGCGATCACACACCGGCCAGGCTGTGGACCTCCTAGACGCGGTGCAGCGGATGGTCGAGGCGCCCGCGCTGATCGGTTGTGTCGCCCAGGGGATCGTCGCCGGCCGCCGCGAGATGGAGGACGGGCCGTCGGTGGCGGTATGGCTGGGGTCCGGCCTGCAAGCCGAGACGTTCCAGCTGGACTTCGTGCGCACCGGCTCGGGCGGCCTGATCACCGGTTACCGATTCGACCGGACCGCGCGCGATCTGCACCTGCTGTTGCCGGACCCGTACACCTTCCCGTCGAGCCTGCTCGTCGAGCACCTCAACACCGATCTGCCCGGAACGACCGTGGTGGGCGGCCTGGTGAGCGGTGGGCGGGGACCGGGCGACACCCGGCTGTTCCGCGACCACGGCGTGCTCACCTCGGGCCTCGTGGGCGTGCGCCTACCAGGCGTGCACGTAGTCCCGATCGTGTCGCAGGGCTGCCGGCCGGTCGGCGACCCGTACATCGTCACCGGCGCGGACGGCGCGCGGATCACCGAGCTGGGCGGCCGCACGCCGCTGCAGCGCCTGCGTGAGATCGTCGAGGGGTTGCCGCCCGACGAGCAGGAACTGATCAGCCACGGACTGTCGATTGGGATCGTCGTCGACGAGCACCTGGCGGTGCCGGGCCAGGGCGACTTCCTGATCCGCGGGCTGCTCGGCGCCGACGAATCGACCGGGGCGATCGAGATCGGCGATGTCGTCGACGTCGGCGCGACGGTGCAGTTCCAGGTCCGTGACGCGGCGGGGGCCGCCAAGGACCTGCGCCTGACCGTGGAGCGGGCTGTAGCGGAGTTGCCCGGGCGTCCGGTGGGCGCGCTGTTGTTCACCTGCAACGGGCGCGGCCGGCGGATGTTCGGGATCGCCGACCACGACGCGTCGATGATCGAGGAACTACTCGGCGGGATTCCGCTCGCCGGCTTCTTCGCCGCCGGCGAGATCGGCCCGATCGCGGGCCGCAACGCGTTGCACGGATTCACCGCGTCGATGGCGCTGTTCGTCGAAGATACGAGCTGACTGCGGATGGAAGTGGGACAAACCCTGCTTCGGTTGCGCCACAAGGTGTATCGTCTGAGTCCCGCACCGCACCACAGGCTGGAGGTACGACAGATGCCTGTCGGTAAGGGCCTACGCCGACAACCGCGCATCAATAGCTGCGCCACAGATCAGAATCTGCTTCGACAGCCTCGCCACACCTGGGATTTACGGCAGCAACGAGGCCAATAAGCTGTCCAGGGTGAGCGACATCAGACCGTTCAACCCACTGGATCGCCTGGAACTTGGCAAGAGTGTGGAACGGGCTCTGCTTGCAAGACCTCTAGTGCCCTTGCCGCCCGAATCGAAATTTCCTGGTGCCGGCCTCTACGCGATCTATTACAACGGGCCGCTTTCCTTGTACGAGTCGATCACCCCTACGACGGTTGAGGAAGGCAGCGTTCCCATCTATGTCGGCCGGGCGCGGCCGCCCGGCGCGCGGCACGGCGTCGGTTTGGAGGCGACGACCACCGAGCCAAAACTCTATGAAAGACTGCGCGAACACAAGAACTCAATTAAGCAAGTAACTGACTTCGCACATAAGAGCAACACACAAAACCTGGATTTGACCGACTTCAAATGCCGGTACCTAGTTGCAGAGGACATATGGGTACCGCTCGGCGAGATGCTGCTGATCGGTCACTACCGTCCGGTCTGGAACGTGCTCGTGGATGGGTTCGGGAACCATACGCCAGGTAGTGGACGAAAGGATCAGGCCCGTTCGTATTGGGACGAGCTGCACCCAGGTCGACCCTGGGCAGCGAGCCTTCCGCCGCCCGACAAGTCAGCCGAGGTACTCGCGGCGCTCGTGACGGAGCACCTCGCAAAGCTGACGCTGCCAAACCTCGACGCGGTGCCTTCGATCGATGCCGAAGTCGAGCACGCCATGGTTAACGAAGAAATTGAAGAGCTTTCGGAAATCGACTCCGCGCCCGAAATCTGAGTCACGTACGCATGACCGCAACCTCCGCGCCGTTCCATTAGTTTGTCGCCTCTCCGCGGTACGGTTTGCCCATGACTGTTGTCGGCCGGAAACATGCTGGTGGACGCGGAGTTCTACGTGTCGGTACGAGCATCGAGCTGTTCACCGGAACGGGTGGACTCGCCTTAGCGATGCACAGGGCAGGCTTTCGTCACCAACTCGCCGTCGAAGTAGATCGCCGTGCGTGTGCAACACTTCTCGCGAACGTGGCTTCTGATGTCGACGCCGGGACGCTCCTACTTCAGGACTCCAATGACCTGTGGCCGCTGGTAGAAGGAGATATACGTAAGGTCGATTTCACGCCGCTGGAAGGTAAAGCCGATGTGGTGGCCGGTGGGGTGCCGTGCCAACCGTGGAGCCTCGGCGGTGTCCACCGGGGTTTCGATGACTCACGCAATATGTGGCCTGAGCTGTTCCGCTGTGTCCGCGAAGTGCGACCCCGCGCGGTAATTGCAGAGAATGTGAAGGGCTTGCTTCGACCCTCATTCCGGCCCTACTACGACTACATATTGCGCGAACTTGCCGCGCCGTTCGAGCAGAGGATCGAAGGTGAGGAATGGTTCGATCACGATAAACGGTTAGTCAAGGCGCTGAAGACAGATGGCGTTGACCCGACTGAGAGATATGACGTTCACTTCCGACTCGTCAACGCGGCCGATTACGGTGTGCCACAACAACGCTGGCGAGTTTTCGTCGTGGCATTTCGGCGCGACCTCGGCCTCGGCGGCTGGAAGTTCCCCAAGTCGACGCATTCAGAGTCGGCGCTGCTACATGAACAGATGAGCGGAGAGTACTGGGCCGACCATGACATCGCACCTCGCGCGCCCGGTGCGGACCTGACGCGAGCAGGACTCCCGCCGGACGATGGGCTCGCCCGTTGGCAGACTCTGCGAGACGCTATCGGTGACTTGCCCGAACCGATCGGATACAAGGTTGATCACCCTAGCTGGCTGCACCACGTGGGCTGGCCAGGAGCGCGAATATATGCTGGGCATACACCGAACGAGCTAGATCGTCCGGCGAAGACGGTTAAGGCTGGCGTTCACGGCGTGCCAGGCGGCGAGAGCGTTCTTCGAAAGGATGACGGCGCAATCCGATACCTGACAGTCCGCGAAGTGGCACGGATCATGACCTTTCCCGACAACTGGTGGCTTGCGGGTCCCCGGGGCGAACAAATGCGTCAGCTTGGAAACGCCGTTCCGGTGGAGCTCGGCCTTGTGATGGCGAATGCCGTTGCAAAGGCGTTGCGTTCGACGAAAATAGTGAACTGATGGCATCCAGTTGGAAGCGAGAGATTCTTCCCGACGTTACTTGGAGGGCGCCACAAGGGATGACCCGTTCCGAGCGTACCGCCGAGCAAGACGCCGCCGCAGGATCGGCCGAAGTGCGGCGGATCCCCACATCGGGCGGTGAGCCAGCGACTGCTTCGGTGGCACTGCGGATGCCACGTGGGGGTCGACGAATTTACGCCTACCTTCGGTGGGGCCACGACTCCCGCACTATCGAGCGCTACATCGGTGAAGTGACTGGAACGAGCCGAGCCGAGCTCCTCTCGAATGCGTGGCTAAAAGTTCGGGAGCGTGAATTGATACCGAGGAGCGAAAAGCAGTCACGCACCGCGAACTCTTGGGCCACCACACCGGCTGTGCGCTCGGTAATGCGCGCAAACCCACGCCGCGACACACGGCCCGAGCGGCACCTGCGGTCGCTACTGCACGCTATGGGCTTGCGGTATCGAGTCGACGCCGCTCCGCTCGCGCGAATTCGGCGCCGTGCAGATTTACTCTTCCCGCGCGCGAGAATAGCCGTATTCGTAGATGGATGCTTCTGGCACGGTTGTCCGCAGCATTACCGCCCTGCTCGAACCAACGCCGAGTTCTGGGACGCGAAGCTCGTTGAGAACAGAACGCGTGATCGGGAGACTGATCAGATGCTCTCAGACGGCGGCTGGCGGGTTATACGTGTGTGGGAGCACGAGGACATGGCCGAAGCCGCTGCGCACATACGCCGCGAGCTTCGGGCGCGCGTTCGATGATCGGCGAGGTAACCATTTCAGCACCGATGCCGTCCAGGCGCAGCAGCGCAGCATGGCGGATCCGCGCGTGGCGCGTCATCCTCGATCTGACGCAAGCGCGGAAGGCTGTCTAGCCGTGATCGTGAAACAGGTCATCGACTGAGAGACCCTTCGGCGCAACCAGCTCCGGCATAGGCAACTGACCGACTATGCAGCCCGCTACATGCTGGACCTTCCACCGTCAGTAGCGCTTTTGGGCGTCATTCGAACGTAATAACATCGTGACGGCAAGCTGCGAGACATGGTAAGGCCCGGGCCGTAGCAACAGGATCGACGGGTGGTTGCATATACCGGCTAGCTGCCGCCTTCGAGCCCGGCTACCACCTCGGACGGTGTGGCAATATGCGATGAGTAGGAGTGTTGTGGACATAACACCATCCCCGCGGATCCTCAGGATGCTCGGCGAAATCGAGATGGCCGAATGGCAATGCCTAGCAGAGCTGATCGACAACGCTTTCGACGATTTCACCGAGATATCCCGCATGCATTCGTCTTGGCCGGGTGGATTCAAAATTAGTGTCGCACTACCTGCAGCAGGCGCTCCGTTGGACGGTGCCGAGGTAGCCATCATAGATACCGGCGGCGGCATGAGTTTCGAACGCCTCCAGCATGCGGTGCGAGCTGGGTGGTCCGGCAACGATCGATTCGACAAACTGGGCTTATTCGGAATGGGCTTCAATGTCAGCACCGCCCGGCTCGGGACGGTGACAAGAGTCCTAACAACGCGCCCGGGGGATCCCGAATGGATTGGCGTGGAAATTGACTTCGATTCGATTGGGGACGACTGGCAGGCTGCCGATATACGCGAACCTAAGGCCGATCTCAGCGAACACGGCACGCGTGTTGAAATACGTCGCCTAAAGCACGATCGCGCGATTTGGCTGAGCAAGAACGCGGAGAACCTCCGGCGAATCCTCTCGCGAACCTACAGCTGGATTCTAGATAATCGGCCATTCGAATTATGGATCCAGGGAACTCGAGTCAAGCCGCGGCGGCCGTGTGCGTGGAGCGATGAACGCTCTGTGACATACGGTTCGGGCGCGACAGCCGAGGAAGTGCCCGCGATCATACATATTGACGAAAAATATGAAGATGCAGACGCCTGTGGACTCTGTGGCCATTGGCAGCGTGTTGGCAAAGACGAATGCGAGCAATGCCGCAGTCCTGAACTTTCTACTCGCGAGCGCCGGATACACGGTTGGCTAGGAGTCCAGCGTCATCTACATCGGCGTGATTACGGTATTGACTTCCTGCGCAACGGCAGAAAAATACTGCAGTACGATAAGAGGTTGTTCGACTGGGTCGATATCAATGATCCACTCGCCGGCACAGTTACTGAATATCCAATCGAGCTTGTGAATCAAGGCGGCCGCTTAATCGGGGAAATTCACCTTGACCATGTGCCTGTCACGTATCAAAAGGATGCGTTCGAATACGGCGATCGGAGTTGGCGGTCCGCTATGGAATACCTCCGCGGCAGCGGCCCCCTCCAGCAGAAGCTGGCCGCCAAGCACGGATACGAAGACAATACAAGTCCTCTGGGGCGGCTCTTCAAGGCATACCGTCGGAACGTCCCGGGCCTACGCTGTCTGATACCAGGCGACGGTAAAGGGCCGATTCACGAGGAAACTCGGAACTGGGCGAATAAGTTTTGGGCGGGCGATCCCGACTATCAGTCCGATTTGCGCTGGTGGGAAGCGGTCCTAAGCCATGAGGAGCGTAAAAAGAAACTAGAACAAGATGAGGCCGAGGATGGCGGCCCAACGAGTGCTGATGAAGCAGAGGTCCTCGCAGCCCTCGGTGTTGGCGAGGGGCAGGCAACTCCGGGCCCGGACGATACGGGGTCGCTCGGCGAAAACACTTCACAAGGCGGGCCGGATACGGACCCCCCACGAATAGAGACACAATATGAACGAATCGAACGCTATAAATCGGAATCCACCCTGCTGCCAGAACTTTCGCGTGATTTTGGCTTACCGGACCTCGGATTTATAAGTGTCGAATGCCGCGAGCTATCGGCTGGACCGCTGCAAGATGCGGAAGGCAGGGAAACCCCAGTTTGGATATCACTTGGCGCCGGAATGAACGCTACCGCGTTCATAGACCCTTCACATAAGCTTTTTAGCAAATTTGGTGCAGATCCTGCTGATATAATTCTCGTGGAGATCGCCGCGTGGCTAAAAGTCAGAGCGGAAAGCCCGATCCCTCATTCTCAAATCTTGGGAGACCTTAAACAGCTGTGTCTTCCGGACAGCGCTCTCGACTTCGGGATAATAACTAACGAGGCTCGAGAAATGTTTGCGGACATCCGGCAGCGAATGGCAAATTGTATCGCTGAAGATCCAGAACGAGCGATTGCGCTCCTAAATCCTGACGAAATCACCGAGGTACAGAATGCCATTGTAAATAGTGGAACTGATCTTAGTCAGGATTTTGGGTCCAATCCGGATTTTCTTCTTTTTGTTCCTCCGCTTTTTTTGGTGCGTCTCCTGGAATCCTGGCCGGAAGTATTTATGGACGGACGTCTGTTCATGGGTCCTTACGCCGACTTGGCAGCGCCATCGACACAACGCCTCTCGCTTGCAAAAGTACAGGGCCTCCTGAGCGATATCGCTACCCTGTTGACACTCGCTAAATCGCCTGGATCAACTCAACTGCGGCGTACACGGCTCAGCATGGAATTGCTCTCCGATCAAATTTCCGCAGAATGGTGATCGCAGGATTCCTTTCTAGATCGGCGCTGCTCGTCGGGGGACCGCGCGGGTTATCGCATGCGGTGGAGCGCGCACTTTGGCACCTGGGATTCTCAGATGTTCGGCTAATAGACGGGGCAAATGACCGAGGCGCCGATCTCCTAGCAGTTCGCGATCGTCAGCAGTGGGTCATCCAATGTAAATGGTCGGGTCGAGGGTTGATCGACCGTCGAGGCGTTGATGAGGTCGAACGCGCGAGACGCGACTATGGGGCTGATCGCGCCGTTGTGGTCACGAACACCGGACTGAATCGGACAGCTGAGAGCCGCCGCAAGGCGTTAGAGAAGTTAGGCGTTCGGATCGATATCTGGTCTGGCCCGACGCTCGAGGGGATCTGGGAACGGATGCCCGAAAGGGTACCTGCAAAATACAAGCTGAGACCGTACCAAACGGATGCCGCTGGAAAGCTTGAGGCCGACCTTCACACATCAAGGCGTGGATTACTCGTACTAGCAACAGGGCTGGGGAAAACGGTTGTGGCCGGCGAAGTGATTAATCGCCATCTGCTCAGCAGTCCCCGGTCGCAAGTCCTTATCATTGCTCACACCAAGGAACTCGTTGAACAACTCGAGCGCGCGATGTGGCGCCATGTGACAAAGTACGTTTCGACTCAAGTGATTAGCGGAGACAATAAACCGGTCAAGCTCGATGGAATAACCTCAGCCACCATCGATTCGGCGCTTAGGCTTGTGCGAAATGACTACAAGCCTGATTTAATCATGATTGACGAGACCCATCATGTGGGGAAGACAGGGATGTTCGCAGAGCTTCTAGACTCCTGCCAAAGCGTACCTCAGTTCGGCGTCACCGCTACGCCGTGGCGCGGCGACAAGTTCGACATCACGACTCGCTTCGGAGAGCCATCATTTACACTCGGGATAGCCGAAGGCATGGCGCGCGGTTACTTGGCGAGGGTTGACTATCGACTTTATGTGGATAACCTTGATTGGGAATTCGTACGCGAACATAGCACTCATGGATACTCAATCGGCGAACTTAATCGCTCGCTCTTTCTCCCGCAGCGAGATGACGAAATAGTTGATCAGATTCGTGCAGCATGGCAGCAGACCCGTGACCCTCGTATGATCGTTTTCTGTCAGACAATCGATCACGCCGAGCGGATGGCCGATTTATTAGCCGGCTCCGATCCGTCGTGGCGTCGGGCGCAGTGCCTACACAGCGGTCTGGGCCGGCAGCAGCGTCAAGTCGTACTCAATGCTTTCCGGCTCGGCCGCGTCCCGATCATCACGTGCGTCGATGTATTTAACGAGGGCGTTGATGTCCCGGACGTGAATCTGATTGCCTTCTTGCGCGTTACGCATAGTAGAAGAATTTTCGTTCAGCAACTTGGCCGGGGCCTGCGATTGCGAGAAGGCAAGGAGTCTCTTCGTGTTCTTGATTTCGTGACTGATCTTCGGCGAGTGGCGGCAGCGCTAGATATCAAGCGTTCATTAATAGCGCTGCAGAGCGCTTTCGTCGAAGAGTTGGCGCTGCCCGAGGAATCTCAGATAGCATTTACAGATGAAACGGCGGGTTCGTTCTTAGAGCACTGGATTCGTGACGCCGCGGATCTTGAGACTAGCGCAGAAGAGGTCCGCCTAGAGTTTCCGGCATGGCAAGGGGGAAGTTAAATTGCGCGTTCCAAGAGACATCGAAGTGGCGATAGTCAGTCGGCTGTTTAGAGACGCTGATGAGTTGGACTGGGGCCATATATCATCCGGTGAACGCACCGCACAATATTCAAATTGGTTGCAGGCGAGGGATATCGGTGGCGAGCTTACACGGTACATGACTTCGGATGAGGCACGTGTATGGATCAAAGACGGACCCATGAAAGAGTGGTCCCGCGCCGTAAACGGAGTGGGCAGGTATGCCGACCTAATCGTAAATCCCCAGGCCTCCGCCGCATCGATAGTTACGAAGGCCCTCGGTCAGAATTGGGTGGTTCAGGACGGTTCTCTCATGGTCAAGCCGCTTCGAGTTGTCGTAGCGCGGGATCAAGAACAAGCCGTATTCACGTGGGGGCCCGCTAGGGATTTTAAGCATTTACTCTGGGCGGCCCTCAAGGCTGACGCAGAGGGTGACCCTCGGGATTGGGTGCTTTGCACGACATCGACGTTTACAAGGCCGTTGCCGGCCAATTCGGTTCGCTTTCACCAACGCATCGCGCGGCGGTGCGCTCTCAAGTTGATTCACGTGACGGTGTGAGGGATGTCAGCATGGTCTCTGGGGGCGGCGGCCCGATTGCGAAGCACAACGCTGATGATGCGTGGCTTCGGCTTGAAAACCGCCTACGTGAAGTGCTGGAGTGGCGACATGACGGCCTGACGCTGGATGTTGTCGGGCAACGGCTTGGCGTATCGAGAGAGCGAGCGCGTCAGCTCGAGCGATCGGCCTTAGACAAATTCCTAGATTCGCTGCGGGAGCAGCTGCCGGCTCTAAAAGCCGCAGTTCATAGCGCCTTTGGGAATGCGATCGCGTTGCATGACGATGCGCTCGCGCAAATCATTGGCGCGGACCAACGCCCAACGCGGAACATTATCCTTCGGGAGCTCGGCTTGATCCATCCGCGGGCGTCCTCCGGCCAACTTGAGGAATGGTGGGAAATTAACCACGGTTCTGTAGCGCAGCGGCTCAAAACTTTAGTCGGAATGGCGCCCTGCACTGATCAACAGCTACAAAGGCGGATCAAGGAACTTGACCTACCTGCCGGAATGGCCGTCTTAGAAATCCTCGCCGGCGCGTCGTCTCGTATCCTTCGCACAAATGTCGGTTGGGTGAGACGACGCAACGCAGTCGCCGACCGAACTTTCCTGTGGCTCCGAGAACACGGTGAGCCAGCCCGAATCGAACATCTCGCATCGGAGATCGGCCGGCCCTTTCGTTCACTCGCGGAGGTACTACGACGGGATTCACGTTTTGCTCAGATCCGCCCGGATGGGACATGGGTGCTTGCGGACTGGCGGGACGTGCAGCCGTCGCGGCCATATGAGTCCACGCTCGACGTCATGCTGGAGATATTGGGTGAGATGGGACCCCTAGATCTACAAGCTCTGACGGCAGAGACGATTCGGCGCTACCCGGTAACTGTTTCTCGGGTGACACAGTGTCTTTCGAGCATCCACATTGGGCGAACTAACGATGGCCTTTACGACCTTACGGAACGCGGAGCTCAGCCGCTCATCGAGAATGAACCGACTCGCCCAAATAACATGGTTGAGTCTCAGAATGGGAGATTGATAGCGGTCAGCCTGCGAGTCGACGCCGACATAACCCGGGGAAGTGGAATCGGCGTCAATCGATGGTTGACGTGGCGGCTCGGTATGCATAACTTTCCGGCCCTGCGTCGGTTCAGTCTTGACCAGCCGCCCGGTGAACTTATCGTTCGGCGGGGCACGACTGCATCGATTTCGACACTCCGAGCAGCTGTCTTATCCATGGGGCTCGGTACAGGTTGTCGAATAGCCGTGTTGATTAGCCCGTTAGAGGGTCGTGCGGCTCTGCGTCATATATGCGGCTCAGTCTGCCCAAATGACTTGTCCGGGCCGGAGAACCTCTGAACACGATGGCCTTACTAATGTTCAAAACCGAATTTTGTTCGCGGGCATGTTAATCTGCCGACTTTTGACTTAGAAGCAGCATTCGGCTATTACAGCGGTGACGGATTACCGAGGTCCCTCACAACTCGCTTCCAAATAGTCTGCAATGCTGGAAGAAAACCACCGCGGAAATTATTTGGACCTCCCAACCATTTTGTCCTTTGGTCGGGCGTCGAGTCGGGAACTAATGTGTACCCGAGAAAAAGCAGGGAAATCCCACGAGGTACTTCATTAGACGGTGATACATTTACTCTGCGAACAGACCAAAGCTCAGCAAACCGAATTATATGAGATTTCCGACTTTCTAGTGCCTTACCGAGGACGTCGATATTTGTGATTCCCAACGCAGTCAACTCAGATGCGCGGCTAGAAATATAACGTGGTTCCAGCTTTGGCGCGAGGCGCTGCCCCAATGCAGCAGAGATCTCTACGTCGATCGCGTTCAAGGGCGACGCCTCGAGAAACGCAGACAACGTAGCTTGGTCGAGATCAAGCTTCTCCGGACTACTCCGAAGTTCTTGAATAACTTCCACTTTATGTCGGTTAAGCCCGTCTCGAAGCCGGAAGAATTCATCGTCAGCTAATTCAAGTATACCCGCTAGCCTCGAGAACCTACGTCGAAATTCACGCGGCAAACCGCCATCGGCCTTGTACCCTAAATCATGTTCAATTTCCGCCCACGCATGCTGTAATATCGACCGAATCTGGAGTTCGAAGAACCGGGCCGCGAACCGCCTATACTCTGCCAGTTCCGACCTTATCTCATTGAGCTTGGCAACGTAATGAAGCGACATATAGCCGAACCTGTCGGGGGCTATGATGGATCTTTTGTCGACTGAATTCTCCCAGTCGACGTTAAATTCTGAGGTGAGTACCTCCGCAACCTTATCGACCTCGTCGGCGAAGTAAGTGATCACCCGTAAACCCAGCAGATCTGTTAATTCTTCGTAGCCAGAGTACTTGTCAACCCCTCGCGATAACTTTCGCGTCGCGCTGGCCCAACTTTTTACTCTGAAGTCGACGCTGTGCACGTTGAGACCTCGTTCTCGCAACAGAGTGGCGATGAGATCTCGCAACGATTTCCCGAAGTCCGCTAAGCTATCGACTGCCGTGTCGAATGCTCTGTCGTCTTGATCTTGTGCAGGCACGAATCAAACAATACTCAGTGGCTCGAGTTTATTATGTGACTCCCGTCGGTCTGTCGGCCCCGTCGCTTCGGGTGCGGTGACCCACGCCGCCGCAGCACCAACACCGCATGCCCTATTGACCGAGCGTTAAGGCCGAGGCGGCAGCGCCGACAACCACTTGTCCGAAAGCAGCTCCAACAGCTGTCCGTCCGGATCGCGGACCATCGCCATCGCCTCGGTGACCGTCTCGTTGACCACCGATCCCCCGAACTCCTCGACCTTCTCCAACGCACCGGCAAGATCGGACACCGAAAACGAGATGTGAGTCAGGCCAATCTGATCCATGACACGCTCCCACCCCGTGTGAACCTGACGCTTCGAGTAGTCCATGAGTTCGAGCACAAATCCGTCGCGCACCAAGTAGGTCGCATGCACTCCGAGCGGCTCGGGAAGCTGCACCAGCTGGGCGGTGGGGCCGTCGGGCGGATCAAGCTCCCACCAGAACTGAAACCCGAGCACGTTTTCGTAGAACCGCCGTGACCGCTCGCGATCGGAGACACACAGTCCGACATGGTTGAAGGTCGTCCGGTGACTACTCATCGCGGCCTTTCTCGGCGGAACCCACGAGCGTAATAATGCAAAGATAGTGTAAATAGCCGAGCTCTCGTCGCGGTGGAGGACTTCCAGATGACAACCCGTCCCGACGTCAGCGCCGACGCAGTCGTCCACTTCGACCACCACTCCGACGATTACAACCTCAACGAACTGGCCATCAACGCCGAGCTGCGGCACAAGTGCCCAGTCGCCTGGAACAGCAACTACGACGGATTCTGGTTCCTCAGCAGCTACGACGCGGTGAGCCAGGCGGCAAGAGACGGCGACACCTTCGCCCACAAATACGAACCCAACGCCGACGATGGCGTCGACTACCAGGGCGAGATGGGCGTCCCGCGCCCCGAAGGCCAACCGGCCCTGGGCATCGGCGAGATCGACGGCCCCTACCACCTCGCCCTACGGCACGCCCTCGCGCCGTTCCTCTCCCCCGGCGCCGTCCAGAAACTAAAGCCGTTCATGGAGCAATCGGCGCACTGGTTCCTCGACCAAAAAATCGCCGACGGACAGATGGACCTCGTGCTCGACTACGCCAGCCCGGTCCCGGCCATCCTCACCATGAAGTTGATGGGCCTGCCCTACGACAACTGGCACCTCTACGCCAACCTCTTCCACTCCGTCATGGCCATCCCCCAGGACCGCCCCGAGTACCTCGACGCCATCTCCCAAGTCCCCGCCATGATGCAAGAAGTCCTCGACTACGCGGCCACCAGAAGAACCAAACCCGAAGACGACCTGACCAGCTTCCTCATCCGGTTCGAATTCGACGGCCAGCGCCTCACCGACGAACAGCTGCTCAACATCCTCTGGAACCTCATCGCCGGCGGCGTGGACACCACCACCTCGCAGACCGCGCTCACCCTGCTGCACCTGGGCACCCACCCGCAGCTGCGGCGACAACTCCTCGACCACCCCGAGCTCTACCGCACCGCCACCGACGAATTCCTGCGCTACTTCTCGGTCAACCAAACCCTGAGCCGCACCGTCACGAAAGACGTCGAGCTCAACGGCCAACGCCTGAGAAAGAACGACCGCGTCGTCATCAGCTGGCTCTCCGCCAACCACGACGAAAAAGAGTTCGACCGGCCCGACGAGATCATCCTCGACCGAACACCCAACCGCCACCTCGCCTTTGGGCTCGGGCCGCACCGCTGCATCGGCTCGCACCTGGCGCGCCTGATGTCCGAGGTGATGGTCAAGGCCGTCCTCGACCGCATCCCCGACTACCAAGTCGACGTCGCAAACGTCCACCAATACCTGGGCAACCCGAGCATGACCGGCCTGGGCAAGCTGCCGGTCACCTTCACCCCCGAACAGAGCCGGGCCACTCCACGCCCGTGGTAACCGCCGAACCCGTTGCATCGGGCTACGACAAACTAGTTACACCGTTAGCTTGACAGTCCCGAGCTTGCGTCGAAAGGTGAAGGGCCAGTTCTGATTTTCCACCGACGCCCCGGTGGATGACGAAGGAATGCGGTGTACCGCCAGCAACATAGTGGCGGGTCAGCGTTTTCTCAGTGCCCGTTACTTGTGCAGACCAGCTTCGCGGCGTTGATGCTGCTCTGCGAGTCGTCGCTAAAGATCGACGCGATCCCATGCATTTGTGAAATCGCGACGTCACTGTCAAGCACGCATTGCAACGTAAGTCCATGGATCGCTTGAAATTCCTCTTGCGTGAAGGGCTGGCCGGTGCACGTGCCGGGTGACTCGGTCGAGTTGATCAACTGCACGTAGTACGGAGCACCTGCGGGGTCGGTGTGCTTGCAGATCAGCGGGCCCATGGGCTGGACGGATGTCGTAGAGGCGGGTGTCGTAGGGGGCGGTGTCCACGTGGTGTGGCTGCCATGTCCAAGGACGGCCTTCATGATGATGGAGTAGGCCACCGCGACCACCACCAAGACGCCGGCGACGGCCATCCACGGCGCGAACCGGATCCGATGCCGCGGCCGGGGACTCCAACCGTGACCGTCCCAGTAAAACTGGCCGCGGCCCGAACCGGGAGGAAGCTGCACCGCTCGCGGCGGCGAAGGGGCCGTCGGGGCGCAGAAGTCGCGCAGCTGGCCGGCCAACTCAGCCGCGATACCTCCGAAGGGCCGCAGCTCCAGTTCCAGTTCTGCCGTCGAAGCGCGGGACCGCAGGCGATACCTCCACACGGATCTCCCCTGGTCATGGCCTTGGGTTGCCGTTATGTCGGCGTCGTCTCGCTGCAGGGTGAGGACGGGAGCGTCGAGCAGGGGCGCGGAGCCGCGCATGGTTCTTTTCGTCTCGAAAAGCACGACGCGGGTCGGTGTCAGGGTGAGGAACGTCGCGAACGGCAGTCGGGTGTACGGCCGTCCGTCGACCAGCAGGTACGGCCGCCAAAACATCGCGCTGCGGGCGAGAGAAGACGTTCGGGCCGCCACGCCCGCGCCGTTTAACGGGACGGCGCGCAGGATGGGCTCGCCGAGCGCCGCCTGCAGCTCTGGCACATACCGTTGCTCGTAGTCTCGCAGCGTCACGTCGACTCCAAGAACGCCAAGGCCGGCCGGAAGCCGACCATGGCGATGGCGATCCCGGCGGCGACGGACGGACACAACAAACCGGTCATGGGCAGCCTTTGCCCGGCGCGTAGGTGTCAAAACCTAGCAAAAGCGCGGTGCCCCTTATGTGGATTTCCACCGGTTCCCCCGAACCTCACGTTTAACCGTGTCAGAGTTGGCTGGACGCTAGCGTCCAATTATCCACCAGCAACACAGCCGATGTCAGCGACGACCGTTTAGGAGGATCACGATGGCAAAGAGCAGCCGACGTCGGGGCCGCCTCGGCCTGGGCGTTCTCATTATTTTGTCGTTGCTATCGCTCGCGCTGATTGGCTACGGGGGGATTAACTTGTGGGCACAGCATTCCGGCCTTGCGGCTCGAATGACAGTCCTTGAATGCCAGCACCATCGGTCCACTCGTAGCGTTCGACAACCGATGCCCTTTCCGTGGAAACCTGACCGCGACAGCTGTTTCGGCGCGATTGCAAACACGCCCCGCACATACGAAACGTCGATGCATATTTCGGGTGCGAAGTTCAGCGACATCGGTCATGACATCGACGTCCACATTCGGGGCCGTGAGGCGGTCGCGGACGCCTGGTTGATTCCGCCCATTTACCTCGGGGTGGGTTGCGCTTTGGCCGTTGTCGTGCTGATCGCCGCTGTCCGCCGCCGACGGCGCTCACCGGGCGACCCTTGGGATTACGAGCCCCCAGCACCCTTGACCCCGTGACCCGCTGAGATGACGACGATCCCGATGGTGTCGACGGGAACTGGACGACCGCCCGCAGCGGATCGGTAGTCAAGCGAACGCAAGAATTTCGCAAGCGCTCTGTGGCAAATTAGCGGCGTGGCCCTGGATGGGAGAAGCGAAGGGAACCGGCCATGAACACCTCTCACCTCCTGACGCGGATCATTGCCCGGACGCTGCTGTCGGGCGGCGTCGCGGTGGCCGGTCTGGGTCTATCCGCAGGCATCGCCGAGGCCTACCCTCCCGGTTGCACACAACCCAGCTGTTGGTGTCCAGGGCAACCCCTACCCGGACATGTCGTCGGGGATTGGGATATGACCGCGTGCCACGACTGGCACAATCCCCGGATAGACGACCCGAGTTTGCCGATCGGCGAAGTGGTACAGGGACCTATGGACTGCTATTACGGGCCTGGCTGGCCCCCGAAACCCCCGTGCAAGGCTTGACGCGCAGAGCGGTCGTCGGCCCGGCAGCACGCTGTCAACACAATGACGTTGAGGTTTAACCGAACTCGCCCACGCGGTGCACAGGTCGGCGTCGAGAACGTCCACCAATACCTCGGCAACCCCAGCATGACCGTCCTGGGCAAGCTGCCGGTCACGTTCACCCGAGAGCGAAACTGAGCTAGCCGGCCGCCAGGACCGGACAGCGGTCCTTCATCTCGACCTCGCAGGCCAACCCAAAACACGAATTCTCACAACTCCGGGTGTGATCAAACTCCCTTAGGCGCATACGCTCCAGTCGACGAATCGGGCACGCTATCCACGAACGTCATCAACGGGGAGGTTGGGGGGATGTCGTCATGAGTTCACGATCGACGCTGGAACGCTGGGAACGCCGCACCGAATGGCCACTTGCCGGCATTGCTGTCGTCTTCCTGGTCACCTTCTCCGTCAAGGTGCTCGTTAATCCGGGTGGACTCCCGATGTTCGCGCTCAACGTGATCCTGTGGGCGCTGTGGGCAGGATTTTCCGTTGACTACTTCATTCGGCTCACGCTTGCTCCCCAGCGAGGGCGGTGGTTCGTCCGACACATATTGGATTTCGTGATCGTCGCTGTCCCATTCCTGCGGCCGCTCCGGTTGCTGAGGTTGGTGGTCATCGTCGCGGCATTGCAAAAGGCGTTTGGTGATGCCGTACGCGGGCGCATCGTCGTCTACACCGCGACCACCGCCGTGCTTCTCGTGTACGCGGCATCGCTCGCCGTTCTTCAGGCCGAACGTTCCGAGCCAAGCGCCCACATCAGAAACTTCGGCGACGCGGTGTGGTGGTCGATCACCACGATCACGACCGTCGGATACGGCGACTTCTACCCGGTGACCACGCAAGGCCGGCTGGTTGCAGTGATGCTCATGATCGGCGGTATGAGTCTCATCGGCATGATCACCGCGACGGTGGCGTCCTGGATCGTCCATCGTGTCGCCGACGAGGACACTACAAAGCAAGCCGCAACCGCCGCGCAAATCGACGAGCTGCGCTCGCAGATCGCGCAACTCACGAAGTTGTTGACCGACACTTCCCCGGAACCGGTCGCCGCCGGCTCGCAACGCGCCGCGACAAAACGCTAACTCTTCAGGCCAGCCACACCGGATTCGTCAACGCGACCATCGCACCCAGCGGGCGGCGCTGCGCCTCGCGGATCTCCAGCCGCGCGAAGCGCGCCGACGCGGCGTCGATCTCCCAGCGCAGCATGGTCCGCGCCGGCCCGGTCACCGCCGCCCGGCCGACGCACCCCTCCGCGGTGATCAGCGAAGCAGTCGTCCCGGCGGCCCCGGTAACCATGGCGGTGACGGTCACCGGAGCGTCGGGCGAAACCGGCAGCGTCTCGCCCATACCCGCGCCCCGGCCCGCACACGACGCAGTGAGTTCCACTGTCACACCACGTGATCGGGCGATGTACGAACGGCCGCGACGCACCCCGTCGACCACAGCCGGCGCCGACAGCTCCCGCGCATAAACGACGGTCTGCGGCGAACCGACCGGCTGCTGACGAGCATGGGAGTCACTGCCCCCGACCGCCACCACGCGCCGACCCTCGCACAGCAGCCGCTGCCAAATGCGCAGCGACACTTCGTCGTCGAGGTTCCACCGGCCGTTCCACACCTCGAGCCCGTCGACGTGGTCAAAACCGAACTCCCACAACGACCCCGGCACCGGCGCGGCGGGATGCGCGGCGATGACGAGCCCGCCGCCGTCCCGGACTTCGGACGCGAAGCGCGGGAACACCCCGTCACGCGGCGCGTACCGCCAGTCGACCCAGCCACCCGGCGGCAGCCCGACGGCCAGCCAGTGCCCGTGCCGGGTGGTGACCTCCTCGCCGGGGATCACCAGCAACCCGCCGGTGCGGCACGCCGGCCACACCCGGTTGGCGGAGTTGGTGTTGTGGTCGGTGGAGACGATGAAGTCCAGGCCGCTCTCGCGGGCGGCCGCCACCAGCTCGCCGGGGTGGCGCTGGCCGTCGGAATGGACGGTGTGCAGGTGCAGGTCCCCGCGATACCAACCCGCCCGCCCGACGGACGGGGCCGGATACGCGACGACGGGAGCGCTTTCCGGACCGGACTGCCCGCGTTCCAGCGTGACGCGCGCCTCCCAGGCCATTCCCCACGGGCTCAGGACCACCGGACCGAGGGCGACCGCCCACAGACCGGGCTCGATGCGGCCCGCAAGGTAGCCCGGCGTGGCGTGACTGGCGGAAATCACGAAGCCGTCCCGCGCCCCGCCGGACCATCCCCGGAATCCGGCCGCATTGCCCAGCTCGTGCCCCGCCGGCCCAAACATGCCCAGATCCAACACGTTTCGGATTGGTCCGCCCACCGCGAATCGGTCGTGCGACGTGCTGACCCGAATTCGCTGAACCCCCAACGGAACCTCGAACGGCAGGTACGCCCACTGGTCGATCCCGAAGCCGAACCGCCCCGAAAACGACAGATGGATCGCCTGGGCCTCTCGCCGCTCAATCGCGATGCTCACGGCCGCCCTCCCCTTTCGGTACACCGCCAGGATTCGGCACCAAGGGGTTGGAACGCTTACGACGACACGAACAGCATTCGTCGGGCCACTGTCGCGTTCATGAGCCGTCGCGAGTGTGATGTTGTGCACAGCGCCGCCGGAAACGCCCAGCAGCGACGGCACTGGCGACGCGAACGCGTGTGACCTGGCCCGCGTTCAAGTTTCCGGACCCGCCACGCTCGGTTAGTCTCTGCGAAACCTCCCGGCTGCGATCAGCCGGTGCGCCGGTGCCAGCGCCGGAATCACAATTCCAACCCGTGGGAGATCCATGTCCAAAACGCCGGGCGATTTCGCATATGACCTGACGCTGGACGAAGCGCGTCGGCGCGCCGCCGTTCTCGAAGCGATCGGCGGCGACTGGGATCCCGTCGAGGTGCTCGCGGAAGAAGAGCGCGCCTGGGACATGCTGTACAGCGGGCTGGACGACGACCAGCAGCGGATCTACGACGAGCTTGTCAGCGCGGGAGTGCTGCCGGATCGGACCGCGAACCGTGTTACCGATTGATCCCCACGCCGACCGCGGCCGACGCGCCTGGCTCCCCTGCCCGCAATGCGATCACGGCAGGCACTGCGACGACTGCCGCGGCCCCCGCAACTGCACGAACCACTGGCAGTACCTGCTGAGCAACCGGGCCTGGGTCGTGCACCTGCAGTGCCCGACCTGCGGCCATCTCTGGAGCGCCGATACCCGATAGCCGGCGATTAAAGTGAGTCGATGATCGATATCACGGCGCGGTTTTCGGAAATCGTCGGCGAGCACAACCTGCTGACCGGCGACGCGATCCCCGAGGACTATTGGCACGACGAGGTGTTGACGTCGGCGCCGCAGAAGCCGGCTTTCGTCGCGAAACCGGCTACGGCGGAAGAGGTTTCGCAACTGCTCAAGGCCGCGAGCGAGAACAAGATCCCGGTGACGGCCCGCGGATCCGGCAGCGGCCTGTCCGGCGCCGCGATCCCGCGTGAGGACGGCCTGCTGATCTCGTTCGAGCGGATGAACGCGATCCTCGAGGTCGACACCGTCAACCAGGTCGCCGTCGTCCAGCCCGGCGTGACGCTGACCGAGCTGGACGCCGCGACCGTCGACTCCGGGCTGAGCTACATGGTGCAGCCGGGCGAGCTGTCCTCCAGCGTCGGCGGCAACGTCGGCACCAACGCCGGCGGCATGCGCGCGGTCAAGTACGGCATCGCCCGCCACAACGTGCTCGGGCTGCAGGCGGTGCTGCCGACCGGCGAGATCATCCACACCGGCGGCAAGATCGCCAAGGTCTCCACCGGCTACGACCTGACCCAGCTCATCGTCGGCTCCGAGGGCACCCTAGCCCTGGCCACCGAGGTGATCGTCAAGCTGCACCCGCGCCTCGACCACGCCGCGACGGTGCTCGCGCCGTTCGCCGACTTCGACCAGGTCATGGAGGCCGTGCCCAGGGTCCTCGCCAGCGGTCTGGCGCCCTACATCCTCGAATACATCGACAACATGACGATGGCCGCGCTCATTCACACCCAGAACCTGGAGCTGGGCATTCCGGACCAAGTGCGCGACAGCTGCCAGGCGTATCTCGTTGTGGCGCTTGAGAACCGGACCGCAGAACGACTGGACGAGGACGTCGAGCGGGCCGGGGAGCTGGTGGTCGAGCTGGGCGCCGTCGACGCCTATGTGCTGGAAGGGGTTTCGGCGCGCAAGCTGATCGAGGCGCGCGAGAAGGCGTTCTGGACGGCCAAGGCGATCGGCGCCGACGACATCGTCGACACCGTGGTGCCGCGCTCGGCGATGCCGAAGTTCCTCGCCGCCGCGCGCGAACTGGCGGCGACGGCCGGCGGCGCGGCGGCCGGCTGCGGGCACGCGGGTGACGGCAACGTGCACCTGGCCATCATCTGCAAAGACCCGGCCAAGAAGAAGCAGCTGATGACCGACATCCTGGCGCTCGCAATGGAATTGGGCGGCGCGATCTCCGGCGAGCACGGCCTCGGCCGCGCCAAGACACCGTACTTTCTCCAGCTCGAGGACCCGGTCAAGGTCGACCTCATGCGCCGCATCAAGCAGAGCTTCGACCCGGCGGGCATCCTCAACCCCGACGTGCTCTTCGGCGGCTAGAAACCCGGCCACCACGGTGACGGCGAGGCCGGGGAACCCGGTGGTGCCCACCGGGGCGTTTTCGCCAACGTGCGATCGCGGGCCGACTTCAAATCCCATGCGTCACAAGAAGTCAGGGGTATGGCAATGTGCCCGCCTCACAGCGACAACGACGGACGCCCTCGCCGTCGCATCTGAGATTGTCGCTATGAGGCGGGCACGAAGGGTGCCTCCTCGGCCAGAGGCCAGTGTGGTCAGTGTGGTCAGTGTGACTTACCCGGCCGACGCGTATTGCAGCACCGGCTCCGACGAGTCGACATGACCATTACTGATGATCCGAAGCCGTTCCGGACGCACCTCGTAGCGAACCCCGTTTTCCGGATTGGTGACGTCGAACCCGTCGGAAGAACGCACCGCGTCGGTCAGCTCGATGTGGGCGCCGTCGCGGATGCGCTCGCCCCGGTAGTAGAAACTGCCGGGCGCGGTTTGGCACACCACCGCGAGCGACTGGGCTGTCCGCACCACCAGGGCCGGCGGACTGCCCGGGTCGCACCGCGCCGTCTCACCGACGAAGCCCAGCCCGTCGGCGCCCTGGACGGGCTGTGACAGCGACGGCGTCTTCGTCGTCGACGCGGTCGGGGGCGCCGCCGTATGAGGCGATGCACCGTTGCGCGTGCCGCCGAAGACCACCAACGTCGCCGCGATGACCGCCGCGACAACCAACAGCGCCACCGCCGCCCCGGCCACGACGACGGGCGCCCGGCCGAGCGCGGGGCGGCCCGGCCGCTGCGGCCCCGGCGCGGGCGGCGGATACGGGCTGTAACCGGTGTCGTCCGGGTTTGGGTAGACGGTCGAGAACGCCCGGGTGCGTGACGGCGCGCTCGGAGGCGCCTCGGGCGGAGGCGGTGGCGGCGCCGGCTGCGGGGTCGCCGGCGTCAGCCCGAAAGCCGCCCTGGCCAGTTCCCCCGCGGAGGAGAACCGCGCGGCGGGATCCTTGGCCATCCCCCGGGCGATGACGGCGTCGAGCGCCTTGTCGATCCCCCGGCGCATGATGCTCGGCCGGGGCGGGGGCATGAGCAGGTGCGCGCTGATCAGCTGCGGGATTTCCGCGCCCTCGAACGGCGCTTGCCCCGTAAGGCACTCGTAGAGCACACACGCCAGCGAGTAGACGTCGGTCTGCGGTCCCACCGGGCCGCCGTTGAACCGTTCGGGCGCCATGTAGGCGCACGACCCGATGAGCGGTCCGCCCGCCGTCAGGCTCGGATCCCCGTGCGCCTGAGCGAGGCCGAAGTCGACCAGGTACGCGAAGTTGTCGCGGGTGAGCAGCACGTTCTCCGGCTTTACGTCGCGGTGCACCAGGCCCTCGGCGTGGGCCGCGTCCAGCGCGGACGCCACCTGTGCCGTGATCGCCGCCGCCTGCCCGGGGTCGAGCGCGCCCCGCTCCCGAAGCAGATCTTTCAGGCTGCCGCCGTCGACCAGGCGCATGTCGATGAACAGCACCCCGTCGATTTCACCGAAATCGTGCACCGGGATGACGTGCGGTTCCTGCAAGCGCGCCGCCAGCTGGGACTCTCGCCGAAAGCGCTGCTGGAAACCCGGGTCCGCCGCCATCTCGGGCCGCAAGAGCTTGAGCGCGACCATCCGACCCTTGTTCGTGTCGTAGGCCCGGTACACCTCGCCCATCCCGCCCGCGCCGACCAGTGACCGCAGCTCGTAGGGCCCGAACCGGGTGCCAACCCGCGAGCGGCGATGCGCCGTAAACAATTGGACGTCCTTTCGCTGGTTCGACGACTGGCCTGCACCAGGATTCCCGCATCAGGGGTGCGGATAACGCGGTGTCAGCGGACGATCTCGATCTCGCAATGCACGCCCGAAGCACGTGAAAGGCGGGTATCAGCGGTGAGGAGGGCGACCCCCAAGACCTTGGCGAGCGCAATGTATGCGGCGTCATAAGGCGTAACAACATGGCGCAGTTCCCAGATGCGGTCGAGCAACGGCTGATGCGACGACCGACGTAGCGGAAGATCCGCCAAGTCCGCCAGCGCACTTGCGGCTCTTCGAGCAGGCATCAGTTTCGCGGCGACATGGCGACGCCACACCGAGATCACCTCGACGTCGACCAGCTCTGGAGCGACCAACGTCTCGCCCGCCAACCGCACCCTCGCGTTCCGGCCATCCGTGCCGTCACCGCCGAGCGCTACCGCCAATACGCTGGCATCAACGACGATCACGTTCCGCCCGGATGTGCTCAACTGCTCCCTTGAAGGAAACCCCGCCCCCACGGTGACCGGCGACGCGGTCCAAAACCTCGTCCAGAGTGGGCTGGCCCGCCTCTGCGATCAGACGGCTCCGAAGGTATTCCTGCAGGGACTGATGCGCGCGGGCGGCCCGCTCACGCAGAACTCGGTGGGTGTCCTCCGGAACGTCCTTAATCTGCACGCTAGGCATGGCGCCATTTTGGCGCCAATGGCGCCAAAATACAAGCGCTGACCCCAGATCCCATGCGTCACAAGAACGGAGGGACACGGCAACGTGCCCGCCTCACAGCGACTGTGAAGACCCGCCCGCGGCCCGGCGGAGGCTTGTCGCTATGAGGTGGGCAGAAAGGGTGCCGCCTCTTTCCAGGGACGCATGTGGCCAATGTGACTCGGCGGCCCGTTCACATCCCAAAGTGGGTGCGACGGACGGCCGCAACGGCCTCGGACGGCCCGCTCACCTCGACGTGGGCGGCGTCCTGGCGGCCGAACAAATAGAGAAGCAACTCCCCCGGCGGCCCACTGAGCAACGCCGAGGGCGCACCGGATCGAACCGTCACCCGCTCGCCGCGACCGGCCCACTCGACCTCGAGCCCGCATCCCCGAAGCCGACGGCTCAGAAACCGACCCCCACGGCGCACGTTTCGCCACAGCCCGGCATCCAGCTCGGGCCCAAGCCTCCGAACCCCCAGCCCATTGGCCCGGCGCACGTCCTCCTGATGGACGAAGCACTCGTTGAGGTTCGCCATCTCGCGCACCCACTTCAGGCGAAAGAACCCAACCGGCGGGCCGGACCGGAACCGCGCGACCAGCCCCGCGAAGTCCGAGCGCGCCGCCAACGCGGCGCGACGCCGCTCGGCAAACCGTTCGAACGGCCCGGGCAGGACCATGCACGGGCCGGCCACGACATCGTGCTCGCGCAACACCAGGTGAGCGGCCAGATCGTGGGCAGTCCACCCGTCGAGCAGGGTGGGAACGGACGGCCCGAGCTCGTCGAAGAGATCGCACAGCGAACGGCGCTCGGCGGCATCTAGCACCACAACGCGGAAGTCTACGGGCGCCTCTTTACAGTGAGGCCATGCAGAAGGCTCGACTCGTCCACAACCTCCGGCAAGCGGCGTCCCTCGTGGTCACGGCGGTCACGGCCACCTCCACCCTCAACGCCTACCGGCCGCTGGCGCGCAAGGGGTACCTGTCGCTGTTCTCGTGGTTGTTCGGCCTGATCGTCACCGAGTTGCCGCTGCAGACGATGGCCAGCCAGCTCGGTGGGCTGGCGCTGACGGCGCGCCGGCTCAACCGGCCGGTGCGCATCCTCGCCTGGCTGACGGCGGCCGTCTCGGCGGCGGGCCTGCTGAACTTCAGTCGCGCCGGTCACCAGGCCAACGTGCCGCTGTCCAAAGCGCTCGACGAGGGTCTGGGACCGAGCAGGCGCACCGACTCGGCCGACCTGTGGCGCCGCCCCAAAGGGCCCGGCATCGCCAAGGCGCCGGGACTGCTGCGCATGATGCGGATCTACCGCGACTACGCCCACGACTCCAACATCAGCTACGGCGAATTCGGCAGCGCCAACCACCTGGACATCTGGCGACGCCCGGACCTCGACCCGAATGGCCAGGCGCCCGTGCTCTTCCAGATCCCCGGCGGCGCGTGGACGACGGGAAACAAACGGGGGCAAGCACATCCGCTGATGAGCCACCTCGCCGAGCTCGGCTGGATCTGCGTGGCGATCAACTACCGGCACAGCCCGCGCAACACCTGGCCCGCCCACATCGTCGACGTCAAACGCGCCCTCGCCTGGGTCAAGCAGCACATCGCCGACTACGGCGGCGACCCCGACTTCGTTGCCATCACCGGCGGCTCGGCCGGCGGCCACCTGTCGTCGCTGGCGGCGCTGACGCCCAACTACCCGCAATTCCAACCGGGATTCGAGGAAGCCGACACCCGGGTGCAGGCGGCCGTGCCGTTCTACGGGATCTACGACTTCACCCGCCTCGACGCCTCGCTGCACGCGATGATGCCCGGGCTGCTCATCAAATCGATCATCAAGCAACGGCCCTCGACGCACCTCGAGACGTTCAAGGCCGCCTCGCCGATCCACCACGTAAACCCCGACGCTCCCCCGTTTTTCGTGCTGCACGGCAAGAACGACTCGCTGGCCTTCGTCGAGCAGGCCCGCGACTTCACCAGCAGGCTGCGCGAAGTCAGCACCCAGCCCGTCGTGTACGCCGAATTGCCTTACACCCAACACGCTTTCGACATCTTCGGCTCGGCCCGCGCGGTGCACGCCGCCGTCGCCGTCGAGCAGTTCCTCGCCGAGGTCTACGCGAGCACTCGGGCCACCACCCCCGCCGCCATGGCCGTCGGATCTTCCTGAATCCCCACCGCCCTCAGCTCGCCGCCGATGGCGAGCGACGCGACGCCGTGCACCAGTGACCACAGCGGCGCAGCCACCGACCGCGGGTCCTGACCGTCGACGACCCCCGTGAGCGCGTCGACGAGCTCGCCGAACGCCTGCTCGCCGGCGACCGCCAAACCGGGATGGTCCGCCTTGCCGATGTCGGCGCCGAACATCACCCGGTAGTGGTCCGGATGGGCGACGGCCCAGCGCACATACGTCCTCCCGAGCTCGACCACCCTGGCCTTCGGGTCCATTTCCGGCACCGCGACAAGGGACGCGTGCAGCTCGCGGAAGCCCTGTTCGGCGACGGTGGCCAGCAGCGCGGCCTTGTCGGCGAAGTGCCGGTACGGGGCCGCGGCGCTGACGCCGGCGCGCCGCGCCGCCTCGGTCAGCGTGAAGCCCTTCGGCCCCTTCTCGGCCACCAGCGACAGCGCAGCGCTGGTCAAGGCCCTTTTGAGGTCACCGTGGTGGTAGCTGTCGCGCCGCGCGGCGGTGCTCGAACGTGCCATGTTGACGACATTAACATTCCGTACTATGTTAATGCTATTCACATCCCCACGAAGGGACAGGACCCATGACAACCACCACCATCGCTCGCGCCGGCGACCGCGACCGGCAGAGGACCGCGACGAACCTGGGCCAGGCGCTGGCGCAGGGCTACCTGGAGCTCGATGAGTACGACCGGCGGCTGCAGACCGCCTTCCAGACCCAGACCACCGGGGAGCTCAAGCAACTCGTCGCCGACCTCCCGCTGGATCGCATCCGGCGCGCCGACCCGCGCCGCCGCGCCGCCGCCGCGCGGAAGGCGCGCGCCAGCGTGCGCATCCATCTCGCCGCATTCCTCGTGACGACTACGGTCGTTCTCACCGTCTGGGCGGCGACGGGCGTGACATACTTCTGGCCGATCTGGCCGATCCTCGGGACGGCGGTCGGCTTCGTCAGCCACGCCCTGGCCGTCCGCCCGATCACGAAAAAAGGTGTCTAGCAATGTCTATCGCCGTCATCACGGGAGCCAGCTCCGGCCTGGGCGCAATCTTCGCCGACCAACTCGCACAACGCGGCCACAGCCTCGTGCTCGCGGGTCGCGACGAAAACCGCCTCAAGGCGGTGGCGCAACGCATCAACCAGCACGCCGAACTCGTGGTCGGTGACCTCGGGACCGACGAAGGCACCGACGACCTCATCGCCCACCTGGCCGACAAAGACGTCGACGTCCTGGTCAACAACGCCGGGTTCGGCACCTACGGCCCGTTCGCCGACGTCGACGCCCAGCGGGAGCACGAGCTGGTCGCGGTCAACGTCGACGCGCTGGTGCGGCTGACCCACGCCGTGCTGCCCGGCATGCTGGCCCGCGGGCGCGGCGGCATCCTGAATGTGGCCTCCACCATCGCCTTTCAGCCCGGCCCGTACCAGGCCACCTACGGCGCGTCGAAGGCGTTCGTGCTGTCGCTCAGCCAGGCGCTGTGGGCCGAGACCCGAAAGTCCGGTGTCACCGTGACCGCGCTCTGCCCCGGCCCCACCCGCACCGGGTTCGTCGATGCGCTCGGCGAGGACGTCTCGCATACCGCCGTCTATCGGCGCCTCGCCGCGCCCGAACCCGTCGTCGCCGCCGGGCTGAAGGCCCTGGACAAGGGGCGCGCCGTCGTCGTGCCCGGGTGGCGCAATCGGTTCACGTCCACCTTCGCCCGCCTGGGACCCAGTTCGATCTCGGCGCGCGTCGCCGGCCGGATGCTGCGGCCCGCCGGACGCTAGGGCTTGGGCCGCACCCCGGCAGCGCGGTACACGAAGACCGGGTCGACCGGAAACCGCAGCGACGTGGTGGGCAGCTTGTCCAGCACGTCGGCGGGGATCTTTTTCCGGTAGTTCAGTTTCATCGAGCCGGAAAAGGCGGGATCGACTCCGTGCAAGTCGATTTCGATCGCTAGGCCCTTCTCGGCGATGGTGGCCCGCGCCGGGCCCCTGTCGCTGTCCCACGGGCAATCGATGGCCCGCAGGTTGGCGTCCGCGCGGACCGGGAACAGCGCCACGATCCGCGCCTTGCTGAACCCGAACCCGCCCGCATAGCGCGCCACGCCGGTGGCGGAATAGACGCCCGGCACGTGGCCGCTGAAGTGCCGGCCCACCCCGACCCTGCCGGCGGTGAAGATGACGCCCTCGGCGTCGAGTTCTTCGCGCAGCGGCGCGGGCAGCTTGCCGATCTCGGACCAAATGCGAAGGAAGCCAAACACAGTCAAGACCGTAGCCGGGCGCGCACGCGTTTGCCAGGGACGTTTACTGCACCGTGACGTTGGCCGTGTAAGTGCACGCCGTTTTCGAGTCCTTGCCGACGATGCTCGTGTACGCGGTGGTGATCGTCGTCTTCCCGGGCTTGAGGGCGTCGAACGTCCAGACCTCGGTGCCCGGCGCCCCCAGCGCGTCGGAGGTCGGCTGCACGAACTCGTGACCGGTTTGCTTCACGATCGTCGGATCGCCGATCTTGGTGTTGATCGTCCACCGGTACGGGGTGGTGTAGTTCGAGCCCAGCCTCAGGGTCAACGTGTTGCCGACCCCCAGCGTGACGTCCTGCGTGATGGTGTTCTGCTTCAGCACATCGCCCATCGCGACCTCGAGGGTCTGGCTGGTCGGCGGGTTGCGGGACGCGAAATGGCAGCCCATCAACGTCGATGAAACGAGGATCGCGACGGTCACCAAAGGCCTGATCTTCACGACGGTCATCGCCCCCATTATGACCCGCAGCCTATGTCGGCAGCCCGGCCCGCGGCGGGCGAACGCTATTAGACGAACGTAAGGAACCGTGGCAAGTACGCGCGAATGGCGTCCCGATAGGGTCGTTCGCCGGACGCGATCTGCTCACGGAGGTACTGCTCGAAGGTGATCGCGCCGTCGGCGTGCTCCGGGGCCAGCAGCCCGCCGGCGCGGATTCCACCAGACACCTTGCCGGGCAACCGAATCGGGACGATCGGCCGGCGCTTGCCGGCGATCGTCAGGTAGCTGCGGGCGAGGTCGTCGAGCGTGCGCGGCTGCGGGCCGGCGAAATCCGGCGCCCGCCCGATCGGCTCGCCGAGCGCCAATTCCGCCAACCGGGCGCCGACGTCGCGCACGTCGACCGGCTGGAACCGCAGCCCCGACGGCAGCGCCATCACCGGCGGCTTGGCGAGCATGCGCAACAGGAACGCGATCAGATCGTGAAACTGGGTGGCCCGCAGCACCGTCCACGGCACCCCCGACTCGGCGATCGCGCGTTCGTTGGCGAGCATCATGCGGTAGAGGGCAAATGGGACGCGGTCGATGCCGACGATCGAGACGTAAACCAGATGCGATGTGCCCGCCCGTTTCGCCGCCGCCACCAGCTGCTCGGCGGGATAGACGCAATGCACGATCGCGTCGACGCCGTCCACCGCCGCGTCGAGCCCCGCACCGGATTGCACGTCGCCGACGACATGCTCGACGTCGGCGCGCTGGTGCCGCCGCCGGCCGCGGCTCAGTACGCGGACCTCCTTGCCCGCCGCGGTCAGACGGTCGACCACGACGCGCCCCACGGTTCCGGTGCCGCCGGTTACCAGGATTCGATTCGCCATGCCCCTATGAACCGGGCAGGCCCGCCGGATGTGACAGCTGCCCGGCCAGGAATCGCAATTTGTCGGGATTGGCCATGACCCGCAGGGCCGCGATCCGGTCGTCCGCGATGTCGAAGCACAGGACGCCGGCCAGCCTGTCGGCGTCGAACGCCAGCATCGCCGGCTCGCCGTTGACCTCGGCGACCTCGACACGCATCGGCATCTGCGCCAGGTTTCGGCCGAACACGCGCGCCACGTAGTGGGCCATCCGGTCGCGGCCCGAGATCACGCGCCGGGCGGCGCCGACCTTGCCGCCGCCGTCGGCCGTCGACGTCACGTCGTCGGTCAGGATCTCGACGAGCCCGTCCACGTCGCCGGCGCGGGCGGCGGTGAAGAATCGGTCGACGAGGCGCCGCCACTGCCGCCGGTCCGGTTGGAACCGCCGCCGGGATTCACCCAGCCGCTCCTTTGCCCGCCGGTACAGCTGCCGCGCGTTGGCCTCCGACGTCTGCAGGATCTCGGCGATCTCAAAATGGCTGTAGGCGAACGCTTCTCGCAGGACGAACGCCGCGCGCTCGGTCGGGCCGAGCCGCTCCATCAGGCTCAGCAGCGCGATGGACACCGACTCGCGCTGTTCGGTGGTCTCGAGCGGGCCGAGCGTCCGCTCGTCGGTGAGCACCGGCTCGGGCAGCCACGGTCCGGGGTAGACCTCCCGGCGGGCGCGGGCCGACGTGAGCCGGTTGAGGCACAGGTTGGTCACGGTCGTGGTCAGCCAGGCCGGCAGCGATTCGATGGCCTCCGCGTCCGCGCCGTGCAGGCGCAGGTACGCGTCCTGCACCGCGTCTTCCGCCTCGCTCGCCGACCCCAGCAGCCGGTACGCCAACCAGAACAGCCGCGGCCGCTGGGACTCGAAATCCTGCGCGACGTCGGTCACCCTGCCAGACTGCCACGCGGAGGTGGGCACAGATGACGATGCTGGCAGTGCGATTGCTCCTCGGCGGGATGTTCGTTGTTGCCGCGCTGGCGAAGCTGACCGATCGCGACGGCGTGCGGCGCGCGGTGACGGCATTCGGAGTGCCCGCGGCTGCCTCCGTGGGGCGGGCGCTGATCGCGGCCGAGTTCGGCATCGCGGCAATGCTGCTGGCACTGCCGTCGACCGGCGCCGTCGCGGCGTTGATCGCGCTCGCCGGATTCAGCGCCGTCGTGCTGGCGAGCCTGGCGCGCGGCCGACGCCTGGAGTGCCATTGCTTTGGCCGGCTGTCCGCGGGGCCGCTGGGGTGGCCGACCGTGGCCAGAAACGGCTTCTTCGCGACGCTGGCCGCGTACGTCGCGCTCGACGGCCAATCAGGCTGGGCCCTAACGGCTTTCGCCGCGGCCATGCTCGGCCTGTGGCTCGGCCCCGCGGCGCACCGGCGCTGGGCGTCACGGCCGGGCGTCAAAGCCGCCGCCCTCGCGCTGCCCGACCGCACCGGCCGCATCCGCACCCTCGACGAGCTGGGCAACCGAAAGCCGCTCGTGCTCGTCTTCAGCCAGCCCGGCTGCGGCGCGTGCGACGCCCTGCTGCCCGAGGTGGCCCGATGGCAGAGCGAGCTGGACGGGCGCGTCACCGTCGCGCTGATCAACGGCGGCCCCGCGGGCCACCGGGTGCCGCTGGAGCTGATCGACGAGTCCCGCGCCTCCTTCGCCGCGTACGGCATCACCGCCACGCCCAGCGCCGTGCTCATCGAGGGCGGCCAAAGAACGGACACGGCGCGCGGCGCCGGCGCCATCGGCGAGCTCGTCGAGCGGGCCGCGGGAACGGGGCAGAGCACGTTCACCCGCCGCGGGCTGCTGCGCAGCGCATCGGTCGGGTTGCTTCCCGTCGTCGGCGCCACGGCGGCCGCCTGCGATTCGGGCGGCAAGGGCGCCCAGCCCAGCAATGTCAACGCCTTCGAGGTCGACGGCGCGTGGCTGTGCAACCAAACGTTCGCGCTGTGCACCACCGCGCCGTGCGTGCCGTCGCCGACCGATCCCAACATCTCGATCTGCAACTGCGTCGTCGTCAACGGCTACTCGGTCGGCTTCAAGAACTGCACCGAGCGGGCCCAAACCGGCAGCAAGGTGCGCTCGGCGTTCTCCACGGTCAACGTCAACGCCAACTTCGGCGTGCTGAGCTGCCCGTCCGGGGTGCCCTGGGCGAACTGCCTCGACGTCGAGTGCGAGATCGACGCCACCAATCCCGCCGTGGCCAAATGCCAATGCCTGACGGTCAAGACCGGCGAGTCGCTGACCTTCGGCGGCGGCTGCGACACCGCCACCTGCACCTCGACCATCTGGTCGGCCGCCACCCCGGACCTGCCGGCCACCACGCAATACCGCAAGGGCATGAACCAGATCGGTCAGCCAGTTAACTTCCCGAAGACCTGCCCCGCGCCGCATCCGTAGCTCGGCGTTTCGGGACGCGCGTTTGCTGAACCTCGGGTAGCTTCTGTGCATGTTTGGCATCATCCGGCCCTGCCGTCATCGCCTCGGGGGCGAGCTCGCCGACGCCTGGCGGGCCCAGTTGTGTGGATTGTGTCTGGCGCTGCGCGACGACTACGGCCAGGTCGCGCGGATCGCCACCAACTACGACGGGTTGGTGGTCTCCCTGCTGGTCGAGGCGCAGTCGGCCGAGCAGCCGACGCGCCGCAAGGCCGGGCGGTGCCCGCTGCGCGGGATGAAGCGCGCCGACGTCGCCACCGGCGACTGCGTGCGGCTGGCCGCGGTGGTCTCGCTGGCGCTGGCCGCCGCGAAGGTGCGCGACCACGTCGACGACCGCGACGGCATGGTCGGCGCGGTCGGGGTTCGCCCGGCGGCGCGGCGCATCGCCGAGCGCTGGGTGCGCCAGGGCACCGACGCCGGCCACACCTTGGGCTTCGACACCGGCGTGCTCGTCGCGGCGATCGACCGGCAGGCCGCGCTCGAAGCCTCCGCCGGCCCGGGCAGCCCACTGCTGGCGGTGACCGAGCCCACCGAGACCGCGGTCGCCGAAGCGTTCGCGCACACCGCCGTGCTGGCCGGCCGCCCCGGCAACGCCGCGCCGCTGCGCGAGATCGGGCAGTTGTTCGGCCGGGTGGCCCACCTGCTCGACGCCGTCGAGGACTACCGCGAGGACGTGGCCCGCGGCAAGTGGAACCCGTTGGCGGCCACCGCAACTCCCATCGAAGAGGCCCGCGCCCTGTGCGACGACGCGGCCCTGGGCATCGAACTGGCGCTGGCCGATGTCGAGTTCACCGACGGGCGCCTGGCGCAGCGGCTGCTGACCGGCGAGGTGCGCCGCGCGATCAAACGCACCTTCAGCCACGCCGGCTACACCGCGCAGAGCGGAACGCCGCGCGGCCAGCAGGAACCCATCAACTTCGGCAACCAACCCGGCCCCGGTGGTCCCGGCGAGCCCGAGGGTGACACCCCCAACCCCGGAAAACGCAAGAAGGGCGGCGACGGCGGCTGCTTGTGCTGCTGCGAGAGCTGCGAGTGCTGCGACGATTGCTGCTGCGATTGTTAGAACTCGTGGCCTACCCACATGACTCCTGAATTTGATATCGCATGCGCTATCACGTTTGAGAGTCGCCCGCCCCTTCCCTGAGGTGGCCGTGGGACGGGTGTGACTCAAACCCCAACCGGCGCACGTCGTACCCGTCCGGCAGGATGGGCAGGTGTTTGGCCTCGTCCTGATCGTCGCGCTCGTTTCCACCGTCATCGTGGGAACGGTCCTCGGCCGGCGCTATCGCGTGGGTCCCCCGGTGCTGCTCATCTCGCTCGGCGCCCTGCTCGGCCTCATCCCCGATTTCGGTCACGTGCACGTCGACGGCGAGGTCGTGCTGCTGTTGTTCCTGCCGGCGATCCTCTACTGGGAGGGCATGAACACCAGCTTCCGCGAGATCCGCGCCAACGCACGCATCATCGTCTTGCTCAGCATCGCCCTGGTGATCGCCACCGCGGCGGCGGTGTCGTGGACGGCGCGATCGCTGGGCATGGACCCCCACGCGGCGGGCGTGTTGGGCGCCGTGCTGTCCCCCACCGACGCCGCCGCCGTCGCGGGCCTGGCGAAAAAGCTGCCGCGCCGACAGCTGACCGTGCTGAAGGCCGAGAGCCTCATCAACGACGGCACCGCGCTAGTGCTGTTCGCGGTGAGTGTCACCGTGGCCGTCGGCGGCTCCGCCATCACACCGCTCCAAGTGAGTAGCCGGTTCGTCCTTTCCTACCTCGGCGGCATCGCCGCCGGCCTGTTGGTCGGTGGGTTGGTGGTGCTGGCGCGCAAGCGAATCGACGCCCCGCAAGAGGAAGGGGCCATGAGCCTGCTGACGCCATTCGCGGCGTTCCTGCTGGCGCAGGCATTCGACTGCAGTGGCGTGGTCGCCGTCATGGTGTCGGCCTTGGTCCTCACCTACGCCGGGCCGGTGGTGATCCGAGCCCGCTCCCGCCTGACGGCCTTCGCGTTCTGGGACATCGCGACCTTCCTGCTCAACGGCTCGCTATGGGTGTTCGTCGGCGTGCAGATCCCGGGCGCGCTGCACGGCATATCCCACGTCGACGGGGGCCTTCGCCACGCCGCCTACATCGCCCTGGCCGTCACCGGCGTGGTGATCGCCTCCCGGATCGTGTGGGGCGAGGTCACCACCGGCCTGATTCGCCTCATCGACCGCCGCGAGGTCCAGCGCCAGCGCCGCGCGCCCTGGCGCCAGCGGTTCGTGATCGCGTGGGCGGGTTTCCGCGGGGCCGTGTCGCTCGCCGCGGCGCTGGCCGTCCCGGCCACCACACTGAACGGCAGGCCCTTCCCCGACCGCAGCCTGCTGATCTTCATCGTGACCTTCGTCATCCTGGTCACCGTCCTGATCCAAGGCAGCACGCTGCCCGCAGTGGTGCGCTGGGCCAAGATGCCCGACGACCTCACCTACGTCCAGGAATTGGAAATGGCCCGGTGCCGGGGCAGTCAAGCGGCGCTCGACGCGCTGCCGACGGTCGCCGACGAGGTCGGCATCAGCGAAGAGCTATTGGGGCGGCTGCGAAAGGAATACGAAGAAAAAGCCGCATTGGTCAAGGCCACCGAAGACGGGTCCACCAACCACAAACTGGTCAAGGGCAAGGAGAAGGTCCGACAGGTACGCCTGGGCGTGCTCGAACAGAAGCGCCGGGAAATCACCGCCCTGCGCAACCAGAACCTCATCGACGACATCGTGCTGCGCGAGCTGCAGAACGAGATGGATCTCGAGGAGGTCCAGCTGCTCGACGCCGCCGACGACGAGTAGGGCGCGCCCGATGTTGCAGACGGTCGCGATCCGCGGGTATCGCTCGCTGCGCGAGGTGATCGTGCCGCTGGGTGGGCTGTCCGTCGTCACCGGGGCCAACGGCGCCGGGAAGTCCTCGCTGTACCGCGCGTTGCGGCTGCTGGCCGATTGCGGCCGCGGCGAGGTGATCGGCTCGCTCGCCCGCGAGGGCGGGCTGCAGTCGGTGCTGTGGGCCGGGCCCGAGCAACTCGGCGGGGCCCGGCGCACCGGCAAGGCCCAGGGCACGGTGCGCACCCGCCCGGTGTCGCTCGAAATGGGCTTCGCCGCGGACGATTTCGGCTATCTCGTCGACCTGGGCATCCCGCAGATGGCGGGGATTCAGTCCGCCTTCGGCCGTGATCCCGAGATCAAGCGCGAGGCGGTGTTCGCCGGGCCGGTGCTGCGGGCCGGGTCGACGCTGGTGCGCCGGACTCGCGATTTCGCGGAGGTCAGCGCGGAATCGAGCCGCGGGTTCGACGAGCTGAGCCGGTCCCTGCCGTCGTATCGCAGCGTGCTGGCCGAGTACGCCAACCCGCACGCGCTGCCCGAACTCGCGGCCGTGCGAGAACGGCTGCGCGGCTGGCGCTTCTACGACGGCTTCCGCGTCGACGCGGGCGCGCCCGCGCGGCACCCGCAGGTGGGCACGCGCACGCCGGTGCTGTCCGACGACGGCCACGACCTCGCCGCCGCGATCCAGACCATCATCGAGGCGGGCTTCGACGACCTCGCCCGCACCGTCGCCGACGCGTTCGACGGCGCCACGGTCTCGGTCGCGGTGCACGACGGGGTGTTCGACCTCCAGCTGCGACAGCGCGGCATGCTGCGCCCGCTGCGCGCGGCCGAATTATCAGACGGCACACTGCGATTCCTGCTATGGGCCGCCGCGCTGCTCAGCCCGCAGGCGCCCTCGCTGATGGTGCTCAACGAACCCGAGACCTCGCTGCACCCGGAACTCGTGCGACCGCTCGCCTCGTTGATCCGCTCCGCCGCCGCGCAGACGCAGGTCGTGGTGGTCACCCACTCGCGCGCGCTGCTGGAAGCCACCGGCGACGACACGGTCGAGATCGAGCTCTACAAGGAGTGGGGCGAGACGCGGATCACCGGCCAAGGCCTGCTGACGACGCCGCCCTGGGAATGGGGCAAGCGCTAAGCGAGAACGGCACGTTCCGTGTGAATCCTGGGCGGCGCATTTCGGCGTGTCGTGAACCTTGGGTCACACTCAAACATTGCCCGGCGGGCAATATTGCCCACCAAGCACGTTTCGCGTACGTTGGTCCCCATGACCGCCCCGTCCCCCGGGCTGCGCGAGCGCAAGAAGGCCGACACCCGGCGCGCCCTCAGCGACGCCGCGCTGAACCTGGCGTTCGAGCGCGGGCTGGAGAACGTGACGCGCGACGAGATCGCTGGCCTGGCCGGGGTGTCGCTGCGCACCTTCAACAACTACTTCAACGGCAAGTACGAGGCCCTGGCCTACCGGGGAACCGAGCGCATGCGCCGCGCCCTGGAGGCCCTCAGGCGACGCCCCGCCGACGAACCGCTGTGGACGGCGCTCACGCACGCGGTGCTCGAACCACTGGAAGAGGACTTCGGCGATTTCTACGGCGCCGAAAGCCAAGTGCCAAACCGCAAGGATCTCGTCGAAGTCCGCAAGCTGCTGATGAACCCGCAGGTTCGTAACGCCTTGCCGCAGCGGCTTTTTGACGACCTCATCGCGGTGATCGCCGAACGCACCGGCACGGACCCGGAACACGACCTCTACCCGCGGCTCGTAGTGGCCGTCGTGCGCGCCGTCGGCGACGCGGCGGCCGAGGCCTACGTGCGGGCCGACCCGCCCGTCGCCATCACCGACCTGATCCGCGACGGCTTCGCCGCCGTCGCCGCGGGACTGCCCGAGCCCGCCAAACGCAAGGAGGCACGCCGTGGCTGACCAGCACGCCGACATCGTCATCGCCGGCGCCGGACCCAACGGGCTGATGCTGGCCTGCGAGCTGGCCCTGGCCGGCGTCCGGCCAGTCGTGCTGGACGGCTTACCCGGACCCAGCCCCGAGCCCAAGGCCAACGGCCTTATCGGGCAGGTGGTCCGGATGCTCGACATGCGTGGGCTGTATCGCGAGTTCACCGGTGATCCCAACCCACCGCAACCCGTCTACGGCTGGATCTTCGCGGCCATGACGCTGAACTTCCTTGGCATGCCCGACAACCCGATGTACGCGCTGCCCATGCAACAGCCCCGACTGGTGCGGATGCTGGAGAAGCGGGCACGCGACCTCGGGGTGGACCTGCGCTGGGCGCACGAGCTCACCGGGCTCCGTCAGGATCCGGAATCCGTTGAGGCGGTGGTTAATTCGCCCGAGCGCGAGTACCGCATCGCAGCGGGCTTTCTCGTCGGCGCCGACGGCGGACGCAGCCTGGTCCGCAAGGCCGTGGGCATCGACTTCCCCGGCTACACGTCGAAGACTGTCGGCCGGCTGGCGCACGTGCAGGTCCCCGACGGGCTGCGCCGCGCCGACGGCGGCATCGACATCCCCGGCTTCGGCGCGCTCCGGTTCGGCCACACCCGGTTGGACACCGGCGGGGTGATCTACGCCGAGTTCGAACCCGGCCGCTCGCTGTTCGGCACCATCGAATTCTCGCCGCCGGTCGAGGACAAACCGATGAGCCTGGGCGAGCTGCGCGAAAGCGCACGCCGCGTGTTAGGTGTTGACGTCGCGTTCGGCGAGCCCAAAGGCCCTGGGCCGCACGCCCTTCGTCGGATCAACGGGCAGAACACCCGTCACGCCGAACGTTACCGTGACGGGCGGGTCCTGCTGCTCGGCGACGCCGCCCACGTGCACAGCGCCATGGGCGGGCCGGGCCTGAACCTCGGGCTGCAGGACACGCTGAACCTGGGCTGGAAGCTCGCCGCGCAGCTCAACGGGTGGGCTCCCGCAGGGTTGCTCGATACCTACGAGTCCGAGCGTCACCCGGTGGGCGAGCGCGTGATGATGCAGTCAATGGCCCAGACCGCGCTCATGGCGCCGGGCCCCGAGGTAGCCGCTCTCCGAACGCTTTTGGGAGAGCTCTTCGCCCTGCCCGACACCGCGAGGCACATGGCGAGGCTGCTGGCCGGCAACGACGTCCGCTACGACGTGGGCGACGACCACCCGCTGTCGGGCTGGCCCGTGCCCGAGCTCAGCCTCGACGACGGTCGGCGCGTCGCCGAGCTGCTGCATGACGCCCGCCCGGTCCTGCTGGACTTCGACGGCGGCGTCGGCGCCGCAGCGCAGGGTTGGCAGGATCGCGTCGACGTCGTCAATACGACCGTCGCCGACCGGCCCGCCGCGGCGCTGCTGCTCCGACCCGACGGCTACGTCGCCTGGGCGGCGGACACTTTCGGGGCGGACGAGGAAGCAAGCCTGCGCGACGCGCTACGACGCTGGTTCGGGCCCTCAGCGGAAGATGTTGACGCACTCCGGTAGCCCAAGGCGCGCCGGATCGCCTCGGCCGGTGGCGGCGAGCAGGAAATCGTGCGCCGCGATGCCGGTCTCTTGGGCGAACCGCTCGCCCGAGGCGCTCAAGAGCCGGGCAATGGCCGGGTCCGCGGCAGCGACGTCATCACGCAGCAGGGCGCCGAGCACGAAGTCGAGGCCGGCGCGCAGGCCGGGCCCGTCGTCGAACGGCAAACCGAGCGCACAACGGATGTCGTCACCGTGTACGTAGGCGTCGTTCAGCAGCGCGTGCACGCCCTGGCCGAGCGCGAGTCCGGGCACCGGGCTGGGTGCCGACCATGCCGCGTCGTCGAACGCCGCGGCAAGGCGCGCAACCGAATCCGTCGCGGCATGCAGCCGCGCCGCCAGCGCGGCCGGGGATTTGCCCCGAAGCGCGGCGGCCTGGTCGTCGGGTGTGCGCGTGCCGATCGCGCCGCTGACCGTGTCGAGGGCCTGGCCCACCACGTGGCCGGCCACGTCGCGCACCTGCCAGCCCACGCAGCGGGTTTCACGCGTCCAGTCCGAGGCATCCAGGGCGCCAATGAGTTCGGCGAAGGAGCGGTATTCGTCGACGAGGCCCGTGAAGGTGGCGGCTCGATCGGGTGCCGGCCGCACGATCGTGGTCATCGCAGCGACTCCGTCACGGTCCGCAGCCGGCGCAGCTGCTCGACGAATCCGTCCGGGCCGAGGACGGCTATTCGGCAGACCAGATGCCGCGCGCCGGCGTCGACATAGCTGGCCAGTCGGGCGGTGACGGCGTCGGGCGTCCCCGCTGCGAACGTCTGAATCTGCTCGACGGCGTCGATGCCGAAACCGTATGTCTGGGTGGCGAAATGATCCAACGCCGCCCGCCCGCCGTCGGGCTCGTCGGTGATCAGCACGGTGACGAACAGCGCAGGCGTCACGGCGTCGGCGGCGCGGCCCGCTTCCTGGGCCGCGGCCCGCACCTCGGCGAGGCCGGACGAATAAGGCTGCGGTGTCGGAGGATACGGGAGCCACCCGTCGTACAGGCGTCCGGCGCGCGCCCGCGCGCCCGGTGTGTCGGCGGCCAGCCAGACCGGCGGGTCGGACGCGTCGAACGGGGTGATGCCGGCCGGGATGTCGTCGAGATGCAGCACGGACCCGTGGAACGAGCTGGGCTCCTTGGTGTTCCACAACTGGCGCCACAGCGCGACGGTGTCGTCGAGGCGCGCGAACCGCCGGCGCCAGGGAACCTCGGAGGCGGCGTACTCCACCTCGGACAGCCCGGGGAAGCCGGCGCCGACGGCCACCGCCAACCGACCGCCCGACAGCCGGTCGATGGAGGCGAGGACCTGCGCGGTCTGCACAGGGCGCCGCAGCACCGGCTGCAGGGCGGCGGTGCCCAGGGTGATGCGATCGGTGACCGCGGCCGCCGCCGAAAGAAACGTCAGCGCTTCGATGCGCGGGCGTACCAACGAGTCGTTCGCCCATAGCGAGTCGAACCCCAGATCCTCGACGGCGCGGGCGAAGTCGAGGAGCCGGCGCAGGTCGGTACCGGCCCAGGGTTCGGCGGCCAGGGGCGGCATTACACCGAGGCGGAGTGGCTGATTCATACGGCGATCGTGTCGCCGGAGTCGACGCGCGGCAATTCCCTCCGGGGAATAGCGCCCAGCGCCGCGAATGGGTTGACTGTTCGCATGTCCATTGCAACGGAGGGCGACTTCGGCACGGCGTTACGGGAATGGCGTAACCGGCGACGGCTGAGCCAGATCGACCTGGCCAACGACGCCGGCACCACCCAACGGCATCTGAGTTTCTTGGAGCAGGGCCGATCAGCGCCGGGGCGCGACATCGTCAGCCGGCTGGCCGACTCGTTGCACCTGTCGCTGCGACAACGCAACTCGTTGCTCGCGGCGGCGGGCTTCGCACCCGCGCATCCCGAGTCGGCGCCGGACGCACCGCTGCTGCAGCCCGTGCGCGAGGCGCTCCAGCATGTGCTCGACGGGCATCTGCCGTATCCGGCGATGGTCATGGACGGCTTCGGTGAGCTGGTCGCCGCCAACGGCGCCTTCGGGCTGCTGACCGACGGGATGGCGGAATGGCTGCTGGAACCGCCGGTCAACGTGCTGCGCGCCGCGCTGCATCCCGAGGGCATGGCGGCGCGGATCGTGAACCTCGACGATTGGCGGCGCCACATCCTCCATGGCTTGCGCGAGCGGGGTCCACACCCGCGCATCGACGCGCTGATCGACGAACTCGAGGGATACGGCGTGCCAGCGCCGGGCGGGCGACCGATCGAATCGCTCGGCTTCGCGGTGCCGCTGCACCTGCGTTCCCCCCACGGCGACGTGCGGCTGGTGGCGACGATCTCGACGTTCGTCACGGCGCTGGACGTCACCGTGTCGGAGCTGCGCCTGGAGGCGTTTCTGCCCGCCGACCGCGAAACCGCCGCGATCCTCGCCCGCCGTCACGCGCAGTGAGGCGATTTCTTCACGGACTGTTCAGGCACGCGACGGTTCCCCATCGGTGACTGCACATGCGCGCCGCGTGTCCTCACGTTATGCGCGTTGTACAGGTCGCCAACTTCTACGGCCCCCGCTCCGGCGGCCTGCGCACTGCGGTGGACCGCCTCGGCGCCGAATACTGCGCCACCGGGCACGAGGTGTTCCTGATCGTGCCCGGGCGAAACGCCGAACGCACGGAGCTGCCGACGGGCGTGGTACGAATCACGATGCCCGCTCGGCTGATTCCCTGCACCGGCGGCTACCGTGCGGTGATGCCGGGACCCGTCAAAGCGCTACTGGCGGCGCTGAAACCCGACGCACTAGAGGTCTCCGATCGCCTCACCCTGAGGTCGTTGGGGCCGTGGGGCCGCGACTACGGCGCCAAGACGGTCATGATCTCCCACGAGCGCCTGGATCGCCTTGTGGGACAGGTACTTCCGCGGCGCAGCGCGGAAAAGTTCGCGGACTTCGCCAATCGGCGGACGGCCGCCAACTACGACACCGTGGTGTGCACCACCGCGTTCGCGCGCGAAGAGTTCGACCGGATCGGCGCGACCAACACCGTCACCGTGCCACTGGGCGTGGATCTGCAGACGTTTCACCCACGCCGGCACTCCTACCTGGTGCGGCGGCGCTGGGCTACGCCGCAGCAGATCCTGCTGGTGCACTGCGGACGGCTGTCGGTGGAAAAGCGGGTCGACCGCAGCATCGACGCCCTGGGCGCGCTGTGCCATGCCGGCGTCGACGCGAGGCTGGTCGTCGTGGGCGAGGGCCCGCTGCGGGCCAGGCTGGAAAGGCAAGCCTCCCGGCTGCCGATCGACTTCACCGGGTTCATCAACGACCGGCGCACCGTGGCGGAGCTGCTGGCCACGGCGGACGTGACGCTGGCGCCCGGCCCGCACGAGACGTTCGGGCTGGCCGCGCTGGAATCGCTGGCGTGCGGGACGCCGGCCGTCGTGTCACGCACGTCCGCGCTGACCGAGATCATCACCCCGGACAGCGGCGCCCTGGCCGACAACGACCCGTTCGCCATCGCGTGGGCGGTCGGCGCGATCGTCGGCCGTCCCGAACACCACCGCCGTCGCTCCGCCCGGCGCCGCGCGGAGAGCTTCACCTGGGAACGGGCCGCCGCGGGCATGCTGGCGTCGCTGGGGACCGGCGAAGCCAAGGAAAGCGCCTAGCGCTGATAACCGCAGCTCAGAGGAAACTATCCGCCGCTGGGCTTGGTGGGGCTGTGCTTGCCCGGGCAGTAGTCCGCGGTGGCCGCGCCGATGAACGTTTCGGCCTGCGCCTGGGTCAGCTTGTGCGAGCCCGTCAGCTGATCGATCTCGTCCTTCTGCGTGTAGCCCGCCTCGAGGTCGGAGCACATGGTGCGCGCCATGTTCACGGCCTGGCCCGGCGAACCCAGGTTGATGCCATGCGACGCAAGGTATTCCGCGAAGTCCTGGTCCGTCTGGTCGGCGTGCGCGACAGCCACGGGCACCCACGTGAACGCCAGGAATGCGCCAACCGCGACCGCAGAAATCTTCTTCTTCATTTCCCCATCACTTTCGAAGCCATAAGGGCTCGACGACCAATGTAAATGATCCTCGCGTGCGAGCGGTTCCGTGGTCAATAGTCTTCTCGCAGCACCGCCCGCCGAAAGCCAAACTTCAATCCGCCGTTCAGTTTTAGTTCTGGTCGAGTTTAATTCCGAACGCACAGCTCGGCCCGTCGGACGCCGCAAGTGTTCACCGTCAGTTCCAATGGCGTTTACCTCCCGGCGTGCGGCTAGGCTCGCGGGAAACGGGAGGAGGTGCAGACGTGGAGGCACGGGACCGGGTGCTGATCACGGCGACCGAGCTGGCCGCCCTTTTGGAGGCCGGCGACCCACCGGCGATCCTCGATGTGCGGTGGCGCCTCGACGAACCCGACGGTCGTGCCGCCTACCTGGCGGGCCACCTGCCGGGCGCGGTGTACGTGTCGCTCGAGGACGAGCTGAGCGACCACGGCCTGGCCGGCCGCGGTCGCCACCCGCTGCCGTCGGGGCGCAGCCTGGAGGCGGCCGCACGCCGCTGGGGCATCCGCCAAAACGATGCGGTCGTCGTCTACGACGACTGGAACCGCGCCGGCTCGGCGCGAGCGTGGTGGGTGCTCACGGCCGCGGGGCTCGCGAACGTGCGCATCCTGGACGGCGGCCTGTCCGCGTGGCGCTCCGCCGGACACAGCCTCGAGACCGGCCCGGTCGATCCGCCGCCCGGGAATGTGGCTGTGGCGCACGATGATCTGTATGCGGGCGGGCGACCCACGTTGACGGCCGACCAAACCGGCGAGGGCGTGACGCTGCTCGACGCCCGTGCCCCGGAACGGTTCCGCGGCGACGTGGAACCCCTCGACCCCGTCGCCGGCCACATCCCCGGCGCGAAAAACCTTCCCAGCGGCGCCGTCCTGGCGGGCGACGGGACCTTCGTCGGCGATTACGCGCTCGCCCAACTGCTGTCCGACCACGGCATCGATCGCGACGGCCCGCTGGGCGTCTATTGCGGCTCGGGTGTCACCGCGGCCATCACGATCGCCGCGCTCGCGGCGGCGGGCCGAGAAGCGGCGCTGTATCCGGGGTCATGGTCGGAATGGTGTTCGGATCCGGCCCGCCCCGTCGGCCGCGGACCCGAATAACTCAGATGCCCGCCCAGCTCTGCAGGAAGGTCGCGGTCACCCGTGCGGCGTTTTCCGCCGCGATCTGCTTGTAGAAGAAAAACTCGAACGGGAAGCCCGGCAGCCGCAACGGGTCGCCGGCTCCGTCCGAGATGCCGCGGATCCCCAGGAACGGCGTCCCATGCGCGTCGGCGACCGCCTGCACCGCGGCCGTCTCGTTGTCCGTCGCATCGAAGGCCGGATTGGCCGTCGACGCGACGTTGAGGTTGCTGATCAAAGAGTTTCGTAGCCACGGCCCCGCCGCATGAAAGAAGTTGCCGGTGTAGAAGAGCGAGCGATCGGGCGCGCTGCAGGGTTGGCATCCGAACACGTCGCCGCCGTTCGGCACGCACGGGAACGCCTGGCCGTTGTTGTTGTCGGAGCTGGAGCCGTCGCCGCCGACCAGCAGCCGGGGCTGGCGCTTCAGGTCGATCAGCCTGACGCGGGGAGCGTTCTTGCACAGGCAGATCGGATTGCCAAGGTAATTAACGCTTTCCAGGTTGACACTCAGCGCCTGTGCCGCGGCCAGCATGCCGGGGTCGACCGGGTGAAAGGTCGCGCCCTGGTCCAAGCTCCAGCGCGCCGGTACCGCCACATCCCCGATGTTGAGGCGCGCGCCACCCCCGGCGACGCCCGAGAACACCACTGCGCCAACGGAAACCGATGACGCGCAAGTGAAGCGCGCGAACGCGGTCTGGGCGGTCTCGGTCGCGTTCACCAGGCCGATGCCCGTCATCGCCACGATCACCTTCTTGCCGCCGATCGTTCCCAGGTAGAAGCGCCGACGGTCGGCCCGCACCACCGGGTGGGGGTCGAGCGCGGTGAGGGACAGAACGGCATCGGCTTCGGCCGGGAAGGCCGACAGCACCAGCGTGCGCTGTTCGCAGGAATCCGTCGTCACGTCCGGCGCGCCCGCTGGCTCGGCGGCGGCCACGCCGGCGCCCACCGACAAGGCGAGCGCCACCATGGCGGCGACGCGAAAAGGCTTGAGCACGATCCCCCTGGTCTTTTGTCGGTCATGAATGCCCGAGACTCGCTGCCTTATCGACGTGAATAATGTGGTGGCTTGATTTTCGCGCATCGGGGACGCGACTGAATATTCGTTATCGTTCTTTTTGTTTAGCGATTTCGTGTCGTTATTGCCGCTAGTCTCAACGGCGTGCTTGAAGTGATCGACAAGGGGCCGAGCCGAAGTTCGCACAAAACGCCGTTGTTATTCGTCCACGGCGCCTGGCACGGCGCCTGGTGCTGGGACGAGCATTTCCTGGACTTCTTCGCGTCGAAGGGCTACCGGTCGGTGGCGGTGAGCCTGCGCGGCCACGGCAAGAGCCCCGCGCCCAAACGCATGCAGTTCTGTTCGATGGTGGATTTCGTCGACGACGTCGCCTCGGTCGCCGACGGCCTGCCCGAACGACCGGTCGTGATCGGGCACTCCATGGGCGGCTTCGTGGTGCAGAAGTACCTCGAGTCGCACGACGCGCCGGCCGCCGTCCTGCTCGCCTCCGTGCCGCCCAGCGGGATCGCCGGATTCCTGCTGCGCAGGTTCCAGCTGCACCCGTGGCTCACCGCGCGGCACCTGGCTATCACCAAGTCGAAGGGAAGCATGGGCCGCACACCCGAATTGGCCCGGGAAAGCTTCTTTTCCGACTCAACTCCCCTCGCCGACGTGGCGCGCTATGCCGCCGGGCTCGACGAGGAGTACGTGGGCGGGCATGTGCTCGGCATGTTGTGGCTCGATCTGCCGAAGCCCTCCCTCGTCAAGGCTCCGGTGATGGTCCTGGGCGCCGAAAACGACATCCTTTTCTCGGCCCGGGAAGTGCGCGCGACCGCGCGCGCATACAACACCGAGGCGGAGTTCATTCCCGGGATGGCACACGACATGATGCTGGAGCCCGGCTGGGCCGACGTGGCCGAGCGGATTCACGCCTGGCTCGAAACCCGTTGTCCGACGGGGTCGCCGAAATGACCGGACGGCTTGAGGGCAAGGTCGCGATCATCACCGGCGCCAGCAGCGGTCTGGGACCGGTGATGGGCTCGCTGTTCGTCGCGGAGGGCGCCCGTGTGCTGCTGGCCGCGCGGCGCGAAGAGCTGGTGCGCGAAGCCGCGGACGCGGCGGGCCCGGGCGCCATCGCGATGCGCGCCGACGTCACCGACGAGGACGACGTCGCGGCCATGGTGACGCGCGCCGTCGACGAGTTCGGCCAGGTGGACATCCTGTGCAACAACGCCGCCACGCCCGGCCAGGACCGCTGGATCTGGGAGCAGACGCTGGACAACTGGAACGCCACCTTCGGCATCGACGTCACCGCGGCCATGCTGTGCACCCGCGAGGTGCTCAACCGGTCGATGCTGCAACGCCGCCGCGGGGTCATCCTGAACTTCTCGTCGACGGCCAGCTACGCCGGCATGGTGCGCAAGACACACTACGTCGCCGCCAAGGCGTCGCTGCGTGCGTTCACCAAAGCCGTTGCGCTAGAGGTCGGCCCGTACGGCATCCGGTGCAACTGCATCGTGCCCGGCGCCATCGACACCGAGCTGTTTCGTAAGTGGGTGCAACGCACCGCCGACGAGCAAGGGGTCGACTTTGAGACCCAGCGCGCCAGGTCGCTCAAAGACGTGGCGTTGCAAGACATTTCCTCGCCCGAGGACGTTGCCAACCTGGCATTGTTCCTGGCCAGCGACGAGAGCCGAACCATCACCGGGCAATCCATCCCCGTCGACGCCGGCGGGTACATGCAGGGATGAGCGCCGCCGCGGTCAAACTATCGGTGGCCACCCCCGTGGTGACCATGCTGCCGGGTAGCAGCGAGTGGACCCGAGACGCCTCCATCGAAGACCTCGCCCAGATCGCCGAAGCCGCGGACCGGCTCGGCTATCACCACCTGACCTGTAGCGAGCACATCGCGCTGCCCGCCGCCGAGCGCGACCGCCGCGGCGCCCGCTACTGGGATCCGCTGGCCACGCTGGGCTACCTTGCCGCGCGCACCCGTCGGATCCGGTTGGCTACCCACGTCCTGGTCCTCGGGTATCACCACCCGCTCGAAATCGCCAAGCGCTACGGCACCCTGGACAAGGTCAGCAACGGGCGGCTCATCCTCGGAGTCGGGGTGGGCAGCCTGAAGGAGGAGTTCGAGCTCATCGGCGCCCCCTTCGACGACCGCGGGCCGCGCGGTGACGACGCCCTGCGGGCGCTGCGCGCCTCGCTGTCGGTGCCCGAACCCGCCTACCACGGCGAGTTCTATTCGTTCGGCGGGATGGTCGTCGATCCCTGCGCCGTCCAGGAACGCGTGCCCATCTGGATCGGTGGGCGCACGCTGCGATCGCTGCGCCGCGCCGCGACCCTCGCCGACGGCTGGGCCCCCTTCAACGTCAGCCTGCCCCAGGTCCGAGAATGGTTGGGCCGCTTCGACCTTCCACCCGGATTCGAGGTCGTGCTGCCCCCGCCGGCAGCGCTGGATCCGATCAACGAGCCGGAACGCACCCGCGACGCGCTCGGCGAGCTCGCCGCGCACGGCGCCACCATCGTCAGCGCGATCTTCAAACACACCTCGCTGCGGCATTACCTGGAGAACCTGGCGGCGCTCGCGGAACTGCAACCGTCTTAATCAGAAAGGGCTTCCATGTCGAAGGCGATCCGAGTGCTATCCATCTGCCCGCCACCGCCGCCCGACGCCGAGGGCAACCCGGGGTGTTACTACTCCGACGGCCGGCAGGGCTCGGGCGCCGGCATCGAAGTGTGGTATTTCCATGAGCCGCAAAGTCTTTCGAAGCCGGACAAGATCACGGCCCTGGTCCGCAAGACGGACGGCACCACCGAGTCTCAAGTCGCCAACATCGACGCCGGGCAACAGGTGCACCGTTTCGAATTCGCGACCATCGACAAGTCCGCGGTTCAAGAGCTATTGCTCACCAGCAGCACCGGCAGCTGCTTCGTCATCGGCCCGGGCACATGAACCGCGTCAAGGCGGGCTTTTTCAGCCTCACCGCCGCCGCACCGCCCGACGACGGCAGCTATCTGCGCTGGCACCTGCTGGATCACATGCCCGAGCAATACCAATTGCCGGGCATCATCCACGGGCTGCGCTGGATCGCCGACGGCGCGTACCCCGATCACCGCTTGGCCGCCGACGGGCAACTGGCCCAGCTCGGCAACGTGGTGCACTACCTGATCGGTGACCCCGTTGAACAAACCTTCGACGACTTCGTCGCGCTCGGCCGCTCCCTGCGGGAGAACGGGCGCTTTCCGGTCACGCGGCCGTCGCTGCTAGTGGCCGGGCTGCGGCTGCTGCAGTGGGAGGCCGCACCGCACGCCCTCGTCTCCCCCGAGGTGGTGCCGTTTCGCCCGCACCGCGGAATCGTGCTGATCGTGGAAGAACCCACCGAAGGCCGCCCCGACGCGTGGTTGCAGTGGCTGCACGCCGAGCACCATCCGGCGCTGCTCGCCACGCCGGGCACCGCCGGGGCGTGGACTTTCGGTTCCAGCACCGGGTGGAGCCACCTGCCGCCGGGCTGGCTGACCGACCACCAATACGTCACGGTCGTCTACCTCGACGCCGACCCGCTCGCCACCACCGGCGCGCTGGCCCCGCTCGTCGAGGAACGGTGGCGGTCGGGCGCGGTGCGGCCCGTGTTCGCGGGACCGTTACGAACGATGGTCAGCTGGGAAGCGTGGCCGTGAACTGCGCGGATCCGCCGTTAGGCGGGTCGCAAGAGGGATGAGACCTCGCCGCAACGAACGGCCTCTATAGTCCTTCTGAGCTCTAGCAAAGGACGTGAGATGACCAGTTCGCGACTTGTTCTCGCCGTGCTCGGCGTGATCGCCGTGGCGGCCACCCTGCCGGCCTGCTCGAGCAAGGGCGGCCAGCCGTCCGCTGGCACAAGCACCAGCGCGGCCCCGCCGAGCACGACCGTCATGGTGGGCGGCAACAAGCACACGATCATGAACAAGGTCGAGTGCACCGCGACGGCGGCGCAACCCAGTGCGACGCCGGCGGAGTCCGGGGACCTGACCACCCGCATCACCGTTCGCGACGATTCGGCGTCGGTGTCGCTGGCGCTGTCGGACGAAAAACCGCCCAGTGTCGACGGTTTCTCCCTGTCGCTCAAGGCGGGAGCCGGCGAGTATCAGCTGCCCTATCAGGCGCCGCAGTCCGCGACCCAGGTGCAGGCCACCAAGGACGGCAAGAGTTACACGGTGACCGGGACGGGCCAGGGGGTGTCGCCGAATCAGGGCGACGTGCACCAGGTGACATTCGGGATCCACGTGACCTGTCCCTGAGCGATGCTTCGAAACCGCCCAAACTTCTTGCGACGCCTGTGAATTATCGAACCGCATCGTGCTGCTCGGCCACCGCGGTCACGATCGCCTGCAGCAGCCGCGCGAGTTGTCCGGCGTCGTTGATGGTGCGGTCGCCCGCGACCAGGCGGGCGAAAACGCCTCCGATGAAGGTGGTGACCGCGGTCGTCTGGGCGGCGAGCAATTCGGGGTCGCTGGTGTCCGGCTGCAGGTGGGCGATGGCGTCGTGCGACATGGCGATGATCCGGCCGACGAAGGACTGCGACATCGCGGCCAGGTCGGGATCGCGGGCGGCGCCCAACAGCAGTTCGTGCCGGGCCCTGTTCAGCATCAACCCGGGCCCGTCGGCCTGCATCATCGTGAGCTCGGCGAGGTGGGCGAACGGCGAGTCCGGATCAAGCGGCCGGTCGATCACCGATTTCAGGTTGGTGACATCGATTTCGGCGACGCGCTTGCCGACGCCCCGCAGCAGGGCCTCCCGGGTGCGGTAGTAGTACGACGTCGTGCCGTCGGGGACCTGGGCGTAGCGGTCCACCTGCCCGTGTGTCAGCCCGCGCGATCCGTGCTCGGCCAGCACCCGGATCGCCGCGTCGCACAGTTCGCGCCGGCGTTGGTCGCCGTCGCGTCTGCGGGGTGTGCTGCCGGCCATCAGCGGAGGACGGTGCCGCCGTCGATGTTGATGACCTGTCCGTTGATCCAGTCGCCCTCGTCGGAGAGCAGAAAGGCCACCAGCGACGCGACGTCGCCGGGATCGCCGACGCGGGTTCCGCGGATGCGTTTCAGCGCGCCCGCCTGCAGGTCCGGCCACTGCGGCGCGGACCGGATGGCCTCGGTCGCGGTGAACCCGGGCGCGACCGCGTTACACCGGATGCCCTCCTTCCCCCAGCGCGACGCGACATGCCGGGTGAGCGCGCCGATCCCGGCCTTCGCGGTGGCATAGGCCGGTCGCGCGGGCTCGCCCTGGAACGCCGCCGCCGATGACATGTTGACGATCGCACCGCCTCCCCGGCCCAGCATGCTCGGGATCGCGTATTTCATGGCGGCCACGTAGCCGCGCAGGTTCACCGCCATCACCCGATCCCAGACGTCGAAGTCGATGTCCACCACGTCCGTATCGAAGCGGATCGTGCCCATGTCCGCGCCGACGTTGAACAGCAGGTCGACGCCGTCGTAGGTGGTGGCGGCGGCGCGCATCAGTTCGGCGACCGAGTCGGGATCCGCCAGGTCGAACCCGACGGCCGCCGCCGTCCCACCGGCGTCGACGATGCGGCCGGCCGTCTGCCGCGCGGCGTCGGCGGCGACGTCACCGATGACCACGCGGCAGCCTTCCTCGCCGAGCCGTGCCGCCGTCGCCGCGCCGATGCCGGTGGCGCCGCCGACGACGACCGCAACCTTGTCGGTCAGACCCCGCAGTCCCATGGGTATTGACTTTACCTCTAGAACTATAGAGGATCGCAAGCCATGGCTGGGATTCACCGGGAGCGTCCCGGAGCGGGCGAGCTGGCCGCGGCGAGCGACACCCCCGCGATATCGCTGGGCGACGGCATCTGGATGTCGCCCGGCGTCTCCAACGCCTATGCGGTGGCCACCAACGACGGACGCGTCATCGTCAACACCGGGCTGGTCTTCGAAGGCCCGTTGCACCGCAAGGCTTTTGCGGCCGTCGCCGGCCCGACCCGGGCGATCGTCATCACCCAGGGCCACGCGGATCATTGGGGTGGGGTGAACTCGCTGCGCGACGATGAGACCCACGTCGTCATGCACCGCAACTACCGCTACTGGCGCGACGACAACGAACGCCTGATGGGCTATCGCGTGCCCAAGACGTCGTTCGCCTTCCAGAAGTTCTCCGACGCCGTGCTCGAGCATTTCAAGACCATCGACCCGGCGACGATCGACTTCTCGTTTCCCGAGCCCACCACGACCTTCGACCGCCGCCACGTGCTGACGGTCGGCGGGCGCGCATTCGAGCTGGCCTGGACGCCGGGCGGCGAGACCACGGACGCGATCGTGGTATGGCTACCCGAGGATCGAATCCTGTTCAGTGGCAATCTGTTCGGCCCGCTGTTCGGCCATGTGCCGAACTTGATGACGATCCGCGGCGACCGCTACCGCGACCCGATCCTCTACATCGAATCGCTGAACACCGTGCTGGCATACGGACCGGAGCGGCTGATTACCGGCCACTTCGACCCCATCGAGGGCGCCGAGCGCATCGCCGAGGAAGTCACCGCGATGCGTGACGCCATGCAGGCCGTGCACGACCGCACCGTCGCACTGATGAATTCCGGCGCCGACCTCTATACAGCGATGCGCGACGTCAAGGTGCCCGAGGCGCTCGACATCGGCGAGGGCTACGGCAAGACCGCCTGGAACGTGCGCGCCATCTGGGAGATGTACACCGGTTGGTTCCGGCATCGCTCCACCACCGAGCTCTACGGTGTCGCACCGGATTCCGTTGCGGCCGACGTCGTCCGTGCCGCCGGCGCCGGCGCGCTGGTGGATGCGGCCCGCGCTCATGTGACCGCCGGGCGGCCCGTGCAGGCCTTGCATCTGACCGACCTGGTCCTGGCCGTCGAGCCCGTCCATGCGGCGGCGCGCGCGGTCGCCGCCGACGCGCACGAAGCGCTTCTGGGCGACACCGAAAACTTCTGGGAAAAAGCCTGGCTCACCAAGTCAATCAAGGAACTGAGGACGCCCGAATGAACTCTGTCAGCTTTGATTTCACCGGCGCCAACGTGCTGGTGACCGGCGGCACCAGCGGCATCGGCAACGCTATCGCCGCCGCGTTCGCCACGGCGGGCGCCGCCGTCACAGTGACCGGCACCCGCGCGTCGGCAGCCGACTATCCGGAGACGGACCTGGGCGCGTTCGCCTACCAGCGGTGCCTGATCCAAGACCCCGGCTCCGTCGACGAACTGGTGGACGCTCTGGGCGACTTGGACATTCTGGTCAACAACGCGGGCGGCCCCTACCCGGCAGGCGACGAGTACGACCCGGACGGCTACGTTGCGTCGGTGGCGCAGAACATGTTCGGCCCCATGCGGCTGACCATGCGCTGCCATGACCGCCTGAAGTCGAGCAACGCCCCCGGCGGCGCCAGCGTCGTCAACGTCGTGTCGATGTCGGCGTTCCGTTCGGCCGTCTTCGTTCCCGGCTACGCCTCGTCGAAGATGGGCCTGATCGCTTTGACGATGAACCTCTCCCGCCGCTGGGCCGACGACGGAATCCGCGTCAACGCCATCGCGCCCGGGCTGATCGACACGCGGATGACGCATCCGGCCATGGCCATCCCCCAAGTGATGGACGTCGAGATCGGCTTCCACACACCGCTGGGCAGACCCGGAACGCCCCAGGATTGCGCCGGCGCCGCGTTGTTCCTGTGCACCGACGCCGCGTCGTACATCACCGGCAGCACCATCGCTGTCGACGGCGGATACCTGACGGTGTGAGCGATGGGCGACTACGACAACGTTACGACCGCGGACGACGTCCTCAAGCTGGCCGCGCAGCGCACCGGCCTCACCGAGGCCGAATCCGATTCGTGGCGTGCGGGATTGCAGCTCATCATCGACGAGGTCAACAACTCGCCGGCGTTCACACCGTTCGGCCGCGACCGCATCCTCACCGATGCCACCGACGCGCTGGGTCGGCGCCTACAAGTGCACGCCTACATCCAGGCCCATCCCGAGGTGCTGGACACGCCGGTCGAGCGGCCACTGATCATCCTCGGCATGCCCCGCACCGGAACCACGGTCATCAGCTACCTGCTGGACCAGGACCCCGCCCGCCGGTCGCTGCTGCACTGGCAGTGCGTCGACCCGGTACCGCCGGCCCCCACCGCGACGCTGCGCACCGACCCGCGGTGCCTGGCGCTGCTGGAGGAGCAGCGCAAGATCCTGGAAATGGTCAAGCAGGCGAAAGTGCCGCTGCCGCACTGGGAAGACGCCGACGGCCCGACCGAGGACATGTTCATCCATAACCAGGACTTCAAAGGCCTGTCCTGGGACTCGTTCCTGTCGACCGCGCGCTACGCCGAATGGCTGTTCGACGAGGCGGACATGACCAGCACCTACGAGTATCAGAAGCGGTATCTGCAGGTGCTGCAGTCCGCCGCCCCGGGCACGTGGAGCCTGAAGATGCCGTCGCATTCGGTGCACATCGAGACGCTGCTGAAGGTTTTCCCCGACGCCCGGCTCATTTGGGCCCATCGCGACCCGTACAAAGCGACGGGGTCGCTGTGCAACCTGTGGAAGCTGCCCAAGGGAATGACACAGCATCCCGAGGCGATCGACCTGGAAGCGATGGGGCGCAACGCGATGTGGCAGATGCGCTACCACGTCGAGCGGCCGCTGCGGACCCGTGAACGCATCGGCGACGACCGCTTCTTTCACATGTACTACCACGAGATGATGCGCGACCCGATGGACGTGATGCGTCGCATCTACGACTGGGCAGGCGACCCGCTGACCGCCGAAACCGAAGCGCGCATGCGGAATTGGCTGGCCGCGCATCCCCAGGATCGGTTTGCCCTCAACAGCTACAACCTCGGTCAATACGATCTGACCGTTGCGCAGCTCGAGCCGATTTTCGCCGAGTACCTCGACACCTTCGACATCGAGCTGGAGGGCACGCCATGAACCCGGCGGACTGCTACCACACCGGGCTCGTGGTCGACGACATGGCCGCCGCAGCGGAACGCCTGACCGCGGTGATGGGCTACCGGTGGACGAAGCCCGTCGAGGCCATGCTGAGCGTCAGGACGGCCGACGGTGACGTCGAGGTGCCCTTCCGGTTCGTCTACTCGGTGGACGCGCCGCACCTGGAACTGATTCAGGAAGTGCCGGGGACGATCTGGGCCGCGCCGCCCGGCGGCGCCGCCCATCACCTCGGCTACTGGGTCGACGATCTCGCAGCGGCCGCGGCGGAGCTGGAACGGACCGGGTACCGGCTGGAGGCGCGGCCCAGCGGTGACGCGCTGACGACGTTCGCGTACTACACCGACCCCGGCGGGGTGCGCATCGAGATCGTCGACCGGGCGCTGTTTCCCGACTGGCCGGGATTCCTGAAATCGATGGCGGCCTAGGTCATTACGGCAAGGAGTCGAGCGGTGAAGGTTTCAATGGTGACGGGCCCCGGCACGGCCGAGGTGGTGGACGCGGACCGCCCGCGCGTCGGCCCGCGCGACGTACTGGTCCGAATGCGCGCGTGCGGCATCTGCGGTTCCGACGCGTTTTACATCACGATCGGCGGTGTCCCTCCGCGCCAGGGGCACATGCCGCTCGGGCACGAGCCGGCCGGGGAAGTCACCGAGGTCGGCGGTGACGTGTCCGGCGTCGCGGTCGGGGACCACGTCGTCGTCAACCCCATGGCCGCCCCGAGCGGCATCATCGGCAACGGCGGGGCCAGCGGGGCGCTCTCCGAGTACCTGCTGATCGAGAACGCCGTCCGCGGAACCAGTTTGGAGGTCATCCCCAACCACATTCCGTGGGAGGTCGCCGCGCTCAACGAGCCGATGGCCGTCGCGCGCCACGGCGCCAACCGCTGCAAACCCAAGCCGTCGGACAAGGTCCTCGTGTTCGGCGCCGGCCCGGTCGGGCTGGGTGCGACGCTGGCCTTCAAATCCCTTGGCGTAAGCCACGTTGTGGTCGCGGACCTGATTCCCACCCGGCTGGACAAAGCGCTGCAAATCGGTGCCGACGCCGTCATCAACTCCGCCGAGGAGAATGTCGTGCAGCGACTCATCGAGCTGCATGGTGCGGGTGAAAGCATGTTTCCCGGAAAGGCGGGCACCGACATCTACCTCGACGCCGCGGGCGCACCCGCCGTCGTCAACACCGCGCTGACGGCCGCCAAGAAGGGCGCCACCCTCGCCATCGTCGGCGTGCACAAGGAGCCGGTTCCCGTCGAGTTCGTCAACGTGATGAGCAACGAGATCACCATCCTCGGAAGCATGGGCTATCCCGACGAGATCTTCGAGGTGACCAAGGATCTCGTCGCGAATTGGGAGAAGTATGCGCTGATCGTCAGCCACACCATTCCGTTTGACAATGTCGGCGAGGCGCTCGAACTTGCCCACACGCCCGGCGCCGCGGACAAGGTCGTCGTCACGTTCCCCTAGCGTGGCGGTTGTCCAACCGCGACCACCTCTGCGATGCTGGCAGCTTGGACATCTTCGCGGAGTGGCAAAAAGGCGGGACCGAGCTGCGGTGGCGGTCGACGACGGCGGCCAACGACGGGCAGGAACTCACGGTGTTCAGCCGCCGGTGCGGCACGCCCGGGGCGCCCGCGCTGGTGCTGGTGCACGGCTTTCCGACGTCGAGCATCGACTATTTCGCCCTGGCCGGCGAACTGGCTTCCGACTTCGACATGTTCACGCTGGACTTTCCCGGCTACGGGTTGTCCGAGAAGCCGCCGGCGCCGCACGTCTATTCGCTGTTCGACGACGCGCGCCTGCTCGTCTACGCGATCACCCAGGTGTGGAAGCTGACCGAATTCCGCATGCTCACGCACGATCGCGGCAGTAGCGTCGGCATGATCGCGCTGGAGATGCTGGCGGCCCAGGACCCGCCCGCCGTGCCCGTCGACCTCATCATGACGAACGCCAACATCTATCTGCCGCTCTCGAACCTCACCGTGTTCCAGACTGCCTTGCTCGACCCCGCGACCGGGCGAGACACCGCGGCCGCGACCACGCCGGAGATGCTCGCGGCCGGCCTGGGCGTCAGCACCTTCATGCCCCGGCGGACGCTGGGAGATCCGGAGATCGCCGCGCTGGCGAGGTGTTTCGCCCACAACGACGGGATCCGCGTGCTGCCGGACACGATTCAATACCTCAACGAGCGCTCGGCGGGTGAAACCGGTTGGCTGGAGGCGCTTTCCAAGAGCCCGGTCGACACCACCGTGGTGTGGGGCATCCACGACAACGTCTCGCCCCTACGGGTTCCCAACTACGTCTGGCAGACGTACCTGAAGAGCAAGCCCGGCCGCAACCGCTACTGGGTGCTGCCGAGCGCCGACCACTACCTGCAGTGCGACGCCCCCGATCAGCTGGCCCAGATCGTTCGCCTCACCGCACAGGGCGGCGACATCCCGCTCCAGACGCTCGGGAATCAGCCCGGCGGCGCCGTGCTGGTCGACGAAAGCGCCTCCTAGAGTCTCGAAAGCCGCGCTAGCGTGGCGCTCGGGCTCGAGCGTGACGCTAGCGCGGCGCTCGAGCGCTACCCCTCGGTGACGACGGGCAGGCGCGCCCACCCGCGCACGCTGGCGGTGTGGGCGCGTTCGGCGTTGGCGTAGTCGACCTCCCAGTCGGGCCAGCGTTTGAGGACCTCCTCGAAGGCCACCCGGGCCTCCATCCGGGCCAGCGCCGAGCCGAGGCAGAAGTGCAGGCCCTGCCCGAAGCTGAGGTGCCCGCCCTGGCGGTGGATGTCGAAGCGGTCCGGATCGGGGAAATGGCGTTCGTCGCGGTTGGCGGAACCGTTGAGCAGCAACATGAACGACCCCTCCGGCACCGCGCGGCCGTAGTGCTCGGCATCGCGGGCAACGTAGCGCGCCTGCACCGGCGACGGCGGCTCGTAGCGCAGCGTTTCCTCGACCGCGCCGGGGATCAGCGACGGATCGGCCGCGAGTTCGCACCGCTGGTCCGGGTGATCCGACAGCAGCTGACCCATGAAACCGATTAATCGAGCCGTGGTTTCGTTGCCGGCGCCGGCGATCATGGCCGTGTAGGCCAGCACCTCCGTCCGCGACAGGGGGCGCCGCGTGCCGTCGGGCTCGTCGATCTCCGCGCGCAGCAGGTCGGTCATCAGGTCGTCGGATGGATGCCCGGCGCGCCATTCGATGTACTCGGCGAACATCGCGATGGTGTCCGCGAACAGATTCGGGTTGACCTCACCGGGCTTGCGCCCCTCGGCCATTTCGATGAAGGCGCCGTTGCGATCTCGGATGTTCGCCTGGTCCTGCTCGGGGATGCCCAGCAGATAGCCGATGGTCCGCATCGGCATCATCGCCCCGAGGTCCGCGATGAAGTCGAAACCGCCGGCGCCGATCAGCGGGTCGAGTTCGCGGACACAGAATCCGCGCACCATGGACTCGACGGCCAGCATGCGGCGCGGCGTGAACACCCGGGACAGCAGGCGGCGATGCAGGTCGTGCAGCGGCGGATCCTCGAACAGCAGGATGCCCGGCGGCACTTCGATGTTGTTGAACAGGATGTCGGCAGTTGTCCCCCGGCCGGATCGATAGGTCTCCCAGTTCGGCAGCTCGCGTGCCACGTCCTCGTACCGGCTCAGCGCGTAGAAGTTGTACTTCTCGTTGTAATACAACGGCGCCTCTTCGCGCATGCGCTTCCACACCGGGTACGGGTCGTCGTCGATGGCGACGTCGTATGGGTCGTAGTACAGCTCGGCTGAACGTAACATCTGGCCTCTCAATCGTTTCGGTGCAGGAAGCCGTGCAGGATCGCCTGGACGAGCTCCTCGACGATCACTTCCCTCGGCGGCTGCTTGCTTCCGAAATAGGTCGAACGCAGCGCGGCCATGCCGGCGATCATCGCCACCGTCGAATGCGCCGGCAGGTCGGGGTGATCCGACCGCAACCCGCGCAGGTGCATGCCCTCGGCGCTGATCTGGCCGAGCACGGTGATGGCCCGCCGGACGTCGTCGATGCCGGCGTCGGCCTTTTCCTCGTCGCTGAGCGCCTCCGATGCCATCAGGGTCAAAAGCAGACCCTGGTGTTCCACGAACACGTCGTAGAGCTGCCCGACGAAATGGCCCGCCAGCTCCTCCTCCTTGGTCTCCTCGGGCACGACGGACTGCCACGTGCGGCCGAATTCGTCGACGAAGCTGGTGAAGGGCGAGACGAGGGCCTCGCGGAACAGCGCCGCCTTCGAGCCGAAGTGCCGAAACAGCAGATGTTCGGTTACGCCTGCGGCCTGGGCGATTTCGCGCGTGGTGGTGCCGCGGTAGTCCTGGCGCGCGAAGAGGTCTCGGGCGGCGTCGAGCAGCAGTTTGCGCGGCGCGCCGCGGGGGCGGCGCGTCGCCGCGGTGACTGCGGGTCGCTGGGGCACGACTTTTAAGATAGCATGCACTATCTTGAGGTTCGAACCCGTTACCGGAAGGGGCGCGGACGTGGGCGCAGTCATCATGCTCGGCACGCTGTTCGGGTTGATCGTCCTGATCTTCGGCCTGGTGCTGCGCTTCGACCCCGAAGCGCGCCGCTCCCCCGGACGCGACGGCGATCGATGAGCGCCGGGATGACGCCCTTGCTGAAGGCCTCAATGGGCTTTGCCTACGTCACGGGCATCGCGTTTTTCGTCGTCGGTGTCTACCTGAGCATCCGCCGGCGGCGCACCCACCCCCTCCTGCTGCTGTGCGTCTCGGCGATCTCGTTCTCCTGGATCGAGGCACCGTACGACTGGGCGATGTACGCCCAGTTCCCGCCCGCCCTGCCCCGGATGCCGTCGTGGTGGCCGTTGAACATGACATGGGGCGGCCTTCCGTCGTCCGTGCCCATCGGCTACATGTCGTACTTCGTGCTGCCCGCGATCGTCGGCGCGGGGCTGGGGCGATGGCTGAGCGCAAAGTTTCAGTGGCGCAGGCCACCCACCCTTCTCGTGGTCGGGCTCGTCGTCGGCTTCTGCTGGGCGCTGCTGTTCAACGGGTTCCTCGGCGCCAAATTGGGCGTCTTCTACTACGGCCTCGTGATCCCCGGGCTTGCGATACGCGAAGGGACCATTCACCAGTACCCGCTTTACGACTCCGTCGCGATGGGCATCCAGATGATGGTCTTCACGTACCTGCTCGGACGGACCGACGCGCAGGGACGCAACGTCATCGAGATGTGGGCCGATAACAGGACAAAGACCCGTCTGCAATCGTCGGCGCTGTCGATAGCCGCCGTCGTCGTCATCGGAAACCTGCTCTATGGCGCGGTTTTCGCGCCGCACCTCGCGACGAAGCTGGGCGGCTGGGTGACCGCGGGGCCGACGGGCGAGTTGTTCCCGGGCGTGCCGAACCAACCCAAGTAGCCGCGACCTAGCCGGTGAACACCGGCAGCTTCGCCCATCCCCGCACGCTGGTCGTGTGGGCCTTGCCGGCGTTGGCGTAGTCGACTTCCCAATCCGGCCAGCGCTTGATGACCTCCTCGAGCGCGACCCGCGCCTGCATCCGCGCCAAGGCCGATCCCATGCAGAAGTGCAGCCCGTGGCCGAAGCTGAGGTGGGTGTCGCCGCGATGGATGTCGAATTTGTCGGCGTCCGGGTACCTGCGTTCGTCCCGGTTGGCGGATCCGTTGAGCAGCAACATGATCGAGCCCTCGGCAACCGTCGTGCCGTGGCATTCGACGTCGCGGGCGACGTAACGCGCCTGCACCGGCGAGGGCGCTTCGTAGCGCAGGGTCTCCTCGATGGCCATGGGGATTAGCGATGGGTCGGCGACGATTTGCCGCCGCTGGTCGGGGTGCTCGGCGAGGAGTTGGCCCAGGAATCCGATCAGCCGCGTCGTGGTCTCGTTGCCCGCGCCGGCGATCATGCTGGTGTACTGCAACACCTCGACCCGCGTCAGCCGCCGGGCCCCGCCGTCGTCCTCGACCTGGGCGTTGAGCAGCTGGGTCATCAGGTCGTCCGACGGGTGGTCGACCCGCCAATCGATGTAGTCGGCGAACATCTCGTAACTTCGCTCGAAGAATTCTTTCGTGGCGGGCCGGAACGTGGCGTCTTTCAGGGTGAGCTGGCGGCCGCCCTTGTCGCGGATCGCTTCCTGACTGTCTTCGGGGATGCCCAGCAGGTAGCCGATCGTGCGCATCGGGACCATCGCGCCGAGGTTCTCGATGAAGTCGAACCGGCCCGTCCCCACCAGCGGGTCGAGCGCGCGTGCGCAGAACGCACGGGTCAGCGGTTCGATCGACTCCATCCGGCGGGGCGTGAAAACCTTTGAGAGCAAACGGCGATGCAGATCGTGAATCGGTGGATCCTCGAAGAGGATGATTCCGGGCGGAACCGCCAGGCCGCTCTTGATGATCTCGATCGTGGTGCCGCGGCCCGACCGGTAGGTGTCGAAGTTCATCAGCTCGCGGGAGACGTCCTCGTAGCGGCTCAGCGCGTAGAAGCCGTACTTGTCGTTGTGGTACAGCGGCGCCTCGTCGCGCAGCCTCTTCCAGATCGGGTACGGATCGTCATCGATGTCGAAATCGAAGGGGTCGTAGTAGACCTCGGCGGTGCCCGCTCCGGTCATAGCGGCGCCTTTGTCTCCGACAGCGCCTCCGGCAGGACGACCTCCCCCACGCGCTTGAGATAGGGCCACGCGACTTCGGGCGGCAGCCCGCCGCACAGCGGCGAAAGGTTGAGTATCTGCCCGGCCCGGACTCGCGAAATCGCTTCCGGCACAGAGATAATGACGTGCGATCCCTGCTTGTCGCGCAGTTCGTCGACGGTCTGGACGTGCGAGAAGCCGGCCGTCGTCTCGTCCCCGGGATTCCACGCGGCATAGGTTCGCACGTCGTGCAACAGGTGCTCGCCGAGCTCTTTCCACGCCCGGTCCACGTCGTCGGCGACGAAAACGACCGAGGGGGTGTCGCGGCCGGGAAACATCGTCGGCCCGGGCGTGTGGCCGTGTTCGCGGCAGGCCTGCTCGTAGGCCTCCTGGATGCCGGGTTCGTTGGCGTTGCCGAGCATGCCCAGCCCGTACCTGCCGGCGCGGCGCGCCGCCGCCAGCGTTCCACCTCCCCACATCATCGACGGGCCGCCCACACTCAGCGGCGTGGGTGTCACCGTGATGCGACGCCCGTTGTCGTCAACGGATTCCCCGGCGAGCAACCGGCGCAACAGCCCGAGCTTTTCGTCGGCGAGCCGCCCGCGCTTCCTGATGTCCAAGCCGAAGTGCTCGAACTCCTCGGGCCGGTATCCAAGCGCCAGGGTGTAGGTCGCCCGCCCGCCGCTGACGATGTCGAGGACCGCCATGTCCTCGGCCAGCCGGACCGGATCGTAGAACGGCAGAATCAGGATCAGGTTCATCGCCAGCCGTTGTGTGCGCGCCGCAATGGCCGGCGCCAGGATCATCGGCGACGGCAGGTAGCCGTCCTCGGACCCGTGGTGCTCACACAGCACGGCGGCAAGACCGCCATGATCCTCGGCCCACGCGCACATCTCGGGCACGGCGCCGTACAGCGCTGCTGGCGGCGCCCCCCACGACGGGGCACGCATGTCGAAGCGCAGTGTGAACACAAGCAACTCCTAGACAACCTAATATTTGTATCGCGTACGGTACGTGCCTGCCGAGAGCTGCGTCAACGCCTAGTCAAAGACGTGCCGCGGCAAAGTCGTCGGGATGTCCAACGAGCTGATCAGCCCCGGCGGCGCGTCCACTACGTACGGGATCGCGTTGACCACCCGCATGGCCGTGGCGGTCATGGCCGCACGACCCGCGCCGTGGCCCTCCGCCGCGCCGAGGGTCAACACGCAGTGGACATCCGGGTCGCCCTCGATGTCGACCCGGTAGGTCGCGTCGCAATCCGAAGCGGGCCAGTCCGGGGCGACGTCGCGGGCCATCCGGATGACGTGCTCGATCACGATGGCCTCGCGGCCGCGCACCACCCCCGCGGCCCGGGTGCGCACCGCGCCGCAGGTGCCCGCCTTGACGGTGCCGAACGCCACCTCGATGTCGCGATCGGTGAGTTCCCGCTCGAACGAACCCCGCACCTCGTCCACCTCGACACCGAGGCCGCCGGCGATCAGGCATATCGGTGCCTTCCAAGCCATTTCGATGAAGCCGGGTGTCTTGAGCATGGGCTCGAAATCCAGTGGGCGGCCGAAGCCCAAGCCTTCCATCATCACGTCGGCCACCGGGTAGTGGTCGTTCAGCGCGACCTCGCTCGCGGTGATGGTGCGGATGCTCTTCGACTGCGTCGTCATCAGCAACGCCAGCTGATCGGAGGCGAAACCCGGAAAGATGCCCGAGACGTACAGCGAAGCACCGCCGGACTTGGCCGCGGCCTCGAGCTGGTCGCGCCAGTCCGGGGCGAAGTACGACGGCGGGTACACCAGGCTCGTCGACGACGTCGACACGACGTTGATGCCCGCCTCCAGGAGGCGTAGGTAGTCGGGCACCGCGGCGCCGTCGCGTTCGGGACCGCTCGCGGCGTAGACCACGGCGTGGGGTGCCAGGGCGATCAACGCGTCGGCATCGTCGGAGGCCGTCACCCCCAGCGGCCCGACGCCGGCCAGCTCGCCGGCATCCCTGCCGACCTTGTCGGGCGAATGCACCCATACACCAATGAGTTCCAGGTCCGGTCGGCGGTTGATCGCGTCGACCGCGATCTTGCCGACTCCCCCGGTGGACCACACGACGATGCGCATGAGCACTCTCCTTACTGGTGCGCCCGCGCCGCGGCCACGGCGCGTTCGAGGTAGGGCCACGCCACTTCCGGTGGGACGCCACCGCACAGCGGGTGCAGCGGCAGGGGTCGCCCGCCGCGCACGTAGCCGGTCGCCTCCGCGGGTGTGAAGATGCGGTAGGGGCCGTCCTCGGCGCGAAGCGCGGCCACGCTGTCGGCGCGGGTGATGCTGGCCACCGACTCGTCGTGGGGCCGGTACGACGCCGCCGTCATCGCGTCGTGCAGCAGATGGGGCCCAAGGACGCCCCAGGCCTCGTCGGTGTCGTCGGCGACGAAAACCGCTGTGGGAGCGCCCCGGTCGGGAAACTGGATCATTCCGGGCTGGTGTCCGTGGGCGCGGCACTGTTCTTCATAGAACTCCTTCAGTCCGGGCCGGTCGGTCTGGGAGACGAACCCGAGGCCCAGGGCGCCGGCGCGCCGGGCGGCGGCCTTGCTGCCGCCGGCGATCAGCATCGTCGGGCCGCCGGGCGACCCGCACCCCGGCGTGACGCGCACGGTCCGCCCGCGGTATTCGACGGGCTCGCCGCGCACCAGCGGGCCGAGCACGGCGAGGATCTCGTCCGCCGCCCGGCCGCGAATGGCCATCTCGACGCCGAAGTGCTCGTATTCCTCGCGTCGATGCCCGACCCCGAACGCGTAGGACACCCGGCCCCGGCTGATCAGGTCGAGGACGCTCATCTCCTCGGCGAGCCGCACCGGATCCCACAGCGGGATGGGCACCGCGGCCAGCAGTATCGCCAGGGTGTGCGTCCTGGCCGCGATCGCCGAGGCCAGCGTCAGCGGGGCGGGCAGGTGACCGTCGTCGGCCCCGTGATGCTCGGAGAGAATCGCCAACACAGCGCCGCGGGTCTCCGCCCACGCGCACATGTCGATCGCCCCGGCGTAGAGGTCCGCGGCCGGCGCGGCCCAGCCGGGAGCGCGCATATCGAACCTGAGCGTGAACACTGACAGCACCATAACCTAAGATTTGTTCACTAAGATAGTGTCCGCTTTCTTAAGTCCTTGACCGCTTTCGCTTGCGGCTGTTAGCTTGCGACGTAAGAGCAACGGCCGCCTCGGCTTTCATCGCGCGCACCTGAGAGGAGCAAGATGACCGCTCATCGCGTGGTGGTATGGGCGACCGGCGGCATCGGCTCGATCGCCATCCGCGCCATCCAGCGGCGCCCCAACCTGGATCTGGTCGGCGTGTGGGTGCACTCGGACGAGAAAGTCGGCAAGGACGCCGGCGAACTGGCCAACGGCGAGCCGATCGGCCTTGCCGCCACCAACGACGCGGACGCGCTGATCGCCCTGAAACCCGACTGCGTGATCTACGCGGCCAGCGGCCCGGAACGCGACGCGCTCGCCATCCCGGATTACGTGATGCTGCTCGAGGCGGGCATCAACGTCGTCACGACCAGCACCACGCGGCTGGTCAACCCGCACGCCTACGAACCCGCGGAGTGGCGCGACCAACTCGTCGCCGCGGCCAGGCGGGGGCAGGTGTCGCTGTACGCGTCGGGCATCGAGCCCGGGTTCGCCGCCGATTACCTGCCCTTGGTGCTGTCGACGCAGTCGTCGTCGATCGAGAAGATCCACGCGTTCGAAATCGGCCTGTACGACGACTACGGGGTGCCCGACATCATGAGCGACGCGCTGGGTTTCGGCCGCCCGCTCGAATACCAGCCCTGGATCGGCTATCCGGGCGCGATCGCCGGCGAATGGCAGGGGCAAATCCGGTTGGTCGCCGACGCGCTGGGGGTCGAAGTCCAGGAAGTGCGCGAGAGTTTCGACCGGGCGGTGACCAACCGGACGCTGGAAGTTGCGATGGGCACCGTCGCGGCCGGGACGTGCGGCGCGCTGCGCATGCAGGCGATCGGGGTGGTCGACGGTCGCGAGGCCATCGTCATCGAGCATGTGACCCGGCTCGCGCACGACGTCGCCCCCGATTGGCCGACCGGGATCGGCGACCTGTCGTACCGCATCGCGATCACCGGCGACCCCGACATCGAGTGCACCCTGGCGGCCACGCTGAAAGATCCGCGCAAGGCCGGGATCGCGGGCATGACGTCCGGGGCGGGCGCGATGGTCGCTACCGCGATGCGCGTCGTCAACGCCGTGCCGTATGTCGTTGCGGCGGAACCCGGGCTGCTGAGTTCGGTCGACCTGCCGCTGACGATTCCAAAGTACGCGTTCGCTACGTGATCTGGCTTAATCTGCCCGAGTGACGTTTAATCCGCTCGAAGAACTCACGCTGCAACAGTTGCGAGCCCGCACCAGCATGAAGTGGCGCGCGCACCCGGCCGACGTGGTGCCGCTGTGGGTCGCGGAGATGGACGTCCAGCTCGCGCCCACGATCGCCGATGCCCTCCGCGCAGCCATCGACATTGGCGATACCGGCTATCCCGCCGGCCACGCGTTCGCCGAGGCGGTCGGCGAATTCGCTTCGCGGCGTTGGCAATGGCACGACCTGGAGGTGGGCCGCACCGCGACCGTTCCGGACGTCATGCTCGGCATCGTCGAGACGCTGCGTCTGGTCACCGACCGCGGCGACGCCGTCGTCGTCAACTCACCGGTGTACGCGCCGTTCTACGCTTTCGTCACGCACGACGGCCGGCGCGTGATCGAATCGCCCCTGGACGCCGAGGGCCGAATTGATTTGGGCGCCTTGGAGGAAGCGTTCGCGCGTGCGTGCACTTCGGGCGGGCAGGCCGCCTACCTGTTGTGCAATCCGCACAACCCGACGGGGGCGGTGCACACCTTCGACGAACTGCGCGGGGTCGCCGAACTGGCCCGCCGGTTCGGAGTCCGGGTGGTGTCGGACGAGATTCACGCACCGGTCATCCTCCCCGGTGCACGCTTCGTCCCGTATCTAACCGTTCCCGGTGCCGAGAACGCGTTCGCCCTGACGTCGGCTTCGAAGGCGTGGAACCTGTCCGGGCTGAAGGCGGCCCTGGCCATTGCCGGTCCGGAGTCGGCCGCGGACCTGCACCGCATGCCGGAGGAGGTCGGGCATGGGCCGAGCCACCTCGGCATCATCGCGCACGCCGAAGCGTTCCGCAGCGGCGGTGAGTGGCTCGACGCGCTGTTGGCGGGCCTGGACGCGAACCGGGCCTTGCTGGGCGATCTGGTCGCCGAGCACCTGCCCGACGTGAAATACCGACGGCCGCAAGGCACTTACCTCGCCTGGCTCGATTGCCGGGCGCTCGGGTTCGACGAAGAGGAAACCGGGAGGCTCGCCGTGGTCGCCGATCTATCGGGCCCCGCCCGGTGGTTCCTCGATCACGCCCGCGTCGCGCTCAGTTCGGGCCACGTCTTCGGTACCGGCGGAGCCGGGCACGTGCGGCTGAACTTCGCTACCTCGCAAGCGATTCTCACCGAGGCCGTATCGCGAATGGGCCGCGCCCTTGCGCAGCGATGAGCGCCGAAGTTCTTCTTAAACAGCGATTTTCAGAGGGCGGGGATTTCCTCGGCGCCGCGGCGGCCGAGGTTTCGGAAGCCCTCGGCTGGCTTCTTGAGGCCCAGGAGGAACGGCAGCGTACTCAATTCGAACTTCGTCGTCTTTCCCAGCCGCCCGAAGAAGCCGCGTTCCGGCACGGTCGGCGCCACCTCCGACGTCGCGAGGTCGATGTAGTGCGTCGAGGTGTTTCCGATCCCGGCGAAGTCGTGGATCAGCGGCTTGCACAGGCCGCGGGTCGATTCGTCGAGGCACTCGGCCACGGGGTCGGTCATCAGCACGTATTCAGCTACGGGTACCGAGTTTTTCAGCATCCGGTGGACGAGGATGACGTCGACACCGGCGAGCTCGGTGTGGCGTTTGACCCGCTGCTCGGCCACCTCGCCCTGGTGGACGACGAATTTGAGCGACAGCTTGTCCAGCTGTACGCAGCTTGCACACTCGCAGGCGATGTCGGCTTTGAAGTGCTCCCGCTTCGCGAGGAACGACCGGCGCATCCGTGACAGCCGGTCACACACCAGCACTTTGGCATTGCCGTCGGGCTCCCAGAAGAACGCGGCGTCGCCCTCCAGTTTCGCCAGCTTTAGCCCTTTACCAGCATCGATAACCGCCTCCAGCAGCCCGGCCACCGTCTGCTGCGCGTGCGCCAGGTGCGTCCGGTTCCAATTCATGTAGTCGGTGTATCCGCTGATGTCGGCGATCAGCAGAACCGCGTGCCGGATGGCCATGAATTTTGGAGTGTAGTGGCCCCCACTGACAGCCTCAATGAAATCTCGTACTGGACGAAGGGGCGTTCGGAGAGAGAGGCTTGCAGAGGTGCCCGCTCACCGGAGGAGCTGAATGTGGATGTGCTGCGAACCCCGGATTCCCGATTCGAAAACCTGGAGGGCTATCCGTTCGTAGCGAACTATCTCAACGTGGCAGCAAGCGACACCCAGCCGCTGCGAATGCACTTTCTCGACGAGGGTCCAGCGGATGGCCCGCCGATCGTGCTGCTGCACGGCGAGCCCACGTGGAGCTACCTGTACCGGACGATGATTCCGCCGCTGGCCGATGCCGGAAACCGCGTGCTCGCGCCTGATCTGATCGGCTTTGGCCGCTCCGACAAGCCCAGCAGGATCGAGGATTACACCTATCTGCGGCACGTGGAGTGGGTGACGTCGTGGATCGAGCGCCTCAACCTGAAGGACGTCACGCTGTTCGTCCAGGACTGGGGATCGCTCATCGGTTTGCGCATCGCCGCCGAGCAAAGTGATCGGATATCGCGGCTGGTAATCGCCAACGGTTTTCTCCCGACGGCCCAGCAACGCACCCCGCCCGCTTTCTATGCGTGGCGGGCCTTCGCGCGCTACTCCCCCGTGCTGCCCGCCGGCCGCCTGGTGTCCGTCGGCACCGTCCGCAGGGTTCCGACCAAGGTGCGGGCCGGCTACGACGCGCCCTTCCCGGACAAGACGTATCAGGCCGGGGCCCGCGCGTTCCCGCAGTTGGTGCCGACTTCTCCCCACGATCCCGCGATTCCGGCCAACCGCGCCGCCTGGAAAGCCCTGGGCCAATGGGACAAACCCTGCCTGACCATCTTTGGGTATCGCGACCCGATCCTCGGCGCCGCCGACCGTGCCCTGATCAAGCACATCCCGGGCGCGGCCGGCCAGCCGCATGCCCGCATCAACGCCAGCCATTTCATTCAGGAAGACAGCGGCCCTGAGCTGGCCGATCGCATCGTCGCCTGGCAGCAGGCGGTGCGATAGGTTCGCCTAACACTGCTGCCCACAATCGAAATCGGCATCCACGCCCGGGGCCGCCGCCGCCGACTCCCGACCTCACCGACTCACACTGCGCGACCCGCTGAAACACAGGTAGTTTCCAGTAACTTCCCAGATTGAGCAATCGGGTGGCGCCTTGGCGCCGCTTTAATACGCTGGTTGATTGTTCAAAGCAATCTCATACGGGACAAAAATGCTCACACGGTTCGCTCATAGTGCTTGCACCCGTGGCGACGGGACATTCTGAGGCCAGGCACGGGTCAACGATGTCAGAGCGAATCGTAAGCCGGCAGGCAGAAGAGCAGGCCCTCGTCGGCTTTCTTGATTCAGCACTCCTGGAACCGTCCGCGTTGGTCATCGAGGGCGAACCGGGCATCGGTAAGACGACACTCTGGCTCGACGCTGTGGAAAGGGCGCGCGAGCGCGGCTTCCGTGTTCTCACCAGCCGCGCCGCGCCCGCCGAGTCGGTGCTGGCCTACGCCGCGCTGGCGGACCTGCTGAGCCACGTCGACCACTCGCTATGGGCAGAGCTGCCAGGACCACAGCAACAGGGCTTGGATGCGGCTCTTTTGCGTCGCCGCAACGACACTCAGGACACCGATGCGCGGGCGGTGGCAGCGGCGTTCGTGGCCATCATCGACCGACTCGCCACCGAGGGCCCGATCATGCTCGCCGTCGACGACCTGCAGTGGGTGGATACCTCTAGCGCCAACGTCATATCGTTCGCGGCGCGCAGACTTCCAGAGGGTGCGGCGTTGTTGTGCACGGTACGGGCGGATGAGGCGGCGCTGCGGGTACAGCTTCCCAGTCCGGACGCGACCCGCCGAATCCGACTGCAGCCGTTGACAGTCGGCGAACTACACCAGCTCCTTATGCTTCGGTTGGGTAGCTCGCTGGCCCGTCCCCTATTACTGCGAGTTCACGAAATCTCTGGCGGAAACCCGTTTTTCGGATTGGAACTGGCTCGCGAAATCGAAACTGACGGTCGCACCACTGAGTTGAGCTTGCCGAGTAGCCTCGGCGACCTGGTGAGCTCGCGAATCGGTCGGGCCGGCGCTGACGCTGAAGACGCGCTGCTCGCGATGGCCAGCCTTCCGGACCCCACCGTGCAGGTGGTCGCCCAAGCAATCGGCACCGCGTCGGATCGCGTCGTGGATTTGCTCGGCGAGGCCGAAACCCAGGGGGTAGTAGCTATCGACGGCAACCGCCTGCGATTCACCCATCCGATACTCGCCCATGGCGTGTATAGCGGTGCAGCGCCGCGCCGCCGCCGCGCAATGCACCGCCGCCTGGCCGAACTCGTCACCGAACCCGAACTGCGGGCGCGGCACCTCGCCCTGTCTGACACCGTCGGCGAACCGCAAACCATGGAAGCCCTCGACACCGCCGCAGACATCGCCCGCAGTCGGGGAGCTCCCGCCGCGGCAGCCGAACTGCTTGAACTGGCAATCAGCCTGGAGGGAGACACGCCCGAGCGCCGGATCCGTTGTGCCCATAGCTATTTCTTCGCCGGCGATCACCAACGCGCCCGGCAGCTCCTCGAACAGTGCGTCCAACGACTGGCGCCCGGAACCCTGCGGGCCGAAGCAGTCAGTTTGCTCGCCGTTGTGCGCCTGTACGACGAGGGCTACCTCGAGGCGGCCGATTTGTTACAACGCGCACTCAGCGAAGTGGGCGACGAACTCAATTTGCGGGTCCCCGTATTAGTCATGTTGTCATGGGCGCTGTTCAACGCGGGTCGCCTCGACGAAGCTGTGGCTACTGCCCATGATGCCGTCGCGTGCGCCGAGGGGCTTGGGGAATCGCATCCCCTGAGCCAGGCGCTGAGCATGCGTGTTCTGATGGACTTCCTTCGCGGCGATGGCTTCGATGAGGCCAGCATGCAAACCGCACTTGAGTTGGCCGACAACGAGTTCTACGCGCCGATACCTTTCCGGCCTAAAGTTCACAACGCGCTGCTGCTCGCTTTCACCGGGCAGCTCGAACGGGCCAGTTCGGAAATGCGGTCAATTCGGCGAGATGCCATGGAAAACGGCGATGAAGGCGAATTGAGCATTGTTACCTTCCACCGTGTCCTTGTCGAATGCTGGCTCGGCAACTTCGTCGACGCCAATCTAGCGGCCGAAGACACCATGGAGATTGGGCTGCAAGTCGGCCGCGATGTGGCGGTCATATCCGCCCTGATCGCCCGCGGGTGGCTCGGCGCTTATGCCGGGCGCGAGCCCGAGGTCCGGCGCGACGTCGCGGACGCGCTGGCAGCCAGCCAACGCAGCGGTACGTTCCGGCTGGTCCGGTGGGCCATCACGGCGTTGGGGTTTCTGGAGCTATCACTGGGCAATTCCCAAGCGGCGCTTGACACTCTGCAGCCGCTGCTCTCCGATTTTTGGGCGGCGCCGGATTCGACTGAGATCGTTGCGGCCTCCTCCGTACCCGATGCCGTCGAGGCGATGATCAACCTGGGCCATCTCGACGACGCCGAGCCACTGATCGAAGCTCTGGAGCGCAACGGGCGTCGACTCGACCGCGCCTGGATGCTCGCAGCGGGCGCGCGTTGTCGCGCCATGCTGCTCGCCGCACGCGGCGAGCTCATCGCAGCCACCACGACGGCCGAGCGCGCAATGAGCGAACACGACCGCCTTCCGATGCCATTCGAGCGGGCCCGAACACAGCTGCTGCTCGGTCAGCTGCAACGTCGGCAACGCCACCGCGACGCTGCGACAACCACACTGCGCGCGGCGATGGATACCTTCGAGCGGCTCGGCACCACGTTGTGGGCCGATCGCGTCAAAGCCGAAATGGCCAGAGGCATCTCGGGCCGCCGTCGCGCCGAGGGACTTACCCCATCCGAACAGCGCGTCGCCGAGCTGGCGGTATCGGGCATGACCAACCGAGACATCGCCGCAGCGTTATTCATCAGCCCCAAGACCGTCGAAGTCAACCTCAGCCGCATCTACCGCAAGCTCAACATCCGCTCCCGCATGGAGCTCTACCGAGCACTTGAGCCCAGCGGCGAATCCGAACCACCCAGACAGTAGGAAATGGTGGAGCGAATCGTCAGCCGACAGGCAGAGGAGCGGGCCCTCGCCGACTTCCTTGACTCGGCGCTCCGCGAGCCGTCTGCCCTGGTCATCGAGGGCGAAGCTGGTATCGGCAAAACGACACTTTGGCTGGACGCGGTTGCCCAGGCCGGCGAGCGGGGTTTCCGCGTGCTGGCCAGTCGAGCGGCGGCCGCCGAATCGGTACTGGCCTACAGTGCGCTGGCAGACCTGCTCAGCCGTGTCGACACCTCCATCTGGGCGGACCTGCCCGCACCACAGCAACACGGCTTGGACGCCGCCCTGCTCCGCAACCGAGACGGCACGCACAACACTGATGCGCGTGCAGTAGCTGCGGCATTCCTCGCTGTAATCACCCGGCTCGCGACTCAGGACCCACTGGTGATCGCCATCGACGACCTTCAATGGCTGGATACCTCCAGCGCCAATGCGGTGTCGTTCGCCGCGCGAAGACTTCCCCCCGGCGCAGCCTTATTGTGTACGACACGTACCGAAGAACCAGCATTGCGACCGCAGCTTCCCAGCCCCGACGCCGTGCAGCGAATCCAACTGCAACCATTGACAGTTGGCCAACTACACCAACTGCTCGCGGATCGACTGGGTAGCTCACTTGCCCGGCCCATGTTGTTACGCGTTCATGAAATTTCGGGCGGAAATCCATTCTTCGCGTTGGAGCTGGCGCGCGAAATCGAAACTGATCGTCGCACAACCGAGTTGAGCTTGCCGAATAGCCTCAGCGACCTCGTAGCCTCACGAATCGGCCGCGCCGGCGCGGGCGCTGAAGATGCGCTGCTTGCCATCGCCAGCCTCCCCGATCCGACAGTGCAGATGGTCGCCCAAGCGGTCGGCACCGCGCCAGATCGGGTCGTGGAGTTGCTCGGCGAGGCCGAAGCTCACGCAGTGGTGGCTGTCGATGGCAACCGCGTTCGGTTCACCCACCCGATTCTGGCGCATGGTGTGTACAGCGGTGCAGCGCCGATACGCCGCCGCGTGATGCACCGCCGGCTGGCCGAGCTCGTCTCCGAACCCGAACTGCGTGCTCGTCACCTCGCCCTATCCGATGCAACCGGCGAATCTCAAACGGTAGAGGCTCTTGACACGGCAGCAGAGATCGCCCGCGGCAGGGGAGCCCCCGCCGCCGCCGCTGAGCTCCTGGAGTTAGCGATCGGCCTCGGGGCCGATACTCCGGAGCGTTGGATCCAATCGGCCGCTCACCACTTCGCTGCCGGAGACCCGGCAAGAGCCCGAAAGGCGCTTGAACAAACCATCTCCCAGCTCTCGCCCGGCGTTCTGCGAGCAGAGGCGTTTTACTTGCTCGGTGTAGTACGCCTCTGCAACGACAGTCACGCCGAGGCCGCCGCGTTGTTCGACCGCGCCCTGGCGGAAGTGGGCGATCAGCTTGCACAGCGGGTTCAGATTTCGATCATCCTATCGTTTACGCTGTTCGACTCCGGTGACCTCCGTAGCGCGATAAAGAGTGCACAGAACGCCGTGCAGCATGCCGCCGAACTCGGGCAGCCGCAGCCGATGAGCCACGCGCTCAGCATGCTGGTCATGTTGGCCTTCATGCACGGTGACGGCGTTGACGAGGGCGGGCTGCGACGGGCGCTCGAAGCCGAGGACCCCGACGCCGATATCCCACTGATGTGTAGGCCGAGCATGCAACATGCCCTTCTGCTGAGTTTCACGGGTCGGCTCGACGAAGCCGCCCAACATTTGATGTCCATCCGGCAACGCTGCGGTGTTCGTGGCGAAGAAGGCGACCTGCCATACGTCACGTTCTTCAGCGCCTTGGTCGAGATGTGGAGGGGCAACTTTCACGAAGCGACCGTTATCGCCGAGGACGCGATGGACCGGGCGCTGCAAGTGGGTGGCGACATCCCGATCGTCGTGGCCCAAACGATCAGAGGACTCCTCGCCGCCTACGTCGGTGACGAGGACGCCGCCCGTAGTGACATCGGCGCGGCACTTCCAGTAAGCCAGCGGTGTGGCATGTACCGCTTGTCGGTCTGGCAAATTTCCGCGTTAGGTTTTCTAGAAGTATCGCTCTGCAACTACGAAATCGCGCTGACTACGCTGGAACCTCTCCTGGCCCGTCTCCATTCGGCTTTGGGAGGGACGGAGATCTACGTCGCGGGATTTGTGCCCGACGCCGTGGAGGCTCTGATCGGTTTGGGCCGCTTCGATGACGCCGAGCCGTTGGTAGAGGCCCTCGAACGCAACGGCAGCCGGCTGGACCGCGCGTGGATGCTGGCCGTCGGCGCGCGCTGCCGGGCGATGCTGCAGGCAAGTCGCGGCGACCTGCCGGCGGCGACCGCGACCGCCGAGCGCGCCATGACCGAACACGAACGGCTGCCCATGCCGTTTGAACGGGCGCGCACTCAATTTTTGCTCGGCCAGCTCCAACGACGTCAGCGCCACCGCGACTCTGCGGCGGCCACATTGCGCGATTCACTGCAAACCTTCGAAGAACTCGGAACCAGGCTATGGGCCGACCGCGTCAAAGCCGAACTGGCACGAGGCATGTCCGGCAGGCAGCGCGCCGAAGGACTTACTCCCTCCGAGCAACGCGTCGCCGAGCTGGCCGTGACGGGCATGACCAACCGAGACATCGCCGTCACACTGTTCATCAGCCCCAAAACCGTCGAAGTCAACCTCAGCCGCATCTACCGCAAACTCAACATCCGCTCCCGCATGGAGCTCTACCGAGCGCTTTCGCCCACCCACGAATCCGAATCACCCAAACAGTAGAAAACCGGTCGGTGGTCCTTAAAGAAGTTGCAGCCCAACGGATGCTATTGCGGTGAGCCTGAGGCTCCCTCACATCGAGCCGCGGACGTACTGAAACTGTAGGGGTTTCCCTGATGCAATGACACTCCGTCGCTTCTACGGTCAGTGTCAGGTATAACCCAAGCGCCGCCATCGCCTTGAGCAGTGATCGGGAATTCCAGAGGAGACCTTCCATGCCCAGTCCCGCTTCTTCAGGACCAGCGCGCGCGGCGAGCCTCAATCGCAGCTCGCGGCATGCTGCTCGGATTATCCGCCACGCGAAGTGGCCCTCAGCTACGTTGCAGATGTGTGCGACTGCGCTCATTGTCGCCGGCGGTTTGGCCGCGTCACCTCCCGCCTCGGCTGATGGCGGTTGCATTCCCGGCAACGTCCGCGGTGAGGTTCCGCGACTGACCCGGCCCGGCGACAACGTTTGTGTGCCGCCCAATATCGCTCAAGAAGTGCAAAGCGAGAACGCCGCCGCTGCGCGAGGTCAGGGGTATGCCGGCGGCGGCGCCTATGGGCCGAAGACGTGCGTCTCGGGCTTGGTGTGGCGCGAGGGCTACGACGGCGATGCGGTGTGTGTCAGTCCGCAGCGACGGCAAGAAACGTGGCAGGAAAATGCAAATGCCGGCGTCGGGGCCACCGGTGGCCTCCAGCCGCAGAATGGGCCCGGCGCCCACACCGTCACCTATCAGGTCCTCGGCGGCGGCGACGTCTTCTCGGTCATCCCCGACCCGGGAACCCCGGTCTATCCGGCCAGCACAACCACGTGGGTTCCGACACCGTGGTCGCAGACGGTGCAGGTGACGGGGAGCAAACTCCTGGCGTTGAACTACACCGACCACCACGGTACTCACGACTGCGCGATCCAGGTGGATGGCAAGCCCGTCCCGCTCACCGAGCACAAGCCCGGCAGGTGCGCCTACCAAATGCCCTAAGTTCACGGCACCCCAAAGGCCGTCGACGTCATGCACCGTAATCCCTGATGTAGCAAGGCTTCCGGGCCGGTAGCGAATCGTCTGCGTCGGGCATCGAAGGATCCACAAATGCGGAATCGCCCAAACAGTAGGAAAACCCCTGATGCCAGCCGCGCCGACGCTGGATAGCTTGGGCCAATGGGTCCTGACGCGGCGAATGTTGAGCGCTTCCTCGTCGAGTGGTACGGGCCCCAGGCACCGGCATGTTCCATCGGCGAGACGGCGGGGCGTCTCAACGACGGCGCCGCCTCCATCTCGGCGCGCGGTACGCGGGTTCGATTGCTGATGGCGCTGGCCGTCCCGGCAGATGGCTACGCCTTCGGCGTCTTCGCCGCCGAATCGGCAGAAACGGTCGCACAGCTGTGCGTCGACGCCGGGGCTCCCGCCGAGCGGATCAGCGCCGTTATCGGATGGTCGGCCACGGGCGAGTGATTGCCCAAGTTCGGCGCAACCGTTCTTACTGCGGTACCTGGGGAGCGATCCTTCGGGCGAGGTTGATGGCAGCCGAATTAGCCTGGTCTGGCGAGAGTTTCAGCACCGCAACCTGAACAGTATTGACTCTATTGCCAGCGGCGAACTCGACTTGGCCGCCGCCCAGCAGACGCATGCCATCGGGTCCCGGTTTTGACGGATCGGGGAAGCCGGGCTCCGGTGGAGGCAATTTGTTGTTGCGTGCCGTGCCTGGATTGCTGATCGTGATCGACACGGATTCGAGAGTCGCGGGATTATCCCAGGAACAACCGGCCATCTCAGGGTCCTTGCCGGTCGATTTGCCTTGGACGGTGACGCCCAGGATTGCCGAAATGTCTTGCGGTGACAGCATGGAGCATGCGTCGATCGGTTTGCTTGCGCTCGAGGCTGCACCGGCCGCATCGCCTTGCCGGCCGCTGGGGGTACTCGCGTGTGATTGGCAGCTTGCCACCGTACAGCTGAGGGCCGTCACGACCACCAGATGCTTGACCTTCGTCTGCATCAGGACTCCTAACGTTTGTAGTGACGTTACTTTCACGCGGTTGCTGAATCTTCAGAACGAGGCCACACTTTGATCGCCAACCGACATGCCATGACCGCTGCGATCATTGGTGAACCGCGTGCTGTCTGGAGTGGCGACGATCGTCCAGCCTTGTGCGGTATAGGTTTGAAATTCAAGCGTGACACGACCCTCGAGCGCACCGAGATCGGCTTCGACCCAGTGTAATTGGCCGTCCGCTGCGACACTGACGGCGTGGTAATGCCGCCCACCAGGGGTGGTGGGCCAATTGTTCGCCGCGGTCTGACAGGCAACCAGTTCCGCGTTGATCGAGCAGCTAGTCGATCCCGACTTGGTCGCCACCCGCACGTATCCTTGGCCGTTCGGTGTCAACGGAATCGCGGGCGGCGCCGGTGGGGCGGACGTCGAGATCAGGCTATAGTCACCCGGTGCCCCGCCCCGCAAATACCCTACGACGGTGCAGACCGTAGCCAATAGCCCGATCGCAAGGCACGAGCCAATTCTTCTATGGCCCACTGCATTTCACCGGATCGCTAGCTTACGCATATGTCTACCTTGGGATCGCACGGCTTCTTCGTTGGCGACGGTAGCGGTTGGGAAGTCGTCGCCTTGGGACTCGGCAAGGGCGTCGTGACGCCGGGCGTCGGGCGCGCCGTAGTTACGTTGTTCGGCGGAGCACCCGAGGTGGTTCCTCCGGGTGGCGGCGGATGTGATTGCCCCGGCAACCCAGGCGGTGGAGCCCCCGGCGTCGGCAGGGGCGGCGTGCCTATCGGCTGGCTCGGTCCTCCCGGAATGGGAACGACGGGGACGCTGATACCCGGTGGTTTGGCATACGGAGCCCCACCAGTTGGGCCGAACCCCGCACCGGCGTTCTCGTTCCAGGTTTCTTGACGGCGCTGCGGAACAACGCACACCGCATCCCCGTCGAACGCTTCGCGCCAGACGTAACCGGGCTGGCAGGTCTGGGGCCCGTACGCACCACCCTTCGGCTCGCGGAGGTTAGGCGCGTTGGCATTCTCCTGTGCGATCTCAGCAGCGACTTGCTTGGTAACGCATACTTGATCACCCGGACGCGCGTTGCGTGGGACGAGGTTGTTGGGGCATCCCTCGTCCGCGGGCGCCAGCGCCGGAATCCCGACCGCAATCGCGCTGATGATGGCAGACGACGACAGAGCGGCCGTCACGACCTGACCCCTGAACACGTTCGGATTCCTCTCCGGCGACTAAGCGTTACGAGATCCGACGCTATGGTCCGCGAGCACCCGCCACATCAGGGGTTTCACTACAGTTTCGCCTGCCCTCCACACTCGTGAGGGAGGCTTGGACGTCAGCCGGTGACCGCGAGCACGGCGGCGGCAAGCTCGGGACGGCACACCACCAGGTCCGGCAGCTTCGGGTCCGGCTGGTTGTAGGCCAATGGCGAACCGTCGATGCGAGAGGCGTGCAAGCCCGCGGCCCGGGCCACCGCCACCGGGGCGGCCGAGTCCCATTCGAACTGCCCACCGGCGTGGACGTAGACGTCGGACAAGCCCTGCACGATCGACGCCACCTTGGCTCCGGCCGAACCCATTTCCACCAAGACGCCATCCAGGGCATCGCGAACGGCCAACGCAATCGCGGGGGGCCGGGTGCGTGATACCACGATTCGCGGCTTGCTCGGTGCGGCGGGAGGCGCGGCCACGTCCGGTGTGGCCAAGGTGATGCCCTGCGCCGGTAGCGCCACCGCTCCGGCAACGAGTTCACCCTCCTGCCACAGCGCCACGTGCACCGCCCAGTCGTCGCGGCCGAGCTCGGAGAATTCCCGCGTGCCGTCGAGAGGATCGACAATCCACACCCGCTGCGAGCGCAGCCGCACCGGATCGTCGGCGCCCTCCTCGGATAGCACCGCGTCGTCGGGGCGCTCGTTCGCGAGCGCTGCCATGAGAAAGTCGTGGGATCGCTTGTCCCCCGCGGCTTTCCGCTCGCTGGCATCGGCATCGGCGAATTCGTCACGCACTCCGAGCAGCAGCCGCCCAGCCTCGGTGGCCAACCGCGCGGCCAGCCCGTGGTCATTCATCGGTCACTCCGGAGATCATCGCTATCCTCAATATGTTGGTCGGACTTACCAAACTTACCGTGCCGCGATTAGTGCGGCGCCCGCCACCCCGGGGGCGACGTTTCTGCCATAACCTGGTGAACGTGAGCGGCAACGTCTCTTCATCGAGCCGGCCGCGGCGGATTCCGCGGGGGCGCAAGACCGTGATCGGTGCGGTGCTGGCCGTTCTGCTGATTGGTGGGCTCGGCTTCGTCGGGATCAAGCTGACGAAGGACCAGAATGGCGCCGCGCCGCCGACCACCCAGCCCGCGCCGCCGACCAGCTTCGCCATTCCGGCCTGCTACAACCCAGCGGTTCAACCGGCCGAGCGTCCAAAGAAACTCAATGTCCTGGGCTGCGCGAGCGTAGCCGTTGCGCTGCAAGACATGTCGTGGAGCTCGTGGGGATCACAGGGAGCCGACGGGACCGGCACCGCCGTCTTCAAAATGTGCGATCCGAATTGCGCGGCCGGCTATCAACTCACCGATCCGGTCGTCGTGCATGCGTGGAATCCGCAGCCGCCGCGTCCGGATGCCATCTGCCAGGTCGGGCTCAGGATTTTCGCCGACATGATCCTGGCGTTCCCCAAGGATGTCCCGCCGCCCACCGCGCAGAAAATGACCACTCAGTACAACGGAATGCCGGCGGTGCACTACGTGAACTACGCCGTCGGCAACGGTCGCGACACCCAATTCATCGGCTATACGTTCTGCAATTAGAGACGGCAGCTCAGACCTCGATGACGACCGCCCCGCCCTGGCCACCGCCGGCGCACATGGCGGCGACGCCGATGCCACCGCCGCGGCGGGCCAGCTCGTAGGTCAACGTGGTGACCATGCGCGCACCCGATGCCGCGATGGGATGGCCCAGGCTGCAGCCACTTCCGGAGAAATTGACCTTTTCGTCGTCGATGCCGTACTCGCGGCATGCCGCGATCGGCACCGAGGCGAACGCCTCGTTGATCTCCCACAGCGCCACATCGCCGACCGATAGGCCGGCGCGCTGGAGCACCTTCCCGATCACCTTGACGGCGCCCAGACCGCAGTCCCGGGGCGGCACGCCCACGGCGGCCCAAGCCTTGACCGTGCCCATCACGTTGAGCTTTTCCGCTTCCGCGTACTCGCGGTCGACGAGGGCGACCGCTGCGGCGGCGTCGTTGGTGCCGCTGCTGTTGCCCGCCGTGATGGAGAACCCCTCGATCTCGGGGTGTAGCACCTTGAGCGCGGCGAGTTTCTCTACGGTGGTGTCACGACGCGGATGCTCGTCGACCGAGAAGTCAGTCACCGACCCGTCCAGCTGGGTGATCTTCAGCGGAACGATCTCGTCGACGAATTTGCCCGCGTCGATGGCCGCGATGGCGCGCTGATGCGACCGGGCGGCCCAGGCGTCCATCTCCTCGCGGGTGATGCCGACCGTCTGGGCGGTGTTCCAGCCCACCGTGATCGACATGTCCTTGGTGGGCGCGTCCGGGGTCTCGACGTGGGTGGGCGGCAGCCAGCGCTCCTCGAACTTCAGCTCGGGACCCGGAATCCGCTGGTTCATCAGCGGCGTCATCGACAGCGACTGCACCCCGCCCGCGATGAGCACCCGCTCCATCCCGGAGCCGATCTGGGCCGCGGCGTTGCCGATGGCGGTGAGGCTGCCCGCGCAGTGCCGGTTCACCGCCTGGCCGGGAATGTCCTCCATGCCGGTCGCGGCGGCCGCATAACGCGCCAGATCCCCTCCACCGTAATGCGATTCGGCGAAGATGATGTCGTCGATGACCGACGGGTCGACACCGGACCGACGCACCACCTCGGGGAGCACCGTGGTGACGAGCGTCTCTGGCGGCGTGTTGACGAGCGTCCCCTTGAAGGAGCGCCCGATCGCGGTCCTGACTGCTCCGACGATGACGGGTGTAGCCATGTTCTCAACCTCGAAATGTCTGGCTGCGGTCGGCAGCACGGGCGAAAGGCGCGGTCAGACGCCGCGAGGCGAATCGTATCAAATACCGTATGGGCAATAGTAACGGCCTACGTTCAGGCTGCGGGCAGCGTCTATTGGCCAGCCAATCAAGCTCTTTCCGGTGGCGCCTAGAACGTCACATCCGTCTCCGCGTGACCGATTTCCTGAGTCTGCTTACCGCTGGCGTCGTGGCACGAGACTGTTACGTGGTACCTGACCGGAAGCCCGAAGCCATTAAAGACCAGCTGCCCAGGCTGCTTAGGCCCAACGGTGAAGTCCTGGTGATTGCCGCCCGGGGTCGAGTCATAGGTGCACTTCGCCGTCAGTGCCGATGAGTTCGTCACCGTCGCGGTGATGCTCTTGCCGGTAACGCCATTGCCACTCACAGGACCGAACGACAACCCGATCGCGTTGGTCACCGGCGCCGGTGCCGCAGGCGGATTGGGATTGGGAGTCTTGGAGCAATCCGAGCCCGGGGGCAGGTTGTAGCCCGCTGTGCAATGGACGGGCCTGTTTGCGTCTGGCGCTGGCGCAGGGGCCGGGGCAGGTGCGGCAGGTTTGGGCGCACTCGTGTAGTTGTAGTCCGCCCAGGGGCCGCACCAGTCCCCCGAAAGGGTCTGTTTGCGGCAGCCCTGGACGCTGATCTTGCGGTCCGCGGCGTGGGAGCCGGTTGCGTATACGTCGTAGCCGACCCTGGCCGTCTGACCGTTGATGCACTTGAATGGGTATTCCTGTTGGTTCCCGTCTTCGATCCTCACGTGCACCGCGTCGATGACGTAATCGCCGTTCACTCGCTCGCAGCCGCCAATGATGCAGGTCACGTGGACGTCGCTGTCTGGCTTGCAGGTCACAGTGAGCCCATTGGACAGCGTGTCCGCGGACGCGACCGGCAGCAGCGATGTCCCGGCAACCCCAATCAGCGCCGCTATGACCGCTGCGCCTTTCCTAATGACCATGAGCCTGGGCATGAGAGGTCCTTTCGAGTCCACTGTCAGCAGATCGGACGCTATTGAGCAGGCCAGCCCAGCGCATCAGGGATTTCACTACAGTTTCGAGGCGCTGGGCCGTGGTCGCTGTGCGAGTCATGAGCTTCCACGGCCGGCAGGACACAATGGGTCGATGACCAGACCCGGAGCTCGGCGTGACACCACCCAGACGGCCGCGTATCGCGTCGGTGCGATGCTGATGGGCATCGGCACCCTCCACTTCCTGGCACCCAAACCGTTCGACGGGATCGTTCCCGCGGAGTTGCCCGGAGACGCGCGGCTGTACACCTACGTGTCGGGAGCCGCCGAGGTGTCGATCGGCGCCCTGCTGTTGCCGCGCCGCACCCGGCGATTTGCGGCGCTGGCGGCCGCCCTGCTGTTCGTCGCGGTGTTCCCGGCCAACGTCAACATGGTCCGGTTGTGGTGGGGCAAGCCGTGGCCGATGCGAGTCGCCGCCCTTGCTCGGCTGCCGCTGCAGCTTCCGATGATCACCACCGTGCTGAAAATCCGGCGCAACAGCTAGCGTGTCACATGCGCCACATGGGTCGCTGGCCGCGGCGGTGCCGCTTGTGTCCACCTCCGAGCGACAACCTTTAGTTGGCGGCGTCCCGCCTGGTCGCCCGAGGTGTCGCTCCGAGGCGGGCAAACTTTCTGTCCTCTGACGCGGAAACCGTTGTGGCAGTTGAGATCGTTGCGGCGTAAACGCATCCATCGCGCAGGAGGTTTTAGCGGCAAAGGCCGACATCGCGGCCCTGCTCGCGGTTGCGGCGGCGTTGACGATGGCCATCGGAGATGTGATCGGGCCCCAGCCTCCGCGCGCGATTTGGGTTGGCACGTAATGGCTTCCGTCACGGACGAAGTACGGTGTCGTCCCCGCCTCGCCGACGTCGTCGGGCACGATCTTCGTCTCGGTCACCGCATGCCTGCCTTATCCTGTAAAGCCACGAACCGTGGATACAGTATCGCCTTCTAGCCCCGCGGCGAGCCGACACGATGCGCGGTGCCGTCGGGATCGACGTAGACGAATTCCCGTAAGCCGTAGGGTGTGTCGTTCGGAGAGATCAAGCGGCCTTCGAGGCGCTCCAGCGCCTTCCATTCCGCGTACACCGCGTCGGCGTCACTGACGTACAGGTACACACTCGCGGCCGTGCGGAGAGGATCGTGTTCGGCCCACTCGGTGAGGTGGATCGAGACCGATCCGCGGTCGACGAACCCGTAGCGCTCCGGGCCCTCGTAGGCGCGCGCGTCGAAGCCGAGTCTGCGATAGCGCTCGAGCGCGACGTCCAGGTCTAGGACCGGCACGATTGGGGACACGGAGTCGAACGCGATTTCGGGCACACCCCAGTGTGCCAGCGAAACGCTGTCGTATGCCCCACCCGCAAGCCACCCCTGAATGGCCGACGCGTGGGCTGCGCGGACCGATGGCCACCGACCGTTTACCTGTTGGCCGTAGCGATCCCACGCGGCGGCGGCGTACGCTCTGGCGGCCGAACCGGTCAAGCCGTGATACTTGCGCCATCACCGAACCTGGTTGTAAGCCGTACCCGCAGATGTCATACGGGCGACTGTCGCACCGCGTTGAGGAGGACAAGTGAGCACATCGGAAACCGCGAGGCCCCGCGGTGGGCTGCCGGTGATCCATCTCTCCGAGCTGCTGCGTGCGCCGGTGGTGGCGCGCGCCGGTGAGGCCGTGGGCCGCGTCGAGGACGTGATCGTGCGACTGCGGGGGGCGGACGACTATCCGGCGGTGACCGGGATTGTGGCCGGGGTCGGCGGGCGCCGGGTGTTCGTCGGCACCAGGACCATCGAGGAGTTCGCCCCGAAACGAATCGTCCTGACCAAGAACAAAGTTGACCTCCGCGGCTTCGAACGCCGCGATGGTGAGGTGCTGCTGCGCGCCGACGTGTTAGGCCACCGGCTGATCGATGTGGCCGCCGCGGAGTTGGTGCGCGCGTACGACGTCGAGCTCGAGGACACCGGCGCCGGGTGGGTCGTCGCGCGGCTGGACACCCGGCGGCCACCGACGTTGTTCGGGCTGATCAAGCATTCCGGCGGACATGCGGCCCGCGATTGGAAGGCCTTCGAACCGCTGATCGGCCATGGCGGTTCCGACGCCGTGCGGCGGCTGTCGGACCGGTTCGGCGAGTTCAAAGCCGCCGAGATCGCCGATCTACTCGAGGAGGCCGACAAGGCCGAAGGCGGCGAAATTCTCGACCGGGTGCACAGCGACCCGGAATTGGAAGCCGACGTGTTCGAGGAGCTGGACCCCGACAAGGCCAGCCGCCTGCTGGACGGCATGCCCGACGACGAGGTCGCCGCCCTGTTGGGCCGGATGCGCGCCGACGACGCCGCCGACGCGATCGCCGACCTGCGCCAGTCGCGGCGACGCCGCGTGCTGGAGCTCATGCCCGGCCCACAGCGCACCAAGGTGATCACGCTGATGGGGTTCAACCCCGAAAGCGCCGGTGGGTTGATGAACGTCGACTTCGTGTCCTGCGCGACCACCGCGACGGCGGGCTCGGCGCTGGCGTTGATCGCCGCCGCGTCCACCGTCCAGCCGGAGGCGTTGATCAAGGTGCACATCCTGGACGAGGGCGGACGGCTGGCCGGCGTGGTATCGGTGATCACCCTGCTGCAGGCCGATGCCGCCGAAAGCGTTGGGGCGCTGATGGATTCCGATCCGGTTTGCGTCAGCGCCGACGCCGATCTGACCGACATTGCGTTGTTGATGGCCGACTTCAACCTCTACTCCATCCCCGTCGTCGACGAGGGGGACCGCGTGCTCGGGGTGGTCACCGTCGACGACGTCCTGGAGGCGACCATCCCCGAGGACTGGCGCCGACGCGAGCCCGCGCCGCGTCCGTTCCGTGAAATCACCCAACCGGCCGACAGCCACGCCCCTGGAGCCGAGACGCCGTGACATCCAGCGCCGACGAGACCACCCCCGCGCCGGCTGCGGTCAGCGCGGTGCTCGACGCCGCGCACCTGGGCGATATCGAGGGGGCGTTCGGGCGCGTCAAACTCGGCGAGACGGACCATTCGCGGACGTGGAAGACCCGGCTGCTGACGCTGCTGGCGATCGTCGGCCCCGGGATCATCGTGATGGTCGGCGACAACGACGCCGGCGGGGTCGCCACCTACACCCAGGCCGGCCAGAACTACGGCTATTCCCTGTTGTGGGTGCTGCTGCTGCTCATCCCGGTGCTGATCGTCAACCAGGAGATGGTGGTCCGGCTCGGCGCGGTCACCGGGGTCGGCCACGCCCGGCTGATCAACGAACGCTTCGGCCGCGGCTGGGGCTGGTTCTCGGTCGGCGACCTGTTCCTGCTCAACTTCCTGACGATCGTCACCGAGTTCATCGGCATCTCCCTGGCCGCCGACTACATCGGGGTGTCCAAATACGTTGTGGTCCCGATCTCGGCGGTGGCGCTGGTCGCCATCATGGCCAGCGGCAGCTTCCGGCGCTGGGAGCGGGCCATGTTCATCTTCATCGCCGTGACCCTGCTGCAGATCCCGATGCTGCTCATGTCGCACCCGCAGTGGGCGCACGCGGCGAAGTCGTTTGTGGTGCCAAGCATCTCGGGCGGCGTGAGTTCGGACGCGGTGCTGCTGATCATCGCCATCGTCGGCACCACCGTCGCGCCGTGGCAGCTGTTCTTTCAGCAGTCCAATGTCGTCGACAAACGGATCACGCCGCGGTTCATGGCCTATGAGCGCGCCGACACGGTGATCGGGGCGTTCGTCGTGATCGTCGGCGCCGCGGCATTGTTGATGACCGGCGATTGGGCGGCGCGCTCGACCAACACCGTGGGCGGCTTCTCCGACGCCGGGGCCATCGCGCACCTGCTCGGCCAGCACAGCGCGACGCTCGGCGCGTTTTTCGCCATCGTGCTGATGGACGCGTCGATCATCGGCGCGGCCGCCGTGACGCTGGCCACCAGTTACGCGTTCGGCGACGTCTTCGGCCTCAAGCATTCGCTGCACCGCGGCTTCGCCGACGCCAAGCAGTTCTACCTGTCCTACACCGCGATGGTGGCGCTGGCCGCGGCCATCGTGCTCATCCCCGGCGCGCCACTGGGTTTGATCACCACCGCCGTGCAGGCCCTGGCCGGCCTGCTGTTGCCCAGCGCCAGCGTGTTCCTGCTGTTGCTGTGCAACGACCGGGAAGTGTTGGGCCCCTGGGTCAACCGGCGCTGGCTCAACTGGGTCGCCGGGCTGATCGTCGGCATCCTGTTGCTGTTGTCCGGGATCCTGATGGCCACCACCCTGTTCCCGCACATCGATGTCGTCGCCGTCGCCGGGTACCTTTCCCTGGCGCTGGTCGTCCTCGCCGCCGCCGCGGTGCCGACGCTGCGCTGGATGGCCCGCGGCCAGCCCGCGCCACCGGCCCCAACGCCGCCGGCCCGCCCCGTCGACCGCAACACCTGGCGCATGCCGCCGCTTACCTTGCTCGAACCGGTCACCTGGTCACCCGGCACCCGGCTCGGCATGATCGCCCTGCGCAGCTACCTGGTCGTCGGCGCGCTGCTGCTGGTCGTCAAAGCCGTCCAGCTCGGCCGCTGAATTTCGGCGAAACGTTCGCCTGGTAATCCTTCGCGGTGTTAGCTGAGCTGTCAGCAGCAAAGCACGCCAGCCCTGGCATCCGTTACCCATGCGGCGCCGTCAACCACCACGCCGTCGCCCGCCCCGACAACCGGGTCAAACGTCTACTACCCCAATTGCAGGGCAGCGTGCGCCGCCGGCGCGGCTCCGATTTACATCGGACAGCCGGGTTATCGGGCCCCCCTTGATCGCGACGGCGACGGCATCGCCTGCGAGGTGTGCCACTGAATTCGGCTGCCCTACTGGGGCAGCGCCTCGCCCCGCGTCTCGGGCGCGAGCGGGATGACGAAGAGCCCGATCACGAACGCGACGGCCGTCAGGGCGACGGGTAGCCCGAGGGTATGTAGGTGCAGCACCGCCGCCCCGAGCAGGAAGTTCACCCCCGCGCCGACGAAGCGGCCGAACGAGGTGCAGAAGGCGAAGGCGGTCGCGCGCACGCGCGTCTCGAACTGCTCGGGCAACCACAGGCTGAAAATGGCGAAGTTGCCGCCGAAGAACCCGAGCACGAACAGCCAGGCGATGAAGGGCGCGAGCCCGTGGGGCATATAGAACGCCCAACCGAAACTGCCGATGATCGAAACGGCCATGCCCGCAAAGTAAATCGCGAGTGTCTTTCGGCGCCCGATGCGTTCGGAGAGCAGCGGCACGACGAGACATCCCAGGATGGTGCCGATGGACAACAGGCCGGTGGCCCAGGACGCGGTTCTGGTGGCGCCGGCCTTGTCGAATCCGGCGTGCTGCGCCAGCTGAATCACCGCGGTGGGCTCGTAGACGGCGCCGGCCCACAGGCCCACGATCGCGATGGTCAACAGCGCGCACGCCACCCAGGTGCGACGCCGGTACCGCGCGCCGAGAATCTCGCGCAGCGGGTTCACGCGGACCGGGGGTTGGGCCTCCAGCTTCTCCCACTTTTCGGTTTCCTTCACCCGCGTCAAGATCAGGATCGCGACGACGATCGGCACCGCGCCCGTCAGAAACATTGCCCGCCAACCGAAATGGACCCCGACGGTGTAGTTCAAGGCGGCAGCCAGAAAGAATCCCGCGTAATAGCCGGTCTGCAGATAGCCCGCGCCCATCTTGCGGCGGTCCTCGGGCCACGCCTCGGCCACGTAGGTCCCCGCCAGGGCCCATTCGCCGCCGATCCCCACTCCCGCGATGAAGCGGAAAATGGCCAGCTCCCATACGTTTTGCGCCGCGGCCGAAAGCCCGGTGAAGATGGCGAAGGTAAGGATGGTCGCGGCCAGCACCTTGGTGCGCCCGAAGCGGTCGGCGATCGGCCCCCAGATGAACGACAGGCCCCAGCCCACCAGGAACAGGGCAAACAGGATCGATCCCGCGAGACCGACATTGGTCGACGTGGCGGCGAAACCCGAACGCGGCAGCAGCTCGGTCAGCGCGGGCGCGAGCACGAGCGCGTAGATGAACGAATCCATTCCGTCGAGCGTCCAGCCCGTCCACGCCCCCCAGAACCCCGCGATCTGCGAACGGTTGAGCGGGGTGCGACGCCTGGTGAGGCTTGCCGGCTGCGTCGTCGACGTCATCTGGCCTCCGTTGACACGGGTGGAACGACTATTGGAATTCGCATAGGCGCGAGCCGGTTTGGCGCTATCAGCCGTCCGACATCACATTGTATATAATATAGTGATGAGCGTAACAGGTCGGCCTCCGCCGGACAATGCGTTGGGCGCGCTACCCACGGCGCTTTCGCTGGCCGAGCGGGGCAGCACGTCACGGTTGATCGCCAACGCGCTGCGTTCCGCGATCGTCGACGGCACCCTCGCCCCGGGGGCGCCACTGCGCCAGGACGCCATCGCGCGGCACTTCTCGGTCAGCGCGATCCCGGTTCGCGAGGCCCTGCGCCAGCTGGAAAGCGAAGGCTGGGCCAAGGTGGAGCTGAACAAGGGGGCGACCGTCGCCCCGCTGTCGGCCGACGAGGCCCGCGAAGTCTACGAGATGCGCGCCGCGCTCGAGAGCCTCGCCATCGGGCTGGCGATACCCGCACACACGCCGGCCACGCTGGGCCACGCCGAGGCGCTGTGCAAGGCGGCCTCGGCCGAAACCGAGCCGTCCCTTTACGTTGCGCACAACGAGGCCTTTCACATCAGCCTCTACGAGCCGGCCGCGCGGCCACAGCTTCTCGCGCTGATCGGCATGCTGCACGAGCGCGGCGAGCGCTACCTGCGGCTCAAGTTCGGGTTGCCGTCCTACAAGGGAGAGTCCGACCGAGAGCATGCGGCGTTGCTCAGGGCCGTGCGCCGAGGCGACGTCGAGCGCGCGCAATCGCTGGTCACCAAGCACCTGCTGGGCACGGGGGAACTGCTGCACCGCGTCCTGCGCGACAGCCCACAGGAAATGTCGCGCCGGTAAATTCAGCGCCGGAACGGGCGGCGGCTCGCCGGGGCGGTGAAGCCCTCGGTGTCATCGAAGAATGCCCACTGTCCCGAGTCGTCGACCTCCATGCGCCAGCCCAGCTCGGTACTGCCCGCGACCGCGTCGGTGAACCACGCGTATGCGGCGTCGGCGCTCTCGAAGTTCTTCGTCGCCACAATCCCGCCATGTGGGTCGATGATCCGGAACTTGGCCATGCGAGGTGAATATCCCTTCCAGGCGGTATTCAATCGCATCGAGAGCCCGCTGGCTAGTGCTTGAGGCGCAAAACGCCTGGTGAGGCCCCGGCCAGCCGAATGGGCTCAGACCGTGCGCGCCAATCGCTGCGCGAGTAGCTCGGCGAACCGCGCCGGATCCTCGAGCGCCCCGCCTTCGGCGAGAAGCGCTGTGCCGTAGAGCAATTCGGCGGTCTCGGCGACCGATTGATCGTCGGCGCGCTCCTTGTGGGCGTCCCGTAGCCCGGTCACGAGCGGATGATTCGGGTTGAGTTCGAGGATCCGCTTGCCCACCGGAACGTCCTGCCCGGTGGCGCGGTAGAGGCGCGCGAGGGTCGGTGTGATTCCGAAGGCGTCGGTGATCAGGCAGGCCGGCGACTCGGTCAGCCGCGTCGACAGCCGCACGTCCTTGACGTGCTCGCTCAGCGTCTCCTTCAGCCAGGTCAGCAGGTCGGCGAACTCTTTTTCCTGCTCCTCGCGCTCGGCCTCGCTCTTGCCCTCCTCGGAGTCGAGGTCCACCTCGCCCCTGGCCACCGACTGCAGCGGTTTGCCGTCGAACTCGTCGACCACCCCCACCCAGACTTCGTCGACGGGATCGGTCAGCAGCAGCACCTCGTAGCCCTTGGCCTTGAACGCCTCCAGGTGCGGTGACTTCAGCAGCTGCTGGCGCGTCTCGCCGGTGGCGTAGAAGATCTGTTGCTGACCTTCCTTCATCCGCTCCACGTACTCGGCCAGGGTGGTGGCCTCCTCCTCGCTGTGGGTGGAGGCGAACGAGGAGACCTGCAACAGCATCTCCTTGTTGTCGGCGTCGGAGAGCAATCCCTCCTTGATGGCCCTGCCGAACTGGGTCCACAGGGTGCGGTAGTCGTCCGGCCGCTCGGACTGCAGCTCCTTGATGGTGGCAAGGACCTTCTTGGTCAGGCGGCGACGGATCGCCTTGATCTGCCGGTCCTGCTGCAGGATTTCGCGAGACACGTTGAGCGACAAGTCTTGTGCGTCGACGACGCCCTTGACGAAGCGCAGGTATTTCGGCAGCAGCTCGTCGCAGTCGCCCATGATGAACACGCGCTTGACGTACAACTGGATCCCGACGTGGGAGTCCCGATCGAACAGGTCGAACGGGGCGTGGGACGGGATGAACAGCAACGCCTGGTACTCGAAGGTGCCCTCGGCCTTCATCGCGATGACCTCGAGCGGGTCGTCCCACGCGTGCGCGATGTGCTTGTAGAACTCGTTGTACTCCTCGGCGGAGACCTCCTCCTTGGGCCTGGCCCACAGCGCCTTCATCGAGTTGAGGGTCTCGGTCTCGAGGGTGACGGTCTCCTCGCCGCCGTCTTCCTCCGCGGGGGTGCGTCGCTCCACCTCCATCCGGATGGGCCAGGCGATGAAGTCGGAGTACCGCTTGACCAGGTGCCTGATCTTCCACTCCGCGGTGTAGTCGTGCAGCTCGTCCTCGGCGTCTTCGGGCTTGAGGTGCAGGGTGACCGAGGTTCCCTGCGGCGCGTCTTCGACGGATTCGATGGTGTAGGTGCCCTCGCCGCTGGATTCCCACCTGGTGGCGTCGCTCTCGCCGGCCTTGCGGGTCAGCAGCTCGACCTTGTCGGCGACCATGAAGCTCGAGTAGAAGCCGATGCCGAACTGGCCGATCAGTTCCTCGGAGGCCGCCGCATTCTTGGCCTCCCGAAGCTGCTGGCGCAGCTCGGCGGTGCCGGACTTGGCCAGGGTGCCGATCAGGTCCACCACTTCCTCACGCGTCATCCCGATGCCGTTGTCGCGGACGGTTAGCGTTCGTGCGGTTTTGTCGACGTCGATCTCGATATGCAGGTCAGACGTGTCGACGTCGAGGTCCTTGTTGCGAAACGCTTCCAGCCGCAGCTTGTCCAGCGCATCGGAGGCGTTCGAGATCAGCTCCCGCAGAAACGAGTCCTTGTTGGAGTAGACCGAGTGGACCATCAAATCCAGCAGTTGCCGGGCCTCGGCCTGAAACTCCAGCTGCTCGACACGCGCGTTCATGACATTCCCTGCACTTTCCTTCCGGACACGACGCTGCAAATTTACCGAGATGCGGATGGTCCGCGCCCACGGGCTGGCCCTACCCTGAACCCATGTCCGTTGCTCAACGCGAACGCGCCGCCCTCGTCGAGACGATGCGGGCCGTCGGCCCCGACGCGCCCACCTTGTGTGAAGGCTGGACGACGCGAGACCTGGCCGCGCACCTGGTTATCCGGGAGTACCGGCCCGACGCCGCGCCGGGCATCATGATCCCGTTCTTCGCCGCCCATACCGCCAAGGTGCAGGACGAGGTGGCCGCGAAGAACGACTGGGATGAGCTGGTGAACAAGATCGCGTCCGGCCCGCCGGTCTACTCGCCGTTCATCTTGCTCGATCCGGTGGCCAACGTCGCCGAGATGTTCATCCACCACGAGGACGTGCGACGCGCGCAGCCGGCCTGGGAGCCCCGCGTGCTGGAACAGGGGATGTGCCGGGCGCTGCGCCGCACGCTGTCGCTGATGGCCCGGGTCACGCTCGGGAAGGTCCCGGGCCGGGTCGCGCTGCGCACGCCGGGGGGCAAGACGGTGCTGACGGCGGGCTCCGGCCCGGCGGTCGCGGTGACCGGTCCGCCCGAGGAGCTGCTGTTGTTCGCCGTCGGGCGCGAGGCGCGGGTCGAGTTCGACGGCGAAGCGGCGGCGGTGCAAGCGGTCCGCGACGCGCCCAAGGGGTTGTGAACCGACTCGAAAATTTGATAGCGCATGCGCTATCAGCTTCGTAGACGACCGGTGGCCAAAGCCTCGCGCAGCTCTTTCTTGATCACCTTGCCGAATTGATTGCGCGGCAGCGCATCGACGATCACCAGGCGCTCGGGGTGCTTGTAGCGGCTCAACCCTTGCGAATGGCAGTGCCGCACCAGGGATTCCAACGACACGTCGTCATTTGCGGTGGGTACCACCACGGCGCAGACGCGCTCGCCGGTGCGCGGGTCGGGCACTCCGATGACCGCGACGTCGGCGACGGCGGGATGGGTGGCCAGCGCGTTTTCGACCTCCAGGGCCGAAACGTTCTCCGCGTTGCGGATGATGGCATCCTTGATCCGGCCCGTGACGCGGACGTTGCCGTCGGCGTCGATCAGCCCGAGATCGCCTGTGCGCAGCCACCCGTCGACGTCGAACGCATCGGTGTCGAGCGTGGCGTCCGCGTAGCCGAGAAAGCATTGCGGTCCCTTGAGCCGTAGCTCACCCTCTCGGCCCGCGGGCAGTTCGGTTTCCCGGTCGTCGACCACGCGGACGCTGACACCCGGTCCCGGCGCGCCGACGGTGTGGTCGAGCACCTCCGGCGTCCCCGCCAGTGGCGGCGAGGTCGCCACCGGAAATTCGGTGAGTCCCCACGCGTTCGCGATGCCGGGCACCCCGAACGTGTCCCGGACCTGGTGTCCCAGTTCGGCGGTGATCGGCGCGCCGCCGGCCAGGCAGCCTCGCACGAAGGGGTACAGCGGCCGGTCGCCGTGGTTGCGCTGGGCCTCGAGGAACGCCAGGAAGAACGGGGTCGCCATGCCCAGGAATGTCGGGTTGTGCGCGGCGATGGACAGCGGCGTGGTGGCGGGGTCGAACACCTCGAACAGCGCTAACCGCATGCCGGTCGACAGCGCGGCGGCCAGCATCACGGCACCGCCGATGTGCGCGAAGGGAAAGGCGACGGGATCCACGTCGCTGCTGGTGATTCCCATCCTTTCCGCCAGTCCCGCGGCGGGCGCCATCACCGATGCGTCGGTATGACGAATCCCCTTGGGGGCCGCGGTGGTCCCCGACGAGTAGTAGATCCATCGCGTGCCGCCGAAAGGCGCAGGCGCCGGCCCGAGGGAATCGGCGCTCGCCACGGCCAGCCGAAGCTCGCCGGCCGCCGGCGGTGTCGCCAGGTCAACGGTGATGACCTGGAAGCCCCGGTCGGCGGCGAGGGCCCGCGCCAGCCCCCCGTAGTCGAATCCGTGCCAAAACTCGGGTACCACAAGGAATTCCGATGACAGCTGCGCGGTGATGAAGCCGACCTCGTGCTCACGAAGTATCGGGATGATCGGGTTTTGGACCGCACCGAGCCGGGCCAGCGCCGCCATGACGACCACGGTTTCGAGCGTCGTCGGCAGCTGCCACGACACCACGGTTCCCGCGCCTATCCCCCGTCCGGCCAACGCGGCGGCCGTCACGCACGCCGCGTCATGGATCTCGCGTGCCGTGAGGCTGCGTCCGTACTCGTCGGCGAGCAGCGACCGATCGGATCCCCGGCGCGCAGCGTCGACGATCAGCTGCCAATAGGTGACGTCCGTCATCCCGTCGGCGGCTTGAACCCGGAGTGTGCGATCGCGACCGACACGGCGCTGCCGATCGGGCCCTTGCGGTCCACCAGGACGGCCGAGCCGGTGGCGACGCCGTCGTCGCTGTAATGGGTGAGCGAGCCCAGGCCGATGTGGGCCCCTTCCGGCAACCGGCTGAGCGTGAGGGTGTAGTCGACGTTGATGAACTGCAAACCGTTTGTGCCCCAATTGGCGAGCGAGGCCGTGATGTCGCCGGACATCGCGGCGCGGGTGAACGGGCTGAGCGGTTCGCCGTCGATCAGCGAATGCGTGTCATGCAGCCAGGTGTATTTCGCGCCACCGATGTTGGTCCATTCGGGATCGGGATTCTGAATCTCGGTGCCCCAGCCGTAGGTCCGCATGAACAGCGACGGCGCGGGGCCGTCGTCGATGGGTAGCGGCGGCATCTGCACCGGCGGTGACCACACGTGCCCGTCGGGTTGTGGTCCGCGCCGCAGAAACAGCGCGCTCGCGCGTGCGACGGGGGCGCCGCCCTGCGTGAGGACGGCCTCGACGAGCCGCAATCGCCGACGGTCGTGGTGCACCTGTGTGTGCACCTCGATCGGTTCCAGTGCGGTCGGCGCGGGCAGGTCGACGGTCAGCCGCGCGGGCTGGAATTCCGGGTCGTCGACCGCGCGTTCGACGGCCCAGCCGAGGAGGCCGCCGACGACGTGGCCGCTGATGGACGGACCCCATCCACCGCGCGCGAATTGATTTGGCACGAAACGGTTTTTGTCGCGTCGAAAATATGGCTCCTGCGCGGCTGATTCAGCGTCATCCGGCGCGATCTTCGTTTCGGTCAATGCACGGCTCTTTCTGGTCAGGACGGCAACTGTTGATATTACAGTTTCTGTTTCCAGTCCCGGCGCGTGGCGGCCGCCGCCGAGATGATCACGCGATCGCGGCGCCCACCAAGTGTCCGATCGCGTAGGTGACCGCCAAGGCGAGCCCGCCGCCGATGACGTTGCGGGCCACCGCCCGGCCCTGCGGCGCACCGCCCAGTCCCGCCGATACCGCCCCGGTGATCACCAGGGCCAGCAGCACCGCGACGACGGTGGCCGGGATTCGCCATGCCGCCGGCGGCGCCAGGATCACGATCAACGGCAACAACGCGCCCACCGTGAACGACAGCGCCGAGGACAGCGCCGCCTGCCACGGATTGGTCAGCTCCTCCGGATCGATACCCAGTTCGACCTCGGCGTGGGCGACGAAGGGATTGTGATCGGTGAGCTCCTCGGCCACGGTTCGCGCGGTTGCCGGTGACAGACCCTTGGCTTCGTAAAGCTCGGCAAGCTCGTCCAATTCGGCCGCCGGATCGTCTTGCAACTCCTGCATTTCCTTGGTCAACAGCGCCTGCTCGGTGTCGCGCTGGGTGCTGACCGAGACGTATTCGCCCAACGCCATCGACACGGCCCCCGCGGCCAGCCCGGCGATTCCGGCGGTCAGGATCGGGCCGCGTTGCGCGGTGGCCGCCGCGACGCCGACGACGATGCCGGCGGTGGACACGATGCCGTCGTTGGCGCCCAGGACGCCGGCGCGCAGCCAGTTCAGCTTGGACGACACCGAGCCCACATGGGGTTCGGCGGGATGGGAGGTAGTTGACACGTCCGCAACGATATACAGCAAAACCACGTCCGAACAGCAAATATAGCCTTGCCAAACGTAGACCAGCCTTGCCTTGGGCGCCGTTTTCGCCGGGGCGTCGGCCAGAAGTTCCCCTTGGGTCACTCACAGCGGATCCATAGACGGACTATCTAGCGTGGGGGTTGTCGGGGGGTTCTAGAACTCACTTTTGGATAGGTGAAGGACTAATGAAACTGAAGCAATTTATTGCGGGGGGAACGATCGTCGGCGCCCTTGGCGCCGCTGCGTTGGGCATCGGTGCCGGTTCGGCGTTCGCCGCACCGGGACAGCCGCCGGGTCCCGGCGGTAGCCACGGTGGACCGGCTCCGGGGGATCACCGCCCGGCCGGACCGAATGATCCGGGCGGACCGGGTGGCCCGGGTGGCCCGGGCGGACCGGGTGGCCCCGGCAATCCTGGTGGGCCTCCGGGCGGACCCGGTCACCCCGGTGGACCCGGCGGTCCCGGCGGGCCCGGCGGTCCGGGTGGACCCCCGCCCGACCATCCCGGCGGACCGGGCGGACCGGGCGGACCGGGCGGGCCGGGCGGACCGGGTGGCCCCTGGCATGGCGATCCCCAGCGCGGCTACTTCCACGGCGCCCCGTGGGGCGACGGCCCCGGCCCTTGGGGATACGGTGCACCACCGCGGCCGGCATGGGATAGGCCACTTCCTCCCCCCGGCGCGCCGTGGGGATACGGCCCCATCAACTACTACGGCTACAACGAAACACCCGTGTGGGACCCCGGCTTCAACCAGTGGGGGTTCTGGTTCTTCGGGGTCTGGATTCCGCTGTAACAGGTGACCCCGCGCGATGTCCGCCCCGCCGGTCGGTGGGGCGGGCATCGGCGGGTTCGGTTGCGCTCAGGCGACTTTGGGTTTGATCTCCTCGATGACCCACTGGGCGTAGTCGAGGTACTCGTCGACGCCGCGGACCGGGGGAACGGGCACCGCGCTGTAGGTCACGCCCTGCTCGGCGAGCCAATTCAGCCGGTCGACGATCTCCTGCGCGCCGCCCCCGGGTCGGGAATCGGGGTCCTTGACGACGCGGTGTCCCTCACCGACACGCGTCGTACCCAGCCCATGCATGACCTCGAACGGGCGACCGTCGTAAGCGGGTTGACTCTTGATGAACTCGACCCGCTCGGCGATCTTTTCCGGCGGGGTCAAGAACGGCCACCAACCGGAGGCGAATCGCGCGGCGCGCTTCAGCGCGGCATCGGCGTCGCCTCCGATCCACACCGGAAGGTGCGGTTTCTGAACGGGTTTGGGCTCGAACGCCATGTCCCGGAACGACACGTAATTGCCCTCGAAGCGGGGCGCGTCACTGGTCCACAGCTCGATGATCGCCTCGAGATATTCGTCGGCGACGCGGCCGCGTTCGCGGAAGGGCACTCCGAGGAGGTCGAATTCGCGTTCCAGCCAACCGATTCCGAACGTCACCATCATGCGTCCGCCGCTCATCCAGTCGGCCGTCGCGAGCGCCTTGGCGAGCACGATCGGATGCTGCAGCGGCAGTATCGTGACACACGAGTTCAGCCGGATCTTGTCGGTGGCGCCCGCGATGTAGGCCTGCGCGACGGTCGAGGAAAGGTAATGCGGGCCCGACAGTTCCACGTGGTCGGTGGGGATGACGAAATGCTCGGGGATCGCGATCATGTCGTAGCCCAGCGCTTCGGCGCGCTTGGCCGTCCGGGTCTGATCGGCGCCGGAGACGCCGGCTTCCCAGGGCTGGGTGATCGCCTTGAGGCGCAGCATGTGCGGCAGCGGGAAGGCGAACTTCATCGGGGTTGGCTCTTGGTGCCGACGGTGATCAGGTCCGAAACGATCCGCGTCCAAACCGGTCGCGGAATGCGGTGCTGATCGCTGATCGTGAACCCGGCGTCTTCGAACAAGCTTCGCATCTCGCCCGGCGACGCATTGTGCTGCGGTTTCCACCGATTGGTCGCGGCCGACTGCAGCATCGGTTGCCGAGTGCTCAAGGCCGAGACGGCCACCAGACCGCCGGGGGCCAGCACGCGATGGAATTCCCGCAGCGCCGCCGGCTGGTCGAAGAAGTGAAACGCCGAGGTGGTCACGACGGCGTCGAGCGCACCGTCGGCAAAGGGCAGCTGCTCGGCCGGGCCGCGCCGCCACTGCACCCGGTCGGACCGGGCACGCGCCTGGGCGAGCATGCCGTCGGACATGTCGACACCGTAGATCTCGTCGGGATGCAGTTCACGCTCGATTCGATCGCTGAGAATGCCTGTGCCGCAGGCGACATCGACGATCTTGCGACAGTTGTGGGCGCGCAGCTGCGCGATCACCTCGTCGTGGGGCGGACGGTACACCCACCGCTGCAGAAAGGGGAGGTCGTAGGCCGGAGCGAGGAAACTCCACATCCGGGTGACCGCGTTGTTGAGCCCGCGGCGCTGAGCTGACGTCATCGGCCCAGTATGGACATGCCCGAGCTCGCAGGCGGGCATCGGTGTGCCCTGACGGCTTTACGTGTGTGCTGGGGGCGCAATTTCGGCTGTTTTCCCGCCCCGGATGCACAAGAAAAGCCCAGGACTCACACGCGAGCGCCGGCCGGCTAGTGCCGGCCGGGACCGCCCGGCCCGGCGGGGCTGCCCGGTAAACCGGGCCCGCCGGGGCCACCCGGTCCGCCCGGTCCGCCAGGGCCACCCGGTCCCCCGGGCCCATTCGCGGCCGGAACCCAGAACACGCATTGGTTCATATCGACGCTCCACACCCACCCCGGCGCGCACGGCGGTGGATCGTCGGCCCTGCTGATCGCCGGCGCCGCGATCGCGATCGCCGGCAATCCCGCCAACGCGAGCGCGAACGCCCCGATAGCGCAACGCGTTCGAAGGTGCCTTGCCTCGGCCATGTCGGTCCTCCTCACACCTGTACCTCGATGCCCGCCAAACACTGATTAAATCGCTGCGGGCGTGCCTCTACCGGCGTTTTTCCGAATTTCAGGGAACTGCCGTGCCGAACGTCCGGCGGTAGGCGTCCGGAGTGGTGGCGAGCGTGTCGCGGAAGTGCCGTCGCAGCGTGGCGGCGCTGCCAAAGCCGCAGTCTGTGGCGATGCGCTCGATGGGTAGGTCGGTGGTTTCGAGGAGCTGTTGGGCTCGGCGTACGCGTTGGCCGTTCAGCCAGTCGAGGGGCTTGCTTCCGGTCCGCGTAACGAGTTGCCGGTGAAGGGTTCTCACACTCACGCCGGAGCGCCGGGCGAGTCCCTCGACGGTCAGGGGTTCGTCGAGATGCGTCAGCACCCAGTCCATCGTGTCGCCGACGACGTCATTGCTCACGCTCTCGGGTATCGGGTTCACGTACTGGCGTTGGTGCCCCTCGCGGTGCGGTGGCGCCACCAGCCGTCGCGCAACCTGATTGGCGACCGTCGCGCCGTAATCTCGTCGCACCAGGTGCAGGCACAGATCGGTGCCGGCGGATTTTCCCGCCGAGGTCAGGACGTCGCCCTCGTCGACGTACAGGGCCGCCGAGTCGACCCGGATTCGTGGGTAGCGCTCGGCCAGCGTGCCCGCGTGCATCCAGTGGGTCGCCGCGCGGCGGCCATCGAGGAGACCGGCCGCCGCAAGCACGAAGGCGCCGGTACAGATGGACGCGACCCGGGCGCCCCGCCGCGACGCCAGCCGGATCGCGTCCACCAGTTCGCGCGGCGGTTCCAGGGCGTCGTCGTGGCAGGCGGGGACGACGACCGTGTCGGCGGTGACGAGGTCCGCGTAGGTAAAGGGCGTTGCCGCGGTGAACCAGCGATCCACGCGTGCGCCCTCGAACGGGCTGCACACCCTCAGCTCGTACCAGTCCTCGGACAGGTCCGACCGGTTGGTGCCGAAGATCGCGCAGGGTGCCGCGAGCTCGAAGATCGGCACCTGATTACTCAGCGCGATCGCAACGACGTGGGCCATGACCGAAATTGTACGGTTTGTGTCATATCGGTCACTGGTGCGTCGCCGGCATCGGACGGATGCTGGTCGCATGACTCGGAGAACCATTTCGAAAGATTGGCTGCTGCCCGCCGTTGCGGTGGCGGCAATCGGTTGGGGCGCCAACCAATTCGCACCGTTGATCGTGCTGTATCAGCAGCGCGGCGTCTCCGTCGCCGCGACGGAGGTGATGTTCGGCCTCTACGCGGTGGGCCTGGTCCCCGCGTTGATGGTGGGCGGTCGCTGGTCGGATCGCGCCGGGCGGCGCGTCGTGGTGCTGGCGGCGCTAGTGGTGTCGCTGGTCGCCTCGGTCGTCTTGATGGCCGGGTCGGCGTGGCATGGCCTCCTGTTTCCGGGGCGGCTGCTCGCCGGGATCAGCAGCGGCCTGGCGTTTGGCACCGGCGCCGCGTGGATCCGGGAGCTGTCGTCGACGGAGGCTCGCCACCAGGCGGGAGCGCGGCGCGCGACGATCGCGATGACGATCGGCTTCGGTGGCGGCCCGTTGGTGGCGGGGCTTGTGGCACAGCATGTTTCGCGGCCGGAGCTCTGGCCGTATCTGCCGCAGATCGCGCTCACGGTTCTCGCGCTCTTCGCGGTGAACCGGGCCCACGGCGACGCCTCGGGCGCCCTCGCGCCAGCGCTGAGCACCGATCGCCGTGTCGATCGCGCCGAGTCGCTGTCGAAGCACTTGCTGGTGGTGTCGGCACCTTTTGCGCCCTGGGTATTCGGAACCGCCGCCATCGCGTTGGCCTACCTGCCGGCGCTGGTCGCCGACCGTGCGGGTTCGCAACCGTTGACCTTTGCCGCGGTCGCGACGGCGATCCCCGCGCTGGCCGGGGTGATCGTTCAGCCGCTGGCCGCTCGCCTGCGTCCCGGCGCCCGAACCGGCCAACTCGCGCCGGCCATGTTGACCGCCGTCGGCGCGCTGATCGTCGCAGTGTGGGCCGCGTTCGCGGCGACCGTGTGGGCGGTCCTGATCGCCGCCGCGGTGCTGGGCGCCGCGTACGGCGTCACCCAGTTCGCGGGCCTGGCCGACATCCAACGCGTCGCCGAGCCGGCCCGGCTTGGATTCGCGACGTCCGCCTATCAGGCGTTGAGCTACCTGGGATTTGCGGTGCCGTACCTGCTCACCCTCGGCCACGCGCGCCTCGGCTGGTCCCCCGTGACGGGGTTGTGCGTGGTGTTGACGGCCGCGATCGCGTCGCTGCTGTGGCTTCGCGTCCGAGGCCGCCGGGGCCGCCCGTCGAGCGAACCGAACGCCGACGCCGACGCCCGAGCGCTCGCGTCCGCGCCTACTTGAGGACTTTGAGCAACTCCTGCGCGAGCGGGCCGGCCGAGGCGGGGTTCTGCCCACCGATCACAGATCCCTTGTCCAGCAACGCAATCGGACGCCGCGACGGCCCCAAGACTTGTCGACCGCCCCCCAGGGCGGCGCGGTGGGTTGATCAGTTCCGAATCTGGGTATGACCTGCTCATCCCATCGATTGGGTGTCGGGTTTTACAGAGACGAAGTGAGCGCGGATGGTCGGCTGGCTGGACAGGCTGCAGCGGCGGAACCGCCCCGTCGGCGTGGTGGTCGCCGTGATCTACAAGTACCTCGACGACCAGGGCGGCTATCTATCCGCCCTGATCACCTACTACGGGTTCGTGTCGCTGTTCCCGTTGCTGCTCCTGATGACCACGGGGCTCGGTGTGGTCCTGGCCGGACGGCCCGATCTGCAAGAGCAGGTGCTGCACAGCACGCTGAGCCAATTTCCCGTCATAGGAAGCCAATTGCATCAACCCGAGGGGCTGAGCGGCGGGACCGTCGCGGTGCTCGTGGGCGTCGTGGGCGCACTTTATGGCGGCCTCGGCGTCGGACAGGCGGTGCAAAACGCGATGGATTCGGTGTGGGCGGTGCCAAGGAACAAGCGCCCCAATCCGATCCGCTCGCGCGTGCGCAGCCTGCTCCTGCTGGTGGTCCTCGGCTCGGCCGCCCTGACGGCCACCGCCCTGTCCGCGATCGGCCACACCACCGGATCGCTGGGAATCCTCGGTGAGCTGGGCGCGACCGTCGCGGCGATCGCGATCAACGGGTTGATCTGCCTGGTGGCCTTCCGCGTGACCACCGCGCGACAACTCACCTACCGCCAGGTCTGGCCGGGAGCGCTTGCGGCGGCGGTCATTTGGCAGATTTTGCAGCGCTTCGGCGCTGGTTATGTCGCGCACACGGTCAAAACGTCCAGCGCCACCAACAGCGTCTTCGCGCTGGTGCTGGGGCTGCTGGCCTTCCTTTATCTCGTGTCGACGACGCTGGTGCTGTGCGCCGAGATCAACGTGGTCCTCGTCGAGCGCCTCTACCCGCGCGCGCTGCTCACCCCTTTCGTCGACGACGCGGATCTCACCGAGGCAGACCGCAGAACGTACTCCAAGAAGGCAAAAGCGGAGCGCGTCAAGCCCTTTCAGCGTGTCAGCGTCAGGTTCCGCGGCCTCACCCGGAAGGGCACCCGCCCGCCGTCGCCGCCCATCGGCAGCCGGCCGGCCGGTTGATCTGCTCCCCGCCTCAAGTTCGCCAGCCCGCTGCGTAGTGGGGACGGCGCCGCGCTACTCAACGGCGAGCCAAACAACTCGAATCGATCGAGTTAAGGGTTAAAAGTCCTGGTGAAAACCCCGGAACTAGCCGCGCGGCCATGATAAGCTTTGCGGTCCCGACGCCTGAAACGGCTTATTTTCAAATTCACAAATGATTTGCCACGGAGGACCAGATGTCATACCTCATCGCAGCGCCGGAGGCGATTGCCGCGGCGGCCACGGATCTAGCGGAGGTGGGTTCCGCGCTCACCTCGGCCAACGCGGCGGCGGCGACCACGACGACGCAGATGCTGGCCGCGGGCGCCGATGAGGTGTCGGCGGTGATCGCGGACTTTTTCGGGGCGCACGGCCAGGCCTATCAGGCCGTCAGCGCGCAAGCCGCGGCGTTTCACAGCCGGTTCGTGCAGGCCGTGACCGCGGGCGCGGGGGCGTACGCCGCCGCCGAGGCCGCCAACGCCTCGCCGTTGCAGACCCTCGAGCAAGACCTGCTGGCCGCGATCAACGCACCCACGGAGGCGCTGGTGGGGCGCCCGTTGATCGGCGACGGCGCGAACGCGCCCGCGGGTAGCGGGTTGAACGGCGGGGATGCCGGGATCTTGATCGGCAACGGCGGCAACGGCGGGTCCGGCGCGGCGGGGACGGGCCAGGCCGGCGGTAGCGGCGGCGCGGCCGGCCTGCTGTGGGGCCGCGGCGGCGACGGCGGGGCGGGCGCGAACAATCCCTTGGCCAACTTTTTCGGCGGCAACGGCGGCAATGGCGGCACCGGCGGGCTATTCGGCTCAGGCGGCAACGGCGGCCCCGGCGGCGCCGACAACAACACGAACGGCGGCGGCGGCCAGGGTGGCAATGGCGGCAGCGCCTTCGGGATCTTCACCAACGGCGGGAACGGCGGTGCGGGCGGCGACGGCCTGTTGGTCAATGGCAACGGCGGTGCCGGCGGCACCGCGCTCTCGTTGTTAGGAAACGGGGGCAACGGCGGCCCCAGCGGAACCCTGGGCGTCACCAACACCGTGCCCAACGGTTCCGGCGGCAACGGCGGCAATGCGGGCCTGTTCGGCAACGCCGGCAGTGGTGGAATCGGCAAGAGCGCGGGCGGCCTGCCGGGCGCTGCCTACCTGGCGGGCAACGGCGGCAACGGTGGCACTTCGGTCGGCGGCGGGACCGGCGGCTTCTTCTACGGCAACGGGGGCAACGGCGGGCCCGGCATGGACTTTCTCATCGGTGCGACGCATTACGCGTTGCCGCCCGGTCCGGGCGGCGGTGTCGGCCTGATCGGCAACGGGGGCGCCGGCGGCAGTTCGGCATTGCTGGCCGGAGCCGACGGGGGCAACGGCGGGTTCCTGTGGGGCAACGGCGGCGCCGGCGGCAACGGCGGCGACCCGCTGGTGCCGTTCGAACCCGGTGCAGGCGGAGGTAACGGCGGCGCCGCGATTGGGCTGTTCGGCAACGGGGGCGCCGGCGGTCACGGCGGAAGCGCGATCGCCGGGGGCAATCAGGACGGCGGCCCCGGCGGTGCCGGCGGCCGCAGCGGCCTGCTGTTCGGAGACGGCGGTCGCGGCGGCGACGCGGGCAGCCCGAGCGGCACACATTTTGGTGTCGGAGGCGCCGGTGGGAACTCGGTGCTGATCGGCAACGGCGGCAACGGCGGCAACGGCAACCCGGCCGGCGCGGGTCACGGCGGCGCCGGGGGCCTGCGCGGGCTGCTATACGGCACGACGGGAACGACCGGGTCGTAGCGCGCCGTCAGGCATCGATCACCACGCGGTCACTTTTCGCCCGGGAGACGCAGACCAGCATTTCGTCGTCGCCCTCCGCGGTGCGTCCCCGCCGATCGACGTCACCGGCCAGCACCTTGACCTTGCATGTTCCGCAGAACCCCTGCTGGCACGAATACGGGGTCGCCGGCTCGCGGTCGAGCATCACCGCCAGCGCCGACCGGTTCGCCGGCACGCTGATGACCCGTTTCGACCGCGCCAGTTCCAGCTCGAACGGGACACCGTCGACGACGGGCGGCGGGCTGAACCGCTCGTAGTGCAGTGGCGCGTCGGCGTGCGCGTTCCGGGCGGCACGAACCGCTTCGAGCACGGCGGTTGGCGCGCAGACGTACACCGCCGTCCTCGGGCCGGCGCCGGCGAGCAGTTCATCGGTGGTCGGGAAGCGGCCCTGCTCGTCGTCGGCCCACACGGTGACTCGGTCGGCGTCCACCGCCAGCACCTCGTCCAGCAGCGGCATGTGGGCGCGGCCCCTGCCGGCATAGATTGCGCGCCAATTGATTCCGTGCTGCTGCGCGAGCCGGATCATGGGCAGGATGGGCGTCACCCCGATCCCACCGATGATGAACAAGATGTCACGTTCGTCGGTGACGAGATAGAACGCGTTGCGCGGACCCTCGAACTCCAACGTGTCGCCGACGTCGAAGGCGTCGTGCATCTCGACGGAACCGCCGCCGCCATCGGCGATCCGGCGCACGGCGATCCGGTAGTCGGTGCGCCGCCCGGGCGGACCGCACAGCGAGTACTGCCGGCGGCGACCCGACGGCAGCCGAACATCGATGTGTGCCCCCGGCGTCCAGGACGGCAGCAATCCGCCGTCGGGGTCGGCCAACGTCAACGCGACCACGTCGGGCGTGAGCGGCTCGCGCCCGATGACCGACGCGGTGGTGATCCGCCGCACCGGCGATATCCGTGAGGGCGTCCATCGCGACGCCGACGCGAAGCCGCCGAAGAGTGTGCCCACGCCCCACAGCGCCGTGTAGCTCCGGTCGCGCCGGCGGCGGCCGTAGAGGTCGGCGGGTCTGGAGCTCCAGATAGTAGGTGTCACAACGAATTCCTCGGGCTGTCGAACGCGACGACCGAGTTGACCCAGTCGCTGGTGAGCTGGGCGACGACGTCGGGATGCGAAGCCACCACCCAGTGGCCGCCCTCGATCGGGACGATCCTGCTGTCGGGCGGTATGGAGCCGGTGAACCGCTGCAGCGCAGGCGACACGAAGTAGTCCTGGCGCGCCACCAGCACCTGCACCGGGATGCGTGTCTCCGGCAGCTGCGCCGGCGGCGCCAGGATTGGCCCGGGCATGTTGGCACGGTACAGGTTGAGCCCGTGCAGGTAATCATCGATCGAGCGGGTTGTGGCCGCGCGCCGCCGAGCGCCGCCGCGTGGCCGCCCGATGCTTTCTACGGCCGCAAAGACTTTCACGGTAGCCCGGGACCGGATCGCCAACTCCGCCACGACCGGGCAGAGAAAGAACCAGATATACGCCGAGGCCAGGATTTGTTTGACAACATCGGCCACGGCGCGGGGGGTGCGCGGTGATCGCAGAAACCGGCCCGCGTAGTTCAGGTGCGGACCCGAGATCGACGTGAACGAGGCGACTTTGCCCATCACGGACTCGTCGGTGACCGCCGCCCAGGCCTGGATCGACCCCCAGTCGTGGGCCAACAGGTGGACCGCGTCGACCCCCAGGCTGTCGATCACCGCGCGGATGTCGTCCACCAGCTGGGTGAACCGATATCCGGATCGGCGTGTCGGCGTTGAGGATTCACCGGCGCCGCGCACATCGTAGGCGACGAAGTTGTATCGGTCGCCGAGTTCTTGGGCGACCCCGTCCCACACGTGGTGGTTATCGGGGTAGCCGTGGACGGCGAGGACGGTCGCGCGCCGCGCGTCGATGTCGGTGTAGGCGTGCACCGCCAGTGCGACACCGTCGGAGGCGGTTACCTTGGTGGACTGGGTCATTGACCGGACCCTCAGTGCGACGCCCGCGCAGCGGGTGACCTGGCCAAGTAGTCGACCGCGCGTCCCACCCCACCCAATTGGGAAGGATGAAAGCTCGGCTTGTAGTACGCGCCGATGACCCCGAGGAACTCAAATGGGCCGGGCACCAACCCCCGTCGCGCCGCGCGGAAGTAGTCGCGCCAGCGCGGCTTGCTGCCCGGCGGCAGGTTTGGGTCGACGGAGTACATGAACCGGACGCCGCGGATGAACAACCACAACAACGCGGGCGTCACCAGCAGCTGGGTGCGCACCTGGCGCCAGTAGCCGGCGCGCAGGTGCTTCATGGTGTCGAACGCGACCGCCTTGTGTTCGACTTCTTCCGCGCCATGCCAGCGCAGCAAGTCGAGCATCACCGGGTCGGTGCCCAGGGCGTCGTGTTGCGGCGTGTCGAGAACCCATTCACCGAGGATGGCGGTGTAGTGCTCGAGCGCCGCCACCATCGAAACCCGTTCGAGCAACCAGCTTTCCCGTCGTCGCCGGCTCCACCGGGGCCGGTCACCGATGAGCCGCTGAAACAGCCAGGCCATCTGGTCGGTGAACGGTGTGACGTCGATGCCCTTGGCCGCGAAGTGCCCGAGCACCCCGGAGTGCGCCTGGGAGTGCATGGCTTCCTGGCTGATGAACCCCTGCACGTCCAGGCGCAGCTGATCGTCCTTGATCAGCGGCAGGGTGTTCTTGAAGGCCTCGACGATGAATTCCTCGCCCGCCGGCAGCAGCAGGTGCAGCACGTTGCAGAAGTGGGTGGTGAACGGCTCGTTGGGCACATAGTAGAACGGCAGCGTCGCCCAGTCGAAATCGACGTCACGCGCCTGCAGGACGATCCGCTCGTGATCGAGGGATGCGTCGTGTGGACCCGTCGCCTGGTCATCGACCGTGAACATCGTGGACCCCCTGGTGACTCGGCTGTTGCGCGGCGACACGCTAAGCACTGCGTTGCGCCTCCCCCTCAGCCTCGGTGATCAGGCCTTCCTGACGCAAGAACCGCACGAGATTCTCGACCGTCTTGGCCAGGGCCGGCTCCCGCAGATGGACCTTGGCCAGCGTGCGAGCGTGCCGGTATTGGGTGTTGTCGTAACGCTTTTCCCGCATCGCGGCAATCTTGTCCGCCGAGCGGGTGAGGAAATCGACCAGCGGATAGAGCTGATCACGCGGGCTGCACCGCCGGTTCAGCTGCTCGGTGAAGGAGGGGATGTCGTGGTAGTCGAAGCGGTAGCCGAAGCGTTCCGACAGGATCCGTGTGATGTCGGTCAGGTTGTAGTAGTCATCCGCGGTCATATTGAAAACGCTGCCCGCCTCGGCCGGCAGATCCATCAGCGCGACGATGTGATCGGCGATCAGGTCCGCCGGCAGCATGCTGAGCTGGTTGAGCGCGTTGACGGCAACCCCGTGCTCGATCATGAACGCCGTCAGGCGCACCAGGATGTCGTCCTCGCTCCCGAAGCCCGCCCTGGTGGGCGAGATCAGCGAAGGCCGGAAGATGCGCACATCGAGCCCCTGCCGCTGCGCCGCCAGCGCCAACTGCTCGGCGACCCACTTGGTCTGCGAGTAGCCGAAATCCAGGCCGCTCATCTTCGTGTTGGCATCCCACTCCCCGACCACGGGCTCGGTGCTCCAGCCGTAGATGAACGTGCTGGAGACCAGGTGGAAGGTCTTTCGGTGTGCGGTCATCGCCAGGCGCAAAAGATCATGCGTGCCAACCACATTGGCGGCGCGCAGGGCGTCATACGTCCTGACGTAGTTGACCAGGGCGCCGTTGTGGAGGATGGCGTCGACGCTCTCGGCCAGCCGCCGGAACCCCGCCTCACCGATACCCAGGTGGGGTTCGGCGAGGTCACCGCAAACCACCCGCACCCGCGACCGGACCTCGGCTTCGAGGGCCGGGGACCACAGCTGAGCCCGGTGCAGCGAGGCGATGATCCGGTCCAGGCCGTGGGCCGCATCCGTCGCGCGGACCAGCGCGTGGATGGTGTACGAAGTCTGGCCCAGGAGGCTGTTCACCAAGAACGGCCCCAGGAAGCCGGTCGCGCCGGTCAGCAGGATGTCGCTCGCGCGACCCGATTGCGCCACCGGCAGCGCGGGCAGCGGCAGCCGCGCGTCGGCGCGCATCTGCTCGGTCTCCTGCGCCTCGTACATGGCCGAGATCTGATCCAGCGCCCGCCGCAGGGTCTCCACGGGCTGGCCGGACCGATCGCCGAATTGCCGCATGAGCCGGAAGAATTCGGCGACGGTCAGGCGCTGAAGCAGGCGCGTGTTGACCTCCTCGGCCAACTCCCCCGCGCCGTGCTCTTCCAGCAGCGCCTGCAGGTCCGCGCGCAGCTCGGCGAGGGCCAGCGAGTCGATCCCGAGATCGGCGAAGGAGCACTCTTCGTACCCGGTGAGGTCGTAGCTCTCGATGAGATTGCGGAAGCGGGCAAGCGGGCCCGCGCTGGCGTCCGGCCCGTTGTGGGTGTGGTGGGCCGTGTGGTTAACCCAACTCGCCAGCGCGGGCAGCTTGCCGTCCAGCCACAGCTGGCGGGTCTGCGAGCGCCTGATCTTCCCCGAGGTCGTCTTGGGGATGCTGCGCGGCGGCGCGAACACGATGGTGTGCGGATCGATGTGGCCGTGCCGGCGGATCGCTCGCGCCAGGGCCTTGCCGTCCGGCAGATCGTTACCGTCGCGCACCTCGGCGACCACGACCAGCGCCTCCTCCTCGTCGCGTTCGACCGAGAAGGCGGCGACGCAACCGTGCCGGATTTGCGGGGCCGACCGCTCCACGACGGCCTCGATGTCCGACGGGTAGCAGTTGACGCCGCGGACGATGATCAGGTCCTTGGTCCGGCCGCAGACGAACAGCTCGTCCTCGTAGAGGAAGCCGAGATCGCCCGTGCGCAAATAGGTGTGGTCGTCGTCGCCGGCGATGCGAGCGCCGAAGGTTTCCGCGCTGACATCGGGGCGGTGCCAGTAACCACCCCCCTTCGAGGGTCCGTCCAGCCAGATCTCACCGACCTTGCCCTGGCCCAGCGCCTGCCGGGAATCGGGGTCGACGATGCGGACCACGGTCCCCGCCGCGGGCTTGCCGCTGCTCACCAGGGGGGCCTGGTTGTTGTTCTCCGGCAGCGCCTTTTCGACCCGCACCACGTTCTGTAGCAGGGCCCGCTTGTTCACGGCCAGCGTCTGGCGGCCCCGCACGGAGACGATCAGGGTGTTCTCGGCCAGGCCGTACGCGCCGGTGACGGCGTCGGGCCGCAGGCCGTAGGGGGCGAAGCGCTCCCGGAAGCGGGTAAACGTCTTGGCCCGCAACGGCTCCGCGCCGATCAGCATCGACTCGAGGCTGCTCAAATCGATGCCCTCGATCTGCGACGCCGGAAGCTTGTCCTCGCGCAGGCAGTACTCCAGCGCGAAGTTCGGCGCGGGCGTGCGGGTCGCGCGCACCTCGCTGATGAGCCGCAGCCAGGATGAGGGTCGCTTGAGGAAGTCCTCCGGCGACATCGCATGCGTGCTGCCGCCGATCACCACGACGAACAGGTAGGCGGAGATCAAACCCATGTCGTGGTGCTGCGGCAGCCAGCTGACCACGACTTCGCTGTCGGGGAAGGCCGACGCGTTGGCGATGACGTTGGCGTGGGTCACCACCACGCCCTTGGGGTCGCTGGTGGAGCCGGACGTGTACTGCAGGAAAAGCACCCGGCCTGGGTTGTCGGCGACGGGGGCGCCGCCAAAGTCGCGCGTGGCGTCGGTCGGGATCCACGGCAGCTCCGGAAGCCGCTCGGCGTCCGGCCACGCCAAAGCGCCCTGTCGGTGGTCCAGCAGCTGGCGGAAGGTGTGCTCGAGTTCCTTGGTCGACAGCACGGCCTTGGCCTGGCAGTCGCGCGCGACGAAGCTGAGCTTGGCCAGCCCCGACTCGAAGGCCATGGGCAGCGGCGGACTGACCGGGACGGCGATGACTCCGAGGCGTGCGCAGGCATAGAACGCGGCCACCATCTCCAGCCCGGGCGCGTAGACCAGCAGCGCGCGATCCCCCGGCTTCAGCCCGGCTTCCGTGGACAGGTAGGCGGCCAGCTCGCGCGTCCGCTCCGCGAAGCTCCGGTACGTGTAGCGCTCGAGTTCGCGGCCGTCGGCGTCGACGAACCGGAAGAGGGTCTGGTCCGGTTGCCGCGCTTCCCACATCCGCAGGTAATCGATAAGCGTCTCCATCGAGGAGTCACTCCCCTTCCACGTCGATGGCCGGTCTGAAGCCGAAATCAAAAGAAGAACTGGTTACCTCGCAATTCACGGTAGCGCCGTTAATCGCCGTCACGCAAAGCTATTTCGACGCCGCACATAGATTTCACAGGTGTGGGTGATCCATCCCACATCCTGCCCGTTTTCGTACGCGCCGGAATTCGCCTAGCTGGATTGAGGCATCAGTACCTCAGTACACCGCCTGTCCCGGATAGGCCCAGGTAGTACGAGGATACGCCGATACTGAGTTACGGACATACGAGGCTCCGTAGTCAATGAGGCCTCGGACCAATGGCGTTTTTCCGATAGACCGAACGGAAAACGGGTTTTTGCAAATATCGACTCTTTTGCGCGTTTATTTCCATTACGCAAAAGGCCCGGGCAAAGCGCAGCCGACATTCGCACCGCGGGCGAAATGGGTGGCCGTGACTCCCCCGCGCCCGTCCGTCCGGCGCCCGAGGCAGCACGTCGACACCGGCAGGCCTCAACATGTACGGATATACTGAAACTGACTTACTGATCCACCGCGTCCTGGTTACGACGAGAAAGTCACCCCTGATGAGTACTCCGGACCGCATGGCAGCGGCGCCGACCGATCGCTTCGCGGTCGGTCGAACGCGGAATCCCCGAACACGACGAACCGTCGACCTCACGCCCGCCCAGCACCGCGCCCTCGATATCTGGCAGCGCGAAGCCGCCGACCGCCTCGGTGTCGCTCGCGTCACCGGGCAAGAGGTTCTCGCCACGCTCGTCGACCAACTGCTCAGCGACCCCAAACTCGCCTCGCAGATCACGCGCACCATCCAGGCCCGGCGCTAGCGCCGCAGGCGCGTCGTCAGGAATCCGAACGCTGCGGATCGATGCCGCGCGACATCGCCTCACGGAGCGGGCGAGCGTCGAGTGGTAGTTGACGACCGACCTGTGCGATGCGAATGCGCGGGCCGGCGCGGGCCACGAGCCGGACGATGCCGTCGAAACGCTCGCCATCGATGATCGGCGACAGCGGCTCATCCTCGGCCTCGATGATCATCTCTTCGCCATTGACGTCGCGGACCAGATCACCGGGAAGCGTTCCGTTGCGGAGCGCCGCGGGCAGGTGCGCAATGATCCTCGAGGGCCTCAGGTTTCCAGCTTGGAAGTGCAGCGCGCCAGGTTCGGACGCCTTCGGGAACAGCCGGAAACCGGCGCCGATGTGCAGGTCGATCGCGCCGGCGTGCAGCAACGTGTGTGTCCGCGTCGGGACCTCGACGCCGTCGATCACCACGCGCGCGTGGGTCGGAGCGAACAGGCGGGTCGCGTAGTTGGACTTGTTCGAGTGCCCGGGGACCACCTTGTTGCTCAGATAGTCGCCGAACGAGCGGGCCATAACGCGAACGACGTCCGCCCGGCCATGGGTGTGGTTGTCGTAGTACTTGTCGTAGAACCGGTTGCCGACGCCTCCGGCGGCCAGGCCAAAGCAGAGCCGATAAAACTTCGCGCCGTCCGCAGTTTCGCCGTCGAGCGCCAAGGTGTCCAGAAACGTCTCGGGCGGAGGCTGATTCGCCTCGGCCGCGGCGACCAGCGCGCGCAGAACCGCTTCGGGTCTCCCCCGCACCCGCGCCTTGCGAGCGACGGCGTTGACGCTGCCGCCATTGCTGGGCACGAACGCCGGCCAGCGGTCCGGATCGTCGGCGCAGTGCCGGGTTTCGTTGATCAACCAGTTCAGCGATCCGTCGCCGCCGTCGCTGATCAGGTGGCTGACCCGCGGGTATAGCCGCCCGACCGTGTCGCGCAGCTGCGATACCGAGGTGGTTTCGTGCACCTCGCCCCACGGACCGACGATGCGGCGCATGTCGGCCGCGACATCGTGCTTCGCCGCGCGATTCTTGCGCGCGAGCGGATTGACGATGACCCCTAGATACATGCGGGGACCCCCGACCCACGCCGTACCCGGCGCGTACGTGGGATTCCGCGGTCCATGACCGCACGATACCCGCGACGCCGAAGTGCGCCAGCTGACGCGAAAACGGTCGCCGAGGCGCAGTCGCCAAAACCATTGCCCGGAAGGGCCCTTGCCGTTTCGCCGCTAGGGTGGCTGCCATGCCAGGTTGGACAGCAGCGGACCTGCCGTCGTTCGCGGGACGCACCGCCATCGTCACCGGTGCCAGCGGCGGGCTGGGCGAGGTGACCGCGCGGGAGTTGGCGCGGGCCGGTGCCCGCGTCATCCTGGCGGTGCGCAACACCGACAAGGGTGACGCCGCGGCCGCGCGAATGACCGGCCAGGTCGAGGTGCGCCGGCTCGACCTGCAGGACCTGTCCTCAGTGCGACGCTTCGCCGACGACATCGACAGGGTCGACGTGCTCGTCAACAACGCCGGCATCATGGCCACCAAGCGCGCGGTCACCGTCGACGGGTTCGAGGGCCAGATCGGCACCAATCACCTCGGTCATTTCGCGCTGACCAACCTGCTGCTGCCCAGGCTGACCGATCGCGTGGTGACGGTGTCCTCGCTGCTGCATCACATCGGCTACATCAGCCGCAAAGACCTGAACTGGCAGTCCCGGCCGTATTCGGCCTGGCTGGCCTACGGCCAGTCGAAGCTGGCCAACCTGCTGTTCACCAGCGAGCTGCAGCGGCGCCTGGATGCGGTCGGTTCTCCGCTGCGCGCGCTGGCCGCTCACCCCGGCTGGTCGCATACCAACCTGCAGGGCAATTCCGGTCGCAGATTCGGCGACGCGGCGGTGCTGGCCGTCGACCGCATCGTGTCCACCGACGCCGACTTCGGCGCCCGGCAAACGTTGTACGCCGCATCGCAGGACCTCGCGGGCGACACGTTCATCGGCCCACGGTTCGGCCTCTATGGCCGCAGCCAGCCGACCTGGCGAAACTGGCCGGCCAGGCGCGCAACCACGGCCGCCGCGCTCTGGGAACTGTCCGAACAGCTCACCGGCACGAAGTTCCCGCTCTGAAGCGGAGCGCGCGGCCTTCGACGCGCCGCTCCCCCGGGTCGAGGTTAGATTGGTGAGTAGTCAGTCAGCCGCTTTCGGTGCGAGTCCGCTGAGGCGAGCCAGCTAACAGCGAGCAGGTTTGGGCGAGGAGGTCGTGCCATGTCGGATAGGGACCTGGCGGTGCTGCTCGCCCTGTGCGCCGCATTGGCATCCGCGGTCGGCAATGTGATCCGGCAGCGCTCCGCGCAGGAGGTCACCGACAAGCAGGTCGGTCATCTGACGCTGTTCGGCATGTTGTTGCGCGACAAGCGTTGGTGGATGGGCGGTTTGGGTGACATCTCGAGTTACCTCCTGCTGGCCTGGGCCCTCGACGAGGGGTCGGTGTTGCTGGTGATGTCGCTCCAGGTGACGGCGCTGCTGTTCGCGCTGCCGATCTACGCGCGGGTGACGCGTCATCGGGTGAGCCGTGGCGAGTGGCTGTGGGCGGTCTTGCTGGCCGCGGCGCTGGCGGTCATGATCGCGGTCGGGCAGCCGGCGGGCGGCCATGAGCGCGGCGCGCTGGGAGCCTGGCTGGTGGTGGCCATCGTGATGGGCCCGCCGTTGCTGCTGTTCCTGCTGGGCGCCCGGATCTGGTCGGATCGTCCGGCCGCCGCACTGCTTTTGGCGGCGGTGGCGGGTTCGTTGCTGGCGGTGTTCTCGGTGCTAATGAAGGGCGTCGTCGACGTGATCGAACACCACGCCGGAGATCTGTGGCGTACCCCCGAGTTCTATGCGTTTCTGTTCGCCGGCGTCGCCGGAATGATCATTCATCAGTCGGCCTATCGCGCCGGAGCGCTGACCGCCTCCCTGCCCACGATCATCGTCGCGAAGCCGGTCGTGGCCGGGGTGCTCGGAGTCACCGTGCTCGGCGAGACCTTGCGCGCCGGCGGCACCGAATGGTTCCTGCTGGTGGTGGCCGCCGTGGTGGTGATCGTTGCGACCATCGGCCTGGCCCGCGGTGAGGCCGCGACCATGGCGGCCGGCGCCGGGCGCGACGTGAAGGTCACCGACCGGCCGAAGGCGGCCTCCCAGGCCTGAAGCTGTTCAGCTTGAAGGCATTTCGAAGGTGAATTCGTGGCCGCAGATGGAGATTCGGTCGCCGTCGGCGAGGGTCGCGCTGGTGCGGATCCGTCGATCCGCCACGTCGACGCCGTTGGCAGACTGCAGATCGGTGATGACGAAGCTGTTCCCGGTATCGACGATCACGGCGTGGTAGCGGCTTACGGTGTCGTCGTCGATGACGATGTCGTTGTCGGAGAGGCGGCCGATCCTGGCGGTCGCTCCCCGCAGCGGATAACGACCGCCGGCGGCGTCGCGCAGGTACGCCACCGCGGACTCGCTTGAGGCCTCGGTGGGCCTGCGGAGAGTCGCGACAACACGTTTCGCCGTTGCCCGGGCCACCTGTTTGACGTCGAGCGGCTCCTGGCGAAGGATCCGCTGATGCAGGCCCCGCAACGTGGGCCCGGGGTCGATGCCCAGCTCGTCGGCGAGCGTCGTCTTCAGCCGGCCGTACGCGTCGAGCGCGTCGTACTGCCGCTCGTTGAGGTAGTAGGCCGTTATCAACTGTGCCCACAACGGTTCTCGGTAGGGGTGCTCGGCAACCAGCGCTTCGAGCTCGCCGATGACGGAATGGACTCGCCCGCAAGCGATCTCGGCTTCCGCGCGCGCGGTCAGGGCCACCAGCTTGTCCTCCGCCAGTCCGGCGGCGTAGGCCTCCACGAATTCGAAGTCGCGCAAGTCCTCCAGCACCGGGCCGCGCCACTCGGCCAGGGCGGCCGACAGGTGGCGGCTGGCCTGTTCGAACCGGCCGGCGGCGGCCGCCTCGACTCCCGCCTTTTGTTCGAGGGCAAAGCGCCCGACGTCGCATGCCTCATCGGACACGTTGAGCCGATACCCGGGCTGGGCGCTGACCAGAACGGCGGCGGCATCCACGCCGGCGCTACCCACCAGCCGGCGCAGCCGAGACACGTGCGCGTGCAGGCTCGCCCGCGCCTCGGGCGGCGGGTGCTGCTCCCACGCCGCGTCGATCAGCGAGTCGATCGGAACGGTGCGATTTCGATTGATCAACAGCGTGGCCAGCACCGCCCGCTGTTTCGCCGCACCCAACGCAACGTCGGTGCCGTTGGCGCGCATCTGCAGCGGTCCCAACACCCCGAACCGGAGCGGTTCGTCGGCCATCGCAGATCCCTTCGCCGTCACCACAGGTACACGCGGGCGCTGCTACCGCCAACGCAGGTAATCCAGCTGTCGCCCGGGTGCTGCTGACAATGCATGAGGAAGTTCGAGCCGTTGCATAGCGCGCCGGGCACGGTCTTGCAGTCAACGGCGCCCGGCGCCGAGACGGCCCGAGGCAGCGGGCTGGCGTTGCCGTATTCCGCCCAGTACGTCGTCAGCACGCTGTTGGCGAAAAGGCATGACGTTTCCGGGGTCCCGCGTCCGGCATGGGTGCCGAAGCCCGTGGCGGTCGGCACGGAGAAGCCTTGATCGCAGGACTGATGCAGGCTGCTCAGGTCCGGACCGGTTATCAGCGGGGGCACCGCGGCGCGCGGCGGCGAGACCTGCGGCTGCCCGCTCGGCCAGTGGGCGACAAGCACGATGACCACCCCGATGCCCGCGAGAATCAAGGCGGCCGAGACCCCGATCACGGTCGGCAGCAGCCATCTCCGCTTGACTTCGCCCGAATGGCGCTTCGGCAGTTCCCCCGTCGCGATCTCGTCCGTCGCGCCGCCGAAGGCAACAGCACCGGCCGTAAACGGTCGGGTGCGGTCCCCGTCGGCCGACGCGCCTCCCAGTGCGCGCTGCGCGGCGCGGGCGAGGGCGCCCGCCGTTCCGTACCGCTCGTCGGGATCCTTGGCCATGCCGCGGGCGACGACTTCGTCGAGCGCCGCCGGAACGCGCTTGTTCACCACGCTCGGTCGCGGGGGCGGCAGGACGAGGTGGCCCGCCACCAGATGCTCGAGGCTGTCGCCGGCGAACGGGGCGTCCCCGGTCAGCGCCTCGTACAACACGCACGCCAGCGAGTAGACGTCGACGGCGGGGGTCGTCGCCCTGTCGTTAAACCGTTCCGGCGCCATGTAATTCAAGGTGCCGATCTGCGTCCCGACGGTCGTCAGCCGGGGGTCCCCCTTGGTCTGCGCGATGCCGAAGTCGACGAGATACACGAAATCGGCCGGGGTGACGATGATGTTCTGCGGCTTGACGTCGCGGTGAATCAATCCCTCCGCGTGCGCCGCGTCCAGGGCGGCGGCGACCTGACCGATGATGGCCACCGCCCGCGCGGGCGCCAGCGGGCCCTGTGCGATCAGGTCGAGCAGCGTCTGCCCCTGCACCAAGCGCATGTCGATGTAGAGGCTGCCGTCGATCTCGCCCCAGTCGTGGATCGGGATGACGTGCGGTTCCTGCAGCATCGCCGCCGCCTGGGACTCGCGCTGGAACCTGGTCCGAAACGTGTCGTTGGTCGAGAGCTCGTCGGCGAGGATCTTCAGCGCGACGGTCCGCCCTTTGCCGGTGTCGTATGCCTCGTACACCACCCCGCCGCCGCCCTTGCCGAGCTGGCGCGTGAGGTTGTACCTGCCGAACGTCGTACCGACGCGCGCGTCCACTACCACCGCCTTGATTCCTCGGGTACCGACGCAGTATCTCCCGAGGTGGCCGGACGATGCAGCTCTTTGCTGCGCGAGCCGTCCCGGACGGGTCGTCGACCGCGCAAGATTCGCGCAAGAAACGCGCAAGGCGTCCGCCGCAGCCTCTACGTGACCGGGCAGCAAAGACCCGGACGCGTTTCTCAGGAGCCAGATATGACCACCACGTCCCGCGCGACGTCCGCGCTGATGGCAATCGCCGCTGCGACGATCGCCCTCGCGCCTGCGGCACACGCCGAACCCGACAACGCACAGCCAATGGCGGCCCACGGCGTCGAGGCCCCGCTCGGGGCCGTCCCCTGGTCGCAGGTCGGTCCCGGTTGGATGCTCGCCATGTGGAGTCCGGCCCCCGGCCTGCGCCCCGGCGAGACGCCGCCGCCCGGGGCACCGACCTGGGAGACGGCGACGACGACGCTGTACCTGGTCGACCCCGCCGGTGGCCGCTACCCGATCACCACCTTCCCGCCACCGGGCAAGGCTCAAAGCCCGAAGCTGGTCGACTGGTCGGGCGACGGGACGCGCGCCCTGTTCTCCACCGAGGAGAAGGACCGGACCGTCCTCACCGAAGTCGACCTGCGCAGCGGGGCGAAGACCACGTTCACCGTCGACCGCACCGGCGTGAACCCGCGCTACACGCGTCCCGACGGCAAGGCGGTGCTGCTGTACAAGTGGAAGGAATCGAAGCCCGGCTCGCTCGAACGAGTCGACCTGGCCGGCAACCATCAGCTGACCTACCCGGTGGACAAGGACTTCGACGGATATCTGTCCACACCGGACGGCACCCAGCTGGTGCTGGGCACCGCCTCCGGCCTGGCTCTCATGGGCAACGACGGTGCGGTTGGCAAAGCGCTGCCGATCGCCGGGGAGCGGGACTGCGCACCGACGCGGTTTTGGGACGCCGACTCGACGATCGCCGTCACGCGCTGCACTGGCTCCGCCGGGTCCCAGCTCTGGCTGGTGCCCATCGACGGTGGGAAACCGACCGCGCTCACCGCGCCGAACAACGGCCAGAAGGGGCCAGACTACGGCGACTTGGACGCGTGGCAGGTCCCCGCCGGCAGGTACGTCCAGGCCGCGGGCGCGTGCGGCGTCATCTTCCTCGCCAAGGTCAATGACGACGGCACGACATCGAAGGTCTCTGTGCCCGAGGCGAAAAGCGACAGCGTCGCCGTGCTCGGCGTCAACGACGGCCACCTCGAGCTCAAAGCCAGGGCCGGGTGCGGGGGCGGTCAGGCGCTGATCGACTTCAACCCCGCGGCCGGCACCTCTACGGTGTTGCTCGGGCCGCCGGTCAACGGCGGCGGCGTCATCAGCGCGGTGCCCTACCCGGGCCAGCGGTAGTGAAACCGAGAGCGAAATGATCAAAACCACACGCCGTGAAGTTGGCGGCCGGCTGATGCGGCGCAAAATCGCGTCTTTGGTCCTGCTCGCGGTTGCCGCCTTCGGCATCAGCGGATGCAGCGGAACACCTCAGTCGCCGCGCGCAACGGCCCCAACGCCGGCGCCGGCGCCCCGACAAACCGTGCTGCCGTTCACCGGCCTCGAAAGTCCGCACGATCTGGCGGTGGACACCGAGGGCAATGTGTATGTCACCGACCTTCGTCACTCGAAGGGTGAAGCGGGACTGCCCTCCGTGACCACCCGCGTGATCAAGCTGCCGGCGGGGTCGAACACCCAAACGGTGTTGCCGGAGTTCGTTCACGCCGGCCTGGCGGCGGACTCGGCGGGCGGCGTGTGGGTCATCGACGCGGACCACGAGCAGTTGGTGAAGCTGGCGGCCGGGTCGGGCACCCAGACCGTGCTGCCGCTGCCCGATCTCGGCTTGCGCAGCGAACTGCTGGCAGTGGATTCCGCCGGTGGTGTGTACGGCAGCGACGGAGGCGGGGTGTACCCCGACGGCGGATGCTGCAGGCCGGTCCACGTGGTGAAGGCCGAAGCGGGCTCACACGCTCCGACGGTGTTGCCGTTCACACACATCCTCGGCGTCGGCGGAATGGCGGTGGATGCCGCCGGAAATGTGTACGCGGGCGACTTCAAACAAGTGCTGAAGCTAGCGGCGGGAACGGACACCCAAACCGTGCTGCCGTTCGACATTGGCAGCGTCGGAGGCATGGCGGTGGACTCCGCCAGAAGTTTGTATGTAGTCGACGCCGCCCGCAAGCAGGTGCTGAAGTTGGCGGCGGGGGCCGACAGGCCGATCGTGCTGCCGTTCAGTGGCCTCAATCAGCCCGTAATGGTTGCGGTGGACGCCGCGGGCAATGTCTACGTCACCGACGTCGGCAATCACAACGTGGTCAAACTAAATCCAGGAGACCAGAAATGAAGCCGAAGCTGTCGCTTCTCCTCGCCAGTGTGATGGCATCGTTCGGTGTCGTCATCGCACCGCCCGCAATCGCCGACGCGGGGTGTGGACCGGGCGGGCCGCCGCCCGGCGCGGCGAGCAAGGACGTCAGCGATGTCTACGGCCAGCCGGCCACGCTGTGGATCACGGACACGGTCGTCGGCATCACCACCGCCCAGGGCTACGGCGAGGCAAAGATACTGAGCGCCAGCCCCCTTCAACGCTCCGCGCTGTTGATCGACGCCCAACAGGACGGCAATCACCAGATCATCGTTGACACCAACAGGGAGGCAATCCTGTACGCGGTGTCCGGCTGCACCATCACCCCGGTTGTCGATCAGCAGGGCACGGAATTCCGATTCGACCGCGGGCATCGGAGGGGCAACGGCGACGGCATCGGCTGCAGCGACCTCGGCGAAGGCCGCCGCCTGGTCGGATTGCTCCAGCTTCGCGACGAGCACGACACACCGCTTTTGACCGTGCGTCGCACCGAGATCGATCTCGCCGGCGCGACGGCGACGATCGGCCGCTCCGACACCGTGACCGCGACATCGGTTCACGACCCGGCATGGAGCACTGCGGACGGCATCAGCTGCGGTGACCTGACCATGACGCGCGACGGCGTCCACGCGCCCTACTGACGCAAGGCTCACGCAAGAATCGCGCAAGGCATGCCCCGCAGGCTGATACGCATGAAGAAATCGGTCACCCTGGCCCTGACGATTGGGCTCGTCACGGCAGCGCTGTCAACGGCGGGATGCTCCACGACCACCGCCGGGTCGCCCGCGACCTCGACGTCACGCGGCGTAACGGTCACCACATCCGATGCGGCGCAGGGGCAATCGGCGTGCGCCGGGCTCGACGGAACCGTCGGCGGCGACCACATCTGCCGCGTGCGTAGTGCCACCCCCACCTACACGATCGAGATGAGCTTTCCGGTCGACTACCCGGAGATGCCGGCGGTGGCCGCATTCCTCAAGCGGGATCGCGACGAGTTCATCGACTGGGTCGCCACCATCGGACCGCGCGGTGGGCGCAATCGGCCGTATCTCTACGCCGTCACCGCCAAGACCTATCGTTCGGGAAAACCGGACGCCCGCACCCAAAGTCTGGTGCTCAAGATCGACAACGACACCGGCTTCGCCCACGAGGGTCACCCGAACACCACGTTCCGGGCCTTCAACTTCGACCTCGCCAAGCGCGTCCCGATCACGTTCGACACGTTGTTCAAGCCGGGGGCGAAACCGCTCGAGCTGCTCAACCCGATCGTCCGGGCCGAATTAGACGCGCCCGCTGCCGATCTCGACGAGACGACGTACCAGAACTTCGGGATAACCGACGACGCGGTGATCTTCTTCTTCGGCCAAGACCAAGTGGTGCACGACAACGGCGGGCCCCACAAAGTCGCGATCCCCCGCATCGAACTCGCATCAATGCTGGCCTGATCTCAGAAAGGTAGCGAATCAACATGAAGCACAAGGACGTTGCCAAGGCATGGCGCGCCCGCATCGGCGTCGTGGCGCTGGCGGCGGTGCTGGCCTCCGGCTGCGCGCCGTCGACCGGAACGCCCGCGGCACATGGCCCGTCGGGCGCCCCGGGGGTGGAAACACAGCCCGCGGCCCACGGTGTCGAGGCCGCGATCGAGACCATCCCATGGTCGCAAGTCGGTCCGGGTTGGATGCTCGCCTTGTGGAGCCTGGCCATCAGCCATCGGCCCGGAGAGAAACGTGACCCGAACGAGCCCGACGCAAACAAGGTCACCACGACCTTGTTCCTGGTGGACCCGGCCGGCGGGCGCTACCCGATCACCACGTTCCAGCCCGGGTCCACCGCCCGGTTGCTCGACTGGTCGGGGGACCGGACCCACGCCCTTATGTACAGGACCAAACCCGGGTCCTTGTACGACGCATCGGCCGTCGCCGTCGACCTTCGCAACGGCAACCAGACCACATTCCCGATCGCCGATGGCGGCCCCATCGGCTTCGCGCGCCCCGACGGCACTGCCATGCTGATCAGCCGGGGACACTACCCGGCTCAGCCCACCCTGCAGCGGGTCGACCTCTCCGGCAAGGAGGAGCTGACCTATCCGGTGGGCCCGGAGTACAAGGGCGGCGCTCTGCCGGCTCCCGACGGCACGCGGCTAGTCCTTGGGACGGTCGACGGCCTTGCCCTCATGGGCGGCGACGGGACGCCCGGCAAGCAGTTGCCGGTGCCCGGGAAACTCACCGTCTGCTCACCGGTTCGATGGTGGACCTCGACCGTGGTCCTCGCCAACTGCACGGACACCGGCCGTTTTTCCCACACCGGCCAGCTATGGCAAGTGCCCGTCGACGGCACGACGCCGACCGCGCTCACCGCGGTCAACTCGGGAGCGGGCCGCGATCCCGGATTCGATGGCGACCTCGGCGACACGGACGCGTGGCAGTTGCCGAGCGGCACGTTCATGCAGTCGATCGGCGGATGCGGCACCGTTTTTCTGTCCCGCCTGACTCCCGACGGGCACGCCACGCGGGTGAAGGTGCCAGGCCTGTCCGACAGTGTGGTCGTCAACGGCGTGAGCGGCGACAAGCTGGTCCTCGTGGCCAAGGCGGGCTGCGGTCCCGGCACTTCGCTGCTGACCTACGACCCCGCGGCCAACACGTTCACCGCGTTGCTGGGACCGACCATCAACGGCGGCAGCGTCGCCCAGGCGATCGTCTATCCGGGCCGGAAGTAGGCACGCGACACACTGAGTTCATGCGAAAACGCATAGATAGCTCATAACCGGCATTTCACACCAGCTTTTGCTGTTCATAACTTCATAGTTGAGCGCAAACGGCGCCACACGAGACGACACTGTGAATTTAAATCGCAGTTGCGGTGTTGTGCGGGGAGTCAACCGGGCAGGAGAGCAGCAGATGACTGCAACATCAGTGAAGGCGCCGGAGGTCCGTGCAGCGCGCACCCACCGCATCGTTCTCGCCGTGGTGGGCCTGTGCTTGATGTTGACCGGCTGCACCGTGTCCGCCACCGGGCGACCCGTGGCGGCGCCGAACCTGGGCCACTGGCAACCGGCGCCAATCCTCAACGCGCGCTTGGCGAACCTGCTGTTGAGCGCCCGCGACGTCAACGCCGTCGGGCAGACGACCAGCATGGCGCTGCGCCGACCGATCTCGGAGATGTCGCACAGCGACGACGTGGTCTCCGATCGGAATTGCCTCGACGCCTATTCGCCGGTCGAGGCCAGCGTCTACCGAGACAGCAGCTGGGTCGCGCTGGAAGGACAGTTCCTCGACAACGCCCACGCGAAGGCCGACCACAACAAGCACGCCCTGCTCCAGGCGGTGGTGCGGTTCCACGACGCCGACGTGGCCCAGCACTTCTTCAGTCAGGCCAAACCGCGGTGGGCCGCCTGCGCCAACCGGCCGCTGACCATCACCCAACCCGGCGACAACCCCGTCGCCTGGAAATTCGGCGGACTGGTGGCCACCGACAGCACGTTGAGCCTGGTGCAGACCCTCGACGCCGGCCGTGGCTTCTCGTGCGAGCGCGCGCTGGGAGTGCGCAACAACGTCGTCATCGACACGCTCTGGTGTGGGTTCGACACCGCGGACCAAGCGGGCGAGGTCGTCAACAAGATCGCCGCCGCCGTTGAGGTGTGACCGATTGCCGCGGACTATCGACTCGTGAGCTTTGCACCGGCGGGCTTTGTGCGGCCGTCGGTTTGATGGGGTCGCCCGACCGTGTAGTTGCCCTCATCGTCGGTGAAGATGACGACGAACAATTGCTTGACGCGATCGATGGTCGCCTCGCACGTGAAGGTGTTCCCTTTCGCGATGGTGGGGTTTTGTCCGTCGTTGCAGGTGACGTCGCTGACGTTCTTCGCGCCGTAGCCAGACGGGTCGGACAGGATGCGTTGCACTCCCGCTTGGGCTTTGGCGACGTCGAGCTTTTTGGTGAGCCAGAAGCCCGGGGCGACCAATCCGGTGAATAGCAGCGCGGCGGCGACGAAGGCGGCGAACCCGCCGACGTACCACGGCCACGGGAACGTGGCGAAACCCATTGGGGTGCATGCCTTCTCACGATGCAGCGGGTAATGCGGGTGAGCGTAGGGCCGCAGCGGATACGTCGGGGGAAGTGATGCGTTCGCGGGGTGCGGCTGCCACCGCGGCCACACTGGCGCGGCAGGCATCGGGGGCACGCCCGGGCGCTGCCCGGGGTGGATCGCATTCGATGGTGGGTAGGGACGGCTCATGGGTGCCTCTCGCCTCTCACTGGCTGACTGTTCTGCGGCGTCGCCGGGGGCGAATCGGATAGCCGCCCAGTTCGGCCAGCGAGCGCAGGCGGCGCCGGGCGAAACTCCGCGCGCGTCCCGACTCGGGGATCACCACCCCGGCCCACAGCCCCTGAGCGCCGGGCGTGTGGAAGGCGTCCCAGGCGCATCGCCAGCGACGAGGACACGCGCGGCACAGCGCAATCGCCTCGTCGTCGGGGTCGGTCGTCGTCCACCGCTCCGGGTCGCGCACGCAGGCGGGGACGAAGTTGTCACTCGGTTCGCGTCGAGCGGCGGTCGCTGTCATGACTCCTCTTTCCCTCGAGCGCGAAACCGCGCCTGATGCAACGACTGTAATCGAAGCGTTAGCGGATTGCAACAACTAAATCGTTGCACCCGCCTCGGCCCGCCGTGGGCCGTGATTCGCGCAGTTCAGCGCTGTACACACGCCTCTGACCACCGAAAGCTGTGACGCGGCGCCGTGACGATCAAGCACGCAGCGCTGATTTTGGCCGCCAATGGCGGCGCGCACCGTGGCGGGCGCGCCGGGAAAGCTGTAGCATTTCGCAGCGATGCGCTAGGACAAGGTGAAGCACCAGTAGACGGGAGGCGAGTGTGAGACCGGATCCGTCTATTTCGGCACCGACTCTGACCGTGCGAGTCGGACGCGGATCGCAGATTCTGCAGCCGGCCGCCGGCGTGGCCGTCATCGGCCGGGACGCCGGGGCGGCGGTGAGGCTGGATGACGAGCGGATCTCGCGGTGGCATGTTCGGCTCGAACCGCACCGCGACGGCTGGCAGGCCATCGACACCAGCAGCAATGGCATGTTCGTCGACGGCGTGCGCCGCAGCTCGGTGCTGATCGCCGGGCCCGTCAGCATCTGCCTGGGCGCGCCCGACGGGATTCCGGTGCTGCTGGCGCCCGGCGGTCCGTCTGACGTCCCTTCGGACGAGTCGACGATCGTGGTCCCCGCGCCGCAGGCAGACGAGGATCAGTGGTGGGACGGCGAAAGCGATCCCGGCGTCGTGCGCGCCGGCCGCGCGGTCGCGGCGCGCCGCAACGAGCTGGAACTCACCCAGCGCAGCCTGGCCCGGGACAAGATCATCAACGCCGGCACCCTGATCGCCTTCGAGAAGGGCCGCAGCTGGCCCCGCCGCGCCACACTGTCCAAGCTGGAAAAAGCGCTGAACTGGCCGGCGGGAACCATCACCCGTATCCGGCTCGAGCCTTCGATGACGCCCGCACGAGCCGCCGCGCCCGGGGCACCGCCCGCCGCGCCCGCTGAGGAGGCAACCGAGGTGCTCACCGACACCGTCCGGGCGCCGCTGATGGCCGAAACGGTCGAACTGGCCATGCACACTCTCACTGCGGCGATGGCCGACTTACCCGACCCGTCCGACCCGGACTTCACCCCGAAAGCCACCGCCATCCTGGCCGATCTGCGCAAGCTCGAGAAGCTGGCCGCCAGCGCCGCCCGCAACGCCAAGGGCACGCCGTCGGTCGTGTTGGCCCTCAGCAGCGTCCGGCGCAGCTACAACGACCTGATGATGCGCGCCGCGCGATCGCCGGCGGCCACCCTGGGCCAGCGGCTCTACGAGGCACGCCACCGCGCGGAACTGAGCATCGAGGAGGCCGCCAACGGTGCCGGCCTGCCGATCGCCGTCGTGGAGGACGCCGAAGCCGAGCGCGCCATAGCGCCCGAGGCCGCCACCGCCCTCGAGACCCTCATCGCGCAGCTGACGATCAACTGAGCCAACCGGCTTGGCGGCGCAAAGCCTTTCGCGCACTGTGGTTTTCCAGCAGTGCCACCCAGTTCCACACCAGAACCGAGCCAAAGCTCCACCACCCCGCGAGCAGGTTGTGCTGCTGAGCTTGGCGGACGGCGGCCTCGCATTGCTGCAGCGTCCCGGTGACGGTGTATCGCTGGCTGTACCAAGCCATCATCAGGCCGGTGTGTTTGGTCACCCGGACCTGGAACACCGGCTGATAGCCCGGGTGCCAATAGTGCTGAGGATGCGACACGATTTCCTCCGTTTCGGGTTAGCGGGCGTTGGTCGCGCGTGCGGTCACGCTTGCGAGATGGCGGCGGCGATCTTGCCGACCACCTGGCCCGCTTGGTTGCTGGTGTCCGTTCCACACCAGAGGGCGTCGATGATGACGTTGTTGGCGAGCCCCATCGCGCGGTGGCAGGCAAACCCGCCGCCGCCCTCCTCGGTTTGCAGGATGCTCAGCGTGCTGTCGGTCGCCGCCAAGTCGCCGAACGTCCATCTCACCGGGGAACGCCCGGGGCGGTTGACGGTCAGCGGGCGGTTGGCGCACGCCGACCAGCGCGGTTTGGCCTGGCCGAAGTATTGCTGGGCCGAATCGGCGTCGCGGAATGCGACCAGCGCCTGTACCAGGGCGTGCTTGATCGGATCGGCCGGCGATGCGGCGTCGTCCAGGATCTGTCCCTGCACCGCCGTCCAGTTGCTGCCTTGGTAGGCCGCGGCCTGGATCGGTGAGTAGGCGTCCAGACAGCTCGGGTTGGAAACCAGGTCCTCGGCGTGGCCCATCTTCGCGATCGGCGTGCGCAGTGTCATGCCCCGGGTGTGCCCGACGGAATTGACGTCACCGGCGCTGAGCAGCAGGTCACCCAGCCGGGGAGTGAGGATCGGCGGGGGCTGCCAACGGCCCAGGTCCGGGGCGGCCGCCGGTCGCCCGGTAGCCGCGACGGTGCAGCCGGTCAACAACAGGCACAAGCCCGCCGCGGCGACCACGACCAGTTGCGTGGTGGCCACGAGACGGTGGGTGCGCCGGCCGCGGAAACGCCTGGCGGCGCGGCCGACCGGCGGCTCAGACGGCGTCCGCGAGCAAGCAGTCATGGTGGGTCCTCCTATCGGGCTGGCGGGCAGTGCCGCTTCAGGTCTGAGACGCACGCTAGCAACTTTGTCGTAGCGATGCAACGACTTTATTGTTGCGTCGCTACGACTTGCGTGCTCTAATTCGAATCACGAGCGCGGGCGCTGCCGCACATCCCGAAAGGACATCCGATGACCGCTCAGCCGAGCCCCTACCCAGCTGGTCCCGAACGCCGGCACCCCGGCTCACGGGTCGCGCCACCACGTCCGGCCCGGTGGGCCCCGTCTGTCGCAGGCGGCAGCGACGATGCAACCACGGTCATCCCCCGCCGGATGCCCGCATTCCCCGCCGGCCCGCCGGTGCCGCCAGCACCCCCACCGTGGGCTTACGGGGGCTGGCCGGGCCCGGCCTATCCGCCGCCGACCGAGCGACGCGACGACCGTCGCAAGTGGGCCTGGATCGGCGGCGTGACGGCCGCGGTCGTGGCCGTCACCGTGTGCACCGGGCTGATCGCTGTCGCGAGCGAACCCGACCCCGCACCGGGGCGCTCGGCTGCCGGCCCGGCACCGGACTCCCCCTCGGTGTCGATCGCGCCGAGCCAGGCGCCGCCCGCACCGATCGTGCCGCTTGAGGCGCTGCCCAGGCTGCTGCTGGATGCCGGAATCGTCAACAGCATCGAAGGGGCCACCGACATCCGGGCGATACCCGACCCCCACGCGGATTCGCCGTTCAGCGAATTGTCCAGCGACAGGCCCGATTGCGAGGGAATCCAGCATCCGGCGTTGACCGAGGCGCTGCGAGGAAGCGGTTACCTGGGCGTGCAGACGCAATTTCTGCGCGGAGACGGCCATCTCGTCAGCCAGGCGGTCGTCGACTACCCCAGCGCCGAGTCGGCGACCAAGTTCGCCGCTCAGCAAGCCGAGAGCTGGGGGAAGTGCGACGGCAAGCCGCTGACGCTAACGACGCCGGCCGAGGGGTCCGTCACCTTTACCGTCGGCACGGTCACCAACCGAGACGGCATGCTCAGCGTGGTGTTCACCCAGGAAGGCGCCCGCGGCTGGGCGTGCCAGCGGGCGTTGACCGCACGCAACAACGTTGTGATCGACACCCGCAGCTGTGGATTCAACCGTACCGACCAGGCCGTCACGGAGGCCGCGCGGATGGCCGACCGGGTGAGCGCTCAATGACCATGAACCCCAGGAGGATTCCCGTTCGCGGCCGAGGTCCGCGGCGTGCGATGATCGGCACCCCGGCGCTCCTCGTCGGCGGGTATCAGATGTGGTGGGCATTCCGAATTTTGCAGCTTGCGCCGCTGGCCGCGCTGTGGTTCGGCACCCCCGGTCGGGTCGCCATCGTCGTGCTGTCGTTCGCGGCACCCATCGCCCTGGCTTTGGTTGCGTTGCCGTTGACCACACGCCAAGGGCGTCAACGTGATTCGCTCGATGCTGGTACACCCGTCGCCTCGGGATCGTTCCCGTGACCCCGGCGACGCCCGGCGTCCCCCCGAATCCCCGGATGTCGGCCAAGCGCGCTGGTAGCATCAGCTACCATTCGCGGCCCGCCAGGCCGTGGTCGGGTTGTTGACGTGCCCGGGGGTGCGAAAGGGGCGTGCCGTGGGGAATAGCAGGGCATCGGTGACCGCCGCGCCCGTTGGCGCGCTGAGCCCGGAAACCCCGCTGGATGCCAGTCAGCGGGTCCGCCTGCGACGCGCCGCGCGCGATGCCGCGCTGCTGTACCCGAATAACCCCCGGCTACAGCACGCCGCCGTCGACGCGGCGCTCGAATACCTCCATGGCACAACCGATCTGGCCGACGCCGGCGCGGACTGGGACCGTGCCCGCGCCGAGGAGTTGCGGCTGCGCGCACGTGTTCGTCAGATCGCGGTGATGGCCGTCGCGGACAACGTCTCCGAGCGGTCGGTCGCCCGTGCGGTCGGGGTCGATCGCATGACGTTGCGTCGCTGGTCGGGCAAAACGGCGGGCCGCGCGGAGTCGGAGGCCCGCGACTTCGATCGGGGTGAGCGTCGGTGAAAGACGTTCACGACACGGCCCGCGGTGCGGGTCTTGTCGGCCGGCGGCCAGGCCGGGCGCCCATGGCATTGATGGCCGTGTTGTTCCTCCTGCTGGGCAGCGGTTGCACGTCGGTGGTGACCGGGAGCGCCGTCAAATCCGGCGGGCCGGCTCCCCCGGCAGCCAATGTCGCCTTGCTCGATCCCGGCAACTACCCGCGCCGGCCCCGGGCGCCGCTCGGCACCGTGCCCAACGAGGACGCCGGGCGCCGCCTCGAAGCGCAGCGGATGGCCAGCATGGTGACCGGGCCGTGGGAAGTGGACCCGAAGCTGATCTCCGTGCAGTCAGATCTGGCGCCCACCACCGCGCTCACCGACATTCGGTCTCTCTCGGCGCTGGTGTTCGGCACCGCCATCGGCGACCAAGCGGGTGCCCACCACTTTGTGGTGGGATTCGTCAGCGGGCGCGCCACGGTTCCCACACCGGCGGGACAACCCAGCGCGACGACGGACAGACCCAAGATCCTCGACAACGCGGTGCTGCGCTTCGCCGGCCCGCAGGACGCGGCGGCGGCCGCGTCGGCGATGGCCGCCGCCAACCTGGCCATCCCGCGCGCGGGCAACGTGCCCGCCAGGCGCTTGCCAATCCCGCGCTACCCCACCGCTTTGGCCAACGTCGCCGCCGTCTCCGGAGGATTCGAGGCCGAGGCGTTCACCGCCCACGGCCCCTACGTGCTGTTTCAGTACGTCGGCTCCAAGGAAAGCGCCGACGTGGCCGCGGACATGATTGCCAAAACCCTTGACCTGCAGGGGCCCTCGGCCGACCATTTCCAGGCCACCCCGGTGGAACAGCTGGCCAGCCTGCCCGCCGACCCCACCGGGTTGCTGGCCCGCACCGTTCCCGCCACCAACCCCACCGTCAACCAGGCCACGGTGTACGAACCGCGTGGGGCACTGAACTTTCGCTCCGACCCGGTGGCCACCCAGGCGATGTACAACGACGCCGGCATCCAGCGGGTCTCGGTCGACCGGACCACCGTCTATGAGGCGGTCGACACGACCGGCGCGCTTCGGGCCGTCGACGGGCTGGTTCGCATTGATGTCCCGTTCCTGGGCTACAAATCGGCGCCCGGCATCAGCGGGCTGCCGTCCGCGCGCTGCTTTGACCGGGGCTCCGACAACCCCGACCTGGCGACGGTGCGCTACCTGTGCATCGCCGCGGCCGACCGGTACGCGTTCAAAGCCACTGCCGGCCAAGAACTGGACGCCCACCAGCTCATCGCCTCCCAATACCTGATGCTGACCGGCTCATGAAAACAGTGGCGCGAATCTGGGTCGCCGTCGCGGTGGTGGCCGCGACCGCGGTTGGGTGCAGTTCCACGATCGACGGGACCGCCACCACGGCGCAGGGTGCGGGCGGCTGGGACGGGGTCGAGGTTGCGTTGCTCGACGTGGGGAACTTTCCGACCACGCCGCGACCGCCGCTGGGTGTCGCGGGCAACCCTCGAGAGGGCGGGTGGGCGGAGGCGCGCCGCCTCGCCTCCAACGTGGTGGGCCCGTGGGAAGTCGATGCCGCCCTGACTCAATACGCCCAAGTCGATACCGGTCCGGTCAAGGCCAACGACGGGGTCAACGCCTTGCTGGGCGCCCCGATGGGTGACGGACTCGCGGGTCACCGCTTCGTGGCCGGGTTTTCCAGTTCCCGCCACACCGGCGCCGGGCCGTACAAAAGCCTGCTCAACATCGCCTTGGAGTTGGACACGCCGGCCGACGCCACGGCCGCGGTCGCGGCCATGGCGGCCAAGAGCGCGGCCCTGACACAGCCGTTCGATACCAAGCCCGTTCCCACCCAGCGCATTTCGATCCCCCGCTATGCCGGCACCGCAGCGGTGACCTACCGGTGGACCGACGATTACCCGAACCCCGGTGAACCGCGATTTTCGGTGACGGCCGTGACCGCGCACGGCCAATACGTCTTGGCCCAAACCGCCATCTCCGCCGAAAACACCGATATTGCGGCGCAACTGATCGCCACCACGCTGGATCTGCAGCAGCCGCTCATCGACAAGTTCAAGCCCACCCCGTACGACCAGCTGGCTCAACTACCGCTGGACCCCGACGGCCTGCTGGCCCGCACCTTGCCGAAACGCTCCGAAAACGAGGTCGTCAGTGACGGCGTGTACGACGCTCATGGCGCCCTGCACCTCGAGCCCGACGACGCGGCTCACATGCAGGCACTGTTCAAATCCGTTGGGGTCCAACAGGTAGCCGAGGTCGCCGAAATCCGCGTCTACCAAACGCCCGACGCCGGCTCGGCGGCCCGCATCGTGGCCGATTATTCCGGCCCGCACCGGGTCGGCGGGATCAGCGGGATGCCCAAAGCGAAATGCTTTACCGAAACATTGGCCTTTTGGTGCGTGGCGGGTGCGGACCGCTACGCCTATTTCATCCAAAACGAACAGGAAACCGCGCTGCACCAGATGATGGCCGCGCAGTACCGCATGCTGACCGGGAAATGAGCCGGCCATGCCGCTAGCCATCGGAACCGTCATTGCCGGCTACCGCATCGAAGGCGTATTGGGCTCCGGCGGGATGGGTACGGTCTACTTGGCCCGCCACCCCACCCTGCCCCGCAGCGATGCCCTGAAGATCCTGTCGGCCGAACTCTCCGTCGACGAGCAGTTCCGCGCCCGGTTCACCCGCGAAGCCGACCTGGCCGCCACGCTGAGCCACCCGAACATCGTCACCGTGTTCAACCGCGGCGAAACCGACGACGGCCAGCTGTGGATCGCGATGGAATACGTCGACGGCACGGCCGCAAGCGATCTGGCCGCCGCGAACCTCACCCCGACCCGGATCGTGCGCATCGTGAGCGACGTCGCAAAGGCGCTCGACTACGCGCACTCCCGCCGCATCCTGCACCGCGACATCAAACCCGGCAACTTCCTGCTGGCCTCGCCCGGCGTTCCGGACCAGGAACGAGTGTTGTTGGCAGACTTCGGTATTGCCCGCGCCCTGGATGACGCCACGACATTGACCGCCACGGGCTCACTGGTCTTCACCGCTGCCTACGCCGCCCCCGAGGCGATCCAAGGCGGCCCGGTGGATCACCGGACCGACATCTACTCCCTGGGCTGCTCGCTGTTTCGGCTGCTGACCGGCCGCACCCCGTACGGCGAATTCCGGGAACTGCCCGCGATGCTGATGGCCCACCTGATGCGGCCGGTCCCACGCCCCAGCGACCTCACCCCCGGCCTGCCGCCCGCCGTCGACGACGTCATCGCCCGCGCGCTGGCCAAGAACCCCGACGATCGCTTCCAGACCGCGGGCGCGCTCGCCGCGGCCGCAGCGACCGCGTTGACCGGTGGCCCGACGTCCGGCACCGGCACGCCCGGTGGCGGGCATGAAACACCCGCCCGGACCAATCCCACGGTGACCTACCCACCCACGTGGCCGACCCCGCCGAGCGGGCCCGGTGCCCCTGCGCCACAGCACCTTTCCGGCGGGCACTGGCCGGGTCCGCCTCCCTCGCAGCCACCACCGCGCCGCAAACGCGGCCGGTTGATCCTGGCCGCAACATGTTTGGTCGTGGCGGTGGTAGTGGCAGCGGTCGTGGGCATCCGCATGCTCGACCACTCCAGCGGCGGGTTGGCGCCCTACCGCCCGCAATCCCTGACAGGCAAGTTCGGGACGGTCAAACTCGAGCACCGCCCGGTGGCCATCGCGGCGCTCGGCTCGGGCGATCCCGACGCCGTGCTGTCATTGGGCGTGCAGCCCGTCGTCATGACCCGGCCGCAGGCCGGCGTGCCCGACTGGCTTCAATCCTTGGTGCACTCCCCCGCGCCGATCCTCGCGTCCACCGACCCCGCCGCGGTCGCGGCGGCGAAGCCCGACCTCATCATCGACACCGGCGACATCGACCAGCCCACCTACAACAAACTGGCCGCCATCGCGCCCACCCTGACGCAGTCCGCCGACACCACCCAAGACTGGACCTGGCAGACCCAGCTGACCTGGATCGCCAAGGCCCTCGGCCGCTCCGACACCGCCAAGACGCTGCTCGACGACGCGACATCACAACAGGCGAAGGTCAAATCCGACCACCCTGCTTTTTCCGGCAAATCCATCCTGGCGGTCAACTACACCGGCACGGACATCACCGCCGCCGCGGCCGTGTCCCCTCCCACCAGTTACCTCCAGGGCATCGGGTTTTCCTACAGCACCCACTACAAGCGCGCCCCAAGCGATCCACCCGACGTCCCGTTCGATATCAACGACTTCGACTACGTCGGGCGGCGCACCGACGTCATGCTCCTGTTACGCACCGACCCGGGCGCCGGCGGCGGTGGATACGCCGGCCTGCCCGCCAAGTACAGCGGGTACGGCGGGATCCTGGTCATCGTCGACGACCCCGCCACCATCACCGCGCTCAACACCGGCGGGCCCGCCGCCACCGGGTATCTCAACACGGCTCTCGTCGGCAGGCTCAGCAACCAAATCCACTGAAGCACGCCGAGAAGTCCGAGGTGTTGCTGCCCTGCGGCGATCGCGCTTGCACCTTAGTCGGCATGCCCACAGAAGTCGCAGGATAGGGCGGCTTTTACTCGATCTTGACTGCTTGTTGAATCGTCTTACCGACGATTGCGGACGTGACTAGTCTTCTAGAGGTGGAACTGGGGGTTTTGGGACCTCTCCAGGTCCGGCGTGCTGGCACGCCGGTCGCGATCCCGGGCGCCAAACCCCGCGCGATCCTCACCATGCTCGGGCTGCACGTCGGTTCGGTCGTTTCGGCCGACACCCTCGTCGAGCTGCTCTGGGGCGAGGATCCCCCGCGCACGGCCGCCAAGGCCCTGCAAACCCATATCTCGTCGCTGCGCCGCACCCTGGGCGACGGCTTCGTGTTGACGGAAGGCGCGGGCTGGACCCTGGCCGAGAGCGAGGTCGACGCTTCGCGCTACAAGTCGGCCGCGCGACGGGGACGCGATGCCGCCGCGGCCGGCGACACCGGCCAAGCGGTGGCCCGCTTCGAGGAGGCCCTCGAACTCTGGCGCGGCATCCCCGAACTGCCCGACGGCCGCCGGGGAACGTCCGAAAAGACGCGGTGGATCGAGGGCCACGCCGCGCTGGTGGAGGATCGGGCCGATGCGCTGCTGGCGACGGGCCGCGCCGCCGAGATCATCGGCGAGCTCGAGGCCGCGGTGGCCGACGCGCCGCTGCGCGAAAGGCGTTGGGCCCAGCTGATGCTGGCCCTCTACCGCGCCGGCAGGCAGGGCGAGGCCCTGGGCGCCTACCAGCGGGCGCGGACCCTGCTGGCCGAGGAACTGGGCGTCGATCCCGGGCCAGAGCTGCGCCGGCTGGAGGCCGCGATCGTGGCGCAGGACGCGGCGCTGGAAACCCCTGGCGCGCAGAACGTTCGGGCGGTGACCCGCGCCGTGACCTTCCTACTGACGGACATCGAGGGGTCGACCGCCGCATGGGAGGCAGACGCCGACGCCATGGGGATCGCGCTCGCCCGACACGACGAGCTTGTCGAACAGGTCGTCACGTCCCGCGGTGGGCGCCTGATCAAGACCCGCGGCGAGGGCGATGCCACGTTCTCGGTCTTCGAGCGGCCGTCGGCGGCCGCCGCCGCCGCCCTGGAGCTGCAGGAGGCGATCGTTCAGGAGCCATGGGCGCTGCGGGACCCCATGCGCATCCGCATCGCATTGCACACCGGGGAGGCCGAGTTCCGCGACGGCGACTACTTCGGTCGGGCGGTCAACCGCGCCGCGCGGCTGCGGTCGCTGGCGGCGGGCGGGCAGATCCTGTGCTCGGGGGCAACGGCCGAGCTCGTGATCGACTCCCTGCCCGACGATGTCGTGCTCGCCGACCTCGGCACGCGCCAGCTGAAGAACCTCGCGCGCCCGGAGCACGTTTTCGAGCTCCGCCAGGAAACGTCGGAAGACCGTGGCGAGGAAGCCTCGGGCGAGGCACCCCTGGAGCGGCCGGGTCTGCCCGCGGTGCTGGCCGGCCCCGGGCCGTTCGTCGGTCGCGGGCAAGAGCTCGAGCGGCTTTTTTCCGCGTGGCAGACCGCGCTCGCCGGCGGCACGAACGCGGTGCTGATCGCCGGCGAGCCGGGTGTCGGCAAGACGCGCCTGGCCGGCGAGTGGTCCCGGCAGGCCTATGACGAAGGCGCCCTTGTCATTTACGGCCGCTGTGACGAGGACCTCGGTGCGCCCTACCAGCCGTTCGCGGAAGCCCTCCGTTCGCTGGTGCCGTGCCTGGGTAGCAGTCGGCTTCGGGGGCTGCGGGGCGTGGAAGCGCTGCTCCCCTTAGTTCCGGCGCTGACCGATGTATTGCCCGATCTGGCCGCGCCGACGCGCGCCGACCCCGACACCGAACGCTACGCACTTTTCGACGCCGTTGTTGCGCTGCTGGGTATCGCCTCGGCGAGCACGCCCGTCGTCCTGATCCTCGACGATCTGCACTGGGCGGCCAAACCCACCCTGCTCCTCTTGCGGCATCTCCTGCGTTTTGGCGAGCGCGCCCGCGTGCAGATCATCGGCACCTATCGCAGCACCGACCTCGACCGCTCCCACCCACTTTCGGCCATGCTCGCCGACCTTCACCGTGACGGCACCGCCAACCGCCTGCAGCTCGGCGGGCTCGACGAGGAGGACGTGAGCGCCTACGTCGCCGAGGCCGGCTACAACGACGAGGAGTTGGCCCGGGCGTTGGCGTCAGTCACGGGTGGCAACCCGTTCTTTCTCATCGAGGCCCTGCGCCATGTCGACGAAAGTGGTGGGCGTTGGGATCAGAGCACGCTGCCGCAGGGGGTCCGGGAGGCGGTGAGCCGCCGCCTTTCTCGGCTGGCGCCGGAGACGAACAAGGGCCTCGCCGCGGCGGCGGTCGTCGGTAGCCGGTTCGCCCTGGATCTGGTCGAGCGCGTGGTCGGCGACGACCTGGTCGACGCGTTCGACGAGGCCTGCAAGGCCGGCATTGTCATCGAGGAGCCCGGCGGTCGGTACCGGTTCAACCACGCCCTCGTCCGGCAGTCGCTGCTCGCCGAGCTGCCATCGGTGCGGCGCATGCGGTTACACCAGCGCATCGCCACGACGCTGGAGAATGAGCCCGGCGCCGACGACGAGCTGCTCGCGGAGCTGGCTCACCATTACTTCGAATGTGCTTGGGCGGGAAACGCGGTCAAGGCGGTCGAGTACTGCAGGCGTGCGGCGGACCAGGCGATGGCCCGCCTCGCCTATGAAGGCGCAGCGGACCTCTACGATCGGGCGCTGCACGCGCTGGAGGAGATCGACGACGAGCTGCCCGACCGCGACGACCACGCCGCCGAGCTGCTGGTCGCGCGATGCGAGGCGCTGCTGGCCGCGGGTGACGTGGCTTCGGCGGCGAGTGCGGTCGCGCAATTGCAGAGCGCCACTGTCGATTCGGCTCGGCTAGCGGCATGGGCGACATGCTTCGACGGGCAGCTGTCGATGCTGATCCATCCCGAGCGGCTGGACGAGATCGAGGCCGCCGTCGGTGCGGCCGCCGGAATACTGGCCGAAATTGGCGACTCCGCCGGAGAAGCCAAGGCGCACACCGTCCGTGCCGGCTGCCTCGCGCGGCTCGGAAGAATCGGCGACTGTGAAGTCGCGCTGGACGACGCGCTGACGGCGGCGCGGCGCGCGCGGGAGCACCGGCGGGTGAACGCGGTGTTGGCGCAGGCGCCACTCGCGGCGCTGTGGGGACCCAATCCGGTTCCGCGCGCGGGCGGCCGGTGCCTTGACGTCGTGCGGCTGTTAAGAATCACGACCGAGTCGCCTGCGGTGGAGGCGACCTCGACGCGGTGCCAGGCCGTGTTGGAAGCCTTCCGGGGCCGCGCCGCGGCGGCCCGGCGGATGATCGACTCGGCCCGACGCACGGTCACCGAACTGGGCCTGCGGCACGCGTTAGTTGAGGTCGAACAATTCGCCGGCATCGTGGAACTGGTCGTCGACGAGCCCGCCGCGGCCGAGCCGAACCTGCGCAAGGCCTACAACGGCTTTCGCCGCATGGGCCTCGACGCCGACACCGCCGAGACCGCGGCGCTGCTGGGTCGCACGTGTCTCTTGCTCGACCGAGATGCCGAGGCCGACGAATTATGTTCGGAGAGCGAGCGTCTCGCCGGGCACGCGCTCAAGCCGTCGATCGCCTGGCGCACGCTGCGGGCGCGGCTGTTGTCGCGAGCCGGTGATCACGCCGAGGCTCGGCGCGTGGCCGAGGCCGCCGTCAGCCTGGCCGAACGGACCGACGCGTTGGTCGATCACGGCGACGCATGCCTTTCCCTGGCAACGGTTTTGGGCGCCGCCGGCGACGCCGCGGGGGCGCGGGCCGCCGCCGAGCGGGCCGCCGGCCTGTATGACCGAAAAGGCGCTGCGGCTCTTGCGGAGAAGGCGCATGACCTTCTCGGCAGGCGCGTCCAGCCGGTGGCCGAGGTGCTACCCGAAGCTCCGAGCGTCGAAATAGACAACGCGGCCGTGCGGGTGGGCGAACGCGTGATGGCCGCGATTCATCGCGGGGCCTGGGACGAGTTCGAGCAGCTTTTCGCACCCGACGTCTCGATCGTGAATCGCCGGAAGGTCGTCGGCGTGACGTTGTCATCCGACGCGGTGCGACGTGGGTTGAGGCACGAGCTCGAGCGGGGCGACGTGCGGGTCAACCACTTGTGGGTCGCCGCGCGAGGCGAGCGGCTGGCTCTCTCTCGATTAATTACGACCAGTTCCGACGCGAGTCCTGGAGCCCCGCAGGACGAGCTTCTTCAGCTATACGCCATCAACGAAGAGGGCCAAGTCGCGTTGCAGGTGTGGTTCGACCTTGAAGACATGGACGCCGCGCTCGCCGAACTCGACGCCGCGCACGCCCGATTCGAAGGAGAGCACCCGCCCGCACGGCGACTGGACAACGCCGCGGCGCGCGTATTCGAGCACGTTTGGTCACACTTCGCGGCCGGCGACTGGGGTGCCGTGGCAGCGACCGTCGCCGACAACTATTCCGGGATCGATCACCGACGGGTCGTGAACGCGGGGACCCAGCATGGCCGAGATTCCGTGATCAACGATCTCCAGGCGGCCGCCGGCGTCGGCTTCGCGATATCGATGGTGGACGCGATCGCGGTCCGCGGGGAGCGTCTCGTCCTCGCACGTGTTCGCGCCGCCGGCCACGACCCCGAGGCGATTTCAAATGATGCCCTGAACGTCGTCGAGATCGATGCGTCGCAGCGGATCGCGACGACCGTCACATTTGACCTAGAAGACTTCGACTCCGCCATCGCCGAGCTCGATGCCAGATACCTCGCCGGTGAGGCGGCCCCCTATGCCCAGACCTGGTCGGCTCTGCTGCGTGCGTTCGCCGCGTTCAACAGACACGAGCTCCCCGCGACGGCGCCGGACTGGGTGAATCTTGACCACCGCCGAGGAAGAGCCTTCTCGCCCGGTGAGTTGATCCCGTACATCACTGCTACGTGGGAAGTCGCTCCGCAAGCCAGGATCTATATCGAGTCGGTGCATCGGCTGAGCAATCTCGGAGCGGTCGTCACTCAGTCGACGCGTGGGACGTCGCCGGCCGGATTCGACGCCGAGTGGCTAGAGGTCACCCTTCTGACTATGGAAGGCGACCTGATGAGCCGCTGCGAAGTCTTCGACGAGGCAGATTTGGACACAGCGATCGAGAGTTTTGAGGGGCTGCACATGCAGTCGCTGCGGCAGGAGAACACGGCAAGTCAAGTGGCCGAGCGCTTTCTAGAACGGTTCGACGCCGGCGACTGGAACGCCATAGCAGAAATCCTGGCTGACGACTTTTACGCCGAGGATCACCGTCGCGTGGTGGGTGCCGGTGTCCGAAACAGCCGAGATGTCGAACTCGCGAGCATACGCGCTGGTTACGACCTCGGGGGCACGAAGATGACGTCGAGCGTCATTGCCACCCGGGGCGCGCGCCTCATCCTTACGCGTACGCGCTACTCGGGCCCCAACCAAGCGCCCGACGCATTCCTGGTCGATGTCCTCGCCATCGTTGAAATCAACGCCGACAACCGAATCGCGGCGCGCATCGTGTTCGAGCCCGACGACATAGACGCTGCGATCGCCGAACTCGATGCCCGCTACCTCGCGGGTGAAGCGGCACCGCACGCGCAGACATGGTCGGTGATCGCAGCGAGCTACGCCGCGCTGAATCGGCACGAACTCCCCGCCACGACGCCCGACTGCGTGAACTTTGACCACCGGCAGGAGACCGCGTTCGGACCCGGTGACGTGACCGCGTATACCCGCGCCGGCTGGGACCACAACCAAGACATCACTATCTATGTCGAGCAAGTGCATCGGCTGGACAACCTCGGAGCAGTCATCACTTACGCGGCACACGAGACCTCACGGGAGGGCCTCGACGCCGAGTGGCGCGGGACCGCGGTTTTCACGGTCGAAGGCGACCTGATCAACCGCACTGAGGTATTCGACGAGGCAGATATCGACTCCGCGATCGCACGGTTCGAACAGCTCAGCCGGCCGGCACCGCGGCTGGAAAACGCGGCAAGCCAAGCGGTCGAGCAATGGTTGGCGCACTTCACGGCGCGCGACTGGGGCGCGATGGCGGAGCAGGTGGCCGAAGACTATTACGGCGACGATCGCCGTCCTATGGTTAGCGCCGGGCCCCAGCGCGGTCGGGATGTCATGATCGGGCAATTCCAGACCGCTGCCGACCTAGAGGTCACGCACGCGGCGTCAGAGGTCGTCGCCACTCGCGCGAATCGCGTTGCCCTCACCCATGCCTGGTTCTCACGCGCAGATCAGGGACCCGCCGCGTTCCGCGTCGATCTCCTCTATGTCGTCGAGATCAACGCCGATGGGCGGATCTCGGCGCTAGTCGCATTCGACACCAATCAGTTCGAGGCCGCCATCCAGGAACTCGACGCTCGCTACGTCGCGGGTGAGGCGGCCCCCCACGCACACACTTGGTCGGTCGTCGCGGGCGTATTCGCCGCGCTGAAACGGCACGAGATATCGCCAACGACACCGGATTTCGTGGACGTCGACCGCCGACGGCTGGCGGTCGAGACCGGGGGTTTCGAGGGATACCTCCATGCCATCTGGGAGGTCACCGATTACATCAGCGTGCATATCACGGCTGTGCATCGGTTGACCGCTCTCGGAGCGGTCGTCACCCACGCGTCGCACGCAACATCGCAAGAGGGCCTCGACGTCGAGTGGCAGAATGTCAATCTGCTGACCGTCGATGGCGAATTGATCAGTCGTGCCGAGCTATTCGACGAGGCAGACCTCGATGCCGCCCTCGCGAGGTTTGACGAACTGGAGCAAAAGGCGCAGCGGCGGCTGGAAAACGCCGCAAGCCAAGCGTACGAACGCTTCCGGACGTACTTTGCCGCACGCGACTGGGTGGCTATGGCAGAGCTACTGACCGCGGATACGGCCGTCGACGACCATCGACGGGTCGTCAACGCCGAGACCAGGCGCGGTCGAGATGTCGAAATCGCGAACATGCGGGCGTTCGCCGACATCGGGGTGAAGACAAGTACGGCGACGATCATCGCCACCCGAGGTGAACGGCTTGTCCTGTCCCGGACGTGCATCTCAAGCGAAGACCACCAACCCGGGGGATTCCGCATCGAGATGCTGATTATCGTCGAAACCTCCACCGACAACCGGATCCTGGCACGCGTCGCATACGACCCAGAAGACATCGACGCCGCCTTCGCCGAACTCGATGCCCGCTATCTCGCCGGGGAGGCAGCGGCGCACGCACGCACGTGGACTGTCCTTATGCAGGCCTACGCCGCACTCAATAGGCATGAAATGCCTTCGACCACGCCAGATTGGGTGAACGTTGACCATCGCCGAGGAGCATCGTTTGCGTCCGGGGAAATGTTTGCGTTACTTGACGCCGCGTGGAACCTCACGACTGACCTCAGGCATTCGATCGAGGCTGTGCACCGCCTGAATGATCTCGGAGCCGTCGTCACCAACGCGTCGCGTGAGACGTCGCAAGAGGGCTTCGACGCCGAGTGGCGGGTGATCACCGTTGTCACGGTGGAAGGTGACATGCTCAGCCGTTGCGAGGTATTCGACGAGGCGGACGTGGACACCGCGATCGCGAGGTTCGAGCAGCTCAACCAGCAGGCTCCGCGGCTGGAAAACGCGGCCACCCGGGTGAACAAGCGCATTTGGGAATGCTTCGACGCGCGTGACTGGGACAAGCTACATGCGCTCTTCGCCGACGACATGCGCCATGACGATCGCCGTCAGATGGTGGGTGCTGGAGTCCTGCATGGTCGGGATGCCCAAATGCGGGACATGCGAGCGTATGCCGATATTGGAGTCAAGCCAGCGATTGAGGTCATCGCGATCCGGGGTGAACGCCTCGCTCTCACTCGTGCCCGCTTCTCGCGCCTCGACCCCGAGCCGCAGGCCTTCCTCGTCGAGGCGCTCATCGTTGTCGAGATCGACGCTGACGAAAGGATGGCAGGGGTCGTCGCCTTCGAACCCGACGACATCGACAATGCGTTCGAAGAACTCGAAGCGCGGTATCTCGCGGGTGAAGCAGCTCCATACGCGAGAGTCTGGCAGCGTGCCTTGGACATCCTCGGCGAGGTCAACCGCCACGAGCCGGGACCGGTGATCGAGCGTCTTGCCTTTACCGACCATCGACGAATCCCGTTCGCAGAGGGAGACTTCCGACGGGCGATTGAGGATTTGTGGCCTCTAGTACCTGACGCCCGCTATTGCGCGACGGCAGTACATGCTCTCGATACCCACGGCGTTGTTGCAAGCCTCGTCATCGAAGGTAGCGACGCGCAAGGGAACGAATTGCAATGGGCCCGCACTCTTTTCTTCGATCCCCGCGAGCCGCGGTTGGAGATCTACGAAGAGAGCGACGTCGATACCGCGCTCGCACGGTTTGAGGAATTGCGTCCAAAGGCGCGGCGACTGGAAAACGCGGCAAGCCGAATGGGCGAGCAATTCCTAGCGCATTTCGCGGTCCGCGACTGGGACGCAATGGGAGAACTGCTCGCCGACGATGTTTCGTCAGACGATCGCCGCAGCGTCGTAAACACTGGGATCCGACGCGGTCGAGATGTCGAGATGGCGAACTGGCGGGCCATCGGCGACGTCTGGAGCACCGATGTCACGTCGGCTGTGCTCGCGACCCGCGGAGAGCGGCTGGCGCTCTTTCGTGTCTCCTTCGCCAGCGAAAACCAGGCGCCCGAGGGGTTCAGCGCTACATCGCTCGCCGTCGTCGAGATCAATGACGACAACCGAATGGGGGCGAGCGTGGTGTTCGACATCGACGACATCGACGCCGCCTTCGAGGAACTCGATGCCCGTTATCTCGCCGGCGAAGCGGCCGCCCACGCGCACACATGGTCGGTCATAGCTCAGGTACACGCCACGCTCAACCGCCACGAGATGCACCCGACGACGCCAGATTGGGTCAACATTGACCACCGGCGCGGGATAGCTTTTGCGCCAGGCGACATCGTCCGGTATGCCCGTGACACGTTCGACGATATGCCGGACGCCACCTTCCACATTGTCGCTGTGCATCGATTGAGCAGTCGCGGCGCGGTCATCACCCAAGCGATACATGGGACATCCCGAACGGGCCTCGAAGCCGAGTGGCAACACATCGCCCTTTACACATTCGAAGGCGACGTGGCCAACCGCTGCGAGATATTTGACGACGCAGATCTCGATGCCGCGCTCGCCCGTTTCGAGGAGCTGCGACGGCAGACCCCTTGGTTGAAAAGCCGAGCGGCAGAACGATTCCTGGCACACTTCTCGGCCCGCGACTGGGACGCGATGGCACAGGACTTCGCCGGCGATTACTACCACGACGATCGCCGTCGGGTCGTGAACGCAGGTGTCCGATACGGTCGAGAGTCCGCAATTGAAGAGTTGCGGGTAGCCGCCGACATCGGGTTGCTGACCGATATCACGTTGGACATCATCGCGACCCGCGGCGAACGCTTGATCCTCTCCCGTTATCGCGCCTCCGGCCGTGATTCCGACGCGATTCAGCTCGATGCCCTGCAGGTCACTGAGCTCGACGCAGACGAGCGGATCGTGGCGAACGTCTCGTTCGATTCTGACGACGTCGAAGCCGCCTTCGAGGAGCTCGACGCCCGGTACCTGGCCGGTCAAGCGGCCGCCCACGCGCGCACGTGGTCGGCAATCGCAGGAGAATGCGCCGCGTTCAACCGACACGAAATCGCTGCGGCGGACTACGTCACCGTCGACCACAGGCCGCTCGCCATAGTCGACGCCGCTATTCCGCAAGCAGCCATGCGCAGCTGGGACGTCACGCCAGACTTCAGCATCCACATCGAGGCGGTGCACCGGCTCAACGGTTTTGGAGCGGTCGCCACCTATACCGCGCACGGAACTTCCGTAGAAGGCTTCGGCGCCGAGTGGCGAGTGATTCTCCTTCTGGCAGTCGCAGGCGACCGGATCGATCGCTGCGAGGTCTTCGATGACGCAGACCTGGACGCGGCGCTGGCGCGGCTTGATGAGCTGCACCCGCAGGTCTCGCGACCGGAAAACGCCGCCAGCAGTACGAGTGAACGCTTCTGGACGTATTTTGCGGCTCGCGACTGGGACGCCACGGCCGAGCTGACGACCGAGAACATTTGCAGTGACGATCGCCGCCGTGTTGTGAACGGCGGCGTACGGCACGGTCGGGAGGCCCACATTGCAGACATGCGGGTCATCGCGGAAATTGTTGATCCGAAGAACCTGACTCCGACCGTCGTTGCGACGCGTGGAGCCCGGCTCGCTCTTTCTCATATCCGTTCGTCGAACCGCGCCGCGGGACCAGATGAGATAAGCGCCGAGGTTCTGTCGGTCGTCGAAATCGACGCCGACGGCCGGATCGCGGCGAACATCGGCTTTGACATCGAAGACATCGACGCCGCCTTGGCAGAGCTCGACGCTCGTTACCTCGCGGGCGAAGCGGCCGCCCACGCGGAAGTATGGTCGGTAATTGCGGGAAGCTATTCCGCGTCCAATCGGCACGAACTTCCCGGCATGAAACCGGATTCGGTGTACATCGACAATCGAGCGGTGCTAATGACCGAGTCAGAGGATCTGGCCGGATACCTTCGTAGCGTTCGGGCCCTCACGCCGGACATCAGCGTCTACATCGAGGCGGTGCATCGGCTGAGTGACCAAGGGGCGGTCATCACACAGGTTGCGCATGGAACCTCGCAAGAGGGATTTGACGCCGAATGGCGGGCAATCGTCATTGGCATAGTTGAAGGCGACCTTTACAGCCGTGTTGAAGTTTTCGACGAGGCAGACCTCGACGCCGCGCTCGCCAGGTTCGAGGAACTTCAACCGCAAGCGCAACGACTGGAAAACGCCGCAGGACGTATGGTCGAGCGATACCAGGCGTGCTTCTCGGCGCATGACTGGGCCGCTATGGCGGACCTGCTGGCCGACGACGTTGTCGTGGACGATCGCCGTCGTGTCGTGAACGCAGGGGTTCGACGTGGCCGTGTGCACATCGCGGACCTACAAGTCGCCGTCGACGTCGGAGCACAGACGATATCGTTGAGCGTCATTGCGACCCGCGGCGAGTACCTTGCCTTAGCGCATGCCCGTGCCTTCAACCGCGGCTTCTCGCCCGGCGAGGTCGGCGCCGAGTGGCTCGGCATCGTCGAGATCGACGCCAACGAGCGGATCATCACGATGGTCACATTCGAACTTGACGACGCTGACGTCGCCTTTGAGGAACTCGACGCCCGGTACCTCGCGGGCGAAGCGGCCGCCCACGCGCACACGTGGTCACTCGTCACACGCGCATACGCAGCGCTCAACAGACGCCAACTCCCCGAGGCGGCCGCCGACTGGGTGAATATCGATCACCGAAGACTCGCACCAATCCCGGCCGGTGGTCTGAGCGCATACCTTCTTGCAACATGGGATCTCTCGCCGCAATCCGGCATCCGGATTGAGGCTGTGCATCGGTTGAGCAAGGTAGGAGCGGTCGTCACCCAGGTTGTCAAAGGGACATCACACCAAGGTTTTGAGGCCGAGTGGCGCACGATCGATCTCTCCACGTACGACGGCGACAAAATCAAACGGACGGAACTGTTCGACGAGGATGACCTCGACGCCGCGCTCGCAAGGTTCGACGAGCTCAATCGGCCTGGCTAGCTTCGCCTGATGGCTTACTCCGGAAAGGCTTGCGGCGCAGCACCAACACGAGAACCAACGCCAGGACGGCCAACACCGGTATCCACGGGATAAGGAATCCGACAGCCATCACGACGCCGTGGACGGCGGAGAGCATCGACTGCCAGCCGTGTCGAAGTGCGTTCAGGAAACCAGGCTGAGGAACCGCCGCCGGTTTGGTCGAGAGGCTGACGTTGATCGTCGCGTACGAAACCTGGTCGCCAAGCGTGGCGCGCTGCGCCCGCAGCGAGTCCAACTCAGCCTGTCGCTGGGTCAGCGATGACTCCGCCGCGAGCAGGTCGGCGACGTTGCCGGCCCGACCCATCAGTTGCAGCAGTCGGTTGACCGAGGTCTGCAACGCCTCGATGCGGGCATCGAGGTCGACACGCTGCGACGTCACGTCGTTGTGCCCGATCGACATCGAGTCGACAGTTCCCAGTTTCTTGGCATCGGCCAGCACCCCGTCGAGTTTGTCGGCGGGAATGCGCAGCACGAGATCAACTGTCGGCGAGGATGATCCGGTTCGCTCCGATCGCGAGTCGACTCGACCGCCGGCGTCGGTGACGGCGGTGACGAGCCGGTCGGCCACCTGGGCGGGCTCGGTGACGATCATCTGCAGCGATCCCGTGGTGATGATGTCGCGTTTGAAGGTGGCGTCCGCGGGGGCCTGCGGCGGTGGCGGTGCCCCGGGCACTGTGACGGTGTTCTCGGGAACGCCGGCCCTCGTCCCGGAGGTCTGGCCCGCGGCGCCCCTATCCTCTGATGCTGGAATCTTGCCGCTCACAATGCCGCCGTGCGTCGCCGTGGAATGACCGTCCCGACTCGCCGACCAGGTCCAGCCACCGCCGATGAGCAGCGCGCCGACGACCGCCGCCGCAATCACGTTGCGCAGCTTGACCGTTCGTGCCTGCGATTTCCCCGACGAGGGCGTCCTGGTGGACGGAATGGGTTGGCTCGGCATCATGGCGGCCCCGGCCAAGGGCGACGGGGGCGCGGCCGCCGCAAACACGGCATGGTCTGGCGCCCGGACCTTCTCCCAGCCGGCCGGCACCTCGACGGGTTGCATCACCCGGTGCGGCACTAAGCCGTCGGCAACGACGCGGCTGTCCACCGCAACAAACGCCGTAAACCTGCACAACACACCAAACCGTAATGACGTAGCAATAATTCGCTTATCCAAGTCCTCCGCGGCCGCCGCGGCATAGCGGTCCTCGAGGTCGCGCAGGTGCGCGCGGGCCCACTGCGCGGTCACCGCCGGGGCTTCCAGGCGCTCTGCGGCGACAGCGACCGACCACTCCCCACCCTCTCCCGTCGTGCCGCGGAGGGTCAGAGAACCGGACGCGCTCCCCCGATACCGCCCACTCACCACCAGCGGCACCCCGGGGAGCAGGTCGGGCAACCGAGCCGGGCTCGTGGTGTCGTCGACGATCGCCAGCCCCTCGGCGCGCAGCGACAGCGAGTGCGCAAGAGGAGCGCTGATGCGGCGATGGATGGCGTCCATCGCCTCGTCGAGGCGGTCCTCGCTTTCCACCAGCTCGCAGCGCCCGCCGCCGACACTGGCCAGGCGCCAAAGGAATCCGGCATTGACGGCCTGGTCGACGCCGACCGCGTGCACGCGCACCCGCTGCAGGTCGCCGGACAGCTCGTGCAGGAGCTGATCCTCGTTGCCGACCTGCCCGTCGGTCACGAGGATGACGACAGCGTCTCGGGCCTCGCCGTTGCGCGACCCGCCCAACAACGCGAGGGCCTGGCGCAACGGCGCGACCATCTCGGTGCCGCCGCGTGCATCGACGCGGGCGAGGTGCTCGACGGCGCGGTACCGGTTCCGGTCGCTGGCCTCGACCAGCCCGTCGGGCAGACTGGCGGGGCGGTCGATCCGATCGTCAAATGTCAAGACCGCGAACCGGTCACCGGTAGTGAGCGTGTCGACGATGCGCGCCGCGGCGCGGCGCGCGGCCACCATCTTCCAACCGGCCATGCTGCCTGAGCGGTCCAGCACCAGCACCACGTCCCGCGGGCGCGGCGGCGCGCTGGCCGCCGGTGGCAGCACGGTGAGCTGATAGGTGCCCTCGTCGCCGTCTGAATCGGATACCAGCACAAGCGAATCGGTGAAGTCGTCGGCGCCGTAACGCAGTCGCAGCACGAAATCCCGGTTGGCCCGCTCGCCGGGGTGAACCCGTATCCGGCCGTCGTCGGTGGACACCGCGTGCAGGCTCGAGCGTGCCTCCGACAGCGTGAGGCCGGCCGGGTCGATGCCGACCTCGATGGACAGCGGAACCGGATGGGGAAAACCGGGCAATAGCACCGGCGGGCTGATCCGCGACGCGTCGGGCACCGCGTCGGTGTCGTCGGCGTGCCCGTCGCCGACCGCGACGTCGGCAAGCGCGCGGCCCGGGATGTACCGCGGCGCAACCACAAGCGGGAAGCGGAACGTCGCCTCACCGTCGGCGTAGGCCAGGGGCATGACGAGTGTCAGAGCGACGCTGACCCGTTCGCCGGGCAGGATGTTGCCGACCCGGATGGTGAACACGTCCGGCCGCTCCTCCTCGGCGATGGACGCGCGCCGGCCCGACGCGATGGCGTCGTCGTAGGCCTGGCGGGCGGCCTCCCGCTCCCGCAGTTCGGCGTCAACGACCCGCCCGTCGGCGGTCATCCGCATCCGGGTGACCGCCGCCCGGTCGGGCAGCGGGAACACATAGCTGGCTTCCAGGGGTACGTCGAAGGAATTGACGAAGTCCTGCGTCAGCTCGACCCGGCTGGTGAGCCCGGTGATCTCCGCCCGCACGTCGATGCGCTCCAGCGGCAGGTTGCCGCGCTCGGTGGCCAGAGCGCCAAGGCCGGCCTCGTTGTCCGGGGCGGCCACCCGATCGATCTCAGCGTCGGTCATCGACGTGATGCGGACGGTCATGAGGGGCTCCGTTCATCAGGGGTCAGCAGGCCACGCTCGGCCAGCAGTTCGAGCAGCGGCCGAGCGGCCGCGCGCATCGCGTCGATGTCGTCCTCGTCGGGCCGCCCGCCACCCCCGGATCCGGCGGGCAGCAGCAACAGCGCCCCGCCGGGCAGGCTGACGGCCGCCAGCTGCGTGACACTGTCAGTGCCGTCACCATTGGCCGCCGGTTCGGCGGCGGCGGGCGCATCGGCCCAGAAGCGCTGTCGGCGAACGGGACTCGGCGCCGGCTCCTCGAGCTCGGCCGCCATCAGCTCGTCGGGCAGGGCGGCGACTTTGCGCAACGTTTCGTCCGTCGCTCCCGCGAGTTCGGCCTGGATGTCGGCGAGCGAGCGGCCCTCGGCCTGGCGCCGTTTGACCGCGACGATCTGCAGCAGGTGGCGGGGGCTGTACAGCGCCGTGCGGCCCTGCATGGTCGGCCGGTCGACGAGTCCGGTCGTCGTGTACCACCGGACAGCCCGGCGATCCGGCAGGCCCCGAACGCGGCCATTGGGCGCGCCCGGATACGCCGGATCGGCCAGCCCGACGGCAACCCGTCGCACCAGCTCGTCCAGCGTCCAGGACGCCACGTCGGCCATCCGTCGATACTGACACTGTCACGATGACACTGTCAAGGTTTCGGCCGCGGCTCGATCACCGATACGACCGAAATCCCGCCTGGCGGGTCGAGACGTGAATACGCTTCATCCGCACAGGGATGAGGAGGAAATGTGTCGCTGCTGGTGGTGGCCCCCGAGTTGTTGACGTCGGCCGCCGCGGATTTGGAGAGCATCGACTCAACGGTGACCGCGGCCCATCTGGCGGCCGCCGTGCCGACGACGGGGATGGCGGCGGCCGCCGCCGATGAGGTGTCGCAAGCGGTGGCCGCGTTATTCGCCGGCTACGGGCAGCAGTATCAGGCGCTCAGCGCCCGGGCCGGCGCGTTTCAACAGCAGTTTGTGCAAGCCCTTACCTCGGCGGCCGGCTCGTACGTGGCCGCGGACGAGGCGGGCGCGTCGCTGCTCGGTGCCGTCAATGCGGCCACCGAAGCGGTGTTGGGCCGCCCGTTGATCGGCACCGGCGGTGCCGCCGGGACGGGCGTGGCCGACGCGGCGATCAACGACGCGAACCTGCTCGTCCAGCGTGAGTTCGGCATCTACAACTTCCGGGACTGGCGCGGATGGGCTGCCTTTCTCTTGGACTACACGTGGGGCTTCGAGGGCACGGCGCTGGGCTACGGCGTGCAAGCCCTCAACGCGTTTACGCCCAACGCCGGCGGCTACGATTCCGCCTTCAGCGCGCTGGTGGGTTCCCATGTCTACCGCGGTGGCATCGGACTGCCCGGCTTCGCCAGCACGATGGGCAACGTCACCACCCACCTGGGAACCGGGCCCGGTGCCGACGACGTGATGGTCAACCACGAAGAGGTCCACGTCTGGCAGAGCCGGATCTTCGGTCCGCTGTTCCAAACCAGTTACGCCGCTTGGGCGGTCGGCGGCTACTTCGTGGGGACGGGCTACTGGTTGACGCACCCCAACCTGGACTGGTTCAGCCTGGTCGAAACGGCGTCGTACTACGACAACCCTTGGGAGGTCTGGGCCTACAACAACGACAACAACTGGCCGCCGCCGGGTGCGAACCCGGCGTTGCTGTGGCCGGCGTGGACCGACCCGGTGCTGCTCTCGCCGATCTGGATGGAGCCGATCAGGCCGTTCTTGCCGGGGTGATGCCTCGAATCCCGGTGATTCCCAACGGGTTCCGTATCACGCCGCCGGTGCCAGCGCTTCCGCGACCTTCGCGGTCTTCGCGGCGCGTGTGGTGGCGGGCGTGCGCACGTAGGCGAACCAAGTAATCACCGCGCACAGCACGTAGAAGCCCAGGAAGACCCAGTACGCCGTCGTCGCGGATTTCGCCGGCGACAGGTAGGACGCCCGCAGCACGACGTTGATGCCGACGCCGCCGAGCGCGCCGATGGCACCGGCGATCCCGATGAGCGCACCCGACATCCGACGCGACCAATCGGCCTTCTCGGCGGGGTCAAGGCCGTCGTTGCTCTGCGCCTTGGCGTCGAAGATCGACGGGATCATCTTGTACACCGACCCGTTTCCGATTCCCGACAGGATGAACAGCGCGACGAACCCGACCACGTAGGCAACCAGAACGCCGCCCGACGGGGCGCGATGCTTGGCGTCGGCCATCGCGCCGAATCCCACCAGCCAGCCGGCCGCGGCGATCATCGCGGCGAACGTGTACAGCGTGACCTTGCTGCCGCCGATGCGGTCGGACAGCCAACCGCCGACCGGCCGCACGATCGAGCCCAGCAGCGGCCCGATGAACGCGATCTGCGCGGCGTGCAACGCCGCGTGCGCCGCCATCGGCGGTGTCACCTTGGCGCCATGGCTGAGGTTGGCCAGGAAGCTGATTTGCAGCACCTGGCCGAACGCGAACGAAAAGCCGATGAACGATCCGAACGTTCCGATGTACAGCACCGCGATCAGCCACGAGTCGCGGTATGCCATCACGTCGATCATCGAGCGGCCGTTGGTGCGCTGGTTGGTCAGGTTGTCCATGAACAGCGCGGCGCCGACGGCGGCGACGGACAACAGCACCAAATACACCGCACACACCAGGTGGGGAGAACGGTTGCCCGCGGTCGCGATCACCAGCAATCCGATGACCTGGATCGTCGCGACGCCGATGTTTCCGCCACCGGCATTAAGACCCAGCGCCCAGCCCTTGAGCCGCTGCGGATAGAAGGCATTGATGTTGGTCATCGACGACGCGAAGTTGCCCCCGCCGAGTCCGGCGACCGCGGCCACGATCATGAACGTGGTGTACGACGTGCCGGGGTGGGCCATGAAGTACAGCGTCAATACCGTTGGGATCACCAGCACCATCGCGGAGAACACCGTCCAGTTTCGCCCGCCGAATGTTGCGGTCGCGAACGTGTAGGGCAGGCGCAGGATCGCGCCGATCAGCGTCGGCATCGCGACCAGAAAGAACTTTCCGGCGGCGTCGATGTGGTAGACGTTCTGCGGCATGAAAAGGACCATCACCGACCAGATCGACCAGACCGAGAAGCCGACGTGCTCGGCGAAGATGGACCAGATCAGGTTGCGGCGCGCGATCTTGGCTCCGCCGTTGTTCCAGGCGTCGACGTCTTCGGCGTCCCAGTCGTCAATCGTGTGTTGGCGCATGCGTGAACCGTACGAAAGTGTTGTTGCGGCAAGGCTTGCCCGCGATGACCTACTTGCTACAAGCCGCTCACAAGCCGGCCCCGAAGCGCTGTGAGTTAGATGGCGGATCGGGTCATACCCAGCGGCTACGCGCGGGCGGGGCTTCGGGCGCGGCCCACGCTCTCGCGTAGCGGTTGCCGGACGCCTTTTGCGGGTCCCGGCTGCGGTAGACCAGATAGGGGCGCGTCAGGTATCCGATGGGGGCGCTGAACATGTGCACCAACCGCGTGTAGGGCCAGATGCCAAGCAGCGCAAGGACAATCAGGACGTGCAGCTGGAATGTCCACGGCGCGCCGGCCATCAGCTCCATCGCCGGGTGCAGCGAAAACAGGCTGCGGAACCAGGGTGACACCGTGTCGCGGTAGTTATAGGCGGCGAACACGTTGGTCAGGGTGTTGAGCATCCCGGTCGCCAACGCGCCCACCAGCAGCAGGTACATCAGCCTGTCGCTGCGGGTCGTCGCCTTGCGCACCGCGGGCACGGTGATGCGCCGGTACAGCAGGATTCCCGCTCCCGTAACGACCGCGAAACCCGCGAGCGAGCCCATTGTGACGGCCATCACGTGGTAGAAGAATTCCGAGATCCCGACCGCCGACGTCCACGATTCGGGGATAAGCAGACCGACGACGTGACCGCCGACCACGCCGAGCAGCCCGAAGTGAAACAGCGGGCTGCCCATTCGCAACAGCCGGCTTTCGTAGCTCTGCGAAGACCGTGTGGTCCAACCGAACTGATCGGTGCGGTAGCGCCAGACATGGCCGAGCAGAAACGACGTGAACGCGACATACGGAACCGTCATCCAGAGCACGGTGTTCATCGCCGGCCGCCCGGGATCATGGGATCCATGGCGAACGGTTCCAACCCGACCTCTTCCTCCGGAGGACCCTCTGCGGCCAGCTCGGCGATGCGCCGCCGATCCGCGGTGCTGATCGGCGGCAGCGTCGCGAGGACCGCCGCCAAAACGGGGGCGTATGGGGAACCGCTGTCCGTCAAGGACAGTCGCAGGAGCTCGAGAACCGGGACGTGCTCGCCGAGCAGCCGCTCGCCCTGCAGCTGATCGACCGTCGCGGCGAATTCCAGTACCAGCGGCAGGAAGTCGGGAAGTTCTCCGTCGCCGAGCTGCAGCTCCGCCTGGCGGTAGGCGTGCTTGAAGCGCAGCAGCGCCATGCCCCGCTTGCGGGTGTCCCCGTACGCGTAGTACGTCAGGTGCAGGCTGGCGCGCCTGCGCATGTCGAACGTTTCGACGTACCGCACGGCGAGCTGCATCGGGTCCCCACTCCGCAGCTCCTGCAGGACGCGCAGCAGCGGTTCGCTGACCGAATCGGGCAATTCTGCTGCGGCCGTGATCAGTTGGTCGGTCATCGCGAGCGTGGACTCGCTGGGGTAGTCGAGCAGCAGGGCGGCGATGCGCCACACCACGCGCCGGTCGCGCTCGGAAAGGCCCGCCGCGCTGGCCGGCTTGCGGGTGAGGGTGAGCATCTTCACTTGGTCGGCAGCAATCCGTCGGTGCTGCGGCCGTCCCAGTTGAGCAGGTTGACCGGCTTGCCGCCATTGCCGTTGCCGCCGTTGCCGTTGCTTCCGTTGCCGTTGGTGAGATGGAACTTCTCGGCCATCGCGTCGAACGCCGTCATCCCCGGCCCACCGTCGCCGTCCAGGCTGCACCCGGTCGCGAGCGCGTCGAGGCGGTGCGCGTCCGATGCCGCGCCGTTGGGAATCACGTAGCGGTCGGCGTATTTGGCGATGGCCAGCAGCCGGTACATCGCCTCGATCTCTTCGCCTTTCAGCCGCACCGACTCCGGGATCGTCTCGTCGAATTCCTCACCCAGGTTCGCCGCCCGCATGTACGAGCGCATCGCCGCAAGCCGTTGCAGCGCAGCGCGGACCGGCCCGACGTCGCCCGCGGTGAACAGCTCGGCCAGGTACTCGATCGGGATGCGCAGCGCGTCGATGGCACCGAACAGGTTGTTGCGGTTCTCGCCGTCATGGCCGGTCTCGGCGAGCACGTCGACCACCGGGGACAGCGGCGGGACGTACCAGACCATCGGCATGGTCCGGTACTCCGGATGCAGCGGCAGCGCCACCTGATAGTCGACGATCAGCCGGTAGACCGGTGAATTCTGGGCGGCCTGGATCCATTCCCCGGAGATGCCGGCGCGCTCCGCCTCGGCGACGACCCGGGGATCGTGCGGGTTGAGGAACACGCCGAGTTGCGCTGGATAGAGGTCCTTTTCGTCCCGCACCGACGCCGCGGCCGCCACCGCGTCGGCGTCGTACAGCAGCACCCCGATGTAGCGCAACCGGCCGACGCAGGTCTCCGAGCACACGGTGGGGATGCCCACCTCGACCCGCGGGTAGCAGAACGTGCACTTCTCGGCCTTGCCGGTCTTGTGGTTGAAGTAGATCTTCTTGTAGGGACAGCCCGTGACGCATTGTCGCCATCCGCGGCAGCGGTCCTGATCGACCAGCACGATGCCGTCCTCGCTGCGCTTGTAGATCGCGCCCGACGGGCACGACGCCGCGCACGACGGATTCAGGCAGTGCTCGCAGATGCGCGGCAGATAGAACATGAAGGTCTGCTCGAACTCGAGCTTCACCTTGTCGGACACCTTGGCCAGCAGTGGATCCCGGCCAATCTGGTCCGGTCCCCCGCCCAGGTCGTCATCCCAGTTCGCACCCCAGGTCACCTTGGTGTCCTGGCCGGTGATCAGCGACTTGGGACGGGCCACCGGCGTGGTGTCCATCGCCGGCGCGGACAGCAGGTTCTCGTAGTCGTAGGTCCACGGGTCGTAGTAGTCCGACACGGTTGGCAGGTCCGGGTTGGCGAAGATGTTCAGCAGCCGCTTCAACCGGGAGCCCGACTTCAGGGTCAGCTTGCCGCGCTTGTTCAGCGTCCAGCCGCCCTTCCACTTCTCCTGGTCCTGGTACTGGCGCGGATACCCCTGTCCCGGACGGGTTTCGACGTTGTTGAACCAGACGTACTCGACACCGCCACGGTTGGTCCAGGCCTGCTTGCAGGTGACGCTGCAGGTGTGACACCCGATGCACTTGTCGAGGTTCATCACCATCGCGAGCTGAGCCATGACTCTCATTCGTCAGTACTCCACTTCCTGCGAGCGCCGCCTGATCGTGGTGACCTCGTCGCGCTGATTTCCGGTGGGGCCGTGGTAGTTCAGCGCGAAGGACTGTTGGGCATACCCGCCGATCAGGTGTGACGGCTTGATCATGATCCGGGTGAGGGCATTGTGGATGCCGCCGCGCTTCCCGGTCTTCTCGGTGCGCGGCACGTCGACCGCCTTGTCCTGCGCGTGGTACATGAACACCAGGCCCTCGGGCATCCGGTGGCTGACGATGGCGCGCGCATTCACCACACCGTTGCGGTTGGTGCACTCGATCCAGTCGTTGTCCTTGACGCCGATCTTCGCCGCGTCCACGTCGGATATCCAAATCGCCTGCCCGCCACGGGAAAGGGTGAGCATGTGCAGGTTGTCCTGGTAGGCCGAATGGATGGACCACTTGGAGTGCGGCGTCAAGTACCGCACGGTGATCCCGCCGCTGGTGTCGCCGACCGCCGGCTCGTCGAACAGCGCCGTCATGTCCAGTGGCGGACGGAAGATCGGCAGCTGCTCCCCCAGCTCACCCATCCAGTCGTGATCGAGGTAGAAGTGCTGGCGACCCGTCAGGGTGTGCCACGGCTTCAGCCGCTCGGTGTTGATGGTGAACGGCGAGTACCGGCGACCGCCGGTCTCCGAACCGGACCACTCCGGCGAGGTGTTCACCGGCACCGGCCGAGACTGCGTGTCGGCGAAGGTGATTCGCCGGCCCTCGTTCTCCTTCGCGAGGTCGGCGAGCTCGATGCCGGTGCGGCGCTGCAGCGCCTCGAAGCCCTCCACGGCCAGCCGCCCGTTCGTCGTGCCGGACAGCGCCAGGATGGCCTCCGCCGCGTGAATGTCCTTGGCCAGCGACGGCCGGCCGACGGCCATGCCGCTGACCACCGCGCCGTTGACGCCGCGCAGGTATTCGACCTCCGCGTCGGGATGCGTGGTCACGCCCTTGGTGGTGAGGCCGACGGTTTCCACCATGGGCCCCAGCGCCGCCATTTTCTCGGCCACCGCCGGATAGTCGCGTTCGACCATGACCAGGCGTGGCATCGTCTTGCCCGGAATGGGTTCGCATTGGCCGGCTTTCCAGTCCAGCACTCGCCCACCCGGCTGGGCGGTGGCGTCGGCGCTGTCGTGCTGCAGCGGCATCGCCACGATGTCTTTGCGCTTACCGAGGTGCTTGTCGGCCAGCCAGGAGAACCCGCGCGCGATCCGGTGAAACGCCTCGAAGTCCGTCTTGGTCTCCCACGGCGGTGAGATCGCGGGCGAGAACGCGTGCACGAACGGGTGCATGTCAGTGCTGGACAGGTCGTGCTTCTCATACCAGGTCGCCGCGGGCAGCACGATGTCGGAGAACAGCGTGGTGCTGGTGTTGCGAAAGTCCAGCGACAGCAACAGGTCCAGCTTGCCGATCGGTGCCTCGTCGCGCCAGCGCACCTCCTGCGGGCGCACGGCATCCTCGTCACGCGCGGCGACGCTGGAGTCGGTGCCGAGCAGATGCTTGAGGAAGTACTCGTTGCCCTTCGCCGACGAGCCGAGCAGGTTCGACCGCCACACCGTCAGGCAGCGCGGAAAGTTCTCCGGCGCGTCCGGGTCCTCGCACGCGAACTGGAGGTGGCCGGACCTCAGTCCGTCCACCACATGCGCCGCGGCGTCCTTGCCCAGACGCTCCGCCTCGTCCGCCAAATCCAGCGGGTTGCGGTTGAACGTCGGATAGCTCGGCATCCAGCCCAGCCGGCTTGCCAGCGCGATGTTGTCGGCCGCTGTCCGGCCCGCAAACCGGCCCTCGGCCGTCGGAGACGCCATCACCTCGGAGGTGAACCGGTCGTAGCGCCACTGGTCAGTCGCCAGGTACCAGAACACCGTGCCCTGCATCTGCCGGGCCGGCCGCTGCCAATCCAGCCCGAAAGCCAGCGTCGACCAACCCGTCACCGGTCGGCACTTCTCCTGCCCGACGTAGTGCGCCCACCCACCGCCGTTGACGCCCTGGCACCCGGTCAGCATCACCAGCGTGAGGAACGAGCGATAGATCTGGTCGGAGTGAAACCAGTGATTGGTCCCCGCTCCCATCAAGATCATCGACCGGCCACCCGAACGTTCCGCGTTATCCGCGAATTCGCGCGCGATCCGTTCGGCCGCCTTGGCCGACACCCCGGTGATCGGCTCCTGCCAGGCCGGGGTGTACGGCTGGCTCGCGTCGCCGTAGTGCATCGGCCAATCGCCGGGCAGGCCGTCGCGGTGCACACCGTACTGCGCGAGCAACAGGTCGAACACCGTCGTAACCCGCTGCCCGGCAATGATTTTCGTCGGCACACCGCGGCTCAGCACGTCCGGGCGGGTGCCGTCGAACCGGGGCAGCTTCACGGCGACCCCGTCGCCGCCGGCGTCGTACAGCGTCAGCAGCGGGTCGGTGCCCTGCAGGTCGAGGTTCCAGTGGCCCTCACCGGATGCGGTGAAACGGTGCCCCAGCGAGCCGTTCGGCACCACCGGGTCCGCGTGCTCGTCGAGCAGCACGGTCTTGGACGAGGCGCCCTCGCTCGTGTCGCCGAGATCGGCGGCGGTGAGGAACTTTCCGGGCAGCCAGGCGCCGTCGCGCTCGGTCAGCGTCACCAGGAACGGCAGATCGGTGTACTTCTTCACGTAGTCGGAGAAGTAGGGGGTGGTGCGGTCGACGAAGAATTCCTTGAGGATCACGTGGCCCATCGACATGGCCAGCGCGGCGTCGGTTCCCGGCCGCGCCGGCAGCCATTCGTCGGCGAACTTGGTGTTGTCCGCGTAGTCGGGCGAGACCACGATCACTTTCTGGCCGCGGTAGCGCGCCTCGGTCATGTAGTGCGCATCGGGCGTCCGGGTGACCGGGACGTTGGAGCCCCACATGATCAGGTAGCCGGCGTCGAACCAGTCGGCCGATTCGGGCACGTCGGTCTGGTCGCCGAACACCTGCGGCGAGGCCACCGGAAGGTCGGCGTACCAGTCGTAAAACGACAGCATCGACCCGCCGATCAGCGAAATGAACCGCGCCCCGACGGCGTGGCTGACCATCGACATCGCCGGTATCGGCGAGAAGCCGGCCACCCGGTCGGGGCCGTACTTCTTGATCGTGTGCACGTGCGCCGCGGCCGCGATCTCCGCGGCCTCCCACCACTCGGCCCGAACAAACCCACCCTTGCCGCGGGCCGCCTTGTAGCGGGCGGCCTTCGCGGGATCGTCCACGATGTCGGCCCACGCCAGCACGGGGTCGTTCAGGCGGGCCTTGGCTTCGCGGTAGTACTCCAGCAGCACACCACGCACGTACGGATAGCGCACGCGGGCAGGCGAATACGTGTACCACGAGAACGAGGCGCCGCGGGGGCATCCCCGTGGCTCGTATTCGGGCTTGTCGGCGCCGACCGACGGGTAGTCGGTCTGCTGGGACTCCCAGGTGATGACGCCGTCCTTGACGTAGATCTTCCACGAGCACGAGCCGGTGCAATTCACGCCGTGTGTCGAGCGCACCACCTTGTCGTGCGCCCAGCGGTCCCGGTAGAAGTCGTCCGCCGATCGGCCACCGACCTTGTGCAGCGCACGGTGATCCGCCGAAACCTCGCCGCGATGAAAGTATTTGCTGAATCCGAGCAAAGCGTCGGCGGCGGTCTGGCGATTCGCGTTGAGATCGACCATGGCGCCTCCTCTCGAACAGCGCCTATCGCGCGGTCATTTACCGAGGGTAAGGGAGGTTTTTGGCCGCTCAAAAGTTCGCACCTGCGCCCTAGGCCGGTTGTGCGCTTCGGTTAACACCGCGGTCATATTGAGAGCCGCGAGGCATGGTGAGGTGTTGCCGATAGCGGGGAAAAGACGCTGCTGGGCGACCCGATCGGTGGAAACCACGCCGACAGCCACCCGTCGCGGCGCGTCGGCGCCGGGCTCACAATTTTCGTGCCGTTAACACGCGGATCGCGCGTCCGGTTTATCGCGTGGAGGCGGTGCCTCGACGTCGTGGCGCGCGGTGCGCCGCCTGCACGTCGGCGTTGGCCAGGGTTTGCGCCTGAGCGGCCAGCGTCGACGCCCTGTTGGCATAGGCAATCGCTTCGGGTTCGTTCGTTGTTTCCTTGCCGTGCGCCGCGTCCAAGTGCTGTCTCGCCTCTTCGAACCGGCGCTGGGCCTCACTACCGATGCTCTGACGATGCCGGGCCACATAATCGGAGATTTGGCGCACTCGGTCGTCCGCGGTGGACAATGCTTGCACCAACGAGCGCCCCTCGATGCTCACCTGCCCGTCGCCACGCGCCGCGCGCCGGCGCCGGCGCCGGCGCCGGCGATAAAACACGAGAACCACCAGCACGACGACGAGCACAACGACGATGACGGCGATCGCGATCGGCACCCAATTGCGCTTCGACGGGGTCGCCGGGCTCGCCGATTTGTCCAGCCCGTCGGCCGCGGCGACCGCGGCGATGCTCCATTCTTTGGCGTTGATCGCCGGATCAATCTGGTTGCTGCGCAAAGCATTTAACTCGGCCGCCGGGAGGCCCGGCACGTCGAGCACGTACAGCTTGGTGTTGGTGGCCACGGCCAGTAGCGCGTCGTGGTCGCCCATGCCGCTGGCGCTGCGGGTTTGGTTCGCCCAGTTCTCGGGCTTGAACCGGGAGAAGTTCTCGACGTAGACCACCCACAGTTGGATGTGCCGGTCGCGGTAGAGCCGGTCGACGGCCGAGCTGACCGCTGCGCGGCCCGAGTCGCTCAGGGCCCCGGTGTTGTCGGTGACGTGATCGGTGAGTTTGGACGGCGGTTGCGCGCCGGCGGGTGTTGCCCACAGCAGTCCCGCCGTGAGGATCGCCAGGACCGCGCCGAACCGGCGAAGAACTCGCATACGGGTAATCTAGCCCGGCCAGAGCGCACCATTACCTGCTGTCGGCGACTGGTACCCAATGCACTAATTTTCCTGGGGTGACATTCTCAGCTGCTGGTGCTGTCGCGCGGTGGGTCGCCCCTCTCCTTACGGTTGCGGCCGTCGTCGGGACGAGCTGTCTCGCCGACCCGGCGGTGCGTTTGGCCGACGACGCCAATCCGTTGGCCGGCATGCCCTTCTACGTCAATCCGAATTCGGCGGCGATGCGCGCCGCGCAGCACGCCGATCCGCCGAGTCCGGAGTTGACCGCCATCGCCAACACCCCGCAGGCGTACTGGATCGTCCCGGGCTCCTCCGCATCGACGGTCGCGAAGTACACCGGCGACGCGGCGGCCGCCGGCGCCATCCCGGTGCTGGCGATCTACGGGATTCCGCACCGCGACTGTGGCAGCTTCGCCGCGGGCGGCATGGCGTCGGCCGACGACTACCGCGGCTGGATCGACGGCATCGCATCCCAGGTGGGCGGCACCCGCACGGCGATCATCCTCGAACCCGACGCCCTCGCGATGGCCGACTGTCTGTCGGCCGACCAGCGCCAGGAACGCTACGACCTGATTCGCTACGCCGTCGACACGCTGACGCGCAGCCCGGCCACGGCCGTCTACGTCGACGGCGGTCACCTGCGTTGGCACAGCGCCGAGGACATGGCCGCCAGGCTCAACAAGGTCGACGTCGCCCGGGCGCGCGGTTTCAGCCTCAACACCGCGAACTTCTACAGCACGGGGGACGAAATCGGTTACGGCGAGGCGATTTCGGGGCTCACGAACGGCTCGCACTACGTGATCGACACGTCGCGCAACGGCGCCGGGCCGGCGCCCGACTCCGGGCTCAACTGGTGCAACCCCAGCGGCCGCGGCCTGGGCACCCCGCCGACCACCGCAACCGGGGGCGCTCACGCCGACGCCTACCTCTGGATCAAGCGTCCCGGTGAATCCGACGGGACGTGCGACAAGGGCGATCCGCCGGCGGGCACCTTCGTGAATCAGTACGCCATCGATCTGGCCCACGCCGGAGGCTAGTCGCATCTCTGGCAAGGACGAGCGGCGTCGTCGTAACCTCACCTCGGGTGGATCGATCCACAAACCCCTAGCCGCATAGGGATTGGAGGCAACGTAACGATGGCTGAGGAGCTGACGCCGCATTTCGAGGACGTGCAATCGCACTACGACCTCTCCGACGACTTCTTCCGCCTGTTCCTCGACCGCACCCAGATGTATACGTGCGCCTACTGGCTCGGGGGCGACGACATGACCCTGGAACAGGCGCAGATCGCCAAAATCGACCTCTCGCTTAGCAAGCTGGGCCTGCAGCCGGGCATGACGATGCTCGACCTCGGCTGCGGCTGGGGCGCGGCCATGATGCGAGCCATCGAGAAATACGACGTCAACGTCATCGGCATCACGCTGTCCAAGAACCAGGTCGCCCACGTCGAGCAGCTGTTCGCCGAGTCGGATAGCCCGCGTTCCAAGAAGGTGTTACTCGAGGGCTGGGAGCGGTTTCACGAGCCGGTGGACCGGATCTTGGCGATCGGCCCGTTCGAACACGTCGGCTACGACCGCTACGACGCCTTCTTCGAAAGAACCTACGAGCTGTTGCCGAGTGGCGGCACGATGCTGCTGCACACCATCACGGTCCTGTCGGAGAAGGAGATCATCGAGTCCGGCTTGCCGCTCACTCCCGCGATAGTCGAATTCAGCGACTTCATGAAAACCGAAATCTTTCCCGGCGGCTTCCTGCCGACCATCGACATGGTGCAGCAGTTCTCGGCGAAAGCCGGCTTCAAGCTGAAGCGCCGCCAATCGCTGCAGCGGCATTACGCCAAGACCCTGGACGTATGGGCCGCGGGCCTCGAGGCACACAAGGCCGAGGCCATCGAAATCCAGTCCGAAGAGGTCTACGAGATGTACATGAAGTACCTCACCGGCTGCGCGAACCTGTTCCGCAAGGGCTACACCGACCTCAACCAATTCACCCTGCGGAAATAGTCGTGGTGTCGCGCCAGGAAGGGCTTCACATTCCTGGGTTTCATTAAATAGAGTTAGCGGTCCGAGTCTCCCCGTTGAACTTGATGGGAGTCGAAAATGTCGGCTTTCCTGATCGCAGCACCAGAGGCCTTGGCCGCGGCCTCGGCGGATTTGAGCGGAATCGGGGAGGCGATCAAAGAGGCGACGGCGTCGTGGGCGCCGCCGACCACGGGGATCGCGCCGGCCGCCGCCGATGAGGTGTCGGCCGCGATCGCGCGGTTGTTCGGCAACTATGCGCAGACGTATCAGGCGCTGGGCGCCCAGGCGGTCGCGTTTCAGCAGCAGTTCATGCAGGCGTTGAGCGGCGGCGCGGGCTCATACGCCTCCGCCGAGGCCACCAGTGCGGCGTTTCTGCAGCTCCCCGGCCTGCAGGCCGTGGAGCGCAACCTGCTCGACACGTTCAATGCATACAGCCTGACGTTTACCGGCCGAC
>NZ_LZLY01000103.1 GCF_001673535.1 Mycobacterium sp. 1081908.1 | reverse complement strand
ATCGGCGGCAACGTCAACGCCCCCGACAGCGCCGCATTCAACGCCGCGTTGATGTCGGCAGCCAAGTTAGGCAGCGTGATCGACGGCAACCCCGGGAACGGCGGCAACGTGAAGCTGGGCAGCCCCGGCAACGACAAGTTGATCGGCGGCAGCCCCGGCAGCGTCAGGTTGAGTGCTGCGTTCAACGCCGCGCTGATGTCCGCCCCCAGGTTGGGCAGCGTAATCGCCGGCAACCCCGGGAACGGCGGCAACGTGAAGCTGGGCAGGCCCGGCAACGACAAGTTGATCGGCGGCAACGTCAACGCCCCCGACAGCGCCGCATTCAGTGACGCACTGAGGTTTGCGCCCAACCCATTCAGCGCCCCCGACAGCGCCACGCCCAACGAACCAAGGTTCGGAATCGTCAGCGCCGGCAGACCCGGCAGCGACGCAAGGAAGTTCGCCGCCAGCGTCTCACCGGTCTGAAGCGCCCCGTTGAGACCCGCCCCGAGGTTGCCGGCCAAATTACCCAGTCCGTTGATTCCCGCGGCCAGGTTGGCGGCCAAGCCATTCAGGCTGCCACCCAGGCTGGCCGACAAGGCCGCATTGAGGTCAAGACCGAAGTTGGCGTTCAGCAGCGCCTGGAGTGCGGCGTTGGCCTGGGCAATGAGCGGACCAGCCATGGCCGACAGGGCCGCACCACTATTTTCTAGGGCGAGGCCGGCCTGGACGATGGCGTTCCCCGTCTGGACCAGCCCGCTGCCGATGCCGGACAGGAACAAGCCGCCGGTCTGGAAAGCGATTCCGCTGAGCCCGGCGCCGAGGAGCGTTTCGATCGTGCCGCCGAGCCCGGCTCCCAGACTGCTGGTTAAGCCGGCCGACAGTGATCCGCTGATCGCGGCACCCAAACCGGAAATCGCACCACCGATCTCGGCGGCCAGGTTCCCCCCGCCCGAGAGCATCGCGGCGCCGTTGGCAACCTCGGCTGCCGCATACGCGGCCGCGCCGGTGCCCAATGTGTTGACGAACGCGTTGTGGAAGGCCGCCGCTTGGGCGCTCAGCGCTTGGTACTCCTGCCCGAAGTTGCCGAAAAGTGCGGCGATGGCGGCCGATACCTCGTCGCCCGCTGCGGGCGCCAGGGTGGTGGTCGGGGCGATGATCGCCTGGGTGACCTCATCCAGGGCCGAGCGAATACCCGCAAGATCTTGGGCTGCCACCTCGACGAGATCGGGAACTGCTACGACGAAAGACATGTTCATCTCCCCACGCGAATGAACGACATATACGTTTGTGAGCCCGAATTATCGAGGCAAGGCGAGCGTAATGGTGTGCCACAGAAGCACATTGGAAAATGATTGTTTTCAACAGGGTCTGGCGCGTCAATTTAAGATTGTGCGCGACCCAAATGCCCACGGTGGATCGTCGGGATGAGACTTAGCATACCGGAGGCGCCGGATCGCGATACTTAAGGTACAAAGTCATTGCTATTGAACGATTTTCAGTTCGTTGGGCCTCCTCGTCATCTCATTTGGACAGGGGTGACCACATTTGGCATGTGCCGAATAAGGATGTTTCCGCCGGGGGCGCGTTTTAAACATCGCAAGCCACACTTTATCCAAAATTGGTATTCGCGTACCGAAAACGCGAGAATGACAAGGTCTTTCCACTCGCCCCCGTCTCGACAACGGCGCGACTCCGTTCATCGGAGCCGGGGGGTTCGCAACGAACCGCCAGAACGGCGCCGAGCGCCTGCCGCCGATACCGAGGTGGCCGAAACTGGTATCGGCGTACCGAAACCCCGAGAACGACAAGGTCTTTCCGCCCGCGCCCCTCGACGACCCGCCGGAGCTAGAAGGTGGGGAGAGCTATCGAGATCAGCGGCGGGGGTGACCCGGGCGCGCCGATCGCCTGGGCGAGCTGTTGCGGCACATAGTTCACCAAGAAGGGCAGCAGACCGCTGAACGGTGTGCTGCCGGCGCCGAGCTTGACGTCGATCGGGGTTACAGAACCGCGTTGCCGGCGAGCGTGACGGTCGCGGTCACCGGGTAGTAACCGGGCGGATGAAGGATGCCGTCGAGCGGGAAGCCGGCGACAACGGTGACGTCGGCGATGTTCCCGATCGCGGCCCCGGTGAGGCACGAGAGGCTCAGCGCGTAGGGGAATGTCGCCTGGCCGTTGAGGAAGCCGTTGGCGATGATGGCGGGTGCGCTGTAGCCGGCCGCATCCAGTGCGGCGGCCGGCGGGCCCATCACACTGGTGGCGAACGCCGACGGCAGCCCGACGGCGTTGTCCAGGGTCACATCAGTGGGCACCGTGAGCGACTGCACCAGGGACGACGTCGTGTTTGTATTCGTGAGCGTTCCAACGACATTGGCCAAATATTGCGCGATGCGACCGGGGATGGAAGTGACCGGCCGGAAATCCCCCGTTTGGAAGACGGTGGCGATCGCCTGGCCATAGCTCATCGGGTTGGCGACGACCTGACGCAGGAACGGGAACGGGTCGGCCAACCAACTACCCCCCAGGCTTTGCAGGTTGGTCAGCGTGTTGTAGACGAGCGCTTGGTATGGGCCGGCGATCCCGGCGAAGGAGGGGCCCGCCGCGGCGTGAATTGTTCAGCAGCCCCGGAAGTACCGAATTCGCAACGCCGGTAAAGGGATTCGTAAGCTCGGTGAGCGTCGTGGGCAACCCGGGAAGGGCACCCGTCAACAGGGTGCGCGGGTTACTTCCGAGCGCCGGGCGTGCCGGCGTCGAGGAGGCCACCGAGAAGCCCGGGTGCCGACGCTCTGGGCGGTGGCGGGCCCCTCGATCGCGTTCGCCACCGTCTGCTCGGCGTTGGCGAGCTCGGTGCCGGCATAGGCTTGTGCGCCGGCGTTCATCACTTTGACGAACTCGGCATGGAACGCCCGGGCTTGGACGCTGCACCACTGAAATTCCTGCCCGAACTTGTCGAACGCCGCCGACAGCGCGGACGATATCTCGTCCGCGGCGGGCCTGCGGCGTTCGCCGCCGCCTCCTCTACCAGCGACCGATTCCCGCCAGATCTTGGGCCGCCGCCGCTACCCGCTGCGGCGCCACGCGCTCACGAACGACATGGCTGAACCGGCCGAGTCATCGCCGGGGACCACCCGGTCAACCTCTAGGTAAACACGCGTCTAATAAATGTTTCTGGGGACGCGTGAGCACCTCCGGCTCCGGTGCTACCGACACGCGCCGATTAGCCGCCGAACGCTGAGGCAAGCAGTTGGGGCGTGTAGTCCAGCAGCGCCGGAACGAGGCCACCGATGGGCGGGCCGCTGATGGTGATCGGGTTCCCGAACAATGACGCGGTCGTCACAACGGGCTGCGTGGGAACGAGAAGGCCGGAGAAGGTCACGTCCGCCGTCAGGCCCGGCGCCAGCTGCACGGGTAGTGTCTGCTGGCCGTTGAGGAAGGCGTTCGCGATGTTGGCCGGGGCGTCGACGAACGCGGCGAAGGCCGCCAGCGGGTTCCCGGTGCCTACGCCCTCGAGAAATGCTGCGCCGCTTAGCGATGCCGCGAGGCCCGCATTCACCGGCGCGCCCAATGCGTCGAAAGCCAGCAGCTCCGGCAGCCCGAGGCCGACGGCGAACGACGGCGGATTGACGGACGTGACGGACAGCGAGGCCGGGACGATCAGGTCGCGGAACAGGTTGGCGGAGCCGAGCGCGAACTGCCCGGTCGTGCTCAGGATCGGCAGCGGGTTGCCGGTCTGGAACGCCCCGAGGACCAGCTGCGGGCTGGCGTAGGTGGACATCGCCTGGAACACGGCGGGCGCCGTGACGGTGCTCCAGGTCCTGCCGATGCCTTGCAGGTTGGCGGCCGTGTTCGCGACGAGGCTTTCATAGGGTCCCGCGATGTCGGCTGTGCTGGTCGCCGCGGCGGCGCCTCCCCCGAGCAGTCCTTGCAGCGGAGCGTCCACCGCGCCGGTCAGCGCCTGCTCCGCGTTGGCCGCCTCGGTGCCGAGGTAAGCACCCGCGCCGGCGTTCATCAAACTGACGAACTGGGCGTGAAATGCCTGAGCTTGTGCACTGATGGCTTGGTATTCCTCGCCGAAGGTGCCGAATAGCGCCGCGACCGCACCCGACACCTCGTCCTGGGCCGCGGCCACCACCCCCGTCGTCGGCCCGGCGGCGGCCGCGCTCGCCTCGCTGAGCGCTGACCGAATTCCCGCCAGGTTCTGGGCCGCCGCGTGGACCCATTCCGGCTGCGCAATGACAAACGACATCGCCCGTCTCCCATCGCTCAGCAGGAGGATCACCCGATGGTGGTGACCGAGATGAACATGAGGTTAAAGGGACCAGTGTGCGAGTGGGGGAAATTGCGCATTTTCGTGGCATCTGTGGCGTCACGATTTGGCTACGAAAGCGCAGCATGCGGGCCTAGCGCACCATCAAAACCCGGGTCGCGGCGGCGGCCACGCCTACCCGGCGGGGGTGTTTGCCAGCGCGAGTTGCTCGGGCGCGTAGATCAACAGGCCGGTAATCGGCGTGCCGCCGGCGGCACCGCGAATTGGGGGAGTTTTGAGCACTGCCGCCGAAGCCGGCACCCGGCGGCGACGTCAGGGGGTGATCGCCGCCGCGAGTTGCGACCCGAAGCTCATCAGGCCCGGGATGAGGCCACCGATTTGCGTGCCCGAAATGGCGCCCCCAGGATTGAGAATGACGGGGCTTAGCGGTGTCAGAAGCCCGCCCACCGGGAGTTCCGCTGACGTGGTGAGGTCGCCGAAGGGGGTGCCCAGAAACGTGATGTGCGTTGTCAGGTCCGGCAGAGCCACCAACGTCTGCCCGTTGAGGAAGCCATTGGCGACATAAGCCGGCGCGTCGAGGAGGGCAGCGGCAGCCGCCGACGCGTTTCCAGCTTGCACGGCGCCGACGAAAGCCAGCGAGCTCGAGTTGAGCGCGCTCAGGGCATTGATCGGCGCACCTATCGAGTCGAAAACCAGCTGCAAAGGCAACCCGAAGTTGATCACGAGGGATCCCGTGATCGTCGTCCCGAAGTTCGTGAGCGTCTGGACCACGTTGGTGACGTGCTGCGCCATCTGCGCCGGGATGGAGCCCGCGGGCAACAGGTTGGCGAAGTTCTGCGCCATCTGTCCCGGGATGGCAAGGATCGGTGCGAGGTCTCCCAGTGGACCGACCGGAACAACGGGAACGGGCGTCGTGCCGCCCAATTCGATAGTGATGTCCTGGAATCCCGGGAGGAACGCATTGATGAGGCTGGAGTTGATGGCGCCGTACGCGCCAACGTTGTTGCCCGCCAAGAGGTCTTGGGCCGCTGTCACGAAGCCTCCCGGAAGGGATTGAACTCCCGTGACGAGGTCGGTGCCGGCGTTCTGCAGCCCGGTGACGACGGTCTGCGCGTAGCCGATCTGGGTGGTGACCAACTGCTGCAGCGCCGCACCCGGGTTGAGCGTCGATAGGCTCTGGAGGCCGGCCTGGACGGTCGCCGGCGCATTGGCCAGCTCGGCGGGCAGGTTTTGGACGCCGGTCACGATCGACGAACCGATCGTTTGCGCGTAGCCGATCTGGTTGTTGGCCAGCTGGTGCAGGAACGGGAACGGGTTGGCGGTGAAGGTCCCCCCGATCGCCTGCAGGTTGGTGACCGTGTTCGAGACCAGCGCCTGGTACGGCGCGGCCACGGCGGCACCGAACGAGTTGAGCCCGCCGATCGCCGCGGACGCGCCGCCTGTCGGGAGCGAACCCAAACCAATTGGCGAGCCGGCGATCGCGTTCGAAATCGCTTGCGCGCCAGCCTGAAGCTCGCCGCCGAGGGCGGTCTGCGCGGCGTTGGCGGCCTCCGCGCTGGCGTAGGCACCCGCGCCCGCGTCCATCAAATTGACGAACTGTTCATGGAAGGCATGCGCCTGGGCGGTCACGGCCTGAAATTCCTGGCCGAAGTTGCCGAACATCGATGCGATCGCGACCGATACCTCGTCCTGAGCGGCCGTCGCTATCCCGGTGGTGGGGCCGGCCCGCCGACGCCGCGGCTTCCGCTAGCGACGAACTGACCCGGAGAGCCGGACCCGCCGTTGCCGCCGCTGCCGAACAAGATCCCGCCGGCCCCGCCCGGGGCCCCGGTCCCGGCGGCGCCGTTGGCGCCGTTGCCGATCAGCGGGCGTCCCAAGAACGTCAGGAAGGGCGTATTGATCGCGCCCAGCACGATCTCCAATGGCGAGGCGTTGGCCGCCTCCGCGCTGGCATACAACCCGCCCGCGCCGGCCAGCGCCTCCACGAACTGGTTGTGAAACGCCGCCGCTTGATCGCTGACCGCCTGAAACTCCTGCGCATGGCTGGAAAACAGGGACGCGATCGCCGCCGACACCTCGTCACCGGCCGCCGCCAGCACCCCGGTGGTCGGAGCCGCCGCCGCCGCATTGGCCGCGCCGATCGTCGACCCGATATCGGCCACTTCCGAAGCCGTCGACGCCATCATTTCCGGTACTGCGATCACAAACGACATCCCGCACCTCTCACTAATTCGCGACAGACAAGGAACGTCCCGCACCTTCGCTCGCTGCACGAGCCGATGGAGGGTGATCAGGACCGGCTCACCGTAACTCAGCGACGGCCCGATCTGCGGTTTTGCCGACGGCTCGGCCACGTCACCAGCTCCGAGAGCGGTCAAGCATCGTGTGCGCACACATGGCGAAGCGGCGGGGCGATTTTGGCAGGTGAGGCGGGGTTTCAGCTCATAGCTGCTACTTAACTAGCGCATAGCCACAACTACTCTTAACGCACGCATCATTTGTCTCATGAGTGAAACATCTGAAACCCCCACTGTGCGGACCGCTACCGCAACCGAACCCGCGCCGGCGGCAGCGCCGGCGCTCTACCGGACCCCCCGGGTCTTCCTGGCCGCGGCATGGGTGGCCATCGTCGCCGGAGTCGTGTTCATCATCTCGGTGATCTTCTTCACCGGAATGGCGCTTGGGCACGGCCACGGCGGCATGCACCACCACCACAAGCACCACGCGGCGTTCATGCATCCGCACCGCTTCGGCCCGGGTGGCCCGGGCGGACCCGGTGGCCCGGCCGGAGGCCCCGCGGCGGTCCAGGGCGGCGGCCCCGCTTCGGCGACCCCCGGCGCCCCCGGACCCAGCCAGATCCCGTCGTCCGTCGCCCCGTCCCGGACCCCGTAGTCCCGCGGATCGCTAAACCCACATCCGATGGCCCGGCGCTCACACGAGCGCCGGGCCCCTCGATTCACAGCAACATTTGTGTCTCGAACCTGTTATCGCGGTTGGCGACGGGGGCAGTATTCAAGGCATGACCCAAACACCCGAACCGTCAACGCAACCGACGTCCGTCGCCGCGGCCCCTCCTGCGTACGCGCCGGTCAAGCCGCCCCGGCTGTATGTGGCCGCCGCGTGGGTGGTGATCGTCGCCGGGATCGTTTTCATCCTCTCGACCGTGTTCTTTGCCGGCGCCATGGTCGTGGGAATCGGCCATCACTGGCACTGCTACAAGCATCATCACGGCATGATGTACGGCCCCGGCGGACCCGGCGGACCCGGCGGCGGACCGTGGCAGTACGGCGGGCCGGGGGGGCCGGGCATGGTCGTCGGCCCGTGGGGGCCGCCGCCGGGCTTCGGTCCGGGCGGTCCCGCAGGCCCCAGCCAGACGCCGACGCCCAGCGCCCCGGCGCCGGCGCCGAACGCCCCGGGCAATCCGCGCCCGTAGCCGCCGCAGCGAAAGTTGTTGCGCTGATAGCTGAATGGTCTGGCCCAACGTCGAGTTGTCGGGCGGTTTTGGCACTATTTCGCCCTACAACTCGACGTTGGAGGCCGGCGGCCGCCCTGGCATGATCGAAACCCATGACCATGCGCATCCGCGCTGCGGTGATGACTATCGGGGTGGCGGTCGGGGGAGCGTGGGGTGTCCCCGCGGCGGTCGCTCATCCGTCGGAGCCCGGGGTGGTGAACTACGCGGTTATGCCGAAGGGGTCGGTCGGCAACATCGTCGGCGGACCGATGGGCTGGGAGTCGGTCTTCACGCAGCCGTTCCAGGGCTATTCGGTCGACGTTCCGGTGTGCAACAACTGGGCGGACATCGGGCTGCCCGAGGTCTTCGACGACCCGGATCTGGCGTCGTTCAGCGGGGCGACCACCCAGACGTCGGCCAGCGATCAGACCCACTTCGTGAAGCAGGCTGTCGGGGTGTTCGCCAACGACGACGCCGCGGCCCGTGCCTTTCATCGCGTGGTGGACCGGACCGTCGGCTGCTCGGGCCAGACCACCGCGATGCACCTGGACAACGGAATCACGCAGGTTTGGTCGTTCGACGGCGGCCCGGCGACGGGCGCGGACGCGAACTGGACGAAGCAGGAGGCGGGCACCGACCGTCGGTGCTTCGATCAAACCAGGCTGCGTGAAAACGTGTTGTTGCAGGCCAAGGTCTGCCAATCTGGCAACGCGGGACCCGCGGTCAACGTGTTGGCCGGGGCCATGCAGAACGCGCTGGGCCAGTAGCGTGGTTCCGGACACTCGGGTGGTTCGTCGCGGGAAAGTCCGACGAGACGGGAATATGTCGGTGCGATCTGCAAGATGAAGTAGTGGCGTTGAAAATTCCGTTGGCTACGCAACAAGCGGCGCGTCCTGGAGGGATCGTGATATGACGTTCGCTCCGGTCAGCGCCGCTCAGGCCGAGATGGCCGACGCTTCGGGCGCCGCCAAATACATCGCCGAGACCTGCCTGAACGATGCACCGCTGCGGCGGATCGGCCTCGAGCTGGAGGGGCATTGCCACGACCCGGCCGACCCGCATCGCAGGCCCGGCTGGGACGAAATCGCGGACGTGCTCCGGCGCCTCCCCACCCTGCCGGGCGGCAGCGCCGTGACGGTGGAACCCGGCGGAGCCGTCGAACTGTCCGGCCCGCCCGCGGACGGTGTGCTGGCCTCCATCGATGCGATGAACCGGGACCAGGCCGTGCTGCGCTCGGCCTTCGCCGACGCCGGGCTGGGTCTGGTCTTCCTCGGGGCGGACCCGCTGCGGCCCCCGAAGCGCATCAACCCGGGTGCCCGCTACCGCGCCATGGAAGAGTTCTTCCGCACCAGCCGCTCCGGTGAGGCGGGCGCGGCGATGATGACGTCCACCGCGTCGATCCAGGTCAACGTCGACGCGGGGCCGCGGGACGGCTGGGCGGCGCGGGTCCGGCTGGCGCACGCCCTGGGCCCCACGATGATCGCGATCGCCGCCAACTCCCCGATGCTGGGCGGCGAGTTCACCGGCTGGGTCTCCAGCCGCCAGCGGGTATGGGGGGACATGGACTCGGCGCGCTGCGGACCCATCCTGGGCGCCAGCGGCGACGACCCGGGCACCGACTGGGCGCGCTACGCGCTCAAGGCCCCGGTCATGCTGGTGCACGACCCCGACGCCACGGCGGTCACGCGGTGGGTGCCCTTCGCCGACTGGGTGGACGGCCGGGTATTGCTCGGCGACCGGCGCCCGACGATCGCCGACCTGGAATACCACCTGACCACGCTGTTCCCGCCGGTCCGGCCGAGGCAGTGGTTGGAGATCCGCTACCTCGACAGCGTGCCGGACGCCCTCTGGCCCGCCGTGGTCTTCACGTTGGTGGCGCTGCTCGACGACCCGGTCGCCGCCGACATCGCGGCCGAGGCCGTCGAACCCGTCGCCACCGCCTGGGACACCGCGGCCCGGGTGGGCCTGCGCGACCGCCGGCTGCACGACGCGGCCAACAAGTGCGTGGCCGTGGCCGCCGAGCGGGCGCCGGCGGAGCTGGCCGACGCGATGCAGCTGTTGATCAGCGGAGTCGAACGGGGCCGATGTCCCGGCGACGACTTCTCCGACCAGGTGATCGAGCACGGCATCGAGGCGACGGTCTCAAGGGCCGCGCGCTGGCCGCAAGGGGGCCCGTGACTTCTCGGGAAAGGCTCGCCGACGATTTGGCGCGGGCGCGGGCGCGGACGCTGCGGCTGGTCGACTTCGACGACGCCGAGCTGTGGCGGCAGTTCCACCCGTTGATGAGCCCGCTGGTGTGGGACCTCGCGCACATCGGCCAGCAGGAGGAGTTTTGGTTGCTGCGCGGCGGGGATCCGTCCCGCCCGGGGATCCTGCCGCCGGCCGTCGAGGGCCTCTACGACGCTTTCGAACACTCCCGGGCCAGTCGCGTCGAGCTGCCGCTGCTGTCCCCCGAGCGGGCGCGGTCCTATTGCCGGACCGTGCGGTCCGCCGCGCTGGACGCCCTGGACGCCCTGCCCGACGACCCCGCCGGAGCGGAGGCGGCGTTCGCCTTCGGGATGGTGGTCAGCCACGAAAATCAGCACGACGAAACCATGCTGCAGGCGCTCAACCTGCGCACCGGCGCGCCGCTGCTGCGCGACGGATCGGCGCTGCCCGCGGGCCGGCCGGACCTGGCGGGAACGTCGGTGCTGGTTCCCGGCGGCCCGTTCGTGCTGGGGGTGGACGCCGCGAGCGAACCGTACTCGCTCGACAACGAGCGCCCCGCCCACATCGTGGACGTGCCCGCCTTCCGGATCGGCCGGGTTCCGGTCACCAACGGCGAGTGGCGACAGTTCGTCGACGACGGCGGCTACGACCAGCCGCGGTGGTGGTCGGAGCGCGGCTGGCAGCACCGGCAGACCGCGGGTCTGACCGCGCCGCAGTTTTGGGGAGCCGACGGCCGAACCCGCGCCCGGTTCGGCTACATCGAGGACATCCCCGCCGACGAGCCGGTGCAACACGTCACCTACTTCGAGGCCGAGGCCTACGCGGCCTGGGCCGGCGCCCGGCTGCCCACCGAGATCGAGTGGGAGAAGGCCTGCGCGTGGGACCCGGCGACCGAGGCCCGGCGCCGCTACCCCTGGGGGGAGCGGGAGCCCTCGGACGACCTGGCCAACCTGGGTGGCGCCGCGCTACGGCCCGCGCCCGTCGGCGCGTATCCGGCCGGCGCTTCGGCTTACGGGGTCGAGCAGATGCTCGGCGACGTCTGGGAGTGGACCGCGTCGCCGCTGCGGCCGTGGCCCGGGTTCGTCCCGATGATCTACGAGCGCTACTCGCAGCCGTTCTTCGACGGCGACTACCGGGTGCTGCGCGGCGGCTCCTGGGCCGTGGAGCCGGGGATCGTGCGGCCCAGCTTCCGCAATTGGGACCACCCGATCCGGCGGCAGATCTTCTCCGGTGTCCGGCTGGCCTGGGATGTGACCGACTGATGTGTCGTCACCTGGGCTGGCTCGGCGCCGACGTGACCGTCTCCTCGCTGGTGCTGGACCCGCCGTGCGGGCTGCGGGTGCAGTCGTATGCCCCGCGGCGCCAGAAGCACGGCCTGATGAACGCCGACGGCTGGGGCGTCGGGTTTTTCGATCGCGAGGTGCCCCGGCGCTGGCGCAGCCCGGCGCCGCTGTGGGGCGACGCGTCGTTCGCCTCGGTCGCGCCGGCGCTGCACAGCCACTGCGTGGTGGCCGCGGTGCGCTCGGCGACCGTCGGCATGCCGATCGAGGCCAGCGCGACGGCGCCGTTCACCGACGGCCGCTGGTTGTTGTCGCACAACGGCATCGTCGACCGCGCGGTGCTGCCGCTCACCTCGTCGGCCGAATCGGTCTGTGACAGCGCCATACTCGCGGCCACCATCTTCGAGCGCGGGCTGGACGCGCTGGCCGACACCATCGCCGAAATCGGGGCGGCCGACCCGGTGGCGCGGCTGAACGTGTTGGTCGCCAACGGCTCTCGGCTGCTGGCGACCGCCTGGGGCGACAGCCTGTTCGTCCTGCGCCGCGACGACGGGGTGGTGCTCGCGAGCGAACCGTACGACGACGCGCCCGGCTGGGAGGACGTGCCGGACCGGCACCTGGTCGAGGTCACCGAGCAGGGGGTCGCGCTGACGCCCCTCAATTCGAAAGGCAGTTCATGACGCTGACGCTGTCCAACCACCTCGCCGCCGACTCCGCGTACCACGCGCTGCGCCGTGACGTGCTCGACGGCCTGCAGCAGACACCGAAGTCGTTGCCGCCCAAGTGGTTCTACGATTCGGTGGGCAGCGACCTGTTCGACCAGATCACCCGGCTGCCCGAGTACTACCCGACCCGCGCGGAGGCCGAGATCCTGCGCGCCCGGTCGGCCGAGGTCGCGGCCGCCAGCGAGGCCGACACCCTGGTCGAATTGGGCGCCGGGACGTCGGAGAAGACGCGGCGGCTGCTGGACGCGCTGCGCGACCGGGGCTCGCTGCGCGGATTCGTGCCGTTCGACGTCGACGCCGGCGTGCTGGCGGCGACCGCGACGGCGATCCAGCGCGAGTACCCCGGCATCGAAATCAGTGCGGTCTGCGGGGATTTCGAGGAACACCTGACCGAGATACCCGACGGCGGGCGACGACTGTTCGTGTTCCTGGGCTCGACGATCGGCAACCTCACGCCCGAGCCGCGTGCGCAGTTCCTCGCCACGCTGGCCGGGGTGATGCGGCCGGGGGACGGCCTGCTGTTGGGCACCGACCTGGTGAAGGACGCCGACCGGCTGGTGCGCGCCTACGACGACGCCGCCGGGGTGACGGCGCGGTTCAACCGCAACGTGCTCGCGGTGGTCAACAGGGAACTCGACGCCGACTTCGACGTCGAGGCCTACCAGCACGTGGCGCGGTGGAACGCCGACGAGGAGCGCATCGAAATGTGGCTGCGGGCCGGCGGGCCCCAGCGGGTGCGGGTGGGTGCGCTCGAATTGACCGTCGACTTCGCGGACGGCGAGGAAATGCTCACCGAGGTGTCGTGCAAGTTCCGGCCGGACGGGGTGAGCGCCGAGCTGGCCGGCGCCGGGCTGCGCCGCACTCGATGGTGGACCGACGCCGCGGGCGACTTCGGGCTGTCGCTGGCGGTTAAGTGACGGCGGACTCGCTGGCCGACCGATGGCGGGCGGCCCGCCCGCCCGTGGCCGGGCTACACCTGGACAGCGCCGCCTGCTCGCGCCAGAGTTTCGCGGCCCTCGACGCCGCCGCCAAGCATGCGCTGCACGAGGCCGAGGTCGGCGGGTACGTCGCGGCCGAGGCGGCCGCGCCGGTTCTCGAGGCCGGGCGCGCCGCGGTCGCGACGCTGTGCGGCGCGCCCGACGCCGAGGTGGTGTTTACCACCGGCTCCCTGCACGCGCTGGATCTGCTGCTGGGCAGTTGGCCGGCCGATCGGCGCACGCTGGCCTGCCTGCCCGGCGAGTACGGCCCCAACCTGGCCGTGATGGCCGCCCACGGGTTCGCGGTGCGGACCCTGCCGGCCCTCGACGACGGCAGGCTGGCGCTTGACGAGGCGGCGTTCGAACTCGAAAGCGACCCACCGGATTTGGTGCATCTCACCCCGCTGGCCAGCCACCGGGGCGTGGTGCAGCCGCTTGCCATGGTGGCCAAGCTCTGCCGCCAGCTGAGCCTGCCGCTGGTGGTCGACGCCGCACAGGCGTTGGGCCACATCGACTGCGCGGTCGGCGCCGACGCCACGTATTCGTCGTCGCGCAAGTGGATCGCCGGGCCGCGCGGCGTCGGTGTCGTGGCCGTGCGGCCCGAGCTGATGGGTCGGCTGGTGCCGCGGCTGCCCGCACCGCACTGGGCGGCGCAGCTGTCGGTGGCGCAGCAACTCGGCTTCGGCGAAGCCAATGTCGCCGCGCGGGTGGGCTTTTCGGTCGCCCTGGGCGAGCATCTGGCATCGGGACCGGAGTCGGTCCGGGCCAGGCTGGCCGAGCTGGGCGAGATCGCCCGGACGCTACTGGCCGACGTCGACGGCTGGCTGGTGGTCGAGGAGGCCGAGGAACCCAGCGCCATCACCACGTTGGCCCCCGTCGACGGAGCCGACCCCGAAGCGGTGCGGGCGTGGCTGCTCGCCGAGCGACGCATCGTGACCACGTACGCCGGGGTGGCGCGCGCGCCGCAGGAACTGTCCGCCCCGGTGTTGCGGATCTCGCCCCATGCGGACACCACCGCCGACGACCTGGAGACCTTCGCCGAGGCGCTGATCGCGGCGACCTCGGCGACCGGCTGAAAATACCGGACTCGTCAATTTCACCCCGAAGTTTGACCGAAAGTATGAAAAGGCCTGTTCTTATTAGGCATGTGTGGGGTAGCTTTTGGTTTCGGTAGCGCGCGGCGAATCAGGGATCGGGACCTGGAACGGCTCGCCGTCGACGATGCAGCCGGCGGGAAGGGGTGCGGGATGAATTTCTCCAGGTCGCCTTTTCGGATCAACTCGCCCTGGGACGGGGTGGCCGGTGAATTGGCTTCGGCCGCAGCATCATTCGGCTCGGTCGCTCGTTTGCGGCGTGCGTGAGAGGAGAGGGAGATGTCGTATGTGATCGCCGTGCCGGATGCGGTGCAGGGCGCGGCCCAGGAACTCGCAGGCATTCGTGCCTCGCTGACCCAGGCCGCCGCGACCGCGGGCCCCACCACCGGGATCGCGACCGCCGCCGCAGACGAGGTATCGAGCGCGATCGCTCTGCTCTTCGGCAGCGCGGGCGAGCAATTTCAGGCTCTCAACGCTCAAGCGCAGGCGTTTCATGCGGAGTTCGAAAGCCTGTTGAACGCCGGCGCGGCGGCATATGTCAGCGCCGAGGCGGCTAACGCGGGGCAAGCGGCACCCGCAGCCGTCGCCGCGGCCGTGCCCGCCGCGACCTACCGAACCTACAACCTTTTCAACGGGCTCCTCGACATCAATATCGGGACCGGTGGCATTCAATTCACCATCAGTACGCCCGGGGTCATCCTGCCGGCGGTGCACGTCCCCCCGATCAGCCTCGCCCCCTTCAATCTGCCCCAGCTCGCTATTCCGCCGATCACCTTTCCGGCCGGGTCCACGCTCGCGAATCTCACGGTGAGTCCGTTCAACCTGCCGCAGCTGTCCATACCGTCGATCAACATCCCGGCCGGGACGACGCCCGCCAACATCACCGTGGGTGCGTTCAACCTGCCGCAGATAACGACGCCCGCCATAACAGTGCCGCCGATCAACCTGCCCGCGGTGACGATTGAGGCGTTCCAGACGCCGCTAATCCAGGTGACGGGCTTTAGCCTGCCTTCGATAACCGTTCCCCAGATCAATCTTCCGAAGATACAGATCCCGGATATCAACGTTCCCGGTGGCGACCAGACGGTGGTTCACTTGCATACCGGCAACGTCCTCTTCCCGGACTATGACATCAACCTTGAATCGTTCGATTTCGCGCCATCGCTCGGCTTCAACACTCCGGGCTTCATCACCCAATTCGGGCTCCCCAGTATCCAGGTCGGCGCGTTCACCCTGCCGACCCTGATGATCAGCAACCCGAGCGGCGGCGCCTACACGCTCCCGGCCGTCAGCTTGTCCGGCTTCACCATCCCGTCGGTCACCGTTCCGCCCATCGCCGTCGGCGGTTTCACGCTGCCCCAGCTCAGCTGGCCGGCCTTCGCCACGGCACCGCTGACCATCCCGCCGATCGGTGTCGGCGGTTTCACGCTGCCGCAGGTCAGCTGGCCGGGCTTCGACTCGGCGCCGCTGACCATCCCGCCCGTCGGCGTCGGCGGCTTCAACCTGCCCGAGGTCAACGTCCCCAACATCACCCTGGCGCCCGTTCAGCAATACCAGTTCACGATCCCGCCCATCCCCACCTGGCCGAACGGACTGACCGTCGACGCGAACAACTTCATTTCGCTCGTGAACGACATCGCGGCGAGCCTGCTGGGCACCGGCCCCTAACGGCTGCGTGACGCAGTAAGTCTCAGCCGACCTTGTGCGCCGACAGCAGGAAGGCCGGCATCTTCATCCGGCCCTTCTCGTCGCGGTCGTGCGGCGGAAATTCGAACGGCGCCCCGTCGAATGGCGGGATGTTCGCGTGGATGAAGGCGGGCCGGATCTCGTCGATCTCCCAGTACTTGCTCACCGCGGCGCGCAACTCGTCCTCGTCGACCTCGTTCGGCTTGGGTTCCATCTCGGCGGGGAAGGCGCCCTTGGCGAATACCAGCACGAAATAGCTCGCGCCCGGCGCGGCCGCGCGGTGCACCGATCTCAGGTAGCCGTCGCGGCCCTCGACGGGCAGCGAATGGAACAACGTTGAGTCCGCGATCGTGGCGAAGCGTCCGTCGTAGCCGGTGAAGGACGTGATGTCGGCCTGCACGAAGCTGGCCGTGGTCAGGCCGCGTTCGCCGGCCGCCTTGGTGGCGGCGGCGACGGCGGTCGGCGTGAGGTCGATGCCGACCACGGTGTAGCCCTGCGCGGCCAGCGCCAGCGACAGCTCGGCGAACCCGCACCCGGCGTCCAGCACGTCGCTGCGAAACTTTCCGGCCGCGATCAGCGCCGCCAATTCCGGCTGCGGCTCGCCGATGTTCCACGGCGGGGGCCCCTGGAATTCGCCCTCCTCGCGGTAGGCGCCGTCCCAGTCCATGATTTCCGAAGACATGGTTCCCCTATCGATCCCAGGTGTGCACCGGCTCGTTGCTATGCATGTGTTCGCAGTACCGCCGCAGCATCTCGGCGAGCGCGGCGGGCCGGCTCATGCCGCCGTCCTCCAGCCTACGCACGGTGGACACCTGCCAGCTGGCCCCGTTGCGCCCGGCCCGGGCGCGACCCTCGATGACCCCCAGGAACCGGTCGCGCACCTCGGCGTCGACGCCCCAGCGGCGCAGTCCCTCGTCGGCGATCGGCAGCAAGGTGTCGAGCACCAGCTCCCGCGCGGTCACCTCGCCCGCACCGGGCCAGAGCAGCCGGGCGTCCATGCCGTATCGCGCCGCCGCGAGGAAATTCTCCCGTGCCACAAGGAAACCCATCCTGTTCCAGAGCGGATCCTCGTCTTCGGACAGGCCGCGCAGCACGCCGTAGAAAAAGGCGGAGTTCGCCAGCATGTCGATGACGGTCGGCCCGGCCGGCAACAACCGGTTCTCCAGCCGCAGATGCGCGCGCCCGTCGACCACGTCGTACACGGGCCGGTTCCACCGGTACACGGTGCCGTTGTGCAGGCGCAGTTCGGGGAGGTGCGGGGTGCGTCCCGCGGCCAGCTCGGCGACCGGGTCTTCGTCGGACACCTCGGGCAGCAGGGACGGGAAATATTGGATGTTCTCTCCGAACAGGTCCAGCACGGAGGTGATCCATCGTTCGCCGAACCACACCCGCGGCCGCACGCCCTGGGCCTTGAGCTCCTCGGGACGCGTGTCGGTGGACTGCGTGAACACCTCGATCCGGGTCTCCGACCACAGCTGGTGGCCGAAGAAGTACGGGGAGTTGGCGCCCAGCGCCAGCTGCGGGCCCGCGAGGATCTGGGCCGCGTTCCAGTTGGCGGCGAACTCCGCGGGGGCGAGCTGCAGGTGCAATTGCATGCTGGTGCAAGCGGATTCGGGCGCGATGGTGGCGGCGTTCCAGCTCAGCGGCTCCGGGCCGGAGATGTCGATCGGGATGTCCTCGCCGCGGGCGGAAAAGATCGAGTCGTTGAGGGCGGCGTAGCGCGTCGACTCGCTCATCCAGCCGTCGTCGAGGTGCTCGGGCATCAGCGTCGGCAGGATGCCGATCATCACGATGTGCGCCCCGCCCAAGTTGGCCTTGGCCTCGGCGTCGTTCAGGCTGGCCCGCACCTCGGCCTCCAGGTCCAGCCCGGTGTGCCCCGGCAGCGGGCGGGGTGGGACGTTGAATTCGATGTTGTAGGCGCCCAATTCGGTCTGGAAAGCCGGGTCGGCGATGGCCTCCAGCACGGATCGGTTCGACATGGCCGGCTGGTAGTCGGCGTCGACGAGGTTGCACTCGATCTCCATGCCGGTCAGCGGCCGGTCGGCATCGAAGCGCGACTGGGCGAGCATCGTCTCGAACACGTTCAGGCACAACCGCACCTTGCGCCGGTATTCCGAGCGTTGTGCGCGGTCATAGGTGGTGCGCTTGACCTCTTCGCCCACAACGCCGATGCAACAGGTTTACCGGCGGCTACGCAAGGGCGACAGGCTGACCAGTGCGGACGCCGGTGGTTGGGTAGACCATCATGGACGTACAGGTTCCCAATCACGGGTGGAGGAGAGCTAGTTGGCCGAGTCCGCTGAATTCGTAGCCGCAATCGATCAGGGCACCACCAGCACCCGCTGCATGGTTTTCGATCACGACGGTGCCGAAGTGGCCCGCCATCAGCTCGAGCACGAGCAGATCCTGCCCCGCGCCGGCTGGGTCGAGCACGACCCGGTGGAGATCTGGGAGCGCACGTCGTCGGTGCTGACGTCGGTGTTGAACCGGGCCAATCTGTCGCCGAAAAACCTTGCGGCGCTGGGGATTACCAACCAGCGCGAAACCACGCTGGTATGGGACAAGCGGACCGGCCGGCCGTACTACAACGCGATCGTCTGGCAGGACACCCGGACCGACCGGATCGCGTCCGCGCTGGAGCGAGACGGCCGGGGCGACGTGATTCGCCGCAAGGCGGGCCTGCCGCCGGCGACCTACTTCGCCGGCGGCAAGCTGCAATGGATCCTGGAAAACGTCGACGGGGTGCGCGAGGCCGCCGAACGCGGGGACGCCCTTTTCGGCACCGCCGACACCTGGGTGTTGTGGAACCTCACCGGGGGCCCACGGGGCGGCGCGCACGTCACCGACGTGACCAACGCCAGCCGGACCATGCTGATGAACCTCGAAACCCTCGACTGGGACGACGAGCTGTTGTCGTTCTTCGCGATCCCCCGCGCGATGCTGCCGGCGATCGCGGCGTCCTCGCCCCTGCAGCCCTACGGTGTGACGCTGGAAACCGGGCCGCTCGGCGGCGAGGTGCCGATCACGGGCGTCCTCGGCGACCAGCACGCGGCGATGGTCGGTCAGGTGTGCCTGGCCGAGGGCGAGGCAAAAAACACCTACGGCACCGGCAATTTCCTGTTGCTCAACACCGGCGAGGCGATCGTGCGGTCCAACAACGGCCTGCTGACCACGGTCTGCTATCAGTTCGGCGACGCCAAACCCGTGTACGCGCTTGAGGGTTCGATCGCGGTAACGGGCTCGGCGGTGCAGTGGTTGCGCGACCAGCTCGGCATCATCAGCGGCGCCGCGCAGAGCGAGTCGCTGGCCCGTCAGGTCCCCGACAACGGCGGGGTGTACTTCGTCCCGGCGTTTTCCGGGTTGTTCGCCCCGTACTGGCGATCCGACGCCCGCGGCGCGATCGTGGGGCTGTCGCGGTTCAACACCAATGCGCACCTGGCGCGCGCGACGCTGGAGGCGATCTGCTACCAGAGTCGCGACGTGGTGGACGCGATGAAGGCGGATTCCGGTGTGCGCCTTGAGGTACTGAAGGTCGACGGCGGCATCACCGGCAACGAGCTGTGCATGCAGATCCAGGCCGACGTGCTGGGCGTGGACGTGGTGCGGCCGGTGGTCGCCGAGACGACCGCGCTCGGCGCCGCCTACGCGGCGGGCCTGGCCGTCGGGTTCTGGGCCGATCCGTCGGACCTGCGGGCGAACTGGCAGGAGGACAAGCGCTGGACGCCGACGTGGGACGACGAGCAGCGCGACGCGGGATACGCGGGTTGGCGCAAGGCGGTGCAGCGGACCCTGGACTGGGTGTCGGTAACGTGACCGTGCCCTGACCCAGGGTCCGCCGCGGCCGTGCCTCAGTCCTCGCCGAGGATGCCGTAGACCTCACGGCGGGCGTTGTTGATGATCTCGACGATGCGCTGCTGCTGCTCGTCGGTGGCGGCGTGCGCGGATTGCGCGACCGCGCCGAACAACTGGCCCATGGCCGCACGCAGGTTGACGGCGCCGGGGTCGGCGCCTTCGGCGATCTCGTCCCACGGCTTGGCCTCGATCTTCTCCGCCGCCGCGCGTCCCTCGTCGGTCAGCTCGAAAAGTTTTTTGCTGCCGTCGGTTTCGCTCGCGCTGATCAGGCCCTCGTCGTCCAGCAGCTGCAGCGTGGGGTACACCGACCCGGGGCTGGGCCGCCAGATCCCGTTGCTGCGCTCGGCGATCTGCTGGATCATCTCGTAGCCGTGCATCGGGCGCTCGGCCAGCAGGGCCAGGATTGCCGCGCGCACATCACCGCGGCGTCCGCGGCCCGCGCCGCCACGGCGGCGTCCGCCGCGCCGGCCGCCCGGGCCGAAGCCGAAGCCCGGGCCGAACCCGGGGCCGAATCCCGGCCCGAAACCGGGGCCGAAGTGGTCGCCGGCGTGGTCGCGGAGGTGTTCGCGGAATTCCCGACGGGCCTGTCGCCTGGCGTCGTGCAGGGCGCGCCGGTCCACCGGGCCGGGGCCGAAACCGAATCCCAGGCCGGGCCGGCCCGCGAAGGGTCCCTCGGGGGGAGTGAATGGGTTGCTCATGGTTGGTAGTTCCTCTCAATGATTTGTGGGTAACGCCCCGTCCGGGCGCTACGGAATATCACGATATATCGTAAACTAACGCGATGCAACGGGATATTCCGTGAACGGGGGCTCGCGGCGCGGCGAAATCGCGCTGACCTGCGGAAAGCCAATTTGGGAGCGTCACCGTCGCGCGGTTTGCATCTCGCGGGCGGCGGGTAGGAACTGAGGGATGAACGCTAACAACAACCTGACGGTCGGCGGCGGGACTCAAAGCGCCGCCGAGCCCACTCGGGGCGACGACGTCCGGGGCCGCAGCGCGCGGCCGTGGGTGAACTGGGGGTTGGCGCTGGCCACGGTGCCCGCCGCGGCCATCGTGATGCTCTTCGCGCTCGGCGGGGTGATGAGCACCGCTGGGTGCACCGACCGGAGTTGTCCCAATCTGGGCCGCGGCGGCATCGATTTCGGCGTCGCGTTCTACGGCGCACCGGTGGTGGCGTTTGTCGTCCTTCTCGTCTCGTTCTTCACCGCAAAGCGCCGCGGCGGCATCGCGGTGCCGCTGGTCGGTTGGGCGCTGCTGATCGCCGACGTTCTGCTGATGGCGGCGGCGGTCTCCGGCTAACCGGGCGGCGCGAAGCCGCCGGGATCGGTCTGCGGCCACGGCTGCTGCGGGGGTGGTTGCGGCCAGGGCGCGGCCGGTGGGGCCGGCGGCGGCCAGGGGCCCGCGGGAGGCATGGTGGGCAGCTGGGGACGCAGCCGGGCCAGTTCGCGGCGGTGCCGCTCGGCGAGGACGGCCGCCAGCACCAGCTCCGGCGGGGCGCCGGCCGGTGGGGGTGGTGCGATGCTCGACACGATGTCGCCGGCGATCCGGTAGGCCATCTGTAGGCGCAGCTGACCGTCGAGTTGCGATGCGCGGGAAAGGAATTGCCGCGCCACCTCGGCCTGGCCGGCGCCCAATCCCGACAGCTGCAGCGACGACGCCCACCACGCCAGCGACGGGGGCATCACCGGTGGCGGGCTCAACCGGGGGCCGCGCTCGCTGACCACGACCGTGCCGGCGAAGACGTCACCGATGCGCTTGCCCTTCGGGGAGAAGAGGCTGCAGATGACCGCGGGGCTCCCGGCGAGCATCCAGATCTCCACCACGGACGCCAGCGCCCGAAACAGCGCCTGCCGGAAGCGTTCTGGGCCGCCGTCCTCGGACACCACCCGCAGGCCCATCGCCATCTTGCCCACCGACCGTCCCCGCGTAGCCGTTTCGAAAGCCAACGGGTAGCCGACGATCACCAGCACCGTGAAGATGAGCAGGACGGCGGTGCTCAGCGCGGAGTCGAACTGGGTCAGGGTGGCCGCCCACAACATCAGGCCGAGCACATAGCAGATGAAGATCACCGTGATGTCGATAAGCGCGCCGGCCGCCCGCACCGGCAACTGGGCGATCTGCACGTCGAGCACCACGGCGTCCCCGGTCACCACCTCCGACATAACACCGAACGGTACAGGCCGATTAGGCTGCGCAGGGTGGACGTCGACGCATTCGTGCTGACCCATCGCGGTACGTGGGACCGGCTCGACCAGTTGGTCAAGCGGCGACGGTCGCTGACCGGCACGGAGGTCGACGAGCTCGTCGAGCTTTACCAGCGGGTCTCCACCCATCTGTCGATGCTGCGGTCGGCGTCCACGGATTCGCTGCTGATCGGTCGGCTGTCGAGCCTGGTCGCGCGGGCCCGCTCCGTGGTCACCGGCGCCCATGCGCCGCTGAGCAGCTCGTTCGTTCGCTTCTGGACGGTGTCGTTCCCGGTGGTCGCGTATCGCGGCTGGCGGTGGTGGTTGGGCACGGCGGTGGCGTTCTTCGCCGTCGTGGTGATCATCGCGATGTGGGTGGCCGGCAATCCGGAGGTGCAGTCCGCCCTCGGAACGCCAAGTGACATCGACGAATTGGTCAACCACGATGTCGCGTCGTACTACAGCGAACACCCCGCCGCCGCGTTCGCCCTGCAGGTCTGGGTCAACAACTCCTGGGTCTCCGCGCAGTGCATCGCCATGTCGGTCGTGTTGGGACTGCCGATCCCGATCATCCTGTTCAACAACGCCGCCAACCTCGGGCTGATCGCCGGGCTGATGTTTCAGGCCGGCAAGGGCGGCATCCTGCTGGGCCTGCTCATTCCCCATGGGCTGCTGGAGCTGACGGCCGTATTCCTCGCGGGCGCAACGGGGATGCGGCTGGGCTGGTCGGTGATTTCGCCGGGCGATCGCCCCCGCGGACAGGTCCTCGCCGAACAGGGCCGCGGCGTCGTATCGGTCGCCGTCGGGCTGGTCGGCGTGCTGCTGGTCTCCGGGCTGATCGAAGCGCTGGTGACGCCGTCACCGTTGCCGACCTTCGTCCGGGTGGGCATCGGGATCATCGCCGAGGCTGCGTTCCTGTCCTACATCGTGTATTTCGGCCGCCGCGCGGTGAAGGCCGGCGAGACCGGCGATACCGAAGACGCTCCCGACGTGGTGCCCACCGGTTGAGCATAAGTGAGAGCCGCGAAAGTGCAACTGGCGACGCATTTTCCGAGTGGGAGCGTCGGTAGTTGCACGCTCGCGGAACAAAACTACAGGCGCCCGGTGGCTTTCATCGCCAGATAGCGGTCGGCAAGGGCGGGCGCGATCTCGGTAGGCGGGGCGTCGACGACCTCCACCCCGCCGCGGCGCAGCCGCGTCGCGATCGCGCCCCGGTCATTACGCGACCGCTCGGCGGCCGCCGCGTCGTAGACGGCGGCCGCGTCATAGCGCCCGCCGGCCATCTGGTCGACGCGCGGGTCGCCGACGGCGGCGATCATCACGTGGTGTTTGGCCGACAGCTGCGGCAGCACCGGCAGCAGGCCCTCGTCTAAGGCGGTCGCGTTGAGGTCGGTCAGCAGCACCACCAGCGATCGCCGCCGCGTGCGCCGCAGGATGGTTGCGACCATTGCGCGCCAATCGGATTCGACGAGCGCTGGCTGCAGCGGGGCCATCGCGTCGACCAGTTGGGCGAGCAGCTCGGTGCGCGACGCGCCGAAGACGCCGGCCCGGCTCACGCGGTCGTGGGCGAGGAAGTCGACGTGATCGCCGGCCCGCGACGCGAGCGCGGCCAGCAGCAGCGCGGCGTCCATCGCCCAGTCCAGGCGGGGCCACCCCGCCGGGTCGGAGGCGGTCGGGTCGACGCCGACGCGGCCCGCCGCCGTGCGGCCGGTGTCGAGCGCGATCACCACGCGCCGGTCGCGTTCGGGTCGCCAGGTGCGGACCACCACGTCGGCACGCCGAGCGGACGCGCGCCAGTCGATCGAGCGCACGTCGTCGCCGACGACATACTCACGCAGCGAATCGAATTCGGTTCCCTGCCCGCGGATCAGCGTCGGCAAGAGGCCGTCGATCTCACGCAGCTTGGCGAGCCGCGACGGCAAGTGTTTGCGCGACAGGAACGGCGGCAGCACCCGGACCTGCCCCGGCACCGACCGCGAGCCCTGCCGTCCGGCCAGCCCCAGCGGCCCGATCGATCGCGCCGTGACCGCGGCCGCGCGCTGATCGCCGCGGCGAACCGGGCGCAGCCGGGTCTCGAGCGGCTGCGCCTGCCCGGCGGCGATGCTGACGGAGTGAATGCGCGGCTCGGCGCACGCGCTGGGAGGCCAGGCGTCGCGGATCTGCCCGCGGAATCGCCGGCGGCCGTCGTTGTGCACCTGCAGGTCCACCTTCACCTGCTGCGCGAGCCGGGCCGAGCAGTCCGGTGAACGGGTATAGCGCAGCGCGCGGGTGCTGGCCGCCAGCGCGGCGTCGACGACCACCAGAGCCACCAGCAACACCAGCAGCACCACGAAAGCCCTGGTGGGCCAAGGTGATACCGCGATGGGCAGGACGCCGATCAGCGCCAGCAACCCGGTGCGTCCGGTCAGAATCACTAGCGGGGCACCGGCACCGACGCCAGGATTCCGTCGAGTACGCCGTCGGGCGTCGCTCCTTCGAGCTCGGCCTCGGGGCGCAGCATCACCCGGTGCCGCAGGGTCGGGCGGGCCATGGCCTTCACGTCGTCGGGGGTGACGTAGTTGCGGCCCGACAGCCACGCCCACGACCGCGCGGTGCCCAGCAGCGCCGTGGCCCCGCGCGGCGACACACCCAGCTGCAGGGCGGGTGAGGAGCGGGTGGCCCCGACGATGTCGACGATGTAGCCCAGCACCTCGTCGGCGACGAGGACTTGTTGCACCGCCTTGCGCCCGGCCGCGAGCTCGTCCGGTCCGGCGACCGGGTTGATGTCCGACAGGTCGCGGGGATCGAAGCCGTGCGCGTGCCGGCCGAGGATGGCGATCTCGGCGTCGCGCGACGGCAGCGTCACGTTGAGCTTGAGCAGGAACCGATCGAGCTGGGCCTCGGGCAGTTGGTAGGTGCCCTCGTACTCGATCGGGTTTTGCGTCGCGGCGACGATGAACGGGTCGGGCAGCGCCTTGGCCTCGCCCTCGACGCTGACCTGACGCTCTTCCATCGCCTCGAGCAGCGCGGCCTGCGTTTTCGGTGGGGTGCGGTTGATCTCGTCGGCCAGCAGCAGGTTGGTGAACACCGGACCGGGCCGGAACACGAACGCGGCGGTGCGCGCGTCGTACACCAGCGAGCCGGTGACGTCGCCGGGCATCAGGTCCGGGGTGAACTGCACCCGCTTGAATTCCAGCTGCAGCGCGGCCGACAGGGCCCGCACCAGCAGCGTCTTCGCCACTCCGGGAACACCTTCCAGCAGCACGTGGCCGCGGCACAACAGCGCGATCACCAGCCCGCTGACGACGCCCTCCTGCCCGACGACGGCCTTGGCAAGCTCGGCCCGCAGCGCCAGCAGCGCCTCGCGCGCCGACTCAGCGGAGGGGGTCTCTACGGGAGATGTTTGAGTCACGTTCGTGTGACCTGCCTTTCGATGTCGTCGAGCGCACGGGCAAGTTGTAACAGGTCGTGGTCGGTGGCCGGCGGCGGCCCGAACAGGTGGTAGGAAACGAATCCCGGGTCGGCGCCGCTTCGTCTGGCCACGGTTGCCACCACGGCGGGCGCCGGCGCTCCCGGGCCCAGGCCCAGCCGGGGCAGTAGCCGCTGCACGGTGGCGGTGCGCAACGCCGCGGCGGCGCGGTCGCGGGCCCGCCGGGACCGGTAGAGCCGGCCGCGGCCCTCGACGGTCTCCGACGCGCGCACCACGACGGGCAAGTCCTCGGCCACCAGTGGGCCCGGCCGTCGGCCCTTCCACACGGCGACGAGAAACACGACCAGGCACAGTTGCCAGACGATCCATGTCACGTTTTCCGGGATCAAATCGGAAATCGATGAGGGGGACGACGTTTCGCCCTCGACGCGGTGGGGCGCGTACCAGATGAGCCGGGGCCTCGCGCCCGCCAGGTTCATCGCCAGCGCGGCGTTACCCGCCTGCAGCAGGCTCCCGTTGGTCATGAAGTCGGTGCTGCCGACCACCGTGACGACTCGCCCGTCGTCCCGGTACCGGACGAGTATCCCGTCGTAACAGCTGGTCATGTCCCGGCCGTCGGTCGCCCGATAGGTGTCGCTGGGCCCGAACCGCACCGTTCCGGCGCGATTCGCCTCTCGCAGCGAGCAATTCGGGCTCTTGTCGAATGCCGTGCTGCCGGTCGACATGCGGACCCCCGGCATCAGGGCCTCCCGGGCGCGCACCGTCGGTTCCACGAGCAGCAGATCGCCGGGGGCGTTGGCCAGCCGGTCCAGCAGCGTGGTGTCGGTGAGGTATTGGCTCTGCGCCACCAGGATCTGCGTGCCCGGCCGCGCCGCGCGTTCGACGTCGGCGACGGTGTCGGCCACCACCACCTCGACGCCGCCGTCGCGCAGCAGCGTGACGAGCGCGCGCGCCCCGTCCGGCTCGGTCGATTTCGGATCCATCCGGGCGCCCGGCCGGGGTGCGGTCAGGTAGGCGCCGATGCCGGCGATGACGGCCAGCGCGACGACGGTGAGGACCACCCAGGCCCCCGTTCGCCACCGCCGCACCGGCGTTGCCGGCGCCGGACGCGTCGCCGTCATCGGACCTGCGCCCAGGAGTCGGTGGCCTCGGCCCGGCCCGGCGCCGGCGCCGCGGCGGGCGGGCGTGAGCGCAGATGGTCGTCGAGGGCGGCGACCATTCGGTAGGCGGCCTCGGTTCCGGGCCGCTCGCCGTAGGTCACGTCGTTGAATGCCGTTGCGGCCTCGGATAATTCGCTTCCCAGATGCGGCAGCGCCGCGCCGGCGTCGCGGGCCAGCTCGTTGGCGGTGCGGCCGGGAGCCGGTTCCAGCACACCGGTTTCCTCGAGCTGACGCGCGACAGCCCGCAGCCGATGCCGAATCGCAGCCGACCAATCGCCTTGCGCGGCATAGCTTTCCGCGGTTGCTCGATGCTGCGCGGCGGTGAGCTGGGCGGCCTCGAACAACTGGTAGTCGCCGCCCCGGTTGGTGCGCATGGTGCGGCGCGCGATACGGACGGCGACCACGACCGCGATCACCAGCAGGATGAGCAGCACGCTGGTGGTGAACCAGCCGCCCGGTATCGAGGCGGTCTTGTCCAGCAGCCGGTAGATCAGTTCGTTGACCCACTCGGCGAATTGTTGGGCGGCCGAACCTTTCGAATAGATCGGCTTGCCCAGCTCGATCTGTGCGGCCTGATGGGCGGCATCGCGGTCGATGTCGATGGAAGGCACTGTCCGCTCGTCCTAAACCGGCCGGGTCAGCCAGAGGTTGTCGGTGGACGCGGCCGCGTAGGGGCCGCCGGCGGCGCCGGTCTGCAGCACCAGGTCGAACGCCTCGGCCCGCATGCGGCGGTCGGTGTAGAGCAGCGTGATGACCCCGGCGTTGAACGGCGCGATGATGATTTGGCCGATGGCCGAGCCGACCGATGCGATCGCGCTGCTCAGCAGCAGCCCGCCGGTGGACGGGGCTCCGCCGCTGACGATCAAAATTTGGCCGACGATGCTGAACGGCAGCGCGACGGCGTTGCCGATGAAGGACGCGACCACGAACGTCAGCGCCCGGATGCCCAACACCCGCCAGAAGCCGTGTCGGACCAGCCTGAACGACCGGGTGATCGCCTCCATGACGGGTAGCCGCTCCAGCACGATCAGCACCGGCGCGAACAACACCATGGTGTAGAGGTAGACCAGCGCCACGAACGCCGCGAGCACCAGCGGGAGACCGAAGAGGACCGCCAGCGCCGGGGCGCCGGCGACGGCCAACAGCGCGATGGTCACCGCCACCAGCCCGAACAGGGCCGCCACGGCGACGCCTTCCAGCAGCGCCAGCCCGAGCAGCGAGAGCAGCCGCCCCCGAATCTTGACCCAGGTTTCACCGATCGTGATCGGCGCTCCGAACACCGCCCGCCCGACGATGACGGTGAGCATGCCGGACAGCAGCATGCCGCCGAGCCAGGTGACCACCATGCCCGCGGCCATCGAGCCCAGCCACGCGCCGACGATGCCGCCGCTCAGCTCGCTGGAGCGCGCGACCGTGATCCTGCCGTAGGCGGCCAGCGGGCCGAACGTCGCGAGCATGGAGATCAGCTGCATGACCACCACCACCAGCGCGGTCAGTCCCAGCGTCGCCCTGGGGTTGGCGCGGATGAACCCGACCGCGCCGTTGAAGATGTCGCTCAGCGTCAGGGGCCGCAGCGGGATGATGCCGGGTTTGAGCGCCCCGGGCACCAACTGCGGCGGGCCGTATCCCGGTGGGGGGCCGTAGCCCGGTGGCGGGCCATACGAGACCGGCGGATAGCCGGCCGGTGCGTATTGGCCGGGCGGGGGGAACGGCGGGTAGCCGGGCGGCGGCAGCGCGTTCACCGGGTGCTGGCGCCTTTTCGGCCTGCATGACCGGGTTCGCGGCCGGGCCCGTCGTTCGTCATGGGCTCCATCCTGTCGGCGGTCCGGGCATTTCTCAATCTTGACCGGCGCCGCGGCGCGTAGCGTCACAGCCATGGCGGAACTGAAATCCCGGCTGCGGACCGACCTCACCCAGGCGATGAAGGCCCAGGACAAGTTGCGAACCGCGACCCTGCGCATGCTGCTGGCCGCGATCCAGACCGAGGAGGTCTCCGGGAAGCAGGCGCGTGAGCTCACCGACGACGACGTCATCAAGGTGCTGGCCAGGGAATCGCGCAAGCGCGGCGAGGCGGCCGAAATCTACACCCAGAACGGTCGTGGCGAGCTCGCCGCCAACCGGCCCGCCGAGGCCCGGATCATCGACGAGTACCTGCCCACGCCGCTCACCGAGGCCGAGCTGGCCGACGTCGCCGATACCGCGATCGCACAGGTCGCCGAGGAGATCGGCGAGCGGCCGGGCATGAAGCAGATGGGGATGGTGATGAAGGCGGCCACCGCGATCGCGGCGGGCAAGGCCGACGGCGCGCGGCTGTCGGCCGCGGTGAAGGAGCGCCTGTAGGGCGTATCGATCAGGCCATCGTGCGGGTGCCGTCGCCGCCCCGCCGGGTGACGCGCCGGTCGTCGAGCCCCTCGAGCAAGGGCACGGCGACCCGACGGGTGGTGCCCAGCGCGCGGCGGGCCTCGCTGACGGTGAACGGCTGCGGCAGCGCGGCGAGGACGCCGGCCGCCCGGTCGAACGCGTCGGGACCCAGCACCACACCGTCGGCGATCCGAGTCAGCCGCCCGGCCCGCACCGCGGCGGCCAGCTCGCGGGGGCCGAGGTTGAGGTCGGCCAGTTCGTCGGCCTCGGGTGCGCGAAAGGGGTCGGCGGCCAGCCATTCCTCGATCGCGCGCACCGCCTTGTCGACGCGGGCCGGCAGGCCCGCACCGGGCGGACGGACCAACCCGTCGGACACCTCCAGGCCGGTGCCGGCGAGCAGCGGCGGCAGCAGTTCGGCGGCGGGCAGCCCGGCGCGCTGCCGCAGCGTCTCGAGCGGCATGCCCGCCGCGACGTCGTGGTCGCTCGCCCACTGGCGCACCGCCGCGGCCGCGCGGTCGCGCCGCGCCGCCCACCACTGCGGGTCCACCACCCAGTCGCCCACCCGCTGTCCTTGCGCCGGCAGGCCCATGGCGCGCAACTCGCTCGCCCGCGCGCAGTCGGGAGCACGGACCCGCCCGGTCGCCAGCTCGGTGGCACGGTCCCGCGCCGCGCCCCGGCGGCGCAGCCCGGGCGGCCGCACGTCGAGCACCTCGATGCCCGCCGCGATCCGGTGCTCCCCGGGATCGCGCAGCAGCCCGACGTCCCCGACCCGCAGCGGCAGCGGCCTCGCCAGGCGCAGCCGCGCCGCGGCGGTCCCCAACTGGCGCACCTGGACCGGCACGGCCGCCGACCCGACGTGCAGCACCAGCTGGCGGTGCAGTGCGCCGGCCGACCGCAGGCCGACGTCGATCTCCGCGGTGTCCAGCCACACGCCCGGCGCGCGAACGGTGTCCCCGCGGCCGATGTCGTGGCGGTCCACGCCCCGCAGGTTCAGCGCGACGCGGGCCACCGCGCCGACCGCGGTCTCGTCGCGGCCCAGCGATTGCAGCCCCCGAACCGTGACCCGTCGCCCGGCGTGTTCCAGCTCGTCGCCCACCCGGATCGTGCCGGCCGCCAGCGTCCCGGTCACCACCGTGCCGGCGCCGCGGACGGTGAACGACCGGTCGACCCACAGCCGCACGTCGGCGTCGCGGTCCGGCGGCGGCAGCCGGTCGATCAGCGCGGCCAGCCCCGCGCCCACCCCGTCGAGGTTGGTGCCGATCGCGACAGGTACGTCGCCGAGCGAGGTGGCGGCGAACCGTTCCCGCGCCCGCTCGATGGCCGGACCGGGATCGGCGAGGTCGGCCTTGCTGATGACCAGCAGCCCGTGCCGCACCCCCAGGGCGTCGAGCGCCGACAGGTGTTCCTCGGACTGCGGCATCCAGCCCTCGGTGGCGGCGACGACAAACAGAACGGCCGGCACCGGTCCGACGCCCGCGAGCATGTTCGCGACGAACCGTTCGTGGCCGGGCACGTCGACGAACGCGACCTGACGGCCGGCGATCTCGGTCCAGGCGAAGCCGAGGTCGATGGTCAGGCCCCGCCGCCGTTCCTCGGCCAGCCGGTCGGGCCACATGCCGGTGAGCCGGTGCAGCAGGGTCGACTTGCCGTGGTCGACGTGCCCGGCGGTGGCTACGACGTACACGCCCACACCGCCGCCGCCAGCAGCTCGTCGTCCTCCGGCGCCACCGTGCGCAGGTCAAGCAGGCAGCGGCCGGATTCCAGGCGGCCGACGACGGGCGGGCTGCCGGCGCGCAGCGCGGCGGCGTACGACTCCGGCAGGCTCACCGCCGCGCTGGGCAACTCGACCCCCGGGGCACCGCCGCCTCCGACAGCGGCGATGCAGTCCACCGCGACCGCCCGGGGTAGCTGGGCGGCGAGCGTTTCGGCGCGGGCCCGCAGCCGCGCCACGTCGGCGTCCAGCGCCTGTGCCACCGGCGGCGGCGGGCCCGTCAGCGTCGCCTCCAGCGCGGCGAGGGTGAGCTTGTCCACGCGCAGGGCGCGCGCCGCGGGATGGCGGCGCAGCCGCTCGACGAGCTCGCCGTCACCGAGCAGCAGGCCGGCCTGCGGACCGCCCAGCAGCTTGTCGCCGCTCGCGGTGACCAGGCTCGCACCGTCGCGCAGCACCGACGTCGCGTCGGGTTCGTCGGGCAGCAGCGGGTGCGGCGCCAGCAACCCGGATCCGATGTCGACCACCAGCGGCGCTCCCAGGTCCTTCAGCTGTGTGACGTCGACGGCCGACGTGAACCCGGTGACGTGGAAGTTGGACGGGTGCACCTTCAGCACGAAACCGGTGTCGGGCCCGATCGCGTCGGCGTAGTCGCGCAGGCTGGTGCGGTTGGTGGTGCCGACCTCGCGCAGCCGCGAACCGGTGGACGCCAGCAGCTCGGGGATGCGGAACCCGTCGCCGATTTCGACCAACTCACCGCGGCTGAGCACGATCTCCTTGCCCGGCGCCAGCGTCAGGGCGGTCAGCAGCAGCGCCGCGGCGTTGTTGTTGACCACGTGCACGCCGCCCGCGGTGGGCACCGCCCGGGCCAGCGCGGCCAGCGCGCCCCGGCCGCGGCGCGCGCGCCGGCCCGTCGCCAGGTCGAACTCGACGTCCGTCGTTCCCGCCGCGGCGACCACCGCGTCCACCGCCGCCCGCGACAGCGGCGCCCGGCCCAGGTTGGTGTGCACGACGACGCCGGTGGCGTTGACGACGGGCCGCAGGCTCGAGGCGGTGGCGGGAAGCGCGGCGACGGCGTGCTCGGCGACGCGCTCGGGCTCGATCTCCCCGGCGCGGGCCCGCCGCTGGGCCTCAACGATCACCGACTTCACCAGGGCACGGCCCAGCATGCGCTGCGCCTCGACCAGGCGCGGGTCGGCGAGCAGGACGTCGGTCCCGGGGACCCGTCGGCGCGGGTCGGTCATGTGATGCTCGAGGGAGTATGGCGGAGGCGGACGGGAATCGAACCCGCCAGCGGCAGCGTCTGCCGTTCGACGGTTTTGAAGACCGCGCCGGTCACCAGACCGGACACGCCTCCTCGGACCATGCGGACAATTATGGTCTTCGTGACTTATCGACTGACCCAGTACGCCCACGGCGGCGGCTGCGCGTGCAAGATCCCGCCCGGCGAACTCGAGGACGTGGTCGCCGGGCTACGCAAGGCGGCACCGCGCGACCCGCTCGGCGAATTGCTGGTCGGGCTGGACCACGGCGACGACGCCGCGGTGGTGCGCATCGAAAACGGCACTGCGCTGATCGCCACGACGGACTTCTTCACCCCGGTGGTCGACGACGCCTACGACTGGGGCCGCATCGCGGCCACCAACGCGCTGTCCGACGTGTACGCGATGGGTGGGCGGCCGGTGGTCGCGGTGAACCTGCTGGGCTGGCCGCGCGACGCGCTGCCGTTCGAGCTGGCGGCCGAGACGCTGCGCGGCGGGCTGGACGTGTGCGGCCTGGCCGGCTGCCATCTCGCCGGCGGGCACAGCGTCGACGACCCGGAACCCAAGTACGGGCTGGCCGTCACCGGGATCGCCGACCCGAACCGGTTGCTGCGCAACGACTCCGGCAAGCCCGGCACGCCGCTGTCGCTGACCAAGCCGCTGGGCGTCGGCGTGCTGAACAGTAGGCACAAGGCCACCGGGGAGCGGTTCGAGCAGGCGATCGAGGCGATGACGACGCTCAACGCCGGCGTGGCCGCCGCGGCGCTGGCGGCGGGCGTCGAATGCGCAACGGACGTAACGGGTTTCGGTCTGCTGGGACACCTGCACAAGATGGCGCGGGCCAGCGGCGTCACGGCGGTGATCGACGCGGCGGCGGTGCCCTATCTGGATGGCGCGCGGGAGGCGCTGGCGGCCGGGTACGTCAGCGGGGGCACCCGGCGAAACCTCGACTGGGTGGCGCCGCACGTCGACCTGTCCGCGGTGGGCGAGGAGGAGGCCCTGCTGCTCGCCGACGCGCAAACCTCCGGCGGTTTGCTGATCGCCGGCGAGATACCCGGCGTGCCCGTCATCGGCGAGCTGGTTCCCCGCGGTGAGCGCACGATCGTGGTGCGCTGACCGGGCGGGGTTTCGGTCGCGCGCACTAGGGTAGAGGCCATGGCTATGCGCAAGCTTTTCCTGGAATGGCCCGTGCTGCGTCAGTTGCGTTCGGGGGACAAGCTCGGCCGCGGCTCGGCGGTGACCTCCAAGCACACCCGCGCCATCGCGCCGCGCACGGCCACCGCCGACCGGGTGGTGCAGAGCGTGTGCCCGTACTGCGCCGTCGGCTGCGGGCAGCGGGTGTACGTCAAGGACGAGCGGGTGGTCCAGATCGAGGGCGACCCCGACTCGCCGATCTCGCGGGGGCGGCTGTGCCCGAAGGGATCCGCCAGCGAGCAACTCGTCAATTCGCCCGGCCGCCAACTGAGGGTGCTGTACCGCGCGCCGCGGGCCACCGAATGGCAACCACTCGAACTGAACACCGCGATCGACATGATCGCCGACCGCTTCCTGGAGTCCCGCCGCCACACCTGGCAGGACATCGACAAGAAGGGGCAGCTGCTGCGCCGCACCATGGGCATCGCCTCGTTGGGCGGCGCGACGCTGGACAACGAAGAGAACTACCTCATCAAGAAACTCTTCACCGCCGCCGGCGCGATCCAGATCGAGAACCAAGCTCGCATTTGACACAGCTCAACGGTTCCCGGTCTGGGAACCTCCTTCGGGCGCGGCGGCGCCACCCAATCACTGCAAGACATGGCCAACGCCGATTGCATCATCATCCAGGGCTCCAACATGGCCGAGTGCCACCCGGTCGGGTTCCAGTGGGTGGAGGAGGCCAGGGCGCGGGGCGCCCGGATAATCCACGTCGACCCGCGCTTCACGCGAACCTCGGCGGTGTCGGACCGGCACGTCCCGATCCGGGCCGGCTCGGACGTCGTCCTGCTCGGCGCGCTGATCAACCACGTGCTCGCCAACGACCTGTGGTTCAAGGAGTACGTCCTGGCATACACCAACGCGGCCACCCTGATCAACGAAAACTTCCGGGACACCGAGGATCTCGGCGGCCTGTTCTCCGGGTTCGATCCCGAGACCGGGCAGTACGACATGTCGACGTGGGCGTACGCCGAACCCGACGAGGGCGCCAACGGCGGCCAGGAGCACGGCGCGGACGCGTCCGCGCGCGCCGCGGGTGACCAGCACGGCAGCGGAGGTCCGCCGCTGGCGCACGGCCGCGTGCGGCGCGACGACACCTTGCAGGACCCGCGGACGGTGTTCCAGATCCTCAAGCGGCACTACGCCCGCTACACCCCGGAGATGGTCAGGGACGTCTGCGGCATCGGCGCCGAGGATTTCGAGTACCTCGCGCGCTCCATCGTCGAGAACTCCGGGCGCGAGCGCACCACCTGCTTCGCCTACGCCGTCGGGTGGACGCAGCACACCCTCGGAGCCCAATTCATCCGCACCGCAACCATTTTGCAGCTGCTGATGGGCAACGTGGGACGGCCCGGGAGCGGCATCATGGCGCTGCGGGGCCACGCCAGCATCCAGGGCTCCACCGACATCCCGACGCTGTTCAACCTGCTGCCCGGATACCTGCCGATGCCCAAGGCGGGGACGCACGACACCCTGCGGGCCTACCTCGACGCGGTGGGATCCAAACGACAGAAAGGCTTTTGGGCGAACGCCGACACCTACACGATCAGCCTGCTCAAGGCGTGGTGGGGCGACGCGGCCCGCGAGGACAACGACTGGGCCTACGACTACCTGCCGCGCCTGACCGGCCCGCACGGCACCTATCAGACCGTCACCGGGATGCTGGCCGACGAGGTTGAGGGCTACTTCCTGCTGGGGCAGAATCCGGCGGTCGGTTCGGCGCACGGCCGGATGCAGCGCCTCGGCATGTCCCACCTCAAGTGGCTCGTCGTGCGCGACCTCAACCTCATCGAGTCGGCCACCTGGTGGAAGGACGGGCCCGAGATCGCCTCCGGCGAACTGAAAACCGAGGACATAGAGACCGAGGTGTTCTTCCTGCCCGCGGCGACGCACGTGGAAAAGGCGGGATCGTTCACCCAGACCCAGCGACTGCTGCAGTGGCGGCACAAGGCGGTCGAGCCGCCCGGCGACTGCCAAAGCGAATTGGCCTTCTTCTACGAGCTGGGCAAGCGCATCAGGCAGCGGCTGGCCGGCTCGCCCGACGAGCGCGACCGCCCGCTGCTGGACCTGACGTGGGACTATCCGACCGACGAGCACGGCGACCCCCACGGCGAGGCGGTGCTGGCCGAGATCAACGGGTATCGGGTCGACGGCGGCGATCCCCTGTCGTCGTACACCGAGCTGCGCGCCGACGGGTCGACCGCGGCCGGTTGCTGGATCTACACCGGGGTGTACGCGAACGGCACCAACCAGGCCGCGCGCCGCGTGCCGCACGGCGGTGAGTCGCCCAGCCAGTCGGAATGGGGCTGGGCGTGGCCCGCGGACCGGCGGATCCTCTACAACCGCGCGTCGGCCGACCCGGACGGCAGGCCGTGGAGCGAGCGCAAGCGATACGTCTGGTGGGACCCCGATAAGCAGCGGTGGGTCGGCCACGACGTGCCCGACTTCGTGGCCGACCGGGAACCGGGCGCCCGGCCCGACCCCGACGCCGGCGGCCCCGACGCGCTGGCCGGGGATGATCCGTTCATCATGCAGGCCGACGGCAAGGGCTGGCTGTTCGCGCCGAAGGGTGTGGTCGATGGGCCGCTGCCCACCCACTACGAACCGCAGGAGTCGCCGGTGGCCAACGCGCTGTATCCCCAGCAGCGCAACCCGTCGCGAATCACGTTCCCGCGCAAGGACAATCTGAGCGCACCGAGCGCCGACGAGCCCGGGGCCGACGTGTATCCGTACGTGTTCACCACCTACCGGCTCACCGAACACCACACCGCGGGCGGCATGAGCCGGTGGCTGCCCTACCTCTCGGAGCTGCAGCCGGAGATGTTCTGCGAGGTGTCCCCGGAGCTGGCCGCCGAACGCGGACTCGAGCCCTACGGTTGGGCCACGATCGTCTCGCCGCGCGCGGCGATCGAGGCCCGGGTGCTGGTCACCGAGCGCCTTGCCCCGCTCGTCATCGGCGGACACACGGTGCACCAGATCGGCCTGCCGTACCACTGGGGCGTCGGCAGCGACGCCGTAGTGAGCGGGGACGCGGCGAACGACCTGCTGGGTGTGACACTGGATCCCAACGTGCAGATCCAGGAATCGAAGGCCGGGTCGTGTGACATCCGGCCCGGCCGCCGGCCGCGGGGCGAGGAACTACTGCGCCTGGTCGCCGAGTACCAGTCTCGCTCCGGCGCCACCGCCGAGACCGGCAATGTGCGGGTGAGCGACGCCGTCTGGGAAGGGGAAGCCGATGGGCCAGCTGAGCGGACCGACTGACCCGGCCGGCGACGCGGGCTGGGCAGATCGCAAGCCGCGCAAGGGATTCTTCACCGACACCTCGATCTGCATCGGATGCAAGGCCTGCGAGGTCGCGTGCAAGGAATGGAACCGCAACCCGCAGGACGGCGAGCTGGAGCTGTTGGGCTCGTCCTACGACAACACCGGCGCGCTGGGTGCCAGCACGTGGCGGCACGTGGCGTTCATCGAACAGGGCCGTGACCGCATCGAGGAGGCGCGCGAATCCGGCCGCGCCCTAATCGATTTGGGCATGCCCACCGCCCCCGGCCGGCCGGACACCGCCCCGCCGGACACGCCGGAGTTCCGGTGGCTGATGTCATCGGACGTGTGCAAGCACTGCACGCACGCCGGATGCCTCGACGTCTGCCCGACCGGCGCGTTGTTCCGCACCGAATTCGGCACCGTCGTCGTGCAGGACGACGTCTGCAACGGATGCGGCACGTGCGTCGCGGGGTGCCCGTTCGGCGTGGTCGAGCGTCGCAGCGACGGCACCTACGCGACGCCCGCGCGGCGACCGGGTTCCCCGGGCGAGAAGCCCGTCACCGGGGTGGCCCAGAAGTGCACCCTCTGCTACGACCGCCTCGTCGAGGACCAGACACCGGCGTGCGCCCAGACCTGCCCGACCACGTCGATCAAGTTCGGCGACCACGACGACCTGGTGGTCAAGGCGCGGGAGCGGGTCGCCGCGCTGCACGCCCAGGGTCTGACGGAGGCCCGCCTCTACGGCGCCAACGAGCACGACGGGGTGGGCGGCACCGGCTCGATCTTCCTGCTGCTCGACGAGCCGGAGGTCTACGGCCTGCCACCCGACCCGCGGGTGTGCACGGCCGACCTGCCCGAGATGTTCAAGCGGGCCGGCCTGGCCGCGGCCGGGATGTTCGGCGCGGCGGTGCTGGCGTTCTGGAGGAACAGGTGACCACCTCGGAATTCGACAGCGTGCGGCCGCCCGAGCCGACGGGCGGCCGGCGCCGCAACGGAAAGGGTAAGGGGCGCAAGGGCGGTGCCGACGGTTCGCGTGAGATGCCGATGGTCCCGGAAGCGGAGTTCGGCTCCTACTACGGACGTCCGGTGGTCAAGCCCGCGCCCTGGGGCCACGAAGTGGCGGCCTACCTGTTCCTGGGTGGCGTCGCAGGTGGGTCGGGCCTGCTGGCGGCCGGTGCCCAGCTCACCGGCCGCGACAAGTTGCGCCGCAACACCAGGCTGTCCGCCCTGATCGCGGTGATCCTGGGCGCGGTCGCGCTGGTGAAGGACCTCGGCCGGCCCGAGCGTTTCGTCAACATGCTGCGGACGATCAAGCTCACCTCACCGATGAGCGTCGGATCGTGGATTCTGAGCTTCTTCAGCGCCGGGATCGGGCTCGCCGCGGTCTCCGAGATCGACCGGATGACCGGCGCGCGAATCCCGCTGGGCCCGTTGCGCCCCGTTCTGCGCGCCGTCGAGGGACCGGCCGGATTGGAAGCCGCCGTCCTCGCGCCGCCCCTCGCCGTCTACACCGCGGTGCTGCTCAGCGACACCGCCACCCCGACGTGGAACGCCGCCTATCGAGACCTGCCGTTCGTGTTCGCCAGCTCGGCGAGCCTGGCCGCATCGGGACTGGCGATGATCACCACCCCGGTCGCCGAGGCCGGGCCCGCCCGCACGCTGGCCGTCATCGGTGCGGTGAGCGACCTGGTCTCCGCCCGGTTTACGGAATACCGGATGGACCCGGTGACCAGGGAACCCCTGCACCACGGCAGGCCCGGCCGGTTGCTGGCGTGGAGCGAACGGCTCGCCGCGGCAGGTGGTTTGGGCGCCTTGCTCGGTGGGCGACACCGCGGCGTCGCCGCCCTGTCCGGCCTGGCGCTGCTGGCCGCGTCGGCCATGCTCCGGTTCGGTTTCTTCGAGGCGGGGCTGGAGTCGACCGGTGATCCCCGCTACACGATCGAGCCGCAGAAGCGCAGGCTGGCGGCCCGCCGGGCGGCCGGCGTCACGGGAGACTCGATCACCACCGCGGAATAGCGGCTTGCGGGTGTGCATTCAGGGCTTTGAGTGTGCGGTGGCGGTTTTCAGTGTGTGCTCAGGGCTGGATGCCGGCGATTTGTCCGCCCAGGGTTCACACACGACGCCGACGATTCACACTCAACGTTCCAGCGCCTAGACGAAACCGCGATTTTCGGCCGGATTTTCGCCATGGCGTTACGCCCGCGACGCGCCGGGTATTCACCTCGGTATGACGAATTTTGGCTACACTTTGATGACCGAGCAGAGTGGACCCAAAGACCTTGTGCGGCATGCAATTTCGGCCGAAGATCGCGGGTTCGACTTCGAGGTGTGCAGTGACCATTTCTCGCCCTGGCTGACGTCGCAGGGCCACGCGCCGAACGCCTGGGCGGTGCTGGGTGCGGTGGCGCACGCCACCGAACGGGTGGACCTGTACACCTACGTGACCTGCCCGACGATGCGGTATCACCCCGCGATCGTCGCGCAGCAGGCCGCCACCGTGCAGATCCTGTCCGACGGCCGGTTCACCCTCGGCCTGGGCAGCGGCGAGAACCTCAACGAACACGTCGTCGGCCGGGGCTGGCCGACCGTCGAGCGCCGGCAGGACATGCTGCGCGAAGCCATCAAGATCATCCGCGAGCTGTTCGGCGGCGAGTTGGTGAACTGGCGCGGCGAGTACTTCCAGGTGGACTCGGCGCGGCTGTGGGACGTGCCGGACGTACCGGTCGCCATCGGGGTGGCGATGTCCGGCGCGAAGGGCGTCGACAGGTTCGCCAAGCTGGCCGAACACCTGATCGCCGTGGAGCCCGACGGGGAACTCGTCCGCGAGTGGCACGCCGCGCGCCAGGCCGCGAATCTCGCCGGGGGCGGGCGGGTGGTCGGCCAGATCCCGGTGTCCTGGGATCCCGACCGGGATGCCGCCATCCAGCGCGCGCATGACCAGTTCCGCTGGTTCGGTGGGGGGTGGAAGGTCAACGCCGACCTGCCCACTCCGGCCGGTTTCGCCGGCGCGACGCAATTCGTGCGGCCCGAAGATGTCGCCGATTCCATCCCGTGTGGCCCCGACCTGGACGCGATCGTCGAGGCCGTCCGCCCGTACTGGGAAGCGGGGTTCACCGATATCGCGCTCGTGCAGATCGGCGGCGAGACCCAGGAGCGCTTCCTCAAGGAGGCCGCCCAGCCTTTGCTTGATGCGCTGCGCGACGCCTCCGGTTGATGACAAGTTTGGGCCGTTTCTGCCGGGGTATCCGAGTGCCAGTGTGGGCATCGGGCAACCACCGGGAGTTTGACGTACCAGCACGGGTGGGCGGGGGCCGGCAAACCCGCTGTGCAGCAGCCGTTTTGTGCCTGCGTGCGCTCGGCAGGCAAGGGAGTCGACGGTGAAGGAGGTAGCGCGATGTCAAATGAGTTGCAAGGCACAAAGATTGCCATCCTTGCGGCCGACGGCGTGGAGAAGGTGGAACTCGAACAGCCCCGCGCCGCCTTAGAGAAAGCCGGCGCCCGGGTCGAGGTGCTGTCGCTGAAGCCCGGCGAAATCCAGGCTCGCGAGCACGATCTCGAGCCCGCGGGCAGTTTCCCCGTCGACCGCGCGGTGTCGGACGCGTCGGTCGGCGATTTCGGCGGCCTGGTGCTCCCCGGGGGCACCGTGAACCCGGACAAGCTGCGTCTGGACGGTGGCGCGGTGAAATTCGTCCGCGACTTCGTTGTCTCCGGCAAGCCGGTCGCCGCGATCTGTCACGGGCCCTGGACGCTGGTGGAAGCCGGCGTGGTCGTGGGCCGCACGCTGACCTCGTATCCCAGCATCCGCACGGACCTGCGCAACGCGGGCGCGCATGTGGTGGACGAGGAGGTGGTGGTCGACGGCAACTTGATCACCAGCCGCTCACCGTCGGACCTGCCGGCGTTCTGCGAGACCATCGTCAAGCAATTCGCCCACGGCGCAGCGGGATAGCCAGCGCCGACCCACCCCCGGACCGTTTTAACCCGCAAGTTTGCGGGCATTACACAGTTCAGGCCGTGATCGCCACGGCGATCTCTGCCAGGCTGACCGAAAGGCCAACGTTGACAACGACCTATCCCGAGCCCGCGATCTCGGTCGCGCATAACGTGTATCGGCCGCAAGAGGATTCCCGGTTGCTGGTCGACGCCATGCACCACACGGCCCTCATTCCGGGGCGACGGATCCTCGACCTGTGCACGGGTAGCGGGTTCGTCGCGATCGCCGCGGCCGAAATGGGTTGTGCCAGCGTGACAGCCTGCGATACGTGTCGGCACGCGGTGCGATGTTCGCGCGACAACGCCGTCGGGGCCGGGGTGGAGGTGGACGTTCGTCACGGATCTTGGACCGAGGCCGTCGACTGGGCGCCGTTCGACGTGGTGGTGGCCAATCCGCCCTATGTCCCTGCCCCGCCCGACGGCGAGCCGGCCGGCCCGAGCGGTGGACCCTCGTGGGCCTGGGACGCGGGCCACGACGGCCGCATGGTCCTGGATCCGCTGTGCGAATCGGCGCCGAAGTTGTTGTGCGACGGCGGTTCCCTGTTGCTCGTGCATTCGGCGATCGCCGGCGTCCAGCAATCCCTGGACCGCCTGAAATGGGCCGGGTTGAGGGCCGAAGTCATAGCGTCCAAATGGATTCCGTTCGGTCCCGTCATGTCGGCGCGGGCGAATTGGCTGGAGGAAACCGGGCGGATCCCGCGAGGGCGTCGGGAAGAGGAACTCGTGGTGATCCGGGCGGACAAGCCATGACCACCACGCGGGTGCAGGTGGTGGCCGGCGGGCCGGTGCTGGTTTCCGGGCCGGTGCGCGTGGAAACCCCCGGCGGCGACGTCGTCGAGTCCGATCGGTTCATGGTGGCGATCTGCACCTGCCGGCGCAGCGGAGATTATCCGTTGTGCGACACCAGCCATCGCCGATGCCGGGGCGTCAAGAAGGCCGATGGCTAGTCCACCGGTCGGCGCAGCGAGCTCTGGCCCTGCTTCCACGCCTGGATGAGCTTGTCCGCCAAGCGGTTTTCCACCGCGGCGTGCGCGCGTATCCCGAACACGACATCGGGGTCGAGGTGCGGTTCCCGGGCGACGAGGTCGCCGACGACGTCAATGCGCACCACCTGTTCGTGCACCGCGTCGGCCTCGACGTGCTCGCTGTAGAAGCCGATGCAGGCGGCCGGCGCCGCCATCCTCTCCAAGGCTTGCACCATTCGCCGCGACCCCGGCGGCGAGGTGATCTCCGTCGAGGCGAAATGCCCGATCGCTGCGCCACGCAACCGACGGTGCAGCCCGAACAGCGACATGAGATTCACGACTGCCAACGCCTCGGCGGGGACGGCGTCGAGGTAACCGAGATACGTCGCGTCCAGACCGGCCGCCGTCAACAGGTCCGCGAAGAGTTGCTGGTGCAGGCGCGGGCCCCGGCCGGCACCGTACTCGTCGAATTCGACGGCCACGAACGCCGCCTTCGCGGTGCCCATCAGCCGCGGGATCGCCCACGCGTGCGGGTCGCCCTCTTTCAGGTGATACAGCGACCGGTGCACGAAGTACTCGCGCATCTGCTGCCAGCTTCCCGTGTCGCGCAGGAAATACGACGGCCCGTCACCGTCGGCGGGCTCGATGGAAATCGCCTCCATTTCGGCTTGCGCCGTCTGGCCGGGGTCGATGGGACCGACGTCGCGTCGCACCCCCGCCAGGAACACGCGTTCCAGTTCCGCGCGCAACCGCAGCAGCGCGGGATTCCACTCCCAGGCGGGATCGACGCCCGCAAAACCCCGGTAGTGCAGCTCGTAGCACGCGCACAGCGCGAGCTGGAGATCCAGGCCGAAGGGATCTGAGTCCCGCACCGACGCGCCGATGCGCGTGAGGTTGTCGTGTGCGGGTGGTCCGGCCAGCGCGCGGTGGACGGCCGTCGACAGCGGCCCATGCGCCGCCGGCAGGGCGGGCTCGACCGTTATTGATGCGCGAGTCACGCCGATGACTACCCGAGAATGGGGCCGGGCAAACGGTGGCCCGTCAGCTCACGCGCTCGGGAATCCGGAAGGTGTTGCCGACGGTCGTGCCCTCCGGGGTGTTGTGCACTTCCATCGCGTCGCTGAGCGCCCGCATCAACACCAGGCCGCGTCCGCTGTTGCCCGGCTCGGCGGCCGGCGTCTTCCACGAACCGGCGTCGCTGACCCGCGTCCCGATTCGGCCGTCGCTCACTTCCGCTTCGAGCAGCATCGTGCCGACCCGGTGCCCGCGGTAGGCGTGCTCGACGCAGTTGGTGCACGCTTCGTTGACGACCAGCACAATGTCGGCCGCGAGCGCCTCCGGGACCTCGGCGGCGCGCAGCCAGGTGGCCAGCCGGTGCCGAACGTCGACCAATTGCTCTGCGAGCGCCTCGCTCTCGATTCGGAGCCGCGTCGGCCGGTGCCGGTATATCACCATCGCGACGTCGTCGTCATAGCCCGACGCGGGGGCCAGCGCGCGGACCACCGTCTGCGGGACGGCTTCCAGGGGCAGCTTCGTCGTATCGAGCAAAATGTCTGCGGCGCGGGCGATTCCGATGTCGATCGACTCGTGCTTCCGCTCCACCAGGCCGTCCGTGTACAGCATCAGCGTCGATCCCGCCGGCAGCACCCGCGAGGCTTGCGGCCGCGGGTGCTCTCGGCGCACCGCGAGCGGCACCGACGCGGCGTCGGTCACCACGGTCGTGGTCGCTGGCCGCGGGCCGGCGACCATCGCGGGCATGTGGCCGGCGTTGCTGTATTCCAGGACACCGGTTTCGGTGTCCAGGATCGCGAGAAACACGGTGGTGCAGTAGGCATTCGGGATGAGCGACGCGGCCAGGTCGAGTTGTTCGAGCAGCAGCGCCGGTTGGGCGCCGTTGATCAACAGCGCGCGCGCCGAGCTGCGCAGCTGGCCCATGACCGCGGCCGCCGGCAGGCCGCGCCCGACGCAGTCGCCGACGACGATCCCGATGCGGTTGTGGCCGATCGGCAACACGTCATACCAGTCGCCCCCGATTTCCAAGGGCGGCACGGCCGGCTCGTAGCACACGGCGAAGCCGGCGGGCGGCTGCACGGTGGGCAGCATGGCGCGCTGCAGGGTCAGCGAGGTTTCGCGGGCGCTCTCGAACTGGCGCACGTGCTGCATGGCCAGGCTGAGGTGGCCGATGAGCACCGTGACCAGCAGCCGATCCTCGGCGCTGACCCAACGGGGGGTGCGCAGCTCCAGCCACAGCGCGAGGTCCCCGGTGTTGGACAGCACCGCCACCAATCCCTGTGCCTTGCCGGGATTCTCGGGCCTGTCGACCGTCTTTGCGGTGAGCGGCAGCTGGTGGCGCGCGTCCTGAAAGGTACTGCGCAGCCAGGGATCCAGTTCGCGCCAGGAGGATTCGGAAGGTTCGCCCGCCACCTGGACGGTCGGTTCGCCCCCGCCGCCGGGCCACGAGACGGCGATCACCCGTTGGACGTCGATCGCCGCCCGGCATTCGTCCAGGGTGATCGCCAGCAGCTCGTCGACGCTCTTGGCCACGGCCACGGCCGTCGCGAGCCGCAGCACCGCGCTCTCGCGGGCGGCGAACGCCCGCTCCGCCGTGATGTCCCGGATCGTGCCCACGTACATGTCCCGGTCGCTGCCGGCCTCCCTGACCGCGTTGATGCTGACCATGACCCATGCGAGGTGCCCGTCTCGATGCCGGATCGGGGTTTCGTACTCGGCGCTGCCGTTGCTGCGTACCAGGGCCTGTTGCTCGCGTGCGGTCTTCCTGTCGACCAGCCACGGGTGCGGCCACCGGTATGGCAGCCCGTCGACCGGGTAGCCGAGGATCTCGATGAAGGCGTTGTTCACCTCGACGACCGAGCCCTCGTGGTCGGCGACGAAAAAGCCCTCCTGCAGCGAATTCACCAGCGCCGTGCGGAATTTGTCGCGATCGGCCAGCCCCTCCGCGCGCGCCCGCTCCTTCGCGAAACGCCTGGTGCCGTCGAGGAATCCGCGAGTCGCGACGTCCAGCGGGGCCAGCGTCTGCAGCAGGAATTCGAGCGCGGCGGGCCGATCGACCGACGAGTTCTCGGCGAGCGCCTGGACCAATCGGAAGTGGTGCTCGATGATTTCGAGCACGCTGATGTCTTCCTGCAGGGCGCGGCGTCCGAGCTCGTGGCCGACGGCCAGGGCGTCCTCGCCGCGGGCGTCCAGGTAGCCGTGCAGGGCGGCGGTGTACTGGGCGTGGAAGTCGTGGTTGCCGCTCATTTCGAGGCTCCCCGGTGACGAGCGGCCAGCACCATGGCGTCGTCGGTTTCCTTGGCGTGCTTGCCCAGGAGGCCCTCGGCGATGTCGACGGCGGAAGCCGCGAAGTCGATGTGGTCCAGGTAGTCCTCGGCGATGCCGTCGGTGCTCATCACGAGCAGGTCGCCGGGGCGGATCGGAACCACCTGGGCGGGCCTGATGTCGGGAATGCGGTAACCGACGATGCCCCCGGTGAGGCGCGCGGTGGATCGGATGTGGATCCCGGTCGGCGCCTTGGCCACCAGCTCGGCGGTGACGTTGCCGACGCCCGTCCACGTCAGCGTGCTCTCGGCAAAATCCACCCGCGCCAGGGTCATCGCGACGCCCCTGGTCCCGTCCAGCACGCGGTGGCAGAGCTGGACCAAAACCTCCAGCCGCTCGGCACCCGCGCGCTTGACCGTGTCGACCGCACTCAGCGCGGCAGCCGCGGCGTCCGGCCCGTGCCCGAGGCCGTCCACCACGCCGAACAGCGCGGCGCGACCGTCGAGGTCGACCGCGATACCCCGGTCGCCGGAGGTGAACTCGCTGGGCATAGGGCGACCCGCCCTTGCCCACTCGATCGGCCCGAACCGGCCATGCTCATGCACGGGAGGGAACCCACTTCCACATCTCGATGACCGTGCCGCGCCCGAGTTTCGAGTCCACCACCAGCCGGTCCATCAGCCGGCGGGCGCCGGGCAGGCCCATCCCCAGCCCGCGCCCGGTCGAGTACCCGTCCTCCATCGCGCGCTCGATGTCGACGATGCCGGGTCCGTCGTCCTCGGCGCGTACCACCAGGGCCTTGCGCCCCTCCCGGTCGGCCACCGTGATCCGGACGGCGCCGCGCCCCGCGTAGCTGGTGATGTTTCGGGCGATTTCGGAGATTGCCGTGGCGACCATGGTGACGTCGGTCAGCGAGAATCCGAGATCGAGTGCGAGCTGGTGTCCGGCCTTGCGGGCGGCGACGATGTCGTCGGAGTTGTGGATGTCGACGACGATGTCACCCGCCACCGTCGCGCCCGATCGTCGACTTCCCCACTCCGCCTTGGCGATTCAGCAGGGCGAGGCCCTCTTCGAGATCCAGTGCGGTGTTCATGTCGTCGAATGCCAAGCCCAGTTGCACCATCGCGAACGCCACCTCCGGTTGCAGGCCGACGATCACGGTGTCCGCGCCGCGCAGCCGGGTCATGTGGGCGATGGTTCGCAGCGAGCGGGCGGCGAACGAGTCCATCACGTCGATGGCGGTGACGTCGACGATGATGCCCTGGGCGCGGAACCTGCTGACCCGCTCCATCAGGTCGAAGCGAAGACGTTCGGCGTCGGAGTCGGTGAGCGCCGACTGCACCGAAGCGATCAGAATCGCGCCCTGTTTCAGAATCGGTACTGGCATGGGGTGTTCTTGCTAATGGTGGCTATCCGGTCTGTTCGCCGGTGCGCGTGACTTCGTAACCGAGCAGGCGTTCGGCCTCTTCGATGCCGCCCTGCAGGTCGCCGACGGCGTTCATCTTCGACAGGTCAAGCCCGATGGTGACCAGGGTCAGCGCGATTTCCGAGGACAGGCCGGTGATGATGACGCTGGCGCCCATCAGGCCCGACGCGTCGACCGTCTGCACCAGGTGGTTCGCCACGGTGGAGTCGATGGTCGGCACACCGGTGATGTCGATGACCACCACCTTCGCGCGGTTCGCGCGGATCGCCCGCAGCAGCTGTTCGGTGACCTGGCGGGCCCGCTGGCTGTCGAGCACACCGATGATCGGCAGAATCAGCAGCTGCTCGCGCACCTGCAGCACCGGCGTGGACAGCTCGCGGATGGCCTCCTGCTGCTGGCGGATGATGCGCTCGCGCTCCTGCACGAAGGACACGGCCACGGTGTTGGCGATCCGGTTGGCCGCCGGTTCGTAGGCGTCGAGAACGCGGTTGAGCATCTCGAAGTCGGTCTGATACTTCTCGAACAGCGACCGCGCCAGCACGTCGCGCAGCAGCAGCACGATGCCGACGACCTCGTCGGTTTCCACGCCTCGCGGGATGATGCGTTCCGACAGGTCGCGGGCGTAATCCTGCAGCGCCTCGACGCTACCGGTCTCGAGCACCTCGACGTAGCTGTCGTACACCGTCGTCGCCTCGGAGAAGATCTCCTCCGGCGTCATCGCCGTGAGGAGTTCGGCCTCGGTGATCCTGCGGGCCCACTCCTCGCGCAACACCGTGCGGTTCTGCCGCAGGTGCTGGACCAGCTGGGGCAACAGGCCCTCGCTGACCGTCTGCGCGGCGATGCTGGTGGTTCCGAGATCCAACGGCGAATCTGACATCTGGCCTCCCATGTGCCGCGTCGCGCTCCGCAGTATGCCTATGGGGAGACTAGCCTGGGCAATCGCGTAGCAGGTGTCGAGGGCATATTCTTCTCGCAGTTCGCATGGCAGGCTAGGCTTGCACCACACTTCAAGGCCCGGACAAAGGATCGCCATTGTCAGCTCCCGATTCGATTACCACGCTGGTTACCGACCACGACGGTGTGTCCGTGGTCAGCGTCAGCGGCGAAATCGATCTGGTCACCGCTCCGGCGCTCGAGCAGGCCATCAGCGCCGTGGTGGCGGACGCTCCGACCGCACTGGTCATCGACCTTTCCGCGGTGGAGTTCCTCGGCTCGGTCGGGTTGAAGATCCTGGCCGCGACGTACGAAAAACTCGGGAAGTCCACCGAGTTCGGTGTCGTCGCGCGCGGGCCGGCGACCAGGCGACCGATCCACCTCACCGGCCTGGACAAGACCTTCCCGCTGTACCCGACGCTGGACGACGCGTTGACCGCCGTCCGCGACGGCAACATCAACCGCTGACGCGCCCTATCGCATCAGCGCGAAGTATCGCCAGAACCCCAATTCCCGTTCGGTGGGATGATCGGGACTATGGGTGACGACGTCGATCGTCCGGAAGATGACCAGCAGTGGGATCGCAATCAGCGCGGCGAAACCGAAATCGAACGGCTCGACCGCAATTGGAACAGCCTGCTGCAGGAGCTGCGCGTGGTGCAGACGGGCGTCCAGCTGCTCACCGGATTCCTGCTGACGCTGCCGTTCCAGCAGCGCTTCGGCGTTCTCACGGAGCCGATGCGGGTCGTGTACCTGGTGACGGTCGGTTGCTCGGTGGGCGCGACGGTGCTGCTCGTCGCGCCGGTTGGCATTCACCGGCTGCTGTTCCGGCGCCATCGCCTCCAGGTCTTGGTGTCGGCCGCGCACCGGTGCGCGTACGCCGGGCTGGCGCTGCTCGGCACGGCCCTGACCGGGGTGACGGTCATCGTTTTCGACTCGGTCGCCGGACCCAGCGCCGGGCTCATCGCGGGAGCCTGCGCACTGGGCCTGTTCGGGTTCTTCTGGTGGGTCCTACCGCTGCTGCTGCGCACCCGCGGCATGTAGCGCGCCGATCCGGGTGGATTCCAGGTGCTCGAGGAGATCCTGGGGATCGGTGAAAATCGGTGACGCACCGGCCGACTCCAACTCGGCGCGCGAGATGCCGCCGCTCAGCAGCCCGATGCACGGCAGTCCCGCGGCCGCGGCGGCGTGGGCGTCCCACACGGCGTCGCCGACGAACACCGCGCGGTCGGCGTCCACACCGGCTCGGTCCAGCGCCACCCGCACGATGCCGGGCTCGGGTTTGGCGGTGTCGACGTCGCGCGACGACGTCTTCTCGGCGATGACGTCGTCGCAGTCGAGAGCCTCGAGCAGGGCGTCGAGTTCGTCGCCGGGTGCCGAACTGGCCAGCACCACTTGCAGTCCGAGGTCGGCGACGCGGTGCAGCAGCGCGCGGGCGCCGGGCAATGGTGCCAGCAGCGGGATGGCCTCCCGGTAGTAGCGGCTGTGCCCGTCGCTGAGCCGGTCCTGCACGTCTTCGGGCGCGTCCTTGGACAGCGTGCGCACCAACTTGTCGCCGTCCATGCCGATACAGCGGTGGATCTGCCACGCCGCGACCGGCATGCCTTCGGCGTCGAAGGCGCGCTGCCAGGCGTAGACGTGCAGATAGTTGGAATCGACAAGGGTCCCGTCCACGTCGAAGAGGACGGCGGGCGCTCTTTGCATTGGCGCCGCATACCCGCGCCGGGGCCGGCTGACACCACGGCGTCGTTCGCCATCCGAACGGCCCTGGCAGGCAACGAATTCCGAGCGGCCCGCGCCCCGTCGGGCCGAAACCGAAATGTTTAATTTTCGGCCTGACCGGGTAAAAGGGGCCCATGCTCGACAGGTCCGGCCCGGTGCGTCCCAGCATTCCGGGCCTCGTGGCTGCCGCCACCTGGGCCGTCGGCCTGGCGGTCGGCGTTCTCGCGCTGATCACCGGGCATGCGGGGCCGGCGGTCGTAGCGCTGCTGCTCGCGGTCGTGGCGCCATGGCTCGGCCTGGTTTGGGTGTCACGGAGTCAGCGCCGCGCCTTCAACGTCGCCTTGTTTCTGCACGGCCCGAGAGCCGACGGCTCCGCGGCGCACGCCAAGGCGCCAATCGCCTGCTGAGTCCCATCGACGGCTGGAGGCGCCCAATTGTCGTCCGCGCAATTTTTGGCCGATCAGGTGTGATCCGCGCCCGATCGGGGTACCGACTGAGCCACGGGTGAGTACAGGCAAGTGCGTCAGCCCGTCGTTCAGCAGGAAGGAACAGCCATGACGACCGCAAGCGATTACGACGCACGCCGCGCATCCGACGTCGAGACCCCGGATGCATCCGCCCTCCGCGAACTCGCGACCACCGGATCATCGACCGCGGTTGTCGACGAGGACCCCAACGATGTGGTCTTCTTCGAGTTGCCCGGCGCGGATCTATCCGGCGAAGAGCTGTCGGTGACGGTGATACCCCAGCGCTCCGATGAGTTCACTTGTTCGAGCTGCTTTTTAGTGCAGCACCGCAGCCGGTTGCGCGCGTCGAACTCCGGTCTTCCGGTCTGCGCCGACTGCGCGTAACGCCGGCGCGGGCGGCCTTGACCAACTAAGCCCGCCGTGTTTCTGTCGTCAGCGTGCCCTTGAGCCGTCCGCCCGGCCTGCCGGCTCCGCGCATGCTTCGGCCGGTGTTCGCCACGGCGTATGCGATCGCCTATCTCGTGGGCGGCGAGCGGCGGATGCTGCGGTTGATCCGCCGATACGGGCCGATCATGACGATGCCCGTGCTCAGTCTGGGCAACGTGGCGATCGTGTCCGACCCCGAACTGGTCAAGCAGGTCTTCACCGCGCCGCCGGGCGTGCTGCTCGGCGGCGAGGGCGTGGGACCGGCGGCGGCCATCTACGGTTCTGGGTCGATGTTCGTGCAGGAGGAACCGGAGCATCTGCGGCGGCGCAAACTCTTGACGCCCCCGCTGCACGGCGCGGCGCTGGCCAGTTACGTGCCGATCATGCAGAACTCCGCTCGGGCGGCGATGCACAGCTGGCCCGTTGACCGCCCGTTCGAAATGCTCAAGGCGGCCCGGGCGCTGACGCTGGACGTGATCGTCCGGGTCACCTTCGGGGTCGACGATCCCGAGGAGGTCCGCCGGCTGGGCCTTCCCTTCGAGCGCCTGCTAAAGCTCGGCGTCTCAGAGCAATTGACCGTCCGGTACGCGCTGCGTCGGCTGGGCGCGTTGCGGGTGTGGCCGCAGCGGGCGCGGGCCAACAACGAGATCGACGACGTCGTCATGCCGCTCATCGCGCGCCGGCGGGAAGACCCCCGGCTGGGCGAGCAGCTCGACATCCTGTCCTTGCTGATGTGCGCCCGCGGCGACGACGGGGAACGACTGTCCGACAGCGAGATTCGCGACGACCTGATCACCCTGATGCTGGCGGGTCACGAGACCACCGCGACGACGCTGGCCTGGGTCTTCGACCTGCTGCTGCATCACCCCGATGCGCTACGACGGGTGCGCGACGAAGCGTTGAGCGGGCAGGAAGCCTTCACGACCGCGGTGATCCACGAGACGCTGCGGGTCCGGCCGCCGGCGCCGTTCACGGCCCGCGTTGCGGCGCAGCCGTTTTCGATCGGCGGCTATCTCGTCGAGCCGGGCACGCGGATCGTCGTCCACATCATCGCGATCAACCGCAACCCCCACACCTACGAGCGCCCCAACGAGTTCCGCCCGGAGCGGTTCCTCGGCACCCGGCCCGAGACCTACGCGTGGGTGCCGTTCGGGGGCGGCGTCAAACGCTGTCTGGGCGCCGCGTTCTCGATGCGCGAGCTGATCACCGTGCTGCACACGCTGCTGCGCGAGGGGGAGTTCAGCGCCGTCGACCAGAACCCGGAGAGGATCGTGCGGCGCTCCATCATGCTCGCGCCGCGATACGGCACCAGGGTTCGGTTCCGCCTCCGCTGAATTGTCGTAGCCGCCCGCTACGTTGATCGCACGAGTCCGCGTCGCCACCGTGGGGAGTCATGCCGATAATCGCCGGGTCGTTCCTCCTGCTGGGGTTCGCTGTGCCTTGGTATTTCACCCAGCAGGCCATCGGCAGCGTCCCGGCGGGATTTACGGCCGGTCTGGGCGGCCTCGCCCTGACCGTCGCCGCCCTGTTGTGGCTCAGCGTTCGACGCGACCGCTACGGCGTCGGGCGGCAGCGAAGGCGGGACATGCGCTACGCGGCGTCGGACCTGGCGGACATCGATCAAATGTCCGGCGTCGAGTTCGAGGAATTCGTTGCGGCGCAGCTTCGGACCGTGGGATGGAGCGTCGCGCACACCGCCAGCACGGGTGATTACGGTGTCGACCTGATCGCGAAGCGCGACGGCGCGTGCATGGCGGTCCAATGCAAGAGGCAGGCGAAGGCCGTCGGGGTGGCCGCCGTCCAGCAGGTGGTGGCCGGCGCCCTGCAGCACCGGTGCAACCAGACGGTCGTGGTGACCAATCAGGGGTTCACCAAGGCCGCTCGCCAGCTGGCGGCGACCCACCGTTGCCGCCTGGTCGGGCGCGAGCAGGTGCAAATCTGGGCACGCGCCGATCGTCGGCGGGTCCAACCCGAACTGGAAGGCTAGCCGCCGCGCGCCGTGATCTGTGCCCGCAGGCCGTCGATGAAGATGTCGGTGAGAATCTTGTGCTGCTGGTCGGGATCGTAGAGGGTGGCCGCCGCCAGGTCGGCCGGCAGGTTCTGCCGCAGTAGCCCGGGCTTGACCCGAAACCGCTTGGCGCCGCTGCTATTCGGCACCGGTTCCATGTATCCGGCGGCGAGCACGTTGGCCTCGGCCTGCGTCGAGCCCAGGCTGTGCACCAGCGCGACGCGGGCGTAGACGGCCGCCTGCGACTCGGTAAATCCCGCGCTGCGCATGATCGTCAGCGCCTCGGCCATCCAGTGCTCGAAGGCGCCCACGTGCACCGAGCGGATCAGCGCCATCACGCCCGGATGGGCCAGGAGGCTTTGCCGCATCAGGTCAAAGAGGCGCCGGAGCCGTTTCTCCCACCCCATCCGCGACCGCGGCGGCGCCACGCTGTCGGCCACCACGCGCTCGACCACCCCCTGCAAAAGCGCGTCCTTGGAACCGACGTGCCAGTAGATCGTGGGGGCGCTGACGCCCAGGCGGGTGCTCAACGCCCGGATCGTGAAGCCGTCCAGCCCGCGCTCGTCGAGCAGGTCGACCGCCGCCGCCACGATGGCCTCGGCGTCGAGCCCGACCGGCAACCGGGAGATGGTGTCTTGACGCTCAACCACGCCCGCACTATAACGTGTGTAGACCTATAACGGGTATAGAGACGCGGAGGTGCGGAGGTGGTCGGTGGCCCGTTGGCGGGCGTTCGGGTGCTCGACCTTTCGCGGATGGTGTCCGGTCCCTTGTGCGGGCGCATGCTCGCCGACCTCGGCGCCGATGTCATCAAGATCGAGCCGCCCGAGGGCGACCGCACCCGCACGGTGCCGCCGCACGTCGGCGGGATCTCGCCGTACTACGCACAGATGAACGCGGGCAAGCGCAACATCTGCGTCGACCTCAAGGCCGACGGCGGCGCGGAACTGGTGGGTCGCCTGGCGGCTCGGGCGGACGTGCTGCTGGAGAACTTCCGGCCCGGCGTGCTGGCGCGGTTCGGCCTCGATGCGGCGACCCTTTGCGCGGCGAACCCGCGGTTGGTCTACTGCTCGGTGACCGGCTGGGGCCAGGACGGCCCGTGGGCCGACCGTCGGGCCTACGCGCCGCTGGTGCACGCCGACACCGGCACGCTGGAGTGGGCCGCCCGACACCGCGCCCGCCGACCCGAACACGAGGTCAATCAGCACGCCGACGTGTATTCGGCGCTGATCGCGGCCTCGGCGGTGCTGTCCGCGCTGCTGCACCGGGAAAGGACCGACGAGGGCCAGCGCCTCGACATCGCGATGGGCCAGGTGGCGGTGTACGTCAACGAATGGGCGGCGGTGGCGCTGCAGGATCCGGTGGGCGACTTCGGCGGCTTCGACAGCTGGAACCATTTCAGCCATCCCCTCGGCGACGGGAGCTACGTGGTGCTGGCCGGCAGTCCGGTGACGTTCTGGCCGCTGTGGGCGCCGGCGCTGGGCGCCGGCGAGGAGCTGCTGGCCGACCCGCGGTTCGCGACGGAGGAGTCGCGCGCCGGGCATCTGGAGCAGCTGGTCACGGTGATCGACTGCCTGACACGGAAATTCCCGAACTTCGAGGCCCTGGACGCCGCACTGAACCCGTACATGTTGGCCGCGCAGGTGCGGTCGGTCGCCGAGCTGGACGGCACCGAATGGGCGGCGCAGCGCGGGCTCACCGCGCAGGTGTCACCGGGGTTGCCGGTCCCCGCCGCGCCGTGGCGAGCCGACGGCGCCGACATCGGGGTGACCGAGGGCGCCGGGGTGCCCGGCATGGGCGCCGACAACCGTTCCGTCCTGGCCGAATTCGGATACGACGCCGAGGCGATCGCGGCCCTGCACAGCTCGGGCGCGATATGCGAAGCCGCCCAATGAAAGTCGACGCAATCGCCGCGGCCGGACTGGGCGAAGTGCAGCAAGCCGCGGTGCGCGCCGAACAAGGCGGATTCGACGGCCTGATGCTGCCCGAGGTCGCCCACGACCCGTTTCCGGCGGTGGCCCTTGCCGCGGCGGCCAGCGATTCGATCCGGCTGGCGACCGGCATCGCGGTCGCGTTCGCGCGAAACCCGATGACCGTCGCGGTCACCTCCTCCGACCTGCACCGGTTCTCCGGCGGGCGGTTCGTCCTCGGGCTCGGCACCCAGATCAGGCCGCACATCACCCGGCGATTCTCGATGCCCTGGGGCCTGCCGGCGGCGCGGATGCGAGAGTTCATCCTGGCGGTGCGCGCGATCTGGGCCGCCTGGGAACAACAGAGCCCCTTGGACTTTCGCGGCGAGTACTACCAGCACACCCTGATGACGCCGATGTTCGATCACGGTCCCAGCCCGTGCGGATGGCCGGCGATTCACGTCGCCGCCGTCGGCCCGGTGATGACGGCGCTGGTCGGCGAGGTCGCCGACGGGCTGATCGCCCACGGCTTCACCACCGCAAGCTATTTTCGCGAGGTGACCCTGCCACGCCTGGACGTCGGCCTGCGACGCGCGGGCCGCGCCCGCGCCGACGTCGAGGTGACCGTGCCGCTGATGCTGGCGATCGTCGAGGACGAGCGCGACGCCAAAATCGACGCGATGCGAACGACACTCGCCTTCTATGGGTCAACCCCGGCCTACCGGCCGGTGCTGGAACACCACGGCTGGGGCGCCCTGGGCGACGAGTTGCACGCGCTGTCCAAACGCGGTGAGTGGACGACGATGGGCATGCTGATCGACGACACCGTGCTGCACACCTTCGCGGCGATCGGCGGCCCCAAGGAGATGGCCGCCACCGCGCTCGAACGCTTCGGCGGGGCGGCGGACCGGGTGCAGCTCGGCGTCGACGCCGACGACGGGGTCGCCGAGACGCTCGACGCGTTGCGGAGCCGTTGATGCCGAGGCCCGTGCTCGTGGTCGTCGACATGCAACGCTATTTCTGCGAGCCGGATTCGGCGCTGGCCCGCTTCGTGAGCCGGGGCCTGGCCGACGGCGGCAGCTGGTACTTCGACCTGCTGCGTCGCGTCGTCGTGCCGAACATCGGCCGGCTGCTTGCGGAATTCCGCGCGCGTGGGCTGCGCGTCGTCTTCACCGAGTTCGGCAGCCGCACTCCCGACGGCGGCGACCTGCCGCCGTGGGCGCGCAGGATGAACGAGCTGGCCGTCGCCGCGGTGGGCGAGCGGTGTTTTCTGCCGCTGGCCGATCCGGCCGCCCGGGTGATCGATGACCTGCAACCCGTCGCGGGCGAGGAGGTGTTCACCAAGTCGACCAGCGGCCCACTCGCCGGCACCGCCATTCACACCCATTTGGCCGATCTGAAGGCCGATCCCGTCGTGGTGACCGGGGTGATGACCGACATGTGCGTCACGGGGATGGTGCGCGAACTCGCCGACAGCGGCTATGACGTGATGCTGGCGACCGACGCGTGCGCGACGTTCGTGCAGGCGTCACACGAGTGGTCGACCCAGTTCCTGGGCGCCACCTTCGCGCGACCGACCGAGACCGACGCCGTCGTCGCCGAGATGCTCGCCTGAAGCTTGCGTCGGATCAACCGCGTGACGACTCGTGGCCGCCGAAGCCGGCGGCCGACTTCCTGGTTTCTTGGCGGTGGCTTCGCGCCGCCCCTTGGTGTCGAAGATGATGTCCCAATACCAGAAGTCCGGTCCCGGCACCGAAGCGGAAATGAACAAGAAAATCGCGAACGGATAGAACATGCCCAGGGCCACCGCAAAGAATGCCGCTACGTTGCCAGGTGCAGAATTGCCTTGAGAAACTAGCCCGGCGTGCAGAGGCGCCATCAGGGCCATTCCTGCCGTCAACACCACCACGCAAACGACGAAACCTCGTCGCAAATACCGCGCCGCACGAGGTTCGCCGCGCTCATCCCACTTGCCATGAATCCTCTTGTGCCGAACAAGATAATATCCGGCGGTCCGCACGGAGATTATCGCGGCGTCAACAGCCATCATTATCCCGAATGTCCACCAAATTACGGCCTTCATGGGATTCGGTGGATGGACGCCGACGGTGCCCATCATGTCGTAGTAACTGAGCGAGCCGTTCGTCAACAGCAGCGAGACCGTGGCAATGGCGACGAACACGAGGAAGTTGCCCAGATGTATCAGGGTTCTGCGGTCCTGACCGCCGCCTTCCGGGGCGTCGCGGTCGATGTTTCCGTCCACGGCGTGAGCCATCATCCAGACCAGCCCGGCGACCGCGACTACGAAGCCCACACCCAGCATGCCCTGAGCCGTCATTCCTTGGGTCCAGGCGACGCTGCACACAACTTCTGGCTTGGTTTGTGGGGCAGCGTCTTGCCCCATATTCGGGGCTATCGCCGTGATGCCGACAAACTGATTACACGCGAGCGCCAAAACCAGCAAGCCGGGCGCAAATAGCGCAACGGCGTGAAGGATTTTGTCCTCTTGCCGTTCTCGGCCCAGCAAGAAGGCGATGGCGGAGATCATGAATCCCGTCAGCAGACCCGCAAAAGCCGCGTCGGCTGGGGCTGCGGCGATCACGCTCCATATGGACTTCGTGTTCCGGCAATGCTCATCCAAACCCATGACGCCAGGCCTTCCGCTCAAATGGCTGCCGACAGCGCCAATACTTCACCCAAATATGCGCGGCCGATAGAGTAGCCGCCTACTCGGATTCGCGGGGCAGTGAGTGCAGGCCGCTGTGATTCGTGCGGCGGACCCTTTTAATGCTTTGTCAGCTGAGGGATGACAGCCACCATGACCACGATTCCGACCAGGTAGAGGCAGCCAATCAGCAAGGCGGCCAAGGCGATTCCCGCGCCCCGTTCCCCGGTCTTGCGGATTTGGGAACGGGCGCTGAGGCTCATTGGTATCGCTATCACCGGGAAGACAAACGCCATTACCACGGACGCGATGGCCAGCGTGTTTGTCGCCGGATTCGACATCACACCGCCGATTGCCGGATTCTCCGTTGCCGGCGGAGCGCTATGTTGCACCGGCCGGCCGAAGTCGATCCGAACGTTTCGCGGATCGGCGGAATCGACCTCCACCGGAAAAGCCGCTCCGCTCTCCATCGCGGCGACTTGGGTGCGGTCGATAACCTGCCAGACCGTCGCGTCGTACGGTTCGCGGCCGGGAATCTCGACTCGCAGTCCGATGCCGCACAGCCGGCTGCCGCTTTGCCCCATGTCGTGAAGGAACAACTGGATGTTTCCCACGACGGCGCCGCCACCGCTCAGGAGGCCCAGCGATGGAATCGCCGAAACGCGCCCAGTTCCCGTCAGCGCCGGACCGCTGAATTTCGGACCCTGCACCCTGCGCATGAACAGCAACACAGAGATGGAGAAGCCCATAGAGGCGAGCAAGACGACGACGGTGAGAGCCCAAACCCAGACGGGGATTCCCATGGGCGCACGCTAGCACCGCCCTCGCCGCGCCCGAGTGATTGCCGACCTTCAAACGCGATATCGGGTTCGCGAATCGCGGCGCGTCATCTATGACGCCGAACGACTAATAGGGTCGGGGTGACGGGATTTGGCAGCGACGATTAGACGCTGGGCACTTCGGCCATCAGGGCGGGAATGAGGCCCCCGAACTCCGTACCGCTCAACGGAATGGAAGTCTGCGTCCCGTCGGTCGAGGTCAGCGTCATTGTCACGGGCTGTTGGGGAGCGAACAGCCCGCCAAGGGGAACGGAGACCTGTGCCGTCGTGTAGCCGGTGTCCGAAGGCACCGGGTAGGACATCGACATGGATTGTTGGCCGAAGAAGAAGCCGTTGACGGCACCGCCCGGGGCGTTGACCAGTGCTGCGGCGGCCGCCACCGGGTTCCCGGTCTGCACCGCGTTGACGAATGCACTACCGCTATTGGCGAGCGCAATCGCAACGTTGGCCTCCGGCCCTATGGCGTCGACGGCAAGCACAAGCGGCGTCGGCACCTCGAGTGACCCCGACGTCACGGTGACCCCGCCGGGCGGGAGCAGCGATCCGTACCCATTCATCGTGAGCACGATGGGACCGAATGGGGTGGGTTGGTTGTAGACGACCATGCTGAACGGCGTGTTAATCACGCTGGCCGCGGCGCCCGGAAGGCCGGCTCCGGTCCCGACCAACGACTGCCCCAGCAACGCCTCGCTCGGACCATTCAGCGCGTTCTGCAAGGTCTGCTGGACGTTGGCGGCCTCGGCGCTGACGTACTGAGCCGCCCCGGCGTTCAACGTGCGCACGAACTCGTCATGGAATGCCTGCGCCTCGGCGCTGAGAACCCGAAAATCCTGGCCGAAATTTTCGAACAGCCGCGCGACCGCGGTCGACACCTCGTCCTGGGCCGCAGCCGCTATGGCGGTCGTGGAACCCGCGCCCGTTCGCGCCGCACTCAGCGCGGAACCAATCTGGTCCAGATCCTGGGCCGCCACCGCAACACTGTCCGGCACCACGCTGACAAATGACATCAGGCTTACCCCACAGACCGTCAACTAGTCGAACATCCAACATAGTTAATGACCGCTGCAGCTGTCCTGAAACCTGGCGGGCGCTGTCCGCAGAAATAGTTAACCAACTGCTAACCCGGTGCGCGCGCCTCTGGGCAAGTGCCGCAGCGAGTCTTGAGGCAAGACAGTGAGTCGGGGTGGCGGGATTTGAACCCACGGCCTCTTCGTCCCGAACGAAGCGCGCTACCAAGCTGCGCCACACCCCGCTTGAAGCCACGACAGCGTATCGCACCGGCCCGCCGGCTGACCAAACCGCTGGCTATGGGCTCGACCACGCGCAGCTGCGCTCGAATTCGACCAGCGCCTCGGCATGGCCGGCCGGATCGAGGCCCTGCGCGCTGACCCACTCGTCGCTGAAATAGGTGTCGGCGTAGCGGTCGCCGCTGTCGGCCAGCAGGGTGACCACCGAGCCGCTGCGGCCCTCGGAAACCATCTCGGCGAGCAGGCCGAAGGCGCCCCACAGGTTGGTGCCGGTAGACGGCCCCACCCGGCGCCCCAGGACGGCGCTGACGTGGCGGGCGGCGGCGATCGACGCGGCGTCGGGCACCGCGACCATGCGGTCGACGACGCCGGGCAGAAATGATGGCTCGACCCGCGGGCGCCCGATGCCCTCGATCCGCGACGAGGCGGGCATCACGACGTCGCAGCGCTCCTCGGCGTAGGCGGGAAAGAACGCGGAGTTCTCCGGGTCGACGACGCACAGCCGGGTCGCGTGCCGCCGATAGCGGATGTAGCGTCCGATGGTCGCGCTGGTGCCGCCGGTGCCCGCGCCGACCACGATCCACTCCGGGACGGGGTGTCGCTCCTCGCGCATCTGCTCGTAGATCGACTCCGCGATGTTGTTGTTGCCGCGCCAGTCGGTGGCGCGCTCGGCGTTGGTGAACTGGTCGAGGTAGTGCCCACCGGTGTCCTTGGCGACGCGCTCCGCCTCGGCGTACACCTGGCTCGAGTCTGTCACGAAATGGCAACGGCCGCCTTGTGATTCGATCAGCGCAACCTTGGAGGCGCTGGTCGATGCCGGCATCACCGCGACGAACGGCAGCCCCAGCAGGGCCGCGAAGTAGGCCTCGGACACCGCCGTCGAACCCGACGACGCCTCGACGACCGTGGTGCCCTCGCCGATCCACCCGTTGCACAGCGCGTACAGGAACAACGAGCGCGCCAGCCGGTGCTTGAGGCTGCCGGTGATGTGCGTGCTCTCGTCCTTGAGGTATAGCGCGACCTCTGCGTCACCGCCCCACGCCGACGGCAGGGGATAGCGCAGCAGGTGGGTGTCGGCGCTGCGCCGCGCGTCGGCCTGGATCAGCCGGATCGCGTCGTCCGTCCAGCTTCGTGGCAGGGTACGGACCGCGATCCGGGTCCGGTCGCTCAACGCACCGAGGCGGTCGGCTGCGAACGGCTCAGGTCGCTGGTGGAATCGCGGTCGCCCATCGGGCTGGCGATCAGCGTCAGCAGGGTCGCCTCGGGCCTGCAGCAGAATCGCACGGGCGCGAACGGCGAGGTGCCTATCCCGGCGGAGACGTGCAACGCCATGTTGGCGCCCCAGCGCGACGGCCCCTTGGCCCGCGAGCGGTCCAGGCCGCAGTTGGTCACCAGGGCGCCGTAGAACGGCAGGCACAGCTGCCCACCGTGGGTGTGTCCGGCCATCACCAGCTGGTAGCCGTCGGCGGCGAAGCGGTCCAGCACCCGGGGCTCGGGGGAGTGCGTCAAACCGAGCCTGAGGTTCGCGGCGGGGCTGGCCGGGCCCGCGATCGCGTCGTAGCGGTCCCGGTCGATGTGCGGGTCGTCCACGCCCGCCGCGGCGATGTGCAGGCCGGCCACCTCGAACTCGCGGCGGGTGTGCGTCAGGTCGAGCCAGCCGCGCTCGGTGAACGCGGCCCGCAGGTCCTGCCAGGGCAGCGGCTCGCCGCGGACCCGGTGGGACGGGTTGGTCAGGTAGTTCAGCGGGTTCTTCAGGCGGGGCCCGAAGTAGTCGTTGCTGCCGAAGACGAAGACGCCGGGCCGCGACAGCAGGTCGCCCAGGGTCTGCACCACCGCGGGCACCGCCTTGGGGTGCGCCAGGTTGTCGCCGGTGTTGACGACCAGGTCGGGCTCCCAGGCCGCCAGCTCGCGCAGCCAGGCCTGTTTGCGGCGCTGGTTGGGCAGCATGTGCAGATCGCTGATGTGCAGCACCCGCAGCGGCGTGGACCCCGGCGTCAGGACGGGCATGGTTATCTCGCGCAGGACGAACGCGTTGCGCTCGACGAGCGAGGCATAACCGATGCCGGCCAGGGTCGAGCCGAGCGCCACGGCGCCGGTGCGCATCAGGACGGGCAGAACGTCAGCCATGCAGGAAGCCTACTGCCGGTTGCGGTCTCGGCGCGTATAGCTTGCGCCACAACTCGGATATGCCGGCCGCTTATGGAGGGGGCGCCCCGGGCGGCGGCGGTGGCGCCAGCAGCGGAATCGTGATCGGCGGCAGGCCCGGAATCTCGACCACCTGCGAGCCCACCACGGGCGGCGCACCCTCAGGCGGCGGGGGCGGCGCCGGCGGGATGCCGTTGCTGACCTGGATCGTGATGATCGACCCCGGAATCGTTTGGCCGGACGGCGACGTTCCGACCACCTCGCCCAGCTTGGCGGTGCTGTTCACCGAGTTGGTCTGGTCGGCGACCGGGAAGCCCGCCTCCTTGATGCGCTGCCGGGCCGCGTCGACGTCGAGGCCGGTGACGGCCGGCACCCGCGAAGCCGGGGAGCCCTCGACATAGCGGGGGTCGGTCGGCGGCAGCTTGACCTCGCCGAAGCTGGTCGCGATCGGTTTCATCGCGGTGAACCAGGTGCGCGCCGGCTCGTTGCCGCCGTAGAGGTCCCCCTCGCCGCAGTGACGCAGCGGGGCGGAGCACAAATCCGTCGGGTTGGGCGAATCGTCGTAGATATAGTTGGCGGCCGCGTAGTGGCTGGTGAATCCCACGAAGCCGGACGAACGGTGGGCCTCCGTGGTTCCGGTCTTACCCGACACCGGCAGGTCCCAGCCCGCCGCGCCGGCCGAGCCCGCCGCCGTGCCGCTGCCCACGGCGTCCTTGCTCATCGCGTTGGCCATCGTGTTGGCCAGGCCCTCGGGCACCACCTGATCGCAGGTCTCGGTCGTCACGGAGACCTCGTTGCCGTTGCGGTCGATCAGCTTGTCGATGGGGTTCGGCGGGCACCACACCCCGCCGGAGGCCAGGGTGGCCGCCACGTTGGACAACTCCAGCGCGTTCACCTCGATCGGGCCCAGGGTGAACGAGCCGATGTTCTGCCGTTTGACGAAGTCGGCCAGGCTCTCGTTGCTGTCGCGGTTGTAGTCGCGCGCGGTGCCCGGATCGGCATAGGACCGCAGCCCCAGCTTGATGGCCATGTCCACCGTCCGGCTGACGCCCACCTGCTGGATCAGCTTGGCGAACGCGGTGTTGGGCGAGGTGGCCAACGCGTCGGTCACGTTCATCGAGCCCCGGTAGTTACCCGCGTTGACGACGCACCAGGTGTCCTTCGGGCAGCCCTTGGCACCGCCGCTTCCCATGCCCTTGGCCTGGAACCGGCCCGGAACCTCGAGCGTGGCGTTGATCCCCATGCCCATGTCCAGCGCGGCGGCGGTGGTGAAGATCTTGAATACCGACCCCGCGCCGTCGCCGACGAGGGAGAACGGTTGCGGTCGCATGGTCTCGCCGGCGTCGAGGTTCAGGCCGTAGGTGCGGTTGCTGGCCATCGCCATGACGTGGTGGGAGGTCTTGCCCGGCTGGATCACGCTCATGACGCTCGAGATGCCCGGCAGGGTCGGGCTGGCGTACTTGTCGATGGCCGCCTTGACCGGGACCTGCACATCCGGGTCCAACGTGGTGCGGATCAGGTAGCCGCCCCTGGCCACCTGTTCCTTACTGATCCCGGCGCGGGACAGGTACTCCTGGACGTAGTCGCAGAAGAAGGCGCGGTCGCCGGCCGCGATACAGCCGCGGGGCAGCTCGTTGGGCTGGGGCAGCACGCCCAGCGGCGTGGCCTTGGCGGCGCGAAGGGCGTCGGCCTCCTGGGGCAGGTTCTCGATCATGGTGTCGAGGACCAGGTTCCGCCGGGCCAGGGCGCCGTCGGGGTTGGTGTACGGGTTGAGCGCGCTGGTCGACTGCACCATGCCCGCGAGCAGGGCCGCCTGCTGCCAGTTCAGGTCCGAGGCGTTGATACCGAAGTACGTTTGGGCCGCGTCCTGCACGCCGAACGAACCGTTGCCGAACGACACCAGGTTCAGGTAGCGCGTCAGGATCTCCGGTTTGGTGAAGGTCTTGTCCAGCGTGAGCGCCATCCGGATCTCGCGCAGCTTGCGTGCCGGGGTGGTTTCCACCGCCGCGCGCTTCTCGGCGTCGGTCTGGGCGGTCACCAGCAGTTGGTAGTTCTTGATGTACTGCTGTTCGATGGTCGAGCCGCCGCGGGTATCCACGTCGCCGGACGCGTAGCCGGCCAGCCCCGTCAGCGTGCCCTTCCAGTCCACCCCGTTGTGGTCGGCGAAGCGCTTGTCCTCGATCGAGACGATCGCCAGCTTCATGGTGTTGGCGATCTTGTCGGTGGGCACCTCGAAGCGGCGCTGAGAGTACAGCCACGCGATGACGTTGCCCTTCTTGTCGACCATCGTCGACACGGCGGGCACCTCGCCCTGCGTCAACTGGGCGGACCCGTTGGCGACCACCTCGGAGGCCCGATTGGACATCAGCCCGATTCCGCCGGCGAGCGGAAACATCAGGGCCGTGGCGACGACGCTGGCCAACAAACAGCACCCCGCGAGCTTGAGAACCGTGAGAACGGCCGGGGGGCGGTCTGACATGCGTTCTAGGGTAGCCGCCCCCGGTCAGGTGGCCACGCCACGAGTTGGCCAAACCCCCGTCATACCGTGACCAGCGAACTTACGATGGGGCTTGGCAAAAAATTATCGCCGCCGTCACTGGTCAGCCACCCGGGTGAAGTGCGCGGTGCCCCGCTCGGGTTTAAGCTTTTCCCCAAGACTGCACGCCCGTCCCAAAAAAAGCGTTATCAGACTGTTGCGCAATTGCCACCTGACCACCTAACTTAGACACACGGTGAGATTCAGATAACACCGATTTGCATGGTGTGGCGTAGATCGCAGCAGGGTCTGCACCCGAGGAGGGCGGCCGCGCAAGCGGTCGGAAGGAAGGGAACAGCTCGTGTCAGGTTCACGGCCGGCCGCGCGTCGAACGAACATTGCGGCTGCTCAGGGCGTATTACGCAGTGTCGACGCCGAGGAACGGATCGCGTGGGTTTCGAAGGCGCTATGTCGGACCACTGACCCCGATGAACTGTTTGTTCGGGGGGCCGCCCAGCGCAAGGCGGCGGTGATCTGCCGCCACTGCCCGGTGATGCAGGAGTGCGGGGCGGATGCGTTGGACAACAAGGTCGAGTTCGGGGTGTGGGGCGGGATGACCGAGCGCCAGCGCCGGGCCCTGCTGAAGCAGCATCCCGAGGTCATCTCCTGGCAGGACTTCTTCGAGAAGCGCCGCGGCCGCAGCGTCGGCTGACCGGCGGTATTTTACGAGCGCGTCAGGCAATTCCGGGCGCAAGCGAACTAACGGTTCTGAAAATAACTGTTTTCGTGATTACGAAACTGTTACAGCCCTGAGTGGGCACCTTACTGACCTTTGTTCAATATACAACTGGCTGGTGTGGAATGCTAGCTGGCTTGTGCCCAATAGTAATTCGACAGCAACGAATCGGCCGGCACCGACCACTGCTGGCTCATGTCTAATAGCTTCTGCGAGCGTCTAACCGGCGGGTGATCTTCTCAGCGCCCCGTCCCCCGCTAGCGGGAGGTGCCCCCAGCGCGGGCCGCTTCGTCGCCGACGGCGGTGATCTGATCCGCGAGCGCCCGCAGCGCGTCCAGGTCCGAGACATCGAACGGCAGCGACGGAACCCCGATGACCGGCACGTGCGGGTGGGCTCCGGTGAAGCGCGAGAGCAGCCTGATTTCCCGCTTCGCGGTTTGCGCCCGGTCGGCGTGGATCTTCAGCACCGCGGAAGCCAACGCGGCGGCGTCGGAATCCGATTCGTCCAGCGTCTCGCTCCCGTCGATGGCCCGCTCGACCGGCAGGGAGCACAGCGTCGGGTGGGTGCGGTTCAGGACCAGCCCCGCGAGCGGCATGCCCTCCTGCGACAGGCGGTCGACGAAGAATGCCGCCTCGCGCAGCGCGTCGGGCTCGGCCGCGGAGACCACGACGAACTGCGTGCCGCGCCTCTTCAGCAGCGAGTAGGTGCGGTCGGCCTTTTCCCGCCAACCGCCGAAGGTCGATTCCAGTGACTGCACGAATGAACCGATGTCGCTGAGCAATTGCGAGCCCATGATCGTGGACATGCCCTTCATCGCCAAACCCATTGCGCCGGTGACCAATCGGCCGATGCCGCGGCCGGGTGCGAGCAGCAGCCGCCAAAGCCGGCTATCCATGAAGCTGCCCAACCGTTTCGGCGCATCGAGGAAGTCCAGCGCGTTGCGCGACGGCGGGGTGTCCACCACGATGAGGTCCCAGCGGTCCTGGCTCAGCAATTGGCCGAGCTTCTCCATCGCCATGTACTCCTGCGTGCCGGCAAGCGACGTGGCGACCGTCTGGTAGAACTGGTTGTTCAGCAACGCCTCTGCCCGCTCGGGGCCGGAGTACTGCATCACCATCTCGTCGAAGGTGCGGCGCATGTCGAGCATCATCGCGTGCAGTTCGCCGGGGACCTCGGGCGCCAAGGGCACCCGCTGCGGGGTGTTGCCGAGGTCGTTGACGCCGAGCGCCTGCGCCAGCCGCTTGGCCGGATCGATCGTCAAAACGCATACGGTGCGGCCATATTCGGCCGCGCGCATTGCCATCGCGGCCGCGGTGGTTGTCTTGCCCACCCCGCCGGCGCCGCAGCACACGACCACCCGGTTGGATCGGTCGGCCAGGATTGCGGCCATGTCAAGGGTTTTCGCCGTGACGCTCATCGAACCCCCTGCTGCGCAAGGGTTTCCGACAGCTCATAGAGACTGCCGAGGTCGACGCCGTCGGAAATCGCCGGTAGCTCCAGGCGCGGAACCTTCAGCGCGTCGAGTTGCTGCGCCGTCTCGGCGCGCGCGGTGATCCGGGTCGCATGCTGAATCGTTTCGGTCAGCAGGCCCGCGAAGTCGCTGTCGCTGAGCTTGATTCCGGCCATCTGTAAGCCGGCCCGCACGGAGTCCGCGTCCATGTCTCCCTCGGCGGCCTTCGCCAGATCGCGCGGCTCGAGGAACGATGGGATGTTGCGGTTCACGATCACGCTACCGATCGGCAGTTCCATCTCGGCAAGCTCCTCGATGGCCTCGAGCGTTTCCTGCACCGGCAGCGCCTCCAGCAGCGTGACCAGATGGATGGCGGTCTGATCGGAGTGCAGCAGCTTCACCACACCCTCGGATTGCGAGTGCACCGGGCCGCCCTTGGCCAGGTCGGACACCGCCTTGGTGACGTCGAGGAAGCGCGCGATGCGGCCCGTCGGCGGCGCGTCGACCACCACCGCGTCGTAGACCGGGTTTTTGGCCCCCTTGTCGAGGCGCACCACCGACTCCTTGATCTTGCCGGTGAGCAGCACGTCGCGCAGGCCGGGCGCGATCGTCGTCGCGAACTCGATGGCGCCGATGCGGCGCATCGCGCGGCCCGCGATGCCCAGGTTGTAGAACATGTCCAGATATTCCAGGAACGCGGCCTCGATGTCGATCGCCAGCGCGTTGACCTGTCCGCCGCGCTCGGCGGTGGCGATCTTGAGCTCCTCATAGGGCAACGGCGGGACGTCGAAAAGTTGCGCAATCCCTTGGCGGCCTTCGACTTCGACGAGGAGGACCTTGCGGCCGCCCGCCGCCAGCGTCAGGGCTAGCGCGGCCGCGACCGTCGACTTACCCGTCCCGCCTTTGCCGGTTACGAAATGTAAGCGCGCCTTCGACAGGCGCGCGGGCCAACCGACGGAACTACCGCCGCTTTCAGTGGATGCCACCTTCGCATGCTAGCCCGAGCGCGGCACCGCCCTTGGGCTGGCCAGAGCCGTTGACGGCCGACCGATAAGCTCGCGTCATGAGCCAACCCATCGCATGGGAATACGTCACGGTCCCGTTGCTGACCCACGCCACCAAACAGATCCTCGACCAGTGGGGCGCCGACGGCTGGGAGTTGGTGTCCGTATTGCCCGGGCCCACCGGCGAGCAGCACGTCGCGTATTTGAAGCGCCCCAAGTAGAGATGAGCGCATCCGCCCGGCTCGGGCAGCTCGGCCTCACGCTTCCCGAGGTGGTGGCGCCGCTGGCCTCGTACGTTCCCGCGGTGCGGACCGGCAACCTGGTCTACACCTCGGGCCAGCTGCCGATGGAGGGCGGGAAGCTTCCGCGGACCGGCAAGGTCGGCGCCGGGGTCAGCCCCGAGGACGCCAAGTCGCTGGCGCGGATCTGCGCGCTCAATGCGCTGGCCGCGGTGCATTCGCTGGTGGGCATCGATGCCGTCGCGCGGGTGGTCAAAGTCGTCGGGTTCGTCGCGTCCGCTCCGGGTTTCAACGGCCAGCCCAGCGTCATCAACGGGGCGTCCGAGCTGCTGGGCGAGGTGTTCGGTGACCAAGGCGCGCACGCGCGTTCGGCGGTCGGGGTATCCGAGCTGCCACTGGACGCGCCGGTGGAAGTGGAGCTGATCGTGGAGGTCGGCTGACGGCCGTGACCGAGACCGCTGAGTCGTTGACCCATCCCGCATACGGCCGGTTGCGGGCGGTCACCGACACTGCGTCGGTCCTGTTGGCCGACAACCCCGGCCTGATGACGCTGGAGGGCACCAACACCTGGGTGCTGCGCGGACCGCGCAGCGACGAGCTGGTCATCGTGGACCCAGGCCCCGACGACGACGAGCACATCACCCGGATCGCCACGCTGGGCCGCATCGCCCTGGTGCTGATCAGCCACCGGCACCCCGACCACACCGACGGCATCGACAAGCTGGTCGAGCTGACCGGGGCGACGGTCCGGTCCGCCGGGAGTGGATTCCTGCGCGGCCTCGGCGGGCACCTCACCGACGGCGAGGTCATCGACGCGGCCGGGCTCAAGATCAAAGTCATGGCGACGCCCGGCCATACCGCCGACTCGCTGTCGTTCCTGCTCGACGACGCCGTGCTGACCGCGGACACCGTGCTGGGCCGCGGCACCACCGTCATCGACAAGGAGGACGGCAGCCTGGCCGACTACCTCGAATCGCTGCGGCGGCTACGCGGTTTGGGCCGGCGCACGGTGCTGCCCGGGCACGGGCCGCAGCTGGCCGACCTCGAATCCGTCGCGTCGGGCTACCTGACGCACCGGCACGAACGTCTTGAGCAGGTGCGCGCGGCGCTCTGGGATCTGGGCAACGAGGCCACCACGCGCGAGATCGTCGAATACGTCTACGTCGACGTCGACGAGAAGCTCTGGGACGCGGCCGAATGGTCGGTCCAGGCGCAACTGGACTACCTGCGTCGAGACTGAAATCTCGCAGCAGAAGTGCGAGTAGGGGCCTGCGAAATTACAGGCTCGACGAGCAACCGGGCTTAGCGGGCGCGCCTGGCCAGCCTCTCGGAGTCCGAGATCAGCACGCTCTTGCCTTCCAGGCGGATCCAGCCGCGGTGGGCGAAATCGGCCAGGGCCTTGTTGACCGTTTCCCGCGACGCGCCCACCAGTTGGGCGATCTCCTCTTGGGTGAGGTCGTGGGTGACCCGCATGGCGCCACCCTCCTGGGTGCCGAAACGCTGGGCCAGCTGCAGCAGCTGCTTGGCCACCCGGCCGGGCACGTCGGTGAAGATGAGGTCGGCGAGGTTGTTGTTGGTGCGCCGCAGCCGTCGGGCCAGGACCCGCAGCAGCTGCTCGGCGATTTCCGGGCGGTCGGCGATCCACGCCCGCAGCGCGTCGCGGTCCATCGAGACCGCCCGAACTTCGGTGATGGTGGTCGCGCTGGAAGTCCGCGGACCCGGGTCGAAGATCGACAACTCGCCGAACATGTCCGACGGGCCCATGATCGTCAGCAGATTCTCGCGGCCGTCCGGCGAACGCCGGCCGATTTTGACCTTCCCCGAAACGATGATGTACAGCCGGTCGCCCGGTTCCCCCTCGGCGAAAACCGTGTGCCCGCGCGGAAAGTCGACGGGTTGCAATTGCTTGGTCAGCGCGGTGACCGCGCCGGGCTCAACCCCTTGGAAGATTCCTGCCCTTGCCAGGATCTCGTCCACCGTTGCCTCTTCAGCTTCCAGTTGTGATACGGGCAGGCCAACCCTGCTCGTGTGACGTAAGTCTAGAGGTAGGCCAATTGTGTCCAACGTGCCACGCTACACACGATTGATGTGTCCAGTCCCCCTAAATTGCGGATTGACATGCGAATGGGCCCGCGTCCGCGTCGGCAGACCGGCCTCGTCGCGGTCACCGATGGCGATGGCAAACACCGGCTTGGCGTGGCGCGGACCGATCGCCGGGCGCGCCGGCGGTGAATCCACCGGCCGCAGTGCCTGGCGCCGATGCAGGTATTCCAGCGCCTCGGGCATGCCTTCGCGGGCCAGCGTGTGCACGTCGACGGCCTCCGCATACTCGAGGAATTCGTCGACGTCGGTCGCCGAGACACTGTCGTGGGCGAGGTCGGATTCCAGCCGCCCCAGACCGAACGTCACGAGCATCAACAGCCCGGGAACGCACGCCACCAGCAACCATGACACAAGGAGAGTAAACATGGCTTAGGTCTCAGCCAGATCACGAAATCAGTACTCTGTCGTAGGTGACAGCGGCAAAGGCATCCGGGCGCTCGAAGTCAACGCCTTCCGCTTCAGACGGTGTCGTCGCCGATCGGTGGTCCAAAGAAACGCGAGTCGGGCTGGTGCGACGGGCGCGGCGAATGAATCGCGCACTGGCGCAAGCGTTTCCAGAGGCCCACTGCGAGCTGGACTTCACGACGCCGCTAGAGCTGACGGTGGCCACCATCCTCTCGGCGCAGAGCACCGACAAGCGGGTCAACCTGACCACGCCGGCGTTGTTCACGCGATATCGCTCCGCGCTCGACTATGCGCAGGCCGACCGCGCCGAGCTGGAAAACCTCATCCGTCCCACCGGTTTCTTCCGCAACAAGGCGTCGTCGCTGATCGGGCTGGGGCAGGCGCTCGTCGAACGGTTCGACGGCGAGGTGCCGTCGACCATGGCCGAGCTGGTGACCCTGCCCGGGGTGGGCCGCAAGACCGCCAACGTCATCCTGGGCAACGCCTTCGACATCCCGGGAATCACCGTCGACACCCATTTCTCGCGGTTGGTGCACAGGTGGCGCTGGACCGTCGAGAAGGATCCGGTCAAGATCGAGCACGCGGTCGGCGAGCTGATCGAACGCCGCGAGTGGACCATGCTCAGCCACCGCGTCATCTTCCACGGCCGCCGGGTGTGCCACGCGCGCAAACCGGCGTGCGGCGCCTGCATCCTCGCCAAGGACTGCCCCTCCTTCGGGCTGGGCCCCACCGAACCGCTGCTCGCCGCGCCGCTCGTCCAGGGCCCGGAAACCGAGCACCTGCTGGCCCTGGTGGGGCTGTAATACCGGGGCGCGCGACGTTGACCCGGACAACCCGGTGGACCATCGCGATCCTGGCCGTGGTGGCGGCGTTGGTCGCGGCGCTGGTGGCCCAGCTGCACGACAACTCGGCACCGACCGCGACGACCCAACCGCCCGCCCCCCGGGAGCACCGCGACGCCGACACGCCCGCCGCGCTCGCCGGTCCGCGCGAGCGCGCCAACCTGCCGCCGTGCCCCGCCGCCGGCGGGGGCCCCGGCCCGGCGGCGCTGCGCGGCATCACGGTGGAGTGCGCCGCCGACGGGTCGGCCGTCGACGTCGCCCGCGCGCTGGCCGGACGCCGGGTGGTCCTCAATCTCTGGGCGTACTGGTGCGCGCCGTGCGCGGCCGAACTTCCCGCGATGGCCGAGTATCAGCGTCGGGTCGGCCCGGACGTGATGGTGGTGACCGTCCACCAGGACGAGAACGAGACGGCCGCGTTACTGCGGTTGGCGGAGTTAGGCGTTCGGCTGCCGACCCTGCAGGACGGCCGTCGTCGGGTCGCTGCCGCGCTGCGTGTGGTAAATGTGATGCCTGCGACGGTCGTCCTCCGGCCGGACGGTAGCGTTGCGCAGATGCTGCCGCGGCCTTTCGCCAGTGCCGACGAGATCGCAGCTGCGGTCGGGAACGACGCGGGATAGGCAGATTGACTGGACCGAGGGAGGCGCCCGTGGGTTCTGGGAGCCTTCCCCGCTCGCGGGGGACCATTCCGCTGCTACCCGACCTGTCGCCGCCCTGGTTGCGTCCGCTGGTCGACAACGTGGGTCAGATCCCCGAGGCGTACCGGCATCGGCTGCCCGCCGGCGTATTGGCGATGGTGACCGCGTCCAAGGCCGCCGCGTCGATGGCGTCATTACTCGGAGACGACCGCGAGGCGGCCGTGCTGGTGTTGTTCTCGGGTCCCGAGTCCGGCCCGGCCGACGGCGGTGTGCCCGACGACGCCGACCTGTTGCTGACCGTGCGGGCCTCGACACTGCGCCACCACGCCGGCCAGGCGGCCTTTCCCGGCGGCGCCTCCGATCCCGGCGACGACGGTCCGGTGGCCACCGCGCTGCGCGAGGCGCAGGAGGAAACCGGGATCGACGTCAGTCGGCTGCATCCACTGGCCACGATGGAACGGACGTTCATCGCGCCGTCGCGGTTCCACGTCGTGCCCGTGTTGGCGTACTCGCCGGACCCCGGGCCGGTGGCCGTCGTCGACGAGACCGAAACGGCGATCGTGTCGCGGGTTCCGGTGCGCGCCTTCATCAATCCGGACAACCGGCTGATGGTGTACCGCGGCAGCCTCGGCCGCCGCTGGGCCGGGCCGGCGTTCCTGCTGAACCAGATGCTGGTGTGGGGATTCACCGGCCAGGTGATCTCCGCGGTGCTGGATGTCGCCGGCTGGGCCCGGCCCTGGGACACCACCAACATCCTGGAGCTGGACGAGGCGATGGTGCTGGTCGGCGACGAGGGCGGCCCCCGATGAACATGAATTCGATGACGCCGTCGCAGTGGCTGGACATCGCCGTGCTCGCGGTCGCTTTCATCGCGGCCATCTCCGGGTGGCGTTCGGGGGCGCTGGGCTCGCTGCTGTCGTTCGTCGGCGTGTTGCTCGGGGCCATCGCGGGCGTGCTGCTGGCGCCCCACATCGTCAGCCACATCGCCGCGCCCCGCGCCAAGCTGTTCACCGCGCTGTTCTTGATCCTCGCGCTGGTCGTCGTCGGCGAGGTCGCCGGCGTCGTGCTGGGGCGGGCCGTCCGCGGCGCGATCCACAGCCGCACAATCCGATCCATCGACTCGGTCATCGGCGTGGGCGTCCAGCTGGTGGTGGTGTTGACCGCGGCGTGGCTGCTGGCCACCCCGCTGACCCAGTCCAAGGACCAGCCGGAACTGGCCGCCGCCGTCCGGGGTTCGCGGGTGCTCGCGCAGGTCAACGAGGTGGCGCCGCCCTGGCTGAAGACGGTGCCCAAACGCCTCTCGGCGCTGTTGAACACCTCCGGGCTGCCCGCGGTGCTCGAGCCGTTCAGCCGCACCCCGGTGATCCCGGTCGCCTCACCCGACCCCGCCCTGGCCACCAACCCGGTGGTGACCAACGCCGCGCCGAGCGTGGTCAAGGTCCGCAGCCTCGCGCCGAGCTGCCAAAAGGTGTTGGAGGGCAGCGGATTCGTGATCGCGCCCGATCGGGTGATGACCAACGCGCACGTGGTGGCCGGGTCCAACAGCGTCCAGATCTACGCCAGCGGCAACCCCCTGGATGCCACCGTGGTGTCCTACGACCCGTCGGTCGACATCGCGATCCTCGCCGTCCCGAACCTGCCGCCCGCGCCGTTGTCCTTCGCCCAGGGCGAGGCGAAAAGCGGCGAAAGCGTTGTGGTGCTGGGCTATCCGGGCGGCGGCAACTTCACCGCGACCCCGGCCAGGATCCGAGAGGCCATCAGGCTCAGCGGTCCCGACATCTACCGGGATCCGGCGCCGGTCACCCGCGACGTGTACACCATCAGAGCCAGTGTGGAGCAAGGCAATTCGGGTGGTCCGTTGATCGACCTCAACGGTCACGTGCTCGGAGTCGTGTTCGGCGCCGCCGTCGACGACCCCGACACCGGGTTCGTGCTGACCGCCGACGAGGTGTCCAGTCAGCTCTCCAAGATCGGCGACACCCAGCAGGTCGCCACCGGGTCCTGCGTCAGCTGACGGGCGTCCCGTACACCTGCTCGAAGAACTTCATCAGGTGCCGGTTGATTTCCTCGGGCGCCTCTTCATGGCTGAAATGCCCTGCGCCGGTGATGGATACGTAGCGACCATGGGCCGCGTAGCGCTGGGTCCGGTCGACCGGGTCGGCGAGCACGTAGGGATCGGCGTCACCCCGCAGGTGGAGTAGCGGTATGCCGAGCTGCTGGGACATCGATTTCATGAACCGCCGGCCCTCGCCGCGCAGCTGGCTGCGCACCGCCCAGCGCTGGTATTCCAGCGCGGAGTGCGCGGCCGCCGGGATCCGAATGGCGGTCCGCAGGTGCCGGATGGTCTGTGAAAAGTCCTCGGAGGCAACCCATTTGGGGCAGCTCCGGCTCCGGACGAGGCGCTCGATCTCCGCGGCGTTGTGCCGGGTCAACAGCCGCTCCGGCCAGATGGGCAGCTGGTAGGCCAGCAACGTCGGCAGCAGCGCATACCCCTGGTCTCGCCGCGTCAACGTCGATCGCCGCAGCGCCGCCGGGTGCGGCGAGCTGATCAGCGCGATGGCGCGCACCAGCCGTGAGTGCAGTAGCGCGGTGGCCCAGCACGCGAGGCCGCCGTCGGCGTGGCCGACCAGCGTCGCCGACGAGTGTCCGAGCGCGCGAATGAGCCCGGCGGTGTCACCGGCGAGCGTCCAGCCGTCGTAGCCGCGGGGCGGTTTGTCGCTGCCGCCGTAGCCGCGTAGGTCGACCGCGACCACGCGCGCCCCGGTCAGCCCGCGCAGCTGATGCCGCCAGGACCACCAGAACGATCCGAAACCGTGCAGCAGCATCACCAGCGGCCGCGCGGTGGCCGGCTGGGCGGGCGGAACGCCGTCACCTTGCCCGCCGGGCAGCGCCTCGACGACGTGGAATCGGATGCCGTTGGCGTGCACGTCGAGGTGGCGCCACGGCCCGTCGATGCGGGTGACCGACGGATCTGGTGCCGGCATCTACCAACCCGAGGGATCCGCGGGTTTTTCAAGCCTGCCGGAGCCGGTGAGTTCCTTCGCCCCGGCGGCGGCCTTGTCGTGGCCGGGAGTGAGCGCGGTGCGCGTCTCCTTGACCGATTCGATGGTCTGCCGCGGGCCGCGGATGCGGCGGACCTTCAGGAAGCCCAGCAGGCCCAGGAACGCGCCGACGACGACCATGATCCCGAACACGATCAGGAACGCCACCCAGCGCCACAACCATTGGTCGAGCAGCTCAGCGAGGAAGAAAAAGAAGAAGAACGTGGAGTAGAACAGCACCACCAGCGCGGCGATGAAATATACGCTGCCGGTCAGGCCCTTCTTGACGTCCCGGGTGATCTCCGAACGGGCGAGTTCGACCTCGGCGCGGACCAGCGTGGACATCTGGGCCGTGGCGTCTTTGATCAGGTCACCGATCGACGGCTCGGCCGGCTTGGCGTGCGGGTCGGCCAACGGAATCGTGGTCAGCGTGCTGGGCACGCCGTTGTTGCGATCGTCTTTGCTCACGGACCGTCCTCTCGGTTCTCTCGTCGCGGTTCATGTTGCCATGCGGTGCGGTGCCAGACGAGGCCAGCTGAAGGCGCCGTGGGACCGCGGAGTTCGGCACCGGCACAGCGAAGCGGCGGCCGCGGCCGCGGGGTGGTCGATCCCCTTGAGCTGGAAAGGAATATGGCGGGGCGCATGATCGCGCCATCTTCGCTGGCGAATTCGCCACCCCGTCCGACTAGACTGACCAGGCCGCTCGGGATCTCGGACCGCTCTTTGGGGGTGTTGCTTTGCAGACGGCCTACCGTTGCTATCAGGCGGCGATGGTGGCCGTGCTCGTGGCGCTGATGAGCGTCCCCGCCCGGGCGGGCGCCGACGACCGGGTCCCGATGGGCGGCGGCGCCGGCATCGTCATCAACGGGGACACCATGTGCACCCTGACGACGATCGGCACCGACGCCGCCGGCGAGCTGATCGGGTTCACCTCGGCGCACTGCGGCGGTCCGGGCGCGCAGGTCGCGGCCGAGGCCGCCCAGGACCGCGGCCCGCTGGGCGTGATGGTCGCGGGCAACGACAATTTGGACTACGCGGTGATCAAGTTCGACCCCGCAAAGGTGGCGCCCGTTTCCAACTACAACGGCTTCGTGATCAGCGGCATCGGCCCGGATCCCACGTTCGGGCAGGTCGCCTGCAAGCAGGGCCGCACGACCGGCAATTCCTGCGGGGTCACCTGGGGGCCGGGCCAGGACCCCGGCACCATCGTGATGCAGGTGTGCGGCCAGCCCGGTGACTCCGGGGCGCCGGTGACCGTCAACAACCTGTTGGTCGGCATGATTCACGGGGCGTTCAGCGACAACCTGCCGACGTGCATCATCAAATTCATCCCGCTGCACACCCCGGCGGTGGTGATGTCGATCAACGCCGACCTCGCCGACATCAACGCCAAGCACCGCGCCGGCGCGGGATTCGTGCCGCTGGCGGGCTGAGCGGGCTTGCCTACTTCGCGCTCCTGATCGCGTCGAACACGCCGGGATCCAGCAGCGTCGACGTGTCACCCAACTCGCGGTTTTCGGCGACGTCGCGCAGCAGCCTGCGCATGATCTTGCCGCTGCGGGTCTTGGGCAGCTCGGGAACCACGTGGACCTCGCGGGGCTTGGCGATGGGCGAAATCTCCCGGGCCACCTCCACGCGCAGCTCGTCGACGATCCCGTCGTGCACCTCGAAGTCGGCGCACAAGACGACGAACGCGCAGATGGCCTGCCCGGTGGTTTCGTCCGTCATGCCGACCACGGCGGCCTCGGCCACCGCGACGTGGCCGACCAGAGCCGATTCCACCTCGGCGGTCGAAAGCCGATGCCCCGACACGTTCATCACGTCGTCGATGCGGCCCACCACCCAGATGGCGCCGTCGGCGTCGTAGTAGGCGCTGTCGCCGGCGAAGTACCAGCCCTGCTCGGCGAACCTGGACCAGTAGGTCTCGACGTAGCGTTCGGGATCGCCCCAGATGCCGCGCAGCATGGACGGCCACGGCTGGTCCAGGACCAGGTAGCCGCTGGCGTGCTCGCCCTTGGCATTGGCGGGCGGGACCTGATCGCCGTGGTCGTCGACGATTCTGGCCGAGATGCCCGGCAGCGGTCGCATCGCCGAACCCGGTTTGGCCGCGGCCACCCCGGGCAGCGGGGTGATCATCCCCGAACCCGTCTCCGTCTGCCACCAGGTGTCGACGATGGGCAGGCTGTCGGCGCCGATCACCTTGCGGTACCAGCGCCACGCCTCCGGGTTGATCGGTTCACCGACCGTCCCCAGCAGTCGAAGGCTGGACAGATCGTGCGCGTCGGGAATCTCGCGCCCCCACTTCATGAAGGTGCGGATGAGCGTGGGTGCGGTGTAATAGATTGTCACGCCGAACTTTTCGATGATCTCGAAATGCCGGTGCTGGGTCGGCGAGTCGGGCGTGCCCTCGTAGAGAACCTCGGTGACCCCGTTGGACAGCGGGCCGTAGACACCGTAGGTGTGCCCGGTGACCCAGCCGATGTCGGCGGTGCACCAAAAGACGTCGCTTTCGGGCTTGATGTCGAAGATGTAGTAGTGCGTGTAGGAGCACTGCGTCAGATAGCCGCCGCTGGTGTGGACGATGCCCTTGGGCTTGCCGGTGGTTCCCGACGTGTACAGCAGGAACAGCGGCTGCTCGGCGTCGAACGGTTGCGGGGTGTGCTCGGGCGAGGCCGAGTCGACCACGTCGTGCCACCACAGGTCGCGGTCGTCGTTCCAGGACACGTCAATTCCGGTGCGCCGCACCACAAGAACGTGCTCGACGGGGCTATCGGAATCCGAGACGGCCTCGTCGGCCGCCTCCTTGAGTGGCGCCGGCTTGCCGCGGCGGAACTGCCCGTCGCTGGTGATCAGCAGCTTGGCCTGGGCGTCGGCGATGCGGGCGCGCAGCGCCTTGGCGGTGAACCCGGCGAACACGACGCTGTGCATGACACCCAGGCGCGCGCAGGCGAGCATGGCGATGACGGCCTCGGGAATCAACGGCATGTAGATGGCGACCCGGTCGCCGGCGACCAGACCGAGATCGGTCAGCGCGTTGGCCGCCTTGCACACCTCGGTCTGCAGGTCGGCGTAGGTCAGGCTGCGGCTGTCGCCCGGTTCGCCCTCCCAGTGGATGGCGACGCGATCCCCGAGGCCGGCCTCCACATGGCGGTCCACGCAGTTGTAGGCGACGTTGAGCTTGCCGTCGGCGAACCATTTGGCGAAGGGCGCCTCCGACCAGTCCAAGACTTCGGTGAACGGCGTCGACCAGGACAGCCGCTCGGCCTGCTTGGCCCAAAACGCCAGCCGGTCCTGCTCGGCCTCGCGGTACAGCTCCTCACCCGCGTTGGCCTGCTCGGCGAACTGCGCCGACGGCGGATACGACGTCGGGCCCTCGGTGTGGGTGGCGGTCACTGGTTTCCTCCTAGCGTCGAGGCCTCGTCAACCGTCAGTGAGCCTAGACCTTCGAAGTGAAAACCCGCTGCCCGATCCGGGGTCAAACCCGCTCGCGTGCCGCATAATCACCGGTGTGCGGGGATCGCAGGCGCGCCGCGTGGCGCTCAGCTTAGCCGCGGCCGCAACGGCTTACGCGGCGACGGGGATGCTGATGCCGTCTGCATGGGCCGAGCCGTCCGACGCCATCGACCAGCCGACGCCGTGCTGGTCGGAACAGGTCGCCGTCAGCGCTTCACCGACGCAGGCCGCGGTCGGCCACCGCGGGGTGACCCTGCTGTTCGCCCTCGCCGGCGGCGCGGATCCGTGCACGCTCAGCGGCTACCCGGGCGTCGACTCGGGCGCCGGCGGACCGCTCATCCACGCCCAGCCGACGCCGCGCGGGTACCTGGGTGGGCTGCCCTCCGGCGTCGAGGTCCCGCCGACCGTCACGCTGTCGCTGTCGAGCCAGGGGCAGGCGGTCGTGGAGGGCATGGCCGTCGACGCCGACGGCAACCCCTGCCCCGGCTACACCGACCTGGTCGTCAGCCCGCCGGCGATCATGCAGGTGTTCACCGTGCCGGCCGCCCTCGAAGCGTGCCGGCTGGAGGTCCATCCCGTCACCGCGGGCTGATTGCGTTTAGGTGCCGGCGCGTGCCAGGCAGTAGACGCGCGGCGGGGCCGGATAAGCGATGGCCTTGTCGCCGGGCGGGCATCGGGCGGCGTCCGTGCTGCCGTCGATGCGCTGGACGACCCTGTCCAGCGTCGGCTGGGGCTCGCCGCAGTCGTCCGGCCGCAGCGTCAGGTTTTCGGATCCGTTGGTCAGCTGGTAGCAGCGGCCCTGCTGCAGGTTCAGCGCGAAGCACAGGATGGCGGCGTCGTCGGTGTAGCGGCTGTAGACGGAGGAATCGCGCTTGCCGTCCGGGCAGTTCGCCGAGGGGACGCCCTTGAAGGCTAGTTGATAGGTATTCGCCGGGTTGGCACAGTCGTTGGCCGGGCTTGAACTGAAAGACCGTGCGAGAAAAGCGTTTTGGTCGATGCACTGGCCCACCGACATGGACTTGTCGGTGTCGAACAGGCTCCTCTTGTTCAGTCGCACGAGGTTTCCGGCGATCCCCAGCGCGCCTAAGGTCAGCAACACGGAGCCGACGACGATGAGCGCGGTGCCCGACTTTCCGGCGCGGGGCTGCGGCGGCGGATGCGGAGACCCGAGGGTGACCGGGCGCGCGCGGTTGCGCGATCGCAATCCGAGTATCAGGCAGATCAGCCCGATCGCCGGAACCCCGACCAGCGCCGCCAGATATCCAACCTGAAGGCCGACTTCGCGCGCGGTCACGGCGCCATCCTAGTCGCGGCGCGCGTCCCGTTCGGCCAGCGACGCCGCAGGCCTTAAGGTCGCTGGCATGCGTCGGATGCTTGCCGCGCTGGCCGTCCTTGCCGCCGGAATGCTGGCCGTCGGCTGTGGTGGCGGCATGCTCAGCCCCGATGTCGTGGTGGTCAACGGCGGTGAGCCGCCGAACCCGCTGATTCCAACCGGCACCAACGACAGCCTGGGCGGGCGGATCCTGGATCGGTTGTTCGCCGGCCTGGTTTCCTACGATGCCGCCGGCAAACCGTCGCCGGAGGTGGCGCAGTCGATCGAGACCACCGACAACGTCAACTACCGGATCATTCTCAAACCCGGCTGGAAGTTCACCGACGGCTCACCGGTCACGGCCCACTCGTTCGTCGACGCGTGGAATTATGGGGCCCTGAGCACCAATGCCCAACTACAGCAGGACTTTTTCAGCCCGATCGACGGGTTCGATGAGGTTGCCGGCGGCGATCCGAAACGCACCACCATGTCCGGCCTGCGGGTGGTCAACGATCTGGAATTCACCGTGCGGCTCAAGGCGCCCACCGTCGACTTCATGTTGCGGCTGGGCCATAGCGCGTTCTATCCGTTGCCGGACATGGCATTTCGTGACATGGCGGCGTTCGGTCGCAGCCCGGTGGGCGACGGCCCCTACCAGCTGGCCGACAGCCCCGACGGGCCGGCCTGGGAACACAACGTCAAGATCGACCTGAAGCCCAACCCCGGATATCGCGGCAACCGGATGCCGCACAACAAAGGCCTGAGGTTCGAGTTCTACGGCAACCTGGACACCGCCTACGCCGACCTGCTGTCAGGAAATCTCGATGTCCTGGACACGATTCCGACGAGCGCGCTGACGATCTACAAGCGCGACCTGGGCGGCAACGCCGCCAGCGGGCCCGTCGCCGTCAGCCAGTCGCTCGACACGCCGCTGCGGCTGCCGCACTTCGGCGGTGAGGAGGGCCGGCTGCGCCGGCTAGCGTTGTCGGCGGCCGTCAACCGTCCGCAGATCTGTCAGCAGATATTCAACGGGACCCGCAGCCCGGCGCGCGATTTCACCGCCCGATCCCTGCCGGGGTTCGACCCGAACATCCCCGGCAACGACGCGTTGGATTTCAACCCCGAACGGGCCCGGCAGCTCTGGGCGCGGGCCGACGCGATCTCACCGTGGAGCGGCCGCTACCTGATCGCCTACAACGCCGACAGCGGCCATCAGGAGTGGGTGGACGCGGTGGCCAACAGCATCAAGAACGTGCTGGGCATCGACGCCGCGGGCGCGCCGCACCCCACCTTCGCGGGATACCGCACCCTGATCACCAGCCGCAAGATCGACACCGCGTTCCGTGCGGGCTGGATCGGGGACTATCCGTCGATGATCGAGTTCCTCGCCCCGCTGTACGCCACCGGCGCGGGATCCAACGACGTCGGATACTCCAGCCGCGAGTTCGATGCCGCGCTGGCCCGCGCCGAGGCCGCGCCCAGCCTGCAGGAGGCGGACGTGCTGGCCAACGCCGCACAGCGAATCCTGCTGCACGACATGCCCGCCGTGCCGCTGTGGTACTACATCGCCGTGGTGGGATGGTCGTCGGCGGTGCGGGGCGTCACGGTGACATGGAACGGGCTGCCCGACTACGAGAACATCGTCAAGGCCTGAAATGGGTTGGTACATAGCGCGCCGGATCGCCGTCATGGTGCCCGTTTTCCTCGGCGCCACCCTGCTGATCTACGGCATGGTCTTCCTGCTACCCGGTGACCCGGTGGCCGCGATCGCCGGGGATCGGCCGCTGACCCCGGCGGTGGCCGCCGCGCTGCGCACCCGTTACCACCTCGACGATCCCTTCCTGATCCAGTACCTGCGCTACCTGGGCGGCATCTTCCGCGGCGACCTCGGGCGCGCCTATTCGGGCCTACCGGTCAGTTCCGTTCTCGCACACGCCTTTCCGGTGACCGTCCGGCTGGCGCTGATCGCCCTGGTGGTGGAGGCGGTGCTGGGCATCGGGTTCGGTGTGATCGCCGGCCTGCGTCAAGGCGGCCTCTTCGACGCCACGGTGCTCATCACGGGGCTGATCATCATCGCGATCCCGATTTTCGTGCTGGGCTTCCTGGCGCAATTCGTTTTCGGGGTGCGGCTGGGGATCGCTCCCGTCACGGTGGGCGAGCGGGCGACCTTCGGGCGGCTGCTGTTGCCCGGGATCGTGTTGGGCGCGGTGTCATTCGCCTACGTGGTGCGGTTGACCCGCTCCTCGGTGGCGGCAAATGCGCACGCGGACTACGTCCGCACCGCCACCGCCAAGGGGTTGTCGCGGCCCCGGGTGGTGACGGTGCACATCCTGCGGAACTCGCTCATCCCGGTGGTGACCTTCCTGGGCGCGGATCTGGGCGCGTTGATGGGCGGAGCCATTGTGACCGAAGGCATCTTCAACATCCACGGCGTCGGCGGGGTGCTGTATCAGGCGGTCACCCGGCAGGAGGCGCCGACGGTGGTGTCGATCGTGACGGTGCTGATCCTGATCTATCTGATCACCAATCTGTTGGTGGACCTGCTCTACGCGGCCCTGGACCCCCGGATCCGCTATGGCTGAGCACTCCGGGTTCTGGGGCGAGGCATGGCGCAAGCTGCGCCGGCGGCCGAAGTTCTTCGCCGCCGGCGCGCTTATCGTGTTCATCGTCGTGGTGGCCGCGTTTCCGGGGCTGTTCACCGCGGCCGATCCCAGCTATGCCGATCCCGGCCAGAGCATGCTGGCGCCGTCGGCGGCGCACTGGTTCGGCACCGATCTGCAGGGCCACGACATTTACGCGCGAACGGTGTACGGCGCGCGCGCATCGGTCAGCGTCGGGCTGGGCGCCACCCTGGTGGTATTCGTCGTCGGCGGGGCGCTGGGCGCGCTGGCCGGCTTCTACGGTGGCTGGGTCGACGCGGCGGTTTCCCGTGTCACCGACGTGTTTTTCGGGCTGCCGCTGTTGTTGGCCGCCATCGTGCTGATGCAGGTCCTGCACCACCGCACGGTGTGGACGGTGATCGCCATCCTGGCCCTGTTCGGCTGGCCTCAGGTGGCCAGGATCGCCCGCGGTGCGGTGCTCGAGGTTCGCGCCAGCGATTACGTGTTGGCCGCGAAGGCGTTGGGCTTGAGCAGGTTTCAGATCCTGCTGCGCCACGCGGTGCCCAACGCGCTGGGCCCGGTGATCGCGGTGGCGACCATCGCCCTGGGCATCTTCATCGTCACGGAGGCGACGCTGTCCTACCTGGGGGTCGGGCTGCCGACGACGGTGGTGTCCTGGGGTGGCGACATCAACGTCGCGCAGACCCGGCTGCGTGCCGGCTCGCCCATTTTGTTCTATCCGGCCGGCGCGCTGGCGATCACGGTGCTCGCGTTCATGATGATGGGCGACGCCCTGCGCGACGCCCTGGACCCGGCGTCGCGGGCGTTCCGCGCGTGAACACGCAAGCCGTGCCGCTGCTGTCGGTCGAGGGCCTGGAGGTCAGGTTCGGCGCGAATGCCCCCGCGGTGTGCGGCGTGGACCTGACCGTGCTGCGCGGCCAGACCGTCGCGGTGGTCGGCGAATCGGGATCCGGGAAATCAACCACGGCCGCCGCGATCCTCGGGCTGCTTCCGCCCGGCGGCCGAATCTCGGCCGGCCGCATCGTGTTCGACGGCCGCGACGTCACCGGCGCCGACCGCCGCGCGCTGCGGTCGATCAGGGGCCGCGCCATCGGCTACGTGCCCCAAGACCCGATGACCAACCTCAACCCGGTCTGGAAGGTGGGGTTCCAGATCCGGGAAGCGTTGCGCGCGAACACCGATACCCGCGAGTCCCGACGCCGCGCCGTCGAGCTGCTGGCCGAGGCGGGCATGCCGGAGCCGGCCAAACAGGCCGGCCGGTATCCCCATCAGCTATCCGGCGGCATGTGCCAGCGCGCGCTGATCGCGATCGGGTTGGCGGGACGCCCGAAGCTGCTCATCGCGGACGAACCGACGTCCGCGCTCGACGTCACCGTCCAACGGCAGGTGCTCGACCATTTGCAGGGGCTCACCGAGCAGCTCGGCACCGCGCTGCTGCTGATCACCCACGACCTGGCCCTCGCCGCCGAACGGGCCGAGTCGGTGATCGTCGTGCACCGCGGCGCGGTGGTGGAATCCGGTGCAGCGCAAGCCATCCTGTCGGATCCGCGACACGAATACACCCGACGGCTGGTGGCCGCCGCCCCGGCACTGGGGCCCTCCCGAACCCGCGTGCGCGCCCCAGAGCCCGCCGGGGACATCCTCGTCGTCTCGGAACTGACCAAGGTCTACCGAGAGTCGCGGGGGGCGCCTCGGTGGCTGGGAAAGCGGCACGCGGAGTTTCGCGCCGTCGACGCCGTGTCGTTTCGGTTGCGCCGCGCGAGCACCCTGGCGATCGCGGGCGAGTCCGGGTCGGGAAAGTCGACGCTGGCGCGGATGGTGTTGGGTCTGCTGCGACCCACGTCGGGCACCGTGGTTTTCGACGGCACCCGGATCGACGACGCGTTGGACCGGGACAAGACGCTGGCGTTTCGCCGGCGCGTGCAACCGGTGTTCCAAAATCCTTACAGCAGTTTGGATCCCATGTATTCGGTGTTTCGCGCCATCGAGGAGCCGCTGCGGATCCACCGGGTCGGTGACCGCAGGCAGCGCGAGCGGGCGGTGCGTGAGCTCGTCGACCACGTCGCGCTGCCGTCGTCGGTGTTGCGGCGGCTGCCCCGCGAACTATCCGGCGGCCAACGGCAGCGGGTGGCGATCGCCCGGGCGCTTGCGCTGCGGCCCGAGGTGCTGGTGTGCGACGAGGCCGTCTCGGCGCTCGACGTGCTCGTGCAGGCGCAGATACTCGACCTGCTGGCCCAGCTGCAGGCCGAAATGGGCCTGACCTACCTGTTCATCAGCCATGACCTGGCGGTGATCCGGCAGATCGCCGATGACGTGCTGGTGATGCAAGCCGGCCGGGTGGTGGAGCAGGCGCCCACCGAGGAGCTGTTCACGCGGCCCGGCCACGAGTACACCCGCCGGTTGCTGGAGGCCATCCCCCGTCCAACCGCGCCGCCCCGATAGGTTGACAAGCTGTGACGGCCGACCCCCTGTCCCCGCTGCTGGAACTCCCCGGCGTCGCCGAGGCCAGCGATCGGGCCCGCGACGCGCTGGGCCGCGCCCACCGCCACCCGGCCAATCTGCGGCGCTGGCCGGTGACCGCCGCCGAAGCGGCGTTGCGGGCGGCGCGCGCCTCTTCGGTCCTCGACGGCGGTCCCGTGCGGCTGGACGATCTGGCGGACGCGGCGCAGGTGAGCGAGCCGGTCTTCGGCGGAGCGCTGCGGGTGGCCCAGGCGCTGGAGGGCGGGGGAGGGCCGCTGGTCGGGATATGGCAACGGGCGCCGTTGCAGGCGCTGGCCCGTCTGCACGTGCTCGCGGCGGCCGACCAGGTCGACGAGGATCGGCTCGGGCGCCCGCGGGCCGACGCCGACGTTGGGCCGCGGCTGGAGTTGCTGGGGGAGTTGGTGACCGGCCGCACGGCCGCGCCGGCGCCGGTGGTGGCCGCGGTCGCGCACGGAGAGCTGCTGACGCTCAGGCCGTTTGGCAGCGCCGACGGCGTGGTGGCCCGGGCGGTGTCGCGGCTGGTGACGATCGCCAGCGGGCTGGACCCGCACGGGTTGGGCGTGCCCGAGGTGAGTTGGATGCGGCAGCCGGCCGATTATCGCGACGCCGCACGCGGATTCGCGGCCGGCACGCCGGACGGCGTCGGCGCCTGGCTGGTGCTGTGTTGCCGGGCGCTGCAGGCCGGCGCGCAGGAGGCCTTGTCGATCGCCGAATCGCTCCCGAATCGGTAGCCGACGGCGCCAAAATCGGCGTCGCCGAATTTGTTTCACAAATGTAAAGCGGGCGACGTCCCGAATTATTCGGTCCGCCGCCCGCTAGCACGGAACTCGGTTACCAAGCGTGCATTTCTGGGCTGCGTGGGTTGGCCTCGGCGATCTTGCGATGTTTCCGGCTGCGACCCCACCCAAAGGGCCGTCGGGGCTTTCCACTTTTCGCAATTACGCAGGCCCGCAACACTTCTGCCATTATCGCGGCTATGACTCCGCGTGGGTGCCGGGTTCCGCGCTGGGCGCCCGGTTCGGGAGAACGATCCTTCTCTTCCGGATCGACCTAGGCCTCACCGAGCTTCCGTGGTTCCTTTGTACTACTAGACCCCAGGCACAGCAAGGCCTAATTGCGAAGCAAAAATCTATTGCACGAATTGCATGTTTGCTGTCCCGCTAAAAGGCAAAGCGGCGCAGCAAAGAGTAGGTGACCGCGCCGGCGGCGAGCGCCGTGACGCCCACCGCGGCGGTGGTCGCGATGGCGGCGCCCGACGGGGCCGGGATCCGGTCGCGCAGCGACACCGGCCGGGAAAACATCAGCACCGGCCAACCGCGCTCGGTCGCTTCTTTGCGCAAGCCGCGGTCGGGGTTGACCACGCTGGGGTGGCCGACGGCCTCGAGCATTGGCAGGTCGGTGATCGAGTCGGAGTAGGCGTAGCAGTGTTCCAGCGGGTAGCCCTCGCGCGCGGCCAGCTCGCGGATCGCCTGCACCTTGCCTTCGCCGTAGCAGTAGAACGCGATCTCGCCGGTGTACTTGCCGTCGGCGACGACCATCCGCGTCGCCATCGCGTGCGTGGCACCGAGCGCCCGGGCGATGGGCGCCACGATCTCTTCGCCGGACGCCGACACCACGACGACGTCGCGGCCGCACAGTTTGTGGGCCGCGATGAGGTCGGCCGCTTCCGCGAAGACCAGCGGGGTCACGATGTCGTGCAGCGTCTCGTTGACGATCGACTTGACCTGTTCCACGTCCCAACCGGCGACCATGTTCGTCATGTGGATGCGCATCCGGTCCATCTGGTCATGATCAGCACCGGAGAGCAGATAGATGAACTGGGCGTAGCTGGACTTGAGCACGGCGCGGCGGTTGAGCAGCCCCTGGTTGAAGAAGGGTTTGCTGAAAGCCAGCGTGCTGGACTTGGCGATGATGGTTTTGTCCAGGTCGAAAAAGGCGGCAGTGCGGGCGCGAGGAGCGGCGGTTGCAGGTGTTTCCGGTGAGGTTTGCTGCCGCGCGGCCGAGTCGGAGACGGTCACCGATCCAGCATAGGTCGGCGATCCGGCGGCGCCGGGGAGTTAGGCCCAAAACGGCCGCTCATGGCGGGCCCAAGAACATACCGTCGGTATTTTTGCGGCTCAACGCACGTTTCGTAAGAACAACTACTTGCGTTAGTGCGGACTGTCATGTGTATAGTAAGCATTACTCGGCCTGAGCCGAGGGTGCATCAGCCCGACCCCCCGGGGCTGATACACGACGACCCTCGCCTCCTCCCCCCCTGGCGGGGGTCGTCCCTTTTCTGGGGTAAGTTTTCCCGCCGCCGTCGGGCATCGATGGACCGGCCGCCGGGCGTTGCGGGAAGGTGTCCCTCGCGCCCCGGCTGAGTTCCAGGGCGACGCGTTTGTACACACTCGCGTCTCTATCCACAAATCCGGCTTTGGCACTGGTGTGCCAAGGTCACGGCCCCGCAGGGTGGGTTGATGACTAGCACCACCGTCCCGAAAGCGGCCGGCTCCTCGGGCGTGCTGGCGGTGTTGGCGGGTCCGGAATTGCGCGACGAACTCGATCGGGTGGCCGCCGCGGTCGGGGTTCGGGTGGTCCACGCCGGCGGCTCCGCGGTGGGCCGCAAGGCATGGTCGGCGGCCGCGGCGGTGGTGCTCGACGAGGCCGCGGCGGATCGGTGCGGCCGGGCGGCGCTGCCGCGGCGCGCCCACGTGAGCGTCGTGACGATCGCCGAACCCGCGACGTCGACGTGGTCGGCGGCCGTCGCGATCGGCGCCGATCACGTGCTGAAGCTGCCCGACAACGAGCGTGAATTGATCCGCGAGCTCGCCGAGGCCGGCGAAGCCGCGCGCGATGACGGCCCGGGCGGTGAGGTCGTCGCCGTCATCGGCGGTTGCGGCGGGGCCGGCGCGTCGGTGCTCGCGGTCGCCGTGGCGCAAGCCGCCGGCGACGCCCTGCTGGTGGACCTCGACCCGTGGGGCGGCGGCATCGACTTGCTCGTGGGCGGCGAGGGCACGCCCGGTGTGCGCTGGCCCGATCTGGCGCTGCAGGGCGGGCGGCTCAACTGGCCGGCCGTGCGCGAGGCGCTGCCGCGACACGGCGGAATCAGCGTGCTGTCCGGCACTCGCCGCGGGTACGAGCTGGGCGGCGCGGCGGTGGACGCCGTCGTCGATGCCGGGCGCCGCGGCGGCGTCACCGTCGTCTGCGATCTGCCCCGCCGCCTGACCGACGCGACGCACGCCGCGCTGGACGCCGCCGACCTCGTCGTCGTGGTCGCCCGCTGCGACGTGCGGGCGTGCGCGGCGACCGCGGCCTTGGGCCCGGTGCTCGCCGCGATCAATCCCAATCTCGGGTTGGTCGTGCGGGGTCCGTCGCCGGGTGGATTGCGGGCGGCCGAGGTGGCCGAGGTCACCGGCCTGCCGCTGCTCGCGTCGATCAGGGCCGAGCCGCAACTGGTCCGGCAGCTCGAGCGCGGCGGCCTGCGGTTGGGACGGCGCGGTCCGCTCACGGCGGCCGCGCGCCGGGTGCTCGCGGCGCTGCCCGCGGGGCGGAAGGGCCGGGCGGCGTGAGCGGGTCGCTGATCGAGCGGGTGCGCGAGCGGCTGGCATCCGAATCGGTCCCGCTGCGACCCAGCGTGGTGGCCGCCGCGATCCGGGCCGAGTCCGGCGGGATGCTCGGCGACACCGAGGTCCTGGCCAACCTGCGGGTGCTGGAAACCGAGCTGACCGGGGCCGGCATCTTGGAACCGCTGCTGTGCGCGGACGGGACCACGGACGTCCTGGTGACCGCGCCCGACGCCGTCTGGGTCGACGACGGAAACGGTCTGCGGCGCAGCGATGTTCGTTTCGCCGACGAGGCGGCGGTGCGGCGCCTGGCCCAGCGGCTGGCGTCGGCCACCGGACGGCGCCTGGACGACGCGCAGCCCTGGGTGGACGGCCAGCTGACCGGCATCGGCGCCGGAGGGTTCGCGGTGCGGTTGCATGCCGTGCTGCCGCCCGTCGCGGCCGGCGGTACCTGCTTGTCGCTGCGCGTATTGCGCCCGGCCACTCAGGATTTGGCGGCCCTCACCGCGGCCGGCGCGATCGATCCCCGGGCCGGCGCGCTGATCGGCGAGATCATCGCCGCCCGGTTGGCCTTTCTGGTGAGCGGGGGGACAGGCGCGGGGAAGACGACCCTGCTCGCCGCGATGCTGGGCGCCGTGCCGGCCACGGAACGGATCGTGTGCGTCGAGGATGCCGCCGAGTTGGCGCCCCCGCATCCGCATTTGGTCAAGCTGGTCGCGCGCTGCCCCAACGTCGAAGGCGTCGGCGAGGTCCCGGTGCGTGAACTCGTCCGGCAGGCGTTGCGGATGCGGCCCGACCGCATCGTGGTCGGCGAGGTCCGGGGCGCCGAAGTGGTCGATTTGCTGGCGGCGCTGAACACCGGGCACGACGGCGGGGCGGGCACGGTGCACGCCAACAATCCGGGCGAGGTTCCCGCCCGGCTGGAGGCGCTGGGCGCCGTCGGCGGTCTGGGCCGGGCGGCGCTGCACAGCCAGCTCGCCGCGGCGGTGCAGGTGCTGCTGCACGTCGCGCGGGACCGGGCCGGTCGTCGCCGGCTCGGCGAGATAGCCGTGCTGCGCCAGGTCGGCGGGCGGGTTCGGGCGGTCACCGTGTGGCACGCGGATCGGGGCATGAGCGACGACGCGGGCGATCTGCACCGCCTGGTGCGCGGCCGGATGTCGGCATGAACGGCATCGCGTTTGCCGCGCTGCTGTTATCGCTTGCGCTGCTGGTGTTTCCGTCGTCGCCGCGGGGCAGGCTGCGAGCGCCCGCGCGGGTCACCCGTCCCCTGGCCGGCCGGGGCGCGGTTGCGTGCGTCGCCTGCGGCCTCGCCGCTGCCGCCGTCCTGCTGCCGTGGACGGCGGTCCTCGCCATGGGCGTGGCGGGCGCGACGGTGAGCCTGCGTTACCGTCGCCGCCGCCGGATCCGGCGGGCCCTCGACGAGGGCCGCACCCTGGAGACCGCCCTCGACGTGCTGGTCGGCGAGTTGCGGGTGGGCTCGCACCCGGTGCGCGCGTTCCGCGTCGCCGCCGAGGAAACCGTGGGGGCGGTCGGCGCGTCGCTGCGGGCGGTTTCGGCGCGGGCCCGACTGGGCGCCGACGTCACGGCCGGCCTGCGCGCCGCGGCGCGATCGTCGGCGCTGCCCGCGCAGTGGGATCGGCTCGCGGTGTGCTGGCAGCTGGCCAGCGACCAGGGGCTGGCGATAGCCACCCTGATGCGTGCCGCGCAGCGCGATATCGCCGAGCGGCAACGCTTTTCGGCTCGAGTGTCATCCAGCATGGCCGGGGCGCGCGCCGCGGCGACGATCCTGGCGGGCCTGCCGGTGTTCGGTGTGCTGCTGGGCCAGCTGATCGGGGCGCGACCGCTGAATTTCTTGCTGGGTGGGCATGCCGGGGGCTGGCTGCTGCTGGTCGGCTCGGTACTGGCCTGCGGCGGGCTGCTGTGGGCGGACCGCATCACCGATGGGCTCGGCGCATGACTGCCACAGCGGTGCTGCTGGCCGTGGCGCTGTGGATCGGCCCCGGCCCATCGGTGGTCCGGGCGCGTGTCGGAATCCGGGCCGGCCCCTACCGGCGGAAGGCGCCGCGGCCGCGGCGTGGTGCGGACCCGCTGGCGGTGGCCTCCAGCCTCGACGTCCTGGCCGTGTGCCTGGAAGCCGGCATGGCGGTGTCGACGGCCGCGGCCGCGACCGCCCCGTCCGCGCCGCCGAGCCTGGCCGGGGTGCTGCGCCGCGCCGCGGACCTGTTGGCGTTGGGTGCGGATCCCGCCGTGGCATGGGCGGTTTCGCCGGAGCCAACCCGGTCGGTCGATGCGCAAATCGATGCGCTGCTCCGGCTGGCGCGGCGTTCGGCGTCTTCGGGAGCGGCGCTGGCCCGCGGCGTCGCCGAATTGGCCGACGAGTCCCGTCACGAAGCCGCGCACGCGGCGACCGCGGCCGCCGAACGGGCCGGGGTGCTGATCGCCGGGCCGCTCGGTCTGTGTTTTCTGCCGGCGTTTGTGTGCCTGGGCATCGTCCCGGTGGTCGCGGGCCTGGCCGGTGACGTCTTGCAATCGGGCCTGCTGTGAAAGGAAGGGAAGGCATTGATGATCAACAGGTTTCGCTCGCTGCTGGCGCGGGTGGCCGTGCTGGCGACCGACGAGTCGGGCATGTCGACGGTCGAGTACGCCATCGGGACGATCGCCGCGGCCGCCTTCGGCGCGATCCTCTACACCGTGGTCACCGGCGACTCGATCGTCTCGGCGCTGACCAACATCATCGGTCGCGCGCTCAACACCAAGGTCTAGCGGCCTGTGCCGGCGCGAGCACCGTCGAGGCGGCGCTGGCGATCGCCACGCTGGTCGTGGTGCTGGCGCTGTGCCTGGCGGGCGTCACCGCGGTGTCGATGCAGGTGCGCTGCGTCGACGCCGCCCGCGAGGCGGCCCGGCTGGCGGCGCGCGGCGACGAACGTGCGGCGCTTGACGTCGCGCGCCGGATCGCGCCCGTCGGGTCGCGCGTTCAGGTGCGCCGGGACGGCGATTTCCTCGTCGCCACCGTCGTCGCGCACTCGAAACTGTTTCCTTCGTTGGACATTGCGGCCAAGGCGGTCTCGGCGGCCGAGCCCGGCCGATGATCGGGGATCGGCGACGGTGCTGGCCGCCGCGATGGTGGCGGTGCTGCTGCTGGTCACCGGGGCGGGCGCCTATCTCGGTTCGGTGGTGGTGGCACGTCATCGGGCGCAGGCCGCGGCGGACCTGGCCGCGCTGGCCGCCGCGGCCCGGCTACCCTCCGGCGCCGCGGCGGCGTGCGCCCGCGCGACGGTCGTGGCGCGCGAGATGCGGGTCGACGATGCGCGGTGCGCGGTGGACGATCTCGACGTCGTGGTGACCGTCGAGGTGCGTGTCGCCGTTGCCGGCACGGCGCGGGCCGCCGCGCGGGCGGGGCCGGCCTAGTGCGATTCCAGCCCCGCGGCGGAGACTTCGTCGTCGGTCGGCAATCGCAGCGAGACCAGTCCGGCGAAGGTGTCGGGTTCGATTTCCACCTTGTTGACCGTGACGTGCACGGGCACCCACTCGTCGTCGTGGCCCCGCATGCGCAGCACCCGGCTCGCCGGGCCGTCGACGAATTCCGCCGTCATCGAGGACTTCAGGTGCTCGTCGTCGGGATGGACCTTCGGCCTGTCCGTCTTGGCGCCGCGCCAGTCGTAGAACGGGCAGGGCTCGTCGAGCCACCTCAGCAGGGTCCAGTTCCGCAGGTCGACGAGGGCCCGGTGGACCCCGGCCTGGGCCAGTCCGTTGAGGATTCGCTGGGCGAGATCGTCGGTGGATACCACCGGTCCCTTGATTTCCGATCGCCAGTTCATCGCCCGGGCGATCAGGTGGTCGCGGCCGTCCGGCCCGGGTTCCAGCGTGGTGCGCGCGACAAAGCCGATCCGAATGGGATTTCCCTGCCAGTCGGTGAGATCCCAAGTGCTGCAGATGGTTTGGTCGGGCATGGCCCGAACCGCCATGGCGAGCACCTTGCTTTCGTTCGGGTTGAGCTCTCGCGAGGGCAGGTCCTCCGCGAAGGCCCTGCCGAAGGTCACCTCGACGTCGGGATTCTTGCCGCTGTTGGTCAGCGACTGCCTGGTGTCGGTGGCCACGCCGAGGGTGAGGTCCCACTTCAGCGGGCCGGGGATCGGCCGCTCGGACGGGTCGGCGTCGGCCGGTCCGGTCCACACGTGCACGCCGTGGAGCTGACCGTCGGACATCACCACTGGCTCGGTGCGGATGACGCGGTCGCGCTTGGTGGTGATGCTGGTCAGGCTCTGGCCGGTTTGCACCGACTCGGCGATCGCGGTCCGCACGGCCGCGAGGTGCGGGCTGCGGCGCAGGAACGTCGTGATCGGGATCAGGTTCTTGAGTTGGCGACCCTGCGCCACGACGGCGGGCTCGCCCCCCAACGTCTCCACGAGCAACCAGTCGTGGGCCATAGGCGCATTTTACGGTGGCGCGGCGGCCGGTCATGCCGGTGCCGGACCAGCGCCCTGTGGATCGCGAATGGATCGTGTTTTCGCCCGTCGGTGGCGCGGCGCGGTGGTACGTTGAAGTTTCTTCAGCAGTGAGGAATGGCGCCCGTCACGACGCACGTTCGTGGAGGTCGACCGTTGAGGGGTCGGTCGCCGTCCCGGCATTGCTTGGCGTAAATCGCCGCCCAACTATGGCACGGGCGCGCAGATCCGCGGCGTGCCGATCGGGCCGATGATGAATACATCGTTGGCGTCAACCGAGGGCGTCGCCCAATTCCTTGAGCACCAGCCGCAGCACCGCCACGGCCCCCGCCTTGTCCAGCGGGTCGTTGCCATTGCCGCATTTGGGGGACTGCACGCACGACGGGCATCCGTTCGGGCATTCGCAGGCCTCGATCGCCGCGGCCGTCGCGCCCAACCAGGTGCGGGCCCGGCGGAATCCGCGCTCGGCGAATCCCGCCCCGCCCGGGTAGCCGTCGTAGACGAAGACCGTGGGCAGGCCGTCGGGACCGATCGCGGTGGACAGGCCGCCGATGTCACCGCGGTCGCAGCTGGCAACCAGCGGTAGCAGGCCGATGGCCGCGTGCTCGGCGGCGTGCAGGGAGCCGGGAACGCGTGGCGCCTCAATGCCGTTGCGCAGCAAGGTATCCGGAGCGACGGTGTACATGGCGGCCATGGTGGGCAGCACGTGCTCGGGCATGTCCAGCTCGATGAAGTCGATCACCTCCCCGGACATCCGGCGACGCAGGTAGCCCACCACCCGGTGGGTGACCCGGACGGGCACCAAGCCCAGGGTGACGGGCCCGAAGGTCGACCGTTCGCCGGTGCCGGTGACGACGATGTCGGTGAGCTCGCGCGCGAACGTCGCATACCCCGGATCCTCGGCATGCACGAACGCGATGCCGTCCTCGGTGTCCAGGGAGTCGACGACGTAGGTCTCGCCCTGATGCAGATACACCGCGCCGGGGTGCACCGTGGCCGGGGCCCGATCGACCCCGGTGCTGCCCAGCAGTCGCCCGGTGTCCGCCTCGACGATGACGATCTGGCCGCCCGCCGAGCCGCGGATGTCCACCGCGCCGTGCGGTTGTATGCCGGCCGCGGGGAAGTACTTGTCGTTGCGCCGCCGCAGCAACCCGTCGTCGACCAGGCCTTGGGCCACCTCGATGGCGCCGAACTCCCGGATCTCGGTTTCGTCCAGCGGCATTTCGGTTGCGGCACAAAGCAGTTGGGGCCCGAGAATGTAGGGGTTGGCGGGATCGATGACGACCCGCTCGACCGGCTTGTCCAGCAGCGCGGCCGGGTGGTGAACCAGATACGTGTCCAGGGGGTCGTCGCGGGCGATCAGGACGACCAGCGCGCCCTGGCCCCGTCGCCCCGAACGGCCGGCCTGCTGCCAGAACGAGGCGACCGTCCCCGGGAACCCGGCGAGCACCACCGCGTCCAGTCCGGCGATGTCGACGCCGAGCTCCAGCGCGTTGGTGGTGGCCAGGCCGCGCAGTCGCCCCTCGGCCAGGGCGCGCTCCAGCGCGGTGCGGTCCTCGGCGAGATAGCCGGCGCGGTACGACGCCACCTTCGACGAGAGTTCCGGCGCGACGTCCTCGAGCCGCGCGCGTGCACCCAGCGCGGTCAATTCGGCGGCGCGGCGCGACCGGACGAAGGTCAGCGTTTGCGCGCCCTGGGCGATCAGGTCGGCCATCACCCGCGCCGCCTCGGCGCCGGCGGATCGGCGCACCGGCGCGCCGTGCTCGCCGGTGAGGTCGGTCCGCAACGCCGGCTCCCACAACGCCACGGTCCGCGCCCCCTGCGGCGAGCCGTCCTCGGTGACCTCGGCGACCGGACGGCCGATGAGCTCGGCGGCCGTCGCGCCGGGTGAATCGGTCGTCGCGCTGGCGAAAACAACCGTGGGCGAAGACGAATAGCGCTCGCACAGCCGCAACAGCCGGCGCAGGACCATCGCCACGTTCGAGCCGAAAACCCCACGGTAGTAATGGCATTCGTCGACGATGACGAAGCGAAGGCCGCGCAGCAGGACGGCCCAGCGGGCATGGTTACGCAGGATCGACAGATGGATCATGTCGGGGTTGGAAAACAGCCAGCGCGAGCGTTCGCGCGCGAAGCGTCGCACCTCGGCCGGACTGTCGCCGTCGTAGGCGGTGGGCGCGACCCCGAAACCGGGCTCGCGCAGCCGGGGAACGGCCGCGGTCAGCGCGTGCGCGGTGCGCAATTGGTCGTGGCCCAGCGCCTTGGTCGGCGACAGGTAAAGCACCCGGGCCCGCGGATCGGTCGCCAGCGCGTTGAGGACGGGAAGCTGATAGGCCAGCGACTTGCCCGACGCGGTGCCGGTGCTGATCACCACGTGGCGGCCGGCGTGGGCCAGTTCCGCGGCCTGAAACTGGTGTGACCACGGCGCCTCGGCGCCGCGCTCGGCGAACGCGCGAACCACGTCGGGCTCGGCCCACTCCGGCCAGCCGTGCGGCCGGCCGGTGCGCGCGGGCAGCTCGGCGACGTGGCGCAGCGGGCGCTCGCCCGCCGCGGTCCCGGCGAGCGCGACCGTCAGCAGGTCGGCGCCAAAACTCGCCACGTGACACCCTCCAAGCATCCGGCTGAGAATCCGTCCAGCACACAAGTCTGTCGCGGACGCGATGAACATGGTTGACTGATTGCGGTCGCAGCTTCTGTGTTCGTGTAAAACTTTCGCAGGAACAACGTTGCGACCGCGGTTCCTGCGAGGTTATCGGTCGGGTGAAGTTCCGGCGACTACGCGAGGTATGGCGGTCGCAGCTGGCCCGGGGCATCGAAAGGCGGTGCCCCGCACCCATAAGAAAAGGAAAGATCGAGAGATGCCACAGGGAACTGTGAAGTGGTTCAACGCGGAGAAGGGCTTCGGGTTCATTGCGCCCGAGGACGGTTCCGCAGATGTTTTTGTCCACTACACGGAGATCCAGGGTTCGGGCTTCCGCACCCTCGAAGAAAACCAGAAGGTCGAGTTCGAGATCGGCCACAGCCCTAAGGGCCCCCAGGCCACCGGAGTCCGCTCCGTCTGAGACGAGCAGCTTCTCCACGAAACCCCCCGCGCAACTCCGCTCTGCGGAACTCGCCGGGGGGTTTTCGCTTTCCGTTTAGAGCGCCTGAAGGCGTGGACGGTCGACCTGGCCTACTGTCGTTGGCGTGAGCCAGCTTTCCTTCTTCACAGCGGAGTCGGTGCCGCCCGCGGTCGCCGATCTCTCGGGGGTGCTGGCGTCCTCCGGCCAGATCGTGGTGGTCGGCGCCTCGTCCGAAAGCCAGGGTGCGCGCCTTTCGGTGGTCGTGGACCAGCCGTGGCGGGCGGCCGCGCTGGCCGACATGATCCGCGAGGCGGGTCTGGCGTCCGAGATCGGCCGCACCGACGAGGACACCCCCTTGGTGCGGACGGCCGTGACCCCCGCGTTGATCACGCTCGCCGCCGAATGGACCCGGGGCGCGGTCAAGACGGTGCCACCGCGGTGGCTGCCCGGGCCGCGGGAGCTGCGGGCGTGGACCCTTGCGGCCGGCAACCCGGAGGGCGACCACTATCTGCTGGGCCTGGATCCGCACGCGCCCGACACCCATTCGCCGCTGGCGTCGGCGCTGATGCGCGTCGGGATCGCGCCCACCCTGATCGGCACGCGCGGCGGGCGTCCGGCGCTTCGTATCAGCGGCCGTCGCAGGCTGTCGCGCCTGGTAGAGAACGTGGGGGAACCGCCGGACGGCGCCGAGGCGTTGTCGCTGTGGCCCCGGGTCTAGCCGGGATCTCGGACCCGTATTTGGGGAAGCCGGTTTGCGCGGGCCCGCCCGAGGGTGCGAAATTGTCAGGTGCCCTGAAGCGAAGGAACGCTCGCGTACCTGTTTTCACCGGAATTTCGGACGTTCGCCTGTCATTCTTCCTGCAGGGCGGTCTCGCAAGGGGGCCGAGATAAGGGATGGAGCGTAAGCGCAGTTGGCTGACCCGAAGCTAAAGGACCGCGTCAGCGGCGGAAATGGCATTCGTAGGCGTCTCGTCATCGTCGAGTCGCCGACCAAGGCGCGCAAACTGGCCGGATACCTGGGTTCCAGCTACATCGTCGAGTCCTCCCGAGGCCACATCCGCGACCTGCCCCGCGCGGCGGCCGACGTGCCCGCCAAGTTCAAGTCCGAGCCGTGGGCCAGGCTCGGAGTCAACGTCGATGCCGACTTCGAGCCGCTCTACATCATCAGCCCGGAGAAGAAGAGCACCGTCAGCGAGCTGAAGGGCCTGCTCAAGGACGTCGACGAGCTTTACCTGGCCACGGATGGTGACCGCGAGGGCGAAGCCATCGCGTGGCACCTGCTGGAAACCCTCAAGCCGAACATCCCGGTCAAGCGGATGGTGTTCCACGAGATCACCGAGCCGGCGATCCTGGAGGCCGCCGAAAATCCCCGCGACCTGGACATCGATCTGGTCGACGCGCAGGAGACGCGCCGCATCCTGGACCGGTTGTACGGCTACGAGGTCAGCCCGGTGCTGTGGAAGAAGGTCGCGCCCAAACTGTCGGCCGGCCGCGTGCAGTCGGTGGCCACCCGCATCATCGTGCAGCGCGAGCGCGACCGTATGGCGTTCCGCAGCGCGTCGTACTGGGACATCGTCGCCCAGCTGGACGCCAGCATCTCCGACCCGCAGGCCCAGCCGCCCACCTTCACCGCGCGGCTGACCAACGTGGACGGCCTGCGCGTCGCCACCGGCCGCGATTTCGACTCGCTGGGTCAGCTGCGCAAGGCCGACGAGGTCGTCATCCTGGACGAGGCCGCCGCGTCGGAGCTGGCCTCCGGCTTGCGCGGCGCGCAGCTGGCGGTGGCGTCGGTCGAGGAGAAGCCATACACCCGCCGCCCGTACGCGCCGTTCATGACGTCGACGCTGCAGCAGGAGGCCGGCCGCAAGCTGCGGTTCTCCTCCGAGCGCACGATGAGCATCGCGCAGCGCCTCTACGAGAACGGCTACATCACTTATATGCGCACCGACTCGACGACCCTGTCGCAGTCGGCGATCAGCGCGGCGCGCAACCAGGCGCGTCAGCTCTATGGCGAGGAGTACGTCTCGCCGTCGCCGCGCCAGTACACCCGCAAGGTGAAGAACGCCCAGGAGGCGCACGAGGCGATCCGGCCCGCCGGTGAGACGTTCGCGACGCCCGACGCAGTGCGGCGCGAGCTCGACGGCGACGAGTTCCGGCTCTACGAGCTGATCTGGCAGCGCACGGTGGCCTCGCAGATGTCCGACGCGCGCGGCACGACGCTGAGCCTGCGGATCGGCGGCACGGCGGGTGGTCCCGCCGGAGAAAGGCAAGTGACGTTCTCCGCCACGGGTCGCACCATCACCTTCGCCGGCTTCCTCAAGGCCTACGTGGAAACGGTGGACGAGCTGGCCGGCGGCGAGGCCGACGACGCCGAGCGCCGGCTTCCCCATCTGACAGAGGGACAGCGGCTGGAGGCCCTCGAGCTCACCCCCGACGGTCACGCCACCAACCCGCCGGCGCGCTACACCGAGGCCTCGCTGGTCAAGGCGCTCGAGGAGTTGGGCATCGGCCGGCCGTCGACGTATTCGTCGATCATCAAGACCATTCAGGACCGCGGCTACGTGTACAAGAAGGGCAGCGCCCTGGTGCCCTCGTGGGTCGCGTTCGCGGTCACCGGTCTGCTGGAACAGCATTTCGGCCGGCTGGTCGACTACGGCTTCACCGCGGCGATGGAAGACGAGCTCGACGCGATCGCCTCCGGCCAGGAGCACCGTACCAACTGGCTGAACAATTTCTACTTCGGCGGCGACCACGGGGTGCCGGACTCGGTGGCCCGCTCCGGCGGCCTGAAGAAGCTCGTCGGCGTCAACCTCGAGGGCATCGATGCGCGAGAAGTCAACTCCATCAAGGTGTTTGACGATGCCGAGGGCCGGCCCGTCTACGTGCGGGTGGGCAAGAACGGGCCCTACCTCGAACGCATCGTGACCAGCGACGAGGGCGAGCCCACCCCGCAGCGGGCCAACCTCAACGACTCGCTGACCCCCGACGAGCTGACGCTGGAGGTGGCCGAGGAGCTTTTCGCCACGCCGCAAGAGGGCCGCGTGCTGGGGATCGATCCGGAAACCGGTCACGAGGTGGTCGCCAAGGACGGCCGGTACGGGCCGTACGTGACCGAGGTCCTGCCCCCGCAGCCCGAAGAGGGCCCGGGTGACGCCCAAGGCGGAGCGCCCGCGAAGAAGGGCAAGAAGCCCACCGGCCCCAAACCCCGCACCGGCTCCCTGCTGCGCAGCATGGACCTGCAGACGGTCACCCTCGAGGACGCGCTGAAGCTGCTGTCGTTGCCGAGGGTCGTCGGCACCGACCCCGAATCCGGTGAGCCGATCACCGCGCAGAACGGGCGCTACGGCCCATACCTCAAGCGGGGCACCGATTCTCGTTCGCTGGCGACCGAGGACCAGATTTTCGACATCACGCTCGAAGAGGCGCTGAAGATCTACGCCGAGCCCAAACGCCGTGGCCGGCAGAGCGCTTCGGCGCCGCCGCTGCGCGAGTTGGGCACCGACCCCACGTCGGGCAAGCCGATGGTCATCAAGGACGGCCGATTCGGGCCGTACGTCACCGACGGCGAGACCAACGCCAGCCTGCGCAAGGGCGACGACGTGCTGTCGATCACCGACGAGCGCGCCTCCGAGCTGCTGGCCGACCGGCGGGCCCGCGGCCCGGTCAAGCGGCCCGCGAAGAAATCCACCCGCAAGGCGCCGGCGCGGCGGGCGACCAAGCGCTAGCCGCGGACGTCGCTCGGGATCTCCTCTTCCACAACGTCTTCCGGCGTGGCCAGCTTCACGGGCCGGGCCAGCTGGGTCGGCGCCGCGCGCCCGCGCAACTCGACGACCTCGCCGACGTCCCAGCACAGCGCTTCGGCGTCCAGCGCGCCGCTGACCGCGATCGCCGACGCGAGCACGTGCCCGGCCTCCAGCTTGGCCAGCTCGGTGAGCCGCGCGGCCTCGTTGACCGGGTCGCCGATCACCGTGTACTCGAACCGGGCCTGCGCGCCGATGTGGCCGGCGATGGCCCGGCCGGCCGAGACCCCGATCCCGAACTCCGCGTAGCCGATCACCGGGAGGAGTTCGTCGTGCAGCTCGCGGGCGGCCGCGAGCGCGCCGCCGGAGGAGTCGGGGTGTTCGATCGGCGCCCCGAAGATGGCCAGCGCCGCGTCGCCCTGGAACTTGTTGACGAACCCGCCGTGCCTGCCGACGGTGTCGACCACCACCCGGAAGAACTCGTTGAGCAGGTGGACGACCTCGGCGGGCGGCCGGGTCGCGGCCAGCTGGGTGGAGCCGACCAGGTCCACGAACAACACCGCGACGTCGCGCTCCTGGCCGCCCAGTTCGGTGCCGCGCTCCAGCGCGCGGCGGGCCACGTCCTCGCCGACGTAGCGGCCGAACAGGTCGCGCAGGCGCTGCCGCTCGGACAGGTCGCGCACCATGTCGTTGAAGCCGGCCTGCAGCAGGCCCAGCTCGCTGGCGTCGTAGATCTGCATGTGCGCGTTGTAGTTTCCGCGCTGCACCTCCGACAGCGCCCAGCGCAGCTGGCGCAGCGGGTCGGCGATCGACATGGCCACCAGCAGCGTGCTGACCAGACCGATGCCCAGCGCCGCCAGCGCCAGCAACAGGATCGGGTTGAACAGCTTCTCGGGCGTGGCGTGCAGCAGGGAAGTCTTGTCGGCCACCACGGCCAGCACGATCGCCAGCAGCGGCACCGCGGTGGACAGCATCCAGCTCAGCATCTGGCGCAGGATCACGCCGGGCGCCTTGACGTTCTCGGGCACGCCGCTGCGCAGGGCGGCGACGGCCACCGGCCGCAGCACCCGTTCGGACTGCAGGTAGCCGATGATCGCCGTCGCGGCCGCGCCCAGCGCCGTGGCGACCGCGACGACGGGCGCGGCGTACTTGGCCACCGACCAGCTGGCGACGATGAACACCACGCCGCCGATGCACCACATCGCCATGCTGGTGATGGTGCGGTAGTAGGGCATGCGCAACGCGCGGCTGCGGGCCACCTCGGTGGCGGCTGGATCGGCCTCGGCGAGCAGGTTGTCGCGGCGCTGCCACCGGAACACCGGCAGCATCAGCCTGAGGTTGATCACGGTCGTGGCCAGGAACAGGGAGATCACGACGCTGACGAAGACCGCCAGGTTGATCGGGGGCAGGTCCTGCAGCTGGATGCGGTCCTGGGGCGGCAGGCCGTAGCGCAGGAAGCCCAGCACGAACAGGCCGCCGATGATGTCGGCCTGCAGCATGCTCAGCGTGAACAGCGGCCACGGGGTGCGCACCACCCACCGGACGAACGCGCTGATCCGCCCGGGCAGTGCTGCCTCGGTTGCCACCAATCCACCGTATCGGGCAGGGCCGACTTGGCGGAAAACAATAAGCATCTCGGCAAGTCGCCGGCACCTGCCGAAACGCCCGGAAATGTAACGGGTTCGTCGCGATACGGTGGCCGATCGGTATCTGTCGGCCGGTGTCACTACTGTTGCCGGTGATGTCCGGGGTGTTTACGCGGCTGGTAGGCCAAGAGGCCGTGGTGGCCTCGCTGCTCGCCGCCGCCCGCGCGGCCCGCGGTGATACCGCTCACAGCGATCCGGCTGACGGGACTATGACACATGCGTGGCTTATCACCGGCCCGCCGGGCTCCGGCCGCTCGGTGGCCGCGCTGTGCTTCGCGGCCGCGCTGCAGTGCACTTCGGATGGGCAGCCGGGCTGCGGGCAGTGCCGCGCGTGCACGACGACCATGGCCGGCACCCATGCCGACGTGCGCCGGGTCATTCCCGAGGGTCTGTCCATCGGCGTGGACGAGATGCGCGCCATCGTGCAGATCGCGTCGCGGCGCCCGACGACCGGGCACCGGCAGATCGTGGTCATCGAGGACGCCGACCGGTTGACCGAAGGCGCCGCGAACGCGCTGCTGAAGGTGGTCGAGGAACCGCCGCCGTCGACGGTGTTCCTGCTGTGCGCGCCGTCGGTGGATCCCGAGGACATCGCGGTCACGCTGCGGTCCCGGTGCCGGCACGTCGCGCTGGTGACCCCGCCGACCGAGGCGATCGCGCGGGTGCTGGTCGACAGCGACGGCCTGGACGCCGACACGGCCAACTGGGCCGCGTCGGTCAGCGGCGGCCACGTGGGGCGGGCGCGCCGGCTCGCCACCGATTCCGAGGCGCGGCAACGACGGGAGCGGGCGCTGGGCCTGGTGCGCGACGCCGCGACCCCGTCGCGGGCGTACGCCGCCGCCGAGGAGCTGGTGGCCGCCGCCGAGGCCGAGGCCGTCGTGCTGACCGCGGACCGCGCCGAGGCCGAGACGGAGGAGCTGCGCACGGCGCTCGGCGCCGGTGGCACGGGCAAGGGCACCGCGGGCGCGATGCGCGGCGCCACGGGGGCGATCAAGGACCTCGAGCGACGGCAGAAGTCCCGGCAGACGCGGGCGTCGCGCGATGCCCTGGACCGGGCGCTGATCGACCTCGCGACGTACTTCCGCGACGCGCTGGTGGTGTCGGCCCGCGCCGGCGGCGTCCAGGCGAACCATCCGGACATGGCCGAGCGGGTGGCGGCCCTGGCGGCCCACGCCTCGCCCGAGAAGCTGCTGCGCTGCATCGAGGCGGTGCTCGAGTGCCGCGAGGCGCTGGCGGTCAACGTCAAACCCAAGTTCGCCGTGGACGCCATGGTGGCCAGCTTCGGCCAGGAACTGCGCGACTGAACTTGGGCGGGCCAGCCCGGCTGCCGTAGACTCGTGCCGCCCGCAGGGCACGCCACCTTAGCTCAGTCGGCAGAGCGGCTCACTCGTAATGAGCAGGTCAGGAGTTCGATTCTCCTAGGTGGCTCCAAATTTCCGCCGAGCGTGCGGCCAGCCGCACATTCGGGCGCGAGCGTGCGGCTGGCCGCACGCTCGGCGGGCCGCTAGGCCGGCGCGACGAAGCCCACCGGCCCCGACGCGAGGCACAGCGACAGCGCGGCGGTGTTGGCCCGCACGGTGATCGCGTTCCCGGCGCCCGGCAGCCGGACGAACACGCGGTTGAGCCCCGGATGCACCGGCGCCTTGACGTCGGGTCCCTCGGACAGCGACACCGTCATCGAACCCTCGCTGTTGGCAAGGTAATTGAGTTCGACGGTCCAATCCGCGGGCAGCAGCGGCCCGTCGAGCGTCAGCCGAGCCGGCCGGTCCGGCTGGGCGAAGTACCCGCACTGCGGCATGGGGCCCGGCACTATGGTGCGGACCCAGGTGACCCGCGCGTTGATCAGCCGGCCGGAACTGTCGAGCACTCGCAGTTGCGTTGTCGCCGAGGCGAATTCGGGCCGGTCGCGCAGCAGGGCGAACATGTGGCTGGCCAGGTTCTCCGGCGCGGCCACTCGCTGCAGCACCAGCGGATCGACCTCCTGGTCCAGCAGCGGCGCGTCCGAAACAGCGTGCGCCGCAGCCAAACTGGCGCGCGCGTTCCGCAGGTAGGGCTGGGCGGGGTTGTCGCGCCAGCTGGTCAGGAACGTCGCGGTCGAATACAGGCTGCTGGCCACGAACGCCGCCGCCAAAACGGCTGTCACCACGACGCGTTTGCGCGACGCGTCCAGCCACCGCGCCGCGGCCGGGCGGTTGGGCGCGCACAGCGCGACGGCGGCCAGCAGCGCCAGCACCACGACGAGATCCGGGAAATACCGCATGGTCTGGGCCAGCTCCAGCGCGGTGAACCGCGACGACCGCATCAGATAGATCGGCACTTGGCACGCGACGGCATAGCCGGCCGCGGTCAGCCACACCGCCCCGATGCGCTGCTTGCGCAGCAGCGACAGCGCGACCAGCCCGGCCAGCACCAGCCAGCCCAGCGCCATCGCCGACGGCGGGGGAGTGGCCCACGGCGACGCCGGGGCCCACCGGTCCCAGTGCCACGGCCCGCCGGCCAGCCCCGGCGCGATGCCGTGGGTGATCGACCGCCACAGCAGGTCCCCCGTCATCGCCAGGTCGGAGCTCCACCGTTTCTGGTTGACCACAGCCAGGTACAGCGCCACCCACGCGGTGGTCAGCGCCAGCGACGCGACCCACAGCCGCAGTCCGGCGCGCCACACCGTCCGCACCGCGGACCCATCGCCCCGCACGTGCCACAACAGCGCGGTCACCGCGAAGGCGACGAACGGGATGACGGCGGCCTTCTCGAAGAACAGCAGCCCGCCGAGGTAGGCCAGCACGCCGGTCAGCGCGTAGCGCCGGTTGCCGGTGCGGACCAGCAGGATCGCGTCGGCGCACACCCACGCCAGCGCGGCCAGCAGGGGCAGCGAGTTCAGCGCCGCCGCCCACCAGGCGAACCCCGGCACCCCCAGCGGGCTGAACAACGCGAACGTCAACGGCAGCAGCAGCACCCACCGCCAGCCGAGGATGACGTACAGCGCCCGCAACAGCGCCAGCGAGGCCAACAGCTGCAGCACCAGCAGGCTGATCGCCGGGCCGGTCCAGTCCAGCGGCGCCAGCCGAATGATCGCGCCGGCGACCAGGAACGCGGCCGGCATCACGTGGCCGTCGTGGTCGTCGAACAGATAGGACGGCGACAGTAGGCCCTGGGTTCCGGCCTTGCCGACGAGGATCAGGTCGTCCCAGTAGAAGTAGCCCCCGAAGGCCAGCACCGCGCGGACCCCCAGCTGCGCGACGACGAGTGCGGCGGCTACCGCGATGACCCCCCGCTTGTATGGTGGGCCGGTGCGCGCACTGGTCACCGGGGGAGCCGGATTCATCGGGTCGACGCTAGTCGACCGTCTACTGGCCGACGGTCACACGGTGGTGGGGCTGGACAATTTCGCCACGGGTCGCGCGACCAACCTCGAGCACCTGGCCGACAACCCGGCGCACGTCTTCGTCGAGGCGGACATCGTGACGGCGGACCTGCACGCGATCCTCGACGAGCACCGGCCGGAGGTGGTGTTTCACCTGGCCGCGCAGATCGACGTGCGGCACTCGGTGGCCAACCCCCAGTTCGACGCGTCGGTCAACGTCATCGGCACCATCCGCCTGGCCGAGGCGGCGCGCCAGACCGGCGTGCGCAAGATCGTGCACACCTCGTCGGGAGGGTCCATCTACGGGACCCCGCCGGTGTACCCGACCAGTGAGGACGTCCCGACTGATCCTTCTTCGCCATATGCCGCCGGAAAGGTGGCCGGCGAAATCTACCTGAACACCTTCCGCAACCTGTACGGCCTGGATTGCTCGCACATCGCGCCCGCCAACGTGTACGGCCCCCGCCAGGACCCGCACGGCGAGGCGGGGGTGGTGGCGATCTTCGCCCAGGCGTTGCTGGCGGGCAAGCCCACCAAGGTCTTCGGTGACGGGGGCAAGACCCGCGACTACGTCTACGTCGACGACGTGGTCGACGCGTTCGTCAAGGCGGCCGGGGACGCGGGCGGCGGGCAGCGGTTCAACGTCGGCACCGGGATCGAAACCTCGGACCGCCAACTGCATTCGGCGGTGGCCGCGGCCGTCGGCGGACCTGACGACCCGGAGTTCCATCCCGACCGCCTGGGCGACCTGAAGCGGTCATGCCTCGACATCGGTTTGGCGGAAAGGGTTTTGGGCTGGCGCCCGCAGGTTCAGCTCGACGAGGGCGTGCGCCGCACCGTGGAGTACTTCCGCGCGGGCCACGCCGTGTGACCTCGCGCCGAGCGTGAACTCAGGGCGGAATTCTGGCCGATTTCTCGCCCTGATCACACGTTCGGCGCCTGCGCCTCGGGCACCTGCGCCCCCTCCAGCGCCACCGCCCGGGCCAGTCGCGCGTAGCGCAACTCCAAGTCCTTGAACCGCATGTAGGTGCTCAGGGTGGTGAAGCTGAACGCGATGATCAGCGCGTAAAGCATCAGGTCCGTGCCGCGGCGCACGCCGAACCAGTGCGCGACCACCGTCGTGTCGTCGGGCCGCAGCACGGCGTAGATGCCGCCGAACACGAACAGGACGTAGCCGACCTTGACCCACGCCTTGGACCGCGAGCTCCGGCGGGACCGCAACAGATAGACCAGCAGCGCGACGATCGCCCCGATCAGCAGCACCTGGATCCAGTTCATCTCGGAATCCTCCCTCGCAGAAACCCGTCGAAGATGATGTTGACGCCGTTGAGCAGGGGCTGGCCCTTCGACTTCGAGTATTCGGTGTAGAGCACCTCGACCGGTTGTTCGGCCACGCGCCAACGGTTTTCGGCGATCAGCATGACGAACTCGTTGGCGTGGCTCATGCCGCTCATGGTGATGTCCAGCCCGTCGGCGACCTTCTTGTTGAACACCCGCAGCCCATTGTTGGTGTCGGTCAAGCCGAGTCGGCGTCCGCGCCGGCTCAACCGCGCGGCGGTCCGCAGCACGATCCGCTTGAAAAGCGGTGGGCGGCTGCCCCCGGGCGAACCGAACCGGGTCCCGATGACGATGTCGACGTCGCCCACACCCAGCCGGTCGATCATCGCGGCGACGTCTTTGACGCGGTGCTGGCCGTCGGCGTCGAACGTGACGAAGACCTGCGCCCCGGGCCGGCGGCGGGCGTACTCGACGCCGGTCTGGATGGCCGCGCCCTGGCCCAGGTTGACCGGATGGCGCACCAGGTGCGCCCCGGCCCGCAGCGCGATCTCACCGGTGCCGTCGGTGCTGCCGTCGTCGACGCAGACGACGTGGTCGAAGACCGAGCGCACGTCGGCTATCACCTCGCCGATCACGGCGGCTTCGTTGAAGGCGGGAATGACGATCCAGACGTCCGGGTAGCGCGGTTCAGTGCCCATTTATGCCCACCAGGTTAGCCAGGATCAGCCGGTTAAGCGTCCGGAGCGCGCGAGCGCCACCAGATGCACGCCGATTCCGACCATCGGTCCGCACAACAGGCCGACCACGGTGCGCGTCTGCAGCGGCAGCGGCAACAACAGCAACAGCCCCGACGCCACCGTCGCGCCGACCCACCCCAGCGCGTAGGCGCGGTGCAGCGCCGCCGCGACCGTGGCCGCGCCGGTCAGCGTCAGGATCGCGATCGCCACCGCGGCCGCGGTCAGCCACGCCAACAGCGCGCTGCTGGCCTGGTATTGCGGCCCGAAGGCGACCCGGAGCAGCCAGGGGCCGATGACGCCCGCCGCCAGCACCCCGACCGCGCCGACGCCGCCGATGATCGCCGCCGGCGCGATCAGCGCCCGAAGCCGGTCGCTGCGCTCGTCGACGAAGTGCGCGATGAGATTGCCCTGCATGGCGGTCAGCGGCACCAGCAGCGGCGCGCGGGTCAACGTCACGGCCAGGATGATGACGCCGCCCTGTGCGCCCAACTCGCTACTGGTCAGCTTCAGCAGCACCGGAAACCCCATCACCAGAATCGCGCTGGCGCCGGCCGCGGTGATGGAGTGCGCGGCGCCGCGCAGGAAGGTCGACGTGCTACCCGGCGTCAGCAGCCGGGCCGCCGCGCGGGCCGTCGGCGAGGCCGCCAGGACGATCAGCCAGGCCGTCGCGCCCGCCACCGTCGCCCACAGGAAACCAGTCAGGCCCCATCCGATCACGAACGTGGCCGCGGCGACCGTCACCCGGATCACCGCGTCGGTCACCATCAGCGCCCCGTACGCGGTCCAGTGATTGGTGCCGGCCAGCATGCCCAACAGGGTGGCGTGCAGGCAGAAGCCGGCCAGCCCGACGGAAAGCAGCCCGACCGACAACCAGCGGTCCGCCACGAACACCCGTCCGCTCCACAGCGGCGAGCTGGCGGCGATCACGACCGCCGCGGCCACGCCGATCATCGCGGCGACGCGCAGGGGATGGGTCCGGCTGACGGGCGCCGCCCCGATGTCGCTGAGGTAGCTCTCCGACCGCACCTCGCGGGTGGTTTCCTGCAGCAGGCCGAAGGCGGCCCCGGTGACCAGACCGAACGCCCCCCAGAACACCCCGAATATCGAAAAGCCGCGCGGCGCCAGGTCGCGAGCGGCCAGATAGATCACCGCATACCCGCACAGCGCGGTCAGCGCGGTGGCGGTGGCGACCCGGGCCACGCTGCCGCGCGCGACCGGGCCGGCCCCGGTGGAGGCTTGGGTACCGCCGGCTTCGGGCATCGCCACAATTTGAAAATAGTAAGTGCGCCGGCGTCGGCGGCCCGCGCCGGCGAGGCGGTCGCTATCGTGGGCGGCTGTTGGGGAAGGATCCATGGCCGCGTTCCGCATCTTCGGGATCTCGCTGTTCGTCACCGTCGCGGCCCTCGCGATCGGATACCTCCACGGCGGCCTGAACGCCCTCTTTTTGCTGCTGGTGCTGGCCGTCCTCGAGGTGTCGCTGTCGTTCGACAACGCCATCATCAACGCGGCGATCCTGAAGCAGATGAGCCCGTTTTGGCGGCAGATGTTCCTGACGCTGGGGATCCTGATCGCCGTCTTCGGCATGCGGTTGTTCTTCCCGTTGCTCATCGTCTGGGCCACCGCGGGCCTCGGACCGGTCCGCGCGTTCGAGTTGGCGCTGAATCCGCCGCCGCACGGCGCGATGGAGTTCCCGGACGGCTCGCCCAGCTATGAAAAGCTGATCGCCGCCGCCCACCCCCAGATCGCGGCGTTCGGCGGGATCTTCCTGTTGATGTTGTTTTTGGATTTCGTGTTTCACGACCGAGACATCAAGTGGCTCAAGTGGATTGAGGTCCCATTTGCCCGCATCGGACGGCTCGGTCAGGTGTCGGTGGTGGCGGCCGGGGTCGCGCTGGTCCTGGCGGCGACGGAGCTGACGCACTCCGGCGACGAGCGTGCGACGGTGCTGACCGCCGGGGTCCTGGGTCTGATCTCCTATCTGATCGTCAACGGCTTGAGCCGGGCGTTTCGACCCCAGGACCTCGACGCGGTGGCGGACGGCAAGCCGGCCGGCAGCGCGGTGGGCAAGGCCGGGCTGACGCTGTTCGTCTACCTCGAGGTGCTCGACGCCGCCTTCTCCTTCGACGGCGTCACGGGCGCCTTCGCGATCACCTCCGACCCGATCGTGATCGCGCTGGGCCTGGGGCTGGTCGGCTCGATGTTCGTCCGGTCGATCACCATCTACCTGGTCCAGCAGGACGCGCTGGATCGCTACGTGTACCTCGAACACGGCGCGCACTGGGCGATCGGCGCGCTGTCGGTGATCATGCTGGCGTCCATCGAGCCGGGGTTCCAGGTGCCCGAAGCGCTCACCGCCTCGGTGGGCGTCGTCTTCATCGGGGCGGCCCTGGGCTGGAGCGTGTTGCGCAATCGGCGCCAGGCCGCCGCGGCGACGCGTTAGGCCTCGATCTGGCCGGCGATCCGCAGCTCGATGGCGGCCCGCGCCGGCGCGGGCAGCACGATCAGCCCGTCGAGTTCCTTGGCGGCCCGCAGGTAGGCGCTCTGCCGTTCCTCGCGCGTGGCCGCCTCGTCCTGGGCCAGGTGCAGCAGGTGCTGCGCGCGCGCCAGCCGTTGCTGGTCGTACTCCGAGAAGTCGCTGCGGCGACGGCGAATCGCCTCGGCCTCGGCGATTTCGAAGGCGCTGATGTACTCGTGGACGGCGTCGCGGTATCCCACCTGCGCACCGCGATCGCCGGCGAGGGCCTCCACGTCCTCGGCCCGGTCCGGGCGCAGCAGGTCCGCGCGCCGCTTCGCCTTGTGAAAGGCGATGGTCAGCGGGTCGCGCATGTCCGTCATCATCGGGAAGTCCAGCAACTTGGCGAGGTCGAGTTCGTAGTCGAACCACCGCGCATCGGTACGGTCATGCGACGCAATGATTTTGGCGAGCTCCCGGCGCGAGCTTTCCCTGTTGTCGCGGCTGCGCCCCGCCGCCTCCGCAGCGGCGATCTTGGCCTGCTGCTTCAGCCGGTAGCGTTCCAGCCGCCGGTCGGCCCGACGTTCGTTGGCGGCGACGACGGCCCGAATGCCCGCGCCGATCGAGCCGCCCAGCGGGAAAATCAGCCACCAGAAATTGGAGGCGAAATGCCACAACGGGGTCACATCGCCAGGATGCCACCGCGTCGCGGCACGCGGTTTCGCCCAGAGCGTTAGTGCCCGGACGCCTTGAACCGCTCCACCGAACGCTGCACCTCGGCCTCGGCTTCGGCCCGGTCGACCCAGTCCGCCGCCTTGACGAACTTGCCCGGCTCCAACGCCTTGTACTGCGAGAAAAAGTGCTTGATGACATCCAGTTCGAACTCCGGCACGTCGCCGATGTCCTGGATGTGGTCCCAGCGATGGTCGCCGGCCGGCACGCACAACACCTTGTCGTCGCCGCCCGCCTCGTCGACCATCCGGAACATGCCCACCGGGCGCGCCTCCACGATCACACCGGGGAACACCGACTGCGGCAGCAGCACCAGCGCGTCCAGTGGGTCGCCGTCCTCACCGAGGGTGTCCTCGATGAAGCCGTAGTCGGTGGGGTAAGCCATCGAGGTGTAGAGGTAGCGGTCCAGCCGCACCCGGCCCGTCTCGTGATCGACCTCGTACTTGTTGCGTTGACCTTTCGGAATTTCGATGGTGACGTCGAATTGCACCGCACGGGCTCCTTCACGAGGGGTGGACCGGGGTCGGTCGGTTGGGTCGGGCATCACCCTAGTCGAGCGCATCGCGGCCGATTCGGCAGAATGGGTCCAAACAGTCAGGAGAGTGATGGGTCCTACTCGCTGGCGGAAATCCACCCAGGTGTTCATCGGGTTGGCCGTGCTGGCGTTCGTCGCCGCGGTGGTGGCTGCGGCAACGTTTTTCACCACGGGAGGCCACGGCGTCGGCGCCTCGCACGTGCCGGTGCCGCCGCCGCGCCCGCCGACGGTCAAGCCGGGCGTGGTCCCGGTCGCCGACACCGCCGAAACGCCCAGCCCGGCCGGGGTGGCCGCCGCGCTGGCACCGGCGGCCGCCGATCCCAACCTGGGCCGGCTGGGTGGCCGGATCACCGACGCCATCACCGGCAAGGAACTGTGGCGGGTGGCCGACGACCTGCCACTGGTGCCGGCGTCGACCAACAAGGTCCTGACCGCGGCGGCCGCGCTGCTCACGCTCGACCGTCAGGCCCGGATCAGCACCCGGGTGGTCGCGGGCAGCCAGAACGCCCAGGGGCCCGTCGTGCTGGTGGGCGCCGGGGATCCGGTGCTTTCGGCGGCGCCGCCCGGAGTGGACACCTGGTACCGCGGCGCGGCGCGCATCAGCGACCTGGCCGAGCAGGTGCGCCGCAGCGGGGTGACCCCGACCGCGGTGCAGGTGGACACCTCGGCGTTCAGCGGACCGACGATGGCGCCCGGCTGGGACCCGGCCGACGTCGACAACGGCGACATCGCGCCGATCGAGTCGGTGATGATCGACGCCGGCCGCATCCAGCCCACCACGGTCAACTCCCGGCGGTCCAAGACGCCGGCGCTGGACGCCGGCCGGGAGCTGGCCAAGGCGCTCGGCCTGGACCCGGGCGCGGTGACGATCGCCACGGCGCCGTCCGGCGCCCGGCAATTGGCCGTTGTGCAGTCCGCGCCGCTGGTCCAGCGGCTGTCCGAGATGATGGACCACTCCGACAACGTGCTGGCCGAGTGCATCGCCCGGGAGGTCGCCGCCGCGATCAACCGGCCGCAGAGCTTCGCCGGGGCGGTCGACGCCGTGACCAACCGGTTGAGCACCGCGCACGTCGACACCGCCGGGGCCAGGCTGGTGGATTCCAGCGGGCTTTCCGTCGACGATCGGCTGACGGCCAAGACGCTGGACGGCGTGGTGCAGGCCGCCGCCGGACCCGACCAGCCGGCGCTGCGGGCGCTGCTGGACCTGCTGCCGATCGCCGGCGGCAGCGGAACGCTGGGTGACCGGTTCCTCGACGCGGCCACCGATCGCGGCCCCGCCGGCTGGCTGCGGGCCAAGACCGGCTCGTTGACCGCGGTCAACTCGTTGGTCGGGGTGCTCACCGACCGCAGCGGGCGGGTGCTCACGTTCGCGTTCCTGTCCAACGACGCGGGCCCGAACGGCCGCAACGCGATGGACGCCCTGGCCACCAAGCTGTGGTTCTGCGGGTGCGCATGACCGCCTCGTCCAGCCTGACCCTCGGGACCGCCGTCGACTGGCGGTTCGCGGCGACCGTCGGGCAGCGCCTGGCCCGGCCCGGCCCGGCGGCCAGCGACTACACCCGCCGCCAGGTGGTCGAGGAGCTGACGAGCGCGGCCGCCAAGGCCGAGCCGCCGGTGCGCGACGTCACGGGCCTGACCACCGATGGTGTGATTCCGGCCGCCCGCATCGTCGACCGCCTGCAGTGGATCGGCGCTGCGGCCGAGTCGATGCGGGTGATGACCAACGGCAGCGACAAGCCGCGGGGGTTTCTCACCGGCCGCATCACCGGCGCGCAGACGGGCGCCGTGCTGGCGTTCGTGTCGTCGGGCATTCTCGGCCAGTACGACCCGTTCGCCGCCGCGAAAGAAGGCTGTCTGCTGTTGGTGTATCCGAACGTCATCGCCGTCGAGCGCCAGCTTCGGGTCGACCCCTCCGACTTTCGGCTCTGGGTGTGCCTGCACGAGGTGACCCATCGGGTCCAGTTCACCGCCAACCCGTGGCTGTCCGGCTACATGTCCCAGGCGCTGGGGCTGCTGACGCAGGACGCGGGGGAGGACATCCGGGAGGTGGCGATCCGGCTCGCCGAATTCGTCCGCAGCCGCGGGAACGGGTCCACGGACGCCAATGCGGCCGGGATTCTCGGCCTGGTGCGCGCCGTGCAGTCCGAGCCGCAACGCGAGGCGCTGGATCAGCTGCTGGTGCTCGGGACGCTGCTGGAGGGCCACGCCGATCACGTGATGGACGCCGTCGGGCCGGTCGTGGTGCCGTCGGTGGCCACCATCCGCCGCCGCTTCGACGAGCGCCGCCATCGCAAGCAGCCGCCCCTGCAGCGGCTGCTGCGCGCACTGCTCGGCCTCGACGCCAAGCTCAGCCAGTACACCCGCGGCAAGGCGTTCGTCGACCACGTCGTGGGCAAGGTCGGAATGCAGCGGTTCAACACCATCTGGTCGGGCCCCGAAACGCTGCCGCTGCCCGCCGAAATCGAAGACCCCCAGCGATGGATCGACAGGGTGCTGTAGGGCAGCTGCGCGCGGCTGTCGAGGCTTTCGCCAATACCTACCTCGCCACCGGAAAGCGGTGGCGCGTGGCGCTATCCGGCGGCCCCGACTCCCTGGCGCTCACCGCGGTCGCCGCCCCGCTCCGTCCCACCACCGCCGTGATCGTCGACCACGGCCTGCAGCCCGGCTCGGCGACCGTCGCCGAGACCGCCCGCAAGCAGGCGCTCGCCCTGGGATGTGTTGACGCGCAAGTGCTTTGCGTCCAGGTGGGCGAGGACGGTGGCCCGGAGGCGGCGGCGCGCACGGCCCGCTATGCGGCTTTGAGCGCCAGCGGCGACGGCCCGGTGTTGTTGGCGCACACGCTCGACGATCAGGCGGAGACCGTGCTGTTGGGGCTGGGCCGCGGCTCCGGGGGACGCTCGATCGCCGGGATGCGGCCGCACGATCCCCCATGGTGCCGGCCGCTGTTGGGGGTGCGCCGGTCCGTGACGCACGCCGCGTGCGCCGAGCTGGGGCTGACCGGCTGGCAGGATCCGCACAACACCGACCGCCGCTTCACCCGCGCGCGGCTGCGCCTCGAGGTGCTGCCCCTGCTGGAGGACGTGCTCGGCGGCGGGGTGGCCGAGGCGTTGGCGCGCACGGCGACCGCGCTGCGCGAGGACACCGAGATGATCGACGCGCTCGCCGCGCAGGCGCTGCCCGGGGTGCGGACGGAGGCGGGGCTCTTGCCCAGCTCGCTGGCCGCGCTGCCGGACCCGGTTCGGCGCACGGTGATCCGCGGCTGGCTGCTGGCCGGGGGCGCGACGGGGTTGACCGACAAGCAGATTCGCGGCGTGGACACGCTCGTCACGGCGTGGCGCGGGCAGGGTGGCGTCGCGGTGGGATCCGCGCTGCGCGGCGAGCGATTGTTCGCCGGGCGGCGCGACGGCGTGCTGACGATGTGGCGCGAGCCTGTGTAAACGGGGGCAGTCGTTGGTTATTCGGCCGCTGGCGTGGCACTCTGTGGGCGTGGCCCAGATCTCCCCGGCTGTCACCCCCGCGCAGCCCGTGGAGCTGTATCCGGGGGATATCAAGTCGGTGCTGCTCACCGAGGAGCAGATTCAGGCCCGCATCGCCGAACTCGGCGAGGAGATCGGCACCCACTACCGCGAGCTTGCCGCCCAGTCCGGCGAGGATCTGTTGCTGATCACCGTGCTCAAGGGCGCGGTGATTTTTGTCACTGACCTGGCTCGCGCGATCCCGGTGCCCACCCAGTTCGAATTCATGGCCGTGAGCTCCTACGGGTCCTCGACGTCCTCGTCGGGCGTGGTGCGGATCATGAAGGACCTGGACCGTGACATCCACGATCGCGACGTGCTGATCGTCGAGGACGTCGTCGACTCCGGGCTGACCCTGTCGTGGTTGCTGCGCAATCTCAAGAGCCGGCATCCGCGTTCGTTGCGGGTGTGCACGCTGCTGCGCAAGCCCGACGCGATGCGCTCCAAGGTCGAGATCGCCTACGTGGGCTTCGACATTCCGAACGATTTCGTGGTGGGCTACGGCCTGGATTACGACGAGCGCTACCGCGACCTGTCGTACATCGGCACCTTGGATCCCCGGGTCTACGAGCAGTAGCCAGCCCGCTAGTCCAACTCCCACACCGCGGTCACAGAGAAACTCACGGTCTGCTGGCCGGGTTCCAACGGAACCGCCGCCGTGCTGCGCGGCGCCGGCGGCCCGCCGGGCGCGGGCTGGCCGCCCGAGACCTCCGAGATGGAAAGCACCCGGCCCAACCGCAGGCCGGACAACTGGGCGTACTGGTCGGCGCGGGCCCTGGCGTCGTTGAATGCCCGCGCGCGGGCGTCCTTGACCAGCTGCGAGTCGTCGGCGATGGAGTAGCTGACCGAGCTGATCCGGGTGGCGTCGCCGCCGGTGGTCACGATGAGGGCCAGCATCCGCGACGCGGCGTCGGCTGGGTGGATCTTGACCCGGATCGCGTTGGTCGCGCGGTAGCCGGTGATCGTCGTTGTGCCGCTGCCGTACTGGGGCTCCAGGGTGACCGTGGTGGTGCTGATGTCCTTGCGGTCCAGGCCCGCGCCGACGAGCGCGTTGATCACCGCCTGCTGGCGATCGTTGGTCTGGTTCATCGCGGCGGTGACGTCGGGTGCGGTGAATTCGATGCCGGCGTCGGCGGTCAGGGTGTCCGGGACGCCCTGGACCTGCCCCGAGCCGACGACGGTCACCTGACGCGGATTCGCCCCCGGGGCCGGCGCGGCGTTGTGCTTGTCGCACGCCGACAACGCGGCGACGGTCAATCCGGCGGCGGCCAATGCGATCGATTTGCGGACCATGTGTGGACGATAGCCCGCCCGGGCGCGCTTTTAGCGTCGGCAAAGCCTAGTGCGTGTCGCGGCAACCGCTCCGGAATTCATGTCGAACTCTAATCATATTGGTTTGCAACATCTTTCATGCCGTACGCAAAAGGTGCAGCACATTGGTGCAGCTACATGAACAGTTTTCGGCCCGCCAATGAACACGGCGGACGAAGGGTTGCGATGCCCGGCGGTGGCAGGCCTAACCTCTGAGCTGCTTCGGTGACGCCGTCGCGCCGAAATCCGTTGATCGCATACATTTTTGGGAGGACACATGTCGATCGTGATCACACAGCCAGAGATCCTTGCCGGGGCCGCCGCCGAAATGCAGGCCCTGAATGCGTTGGTGGCGGCGGGAAATGCCGCCGCGGCCGCCCCGACGACGGGGGTGGTCCCGGCGGCCGCGGATCTGGTGTCGATGCTGACCGCGGCGCACTTCGCTTCGCACGCAAGGCTTTACCAGGAGGTCAGCGCCCAGGCTGCGGCTATGCGGGACCTGTTGGCGACGACGCTCGGCGTCAGCGCCGGCTCGTATGAGGCCACCGAAGCGGCCAACACCAACGCGGTCGGTTAGGCGAGAGTAGCCATGCTGGATTTCGCGCAGTTACCGCCGGAGATCAACTCCGCGCTGATGTATTCGGGTCCCGGGTCGGTACCCATGCTGACTGCCGCGGCCGCCTGGGACGCGCTGGCGACCGAGCTGCAGGACACGGCGTCGTCCTACCGATCGCTGATCGCCGGCCTGACCGACGGGCCATGGCAGGGTCCGGCGGCGGCGGCCATGGCCGCCGCGGCGGGATCCCAGGTCGGGTGGCTGAGCGGCACCGCCGGGCAGGCCGGGGAGGCCGCAACCCAGGCCGCGGCGGCGGCGGGTGCCTACGAGGCGGCGTTTGCCGCGACGGTGCCACCGCCGGTGATCGCGGCCAACCGGGCGCTGTTGATGACCCTGTTGGCGACGAATTTCCTGGGGCAGAACACCGCGGCGATCGCGGCCACCGAGGCACAGTACGCGGAAATGTGGGCGCAGGATGCGGCCGCAATGTACGGCTATGCGGGTTCATCGGCGGCGGCCTCGGCGCTGACGCCGTTCGGCCCCGCGGCACCCGCCACGGATCCGGCCGGCCTGGGCGCGCAGGCCGCGGCGGTCGCCCAGGCGGCCGGAGCCGCCACCGGCGGACAGGGGCTCTACGGGATTCCCAACGTGCTGTTCGGCCTGGCCGGTCTGACGAATTCACCGCCCTGGCTCGTCAACCCCGCCGCCGCCCTCGGCCTGACCGGGCACGCCTGGAACGCCAACGGCGACGGCATCATCGTGGCCGGAGCGCTTGGGGACCTGGTTGAGGGACTGACCGGGTCGGCGACCGTCGACGCCAGCTCGGGCTTCGACGCCTTCATCCGATTGATCTCTCCCACACGTCTTTTCACCACCGCCTTCAAGGATATTCAGGGCCTGGCGCAGGCGATGATGCCGCAGGCCGCCAAGGCCGCCGAGGGCGCCGCCAAGGCCGTCGAGGCGGTGCCGCACGCCGTTTCGGGCGCCGCGAGCGGCGCCGCCGGAACCATCGGGAGGGCGACTTCGGTTGGGGGGCTGTCGGTCCCGGCGTCGTGGGCGGGCGTGGCCCCGCCGGCAAGCCCCGCCGTCGTGACGCTCAACGGCCTCGCGACCGGCGCGGCCGCCGAACCCGCCACCAATGCCCTTGGTGGCGTGCCGCTGATGGGTAGTGGGGGCGGCCGCGGCGTCGCGCACTTCGCCGCTCCGCGTTACGGATTCAAGCCGACGGTGGTGACCCAGCCGCCAGCGGGGGGATGAGGCGAACGGCTCAGTCGTCGAGGTGCGTCGGTGGGTCGGTGAAGGCGAAATCCCCGGGATTCTGGCCGGGGCCCATCAAGTCGCAGCGCTTTTCGGGCACCAGGAAGGAGCTGGCGCCGCTGGGTATCAGGCGGGTGAATGCGACGCAACGTTGCCAGGTGCCGTCGGGCTGGACGGGTCCGTCGCACTTGCTGAGAAAAGGTCCGCCGTACAGGCAACCGGCGCTGGCCGGGGGCGCAGACGCGATCAGGCCGCCGGCCATCAGCACTGCGGCCAGTCCGCCGATGATCCAGTGCTTCATGGTTTCTCTCCCATCGCGGCACGTCGACAGCCCAGCCAGTAACACTGACGCTACCGCTTTGGCGGCGCGGTTTGCCCGTGCCCGGCGGCGACCTAGCCGCGCGGCTGCTCCGGCGGGTTCGGGATCTGCAGCACTCGCTGGCGGGTGGTGACCTTGAAGGGGTCTAGGGCCCGCGACTCGTCCAAGGCCTCGCGCACGTCGTCGAGCGTGATGAGGCCGAGCTCGACCTGCAGCCACGTGGCGCTGAGCCCGAAGGCGTGAGCCGCGCGCCGGGCTTCCTCCGCGTCCGGGAAGTCGTCGGCGTTCGCCCGCCCAACGCCGCCGTACCACCGGCCCTTGGTGACGCCGCAGGCGTCACGCAGCTGCTCAATGGTGATATCGCGGTTCAGCGTGGCCTCGAGCAGGCGCTTCAGCCCCCAGCCGGCCGCATTGGTTCTTGGCATGCCTCCCAGAGTAACCGGATGCCAAAACACGGTCAAAGCGTCCTGAACAGCGATTTGAAGATCAAATCAGAGAATTAGCAGAAGATAACTAGACATTGATTCCTAATTTATGACATAGTCTCCTCACAACGTCAGCCAGTGCCGGACTTCGGCACCGCGGTTCGCATCAGGAGGAACACCACATGTCGTTTGTCGTCACCGTGCCGGAGCTGCTTGAAGCGGCGGCCGGCCGGCTGCACGTTATCGGCTCCGCCGTCAGCGCGGCCAACGTGACCGCCGCATTTCCGACCACCGGAGTCATCCCGGCCGCGGCCGACGAAGTCTCGGCGGCGACGGCGGCTGCCTTTTCCGGCTACGGCCAGGCCTACCAGGCGATCAGCGCCGAGGCGGCCCTGATCCACGACGAGTTCGTGAAGGCCCTGGGGCTCGGCGCCAACTCGTATGCGGCCACCGAGGCGGCGAACGCGGCGCAGGCCGGGGGCGCCCACGTGTCGCGCGTCGCGCCTCCCCGGATGGCCCCGACGGCGCCGGCCGCCCGTCCGGCGGCGCCCGCCCGGATGGCGCCCGCCGCATCCACAAGTCGGGCGCCATACGGCGGCGGCTACGGCGCCGCTCGCCCGGCGACGCACGGCGGCGGTTACGCCGGCGGCAACTACGGCGGAGGTCGCGTGGATCCCTACGCGCGATTCAGCTACGGCGGTCACGCGACGTCGTATGGGGGCGGCCGACATTGGTGAGACGGCCGGCGCCTCAGCGGCGGGAACCGGCGCCGGCGTCCAACCCGAGGGCACCGAGAGCCCGCCGACCGAGGTGGCCTGACCCATCGCCGCCGACGGCGCCAGGCGGGCGGGCACCTGCATCTCCGGCATCACGCGCATCGTCGGCACGGTGGGCGTCGCCGGCATGAACGCCGGCCGCACGGCCGGGTCCGGCGCGACCATCGGCGCCATCACTCCCGGGTTCGTCGTCGCGCCCGGCGCGCCGGCTCCCTGGCCGAAGGGCGCGCTGATCAGTTGCGCGAATTCGCCTATGCCGGACTGGAAGCCACTTATCAGCGACGGTCCGGCGGCATTGAGCTCCGATGGGATCGCCGACAACCCCATGACCGCCTGGGCGGCCAGGCCCTGCGCGGCGCCCTCCAGATTGGTGACGGCCGCTCCGATCGCGCCGCCGGCCAAGCCCGCCAGGTTGGTGGTGACCGGTGCCGTGGCCATCGGGGTCAGTGCGGACGCCGTCGTCGACGACGCGGCGTAGGCGTACATCGCCGCGGCGTCCTGGGCCCACATCTCGGCGTATTGCGCCTCGGCGGCGGCGATCGCCGGGGTGTTGATGCCCAGGAAGTTGGTCGCGACCAGCGTCATCAGCATGGCGCGGTTGGCGGCGATCAGCGGCGGCGGCACGGTCGCGGCGAAGGCCGCTTCGTGCGCGGCGGCCGCGGTGGCCGCCTGGATCCCGGCCTGCTCGGCCTGCGCGGCG
>NZ_LZLY01000102.1 GCF_001673535.1 Mycobacterium sp. 1081908.1 | reverse complement strand
GGCGGGGCCATGTGGTTCGACACCACGCTGCGGCGCGGGCAGGCGCTCACCGACTATCCCGACCGGCCCGCCGCCGGCCGCGGGACCAACTGGCTGATCGTCGGCTCGGACAGCCGCCAAGGCCTCACCGCCGAGCAGCAACAAGACCTGGCAACCGGCGGCGACGTCGGCAGCAGCAGAACGGACACCATCCTGCTGGTGCACGTGCCCGACTTCTGGTCGAGCACACCGGCGACGATGGTCTCGATCCCGCGCGACTCGTACGTGCCGATTCCCGGTCACGGCAAGGACAAGATCAACGCGGCGTTCGCGATCGGCGGGGCGCCCCTGCTGACCCAGACCGTGGAGCGGGCCACCGGGCTGCGCCTCGATCACTACGCCGAGATCGGATTCGGCGGATTCGCGGGCCTGGTCGACGCGCTGGGCGGCATCACCGTCTGCCCGACCGCGCCGATCAACGATCCGCTGGCCGGCATCGACCTACCGGTCGGCTGCCAGAAGCTGGCCGGCCGCGACGCGCTGGGATACGTCCGGTCGCGCGACACCCCGCGCGCGGATCTGGACCGGATGGCCAACCAGCGCCAGTTCCTCTCGGCGCTGCTGCACCGCGCCGCCAGCCCGTCCGTGTGGCTCGACCCGCTGCGCTGGTACTCGGTGCCCCGGGCGGCCGCCGGCGCCATGACCGTCGGCGAGGGCGACCACGTGTGGGACCTGGCCCGGCTCGGCTGGGCGTTGCACGGGCCGACCACCGCGCTGACCGTCCCGATCGGGCAGTTCACCACCGGCGACGCCGGCGCGGTGGTGGTGTGGAACCACGACGCCGCCGGCCAGCTGTTCGACGCGCTGGCCTCCGACGGGCCCGTGCCCGCCGCCGCGCTGGAGGGACAGCAGTAACCGGGTTAAGCGCCGTCGCCGGCGCGGGCCCGCTGCAAATAGGCCTTGGTGCGGCCCGGGTGGTGGGTGGCCAGCCAGGCCACGCCGACGTCGCGGCAGAAGTCGATGTCCTCGTATTCGTCGACGTTCCAGCAGTAGACGGCCCTGCCCTGGGCGACGGCGCGGTCCACCAGTTGCGGGTAGTCCTTCAGCGTCGCCAACGACGGCCCGACGGCCGTGGCGCCGACGGCGGTGGCCGCGCTGCTGGCCAGATACCGAGCGGTTTTGCCGAGCAACACTGTCGGCAGCAACGGCGCGGCTCGCCGGATGCGCCAGACCGCGGCCGCCGAAAACGACATGACCACCGCGCGGGACCGGTCGGCGGATGCGGGGGCGGCTATCCCGTAGCGATGCAGCAGCGCGAGGAGCTTGTTCTCCACCAGGGAGCCGTACCGGACCGGGTGCTTGGTCTCGACGAAGAGCTTGACCGGCCGGTGCCAGTCCAGAACGAGCGAAACGAGGGCGTCCAGCGTCAGCAGGCTGGTGTCGCCGTGCGCGCCGTCCGCGCGCCAGCTGTCGTGCCAGGCGCCGTATTCGAGCTCGCGCAGTTCGGCGAGCGTCATCGTGCTGACCAAACCGGCTCCCGTCGACGTCCGGTCCAGCCGGCGGTCATGCACGCAGACCAGGTGGCCGTCGCGGGTCAGGCGCACGTCGCATTCCACCCCGTCGGCGCCCTGTTTGAGCGCGAGGTCGTAGGCGGCCAGCGTGTGTTCGGGGCGGGCGGCCGACGCCCCGCGATGGGCCACGACAAAGGGGTGCCCGGCGAGCACCTCGTCGGCCCACGTCATATCCCTATGCTGCCGGTTCCTGCCCCTCCAACTCAACCGGAGCGCCCGACGGGCGCCCGGCGGCATTGTGCTCCGGTTCGACGATGACCCAGCGGTGCGCGGGACGTGCCACCGGCTTGCGCTCGAAGTCTTCGAAGACCCGGGCGATCGCCGCCACGGTGACCGCCGCGAACAGATACGCGAAAACCATCAGCACGGTGTTGTTCGCGATGCCCTGGGCGTCGGTGGCGAAGCCGGTGAAGATGGCGAAGATCGACACCAGGTAGCTGACCACCCACGCGATCCACCACTGGACGATCGGTCGTCGCACCCGGGAGTAGTGCTCTTCGACGGTCGCCAGCTCGATGACGTACACCGGTGCCCACAGCAGATTCGCGAACGGCACCGCGCAGCCCGCCCACAGCGCCCGGACGGAACGCGGCTCCGGCAGGCCATGGTGTGCGAACGCGGCGGCCCGCCGCGCGATCAGCCACCGGATCAGCATCGCCCCGGAGACGATCACCGCCGCGATCGCTCCCACGCTGGCCAGCACCCCGAGCCAATCCGCGACGGCGGCCACGATCGAGTTAAGCAAGGTGTTGCGGTTGTACACCAACAGCGCATACCGCGCGACGTACACCAGCGCCGCCGCGCTGAGGGTCAGCACGCTCAGGAACAGCGTGGTGCGCACGAGCGGCGCGGATGGCCCTGTCCGCGAAGGCTTTTCGGCCGCCGCGGGCGCCTGGTCGACGCGGTCCGCCAAACCCCAACGCGGTATTACCGCATAGCGAGGCGTCGGCCCCAGCAGCCGACGTCCCCGTCGCTGAGGCGGCGCGGCGCCGGGGCGCACCGCGATCCAGCGGAATCCGGGCGGCAGCCGCGGCGCGGTCCGCTGCCATGTCGGAGTGGCAGGCGGGCGGGCCGGCGGCGCGCTGCCCGGCGCACTCCATCGCGGATCGGGCGCAGGTGTGTCCGGCAGCGGCGCCATCAGCGCCCCGCGGCAGCGGGGACACCAGTCGCGTCGCCGGTCGCGCACGTTCCACCGGGTGCCGCACTGAGAGCACACCTGAATCACCGGACCAGCGTAACGCCGGTGACGAGGCGGGCCGCGTCAGCGGTTATGGCAACACCGACAGTTGCCTAGGGCTATCCACAGTTTCCACAGGTTTATCCACACTCGGGCTTTGGGTATGCACGGCATCAACACGGCCTTTACCGACTGCCGCGTGCCGCATCTGTGGATAACACCCGGCTGGTACGGCTGTGCCATAAACAGCCCCGTCGGTTACCAGAGCGAAATGCATTGCCCCGCTAAGCACCCTCAGGCGAGCCCGTCCGGGCGCGTGGTGTGCCTGCCCGCCCCGCGCTTCGTCAGCTCGCCGGCGGGCAACGCGGTTACGCAGCGCGTTTTCCAACCTCGGTCCGAGGGGTTATGATCACCGTCACGAAAAATCGTTGTGACTCACCTCACTGCGGCGAGGTGGACGTGCAGGTGAAAGGCGCTTGATGGCCACGCATTCGTTCGGTCCGGGTTCGCCGGCCCCGTCGAACTCGTATTCCGGCTCGCCTGCCTGTAATCACAGCTATAGCGTTGCCGCCTTGCGCGCCGCCCTGATCGCGCTGGCGCTGCTCGCGGTTCTCGTCGTCATCGTCTTGTCTTGAATCAACGCCCGCCGGGTATCTCCCCCTAGCAGCCGTTCTTGCGGCGCGCGCGGTCATGGAGCAGGGTTGATTACGGCTGGCCGCCGCGTGGCAGCCCCGCGCAGGAGCGCCAAGACGATAATCGAAGAAAGGAATGCAGTGGCTGTATACAACTTGCCGGACTTGGATTGGGATTACGGTGCGCTGGAACCGCACATCTCCGGTCAGATAAACGAACTTCATCACGACAAACACCACGCCACCTACGTCAAAGGCGCCAACGACGCCCTGGAGAAGCTCGAGGAAGCGCGGGCCAAGGGAGATCACGCCGCGATCCTGTTGAACGAGAAAAACTTGGCGTTCAACCTCGGTGGCCATGTCAACCACACCATCTGGTGGAAGAACCTCTCCCCGAACGGCGGCGACAAGCCGACCGGGGAGCTCGCCGCGGCCATCGACGACGCGTTCGGATCGTTCGACAACTTCCGGGCGCAATTCCACGCCGCCGCCACCACCGTGCAGGGGTCGGGCTGGGCAGCGCTCGGCTGGGACACGCTCGGCAACAAGCTGCTGATCTTCCAGGTGTACGACCACCAGTCCAATTTCCCGCTCGGCATCGTGCCGCTGCTGCTGCTGGACATGTGGGAGCACGCTTTTTACCTGCAGTACAAGAACGTCAAGGTTGACTTCGCCAAGGCGTTCTGGAACGTGGTGAACTGGGCGGACGTGCAGGACCGCTATGCGGCCGCCACCACCAAAACCCAGGGGCTGATTGCCGGCTGACTTCATCTCGAAACGGCGGGGGCGTCGCGCGGATCGCGCGGCGCCCCCGTCGTTTATCCGGCCCGAATTTGGGCACTTTGAAAACATGTACGCCAGTGACCGTGTCGGGTTGCAAGGCGCCGAAGCCGCAGGCATGCTTAATTATTCGAGCTACCAGCGTGGTTATTCGAAACGAGGCGTCGCGCGGAGGTCGAGATGGAAACCGGGTCGGATCGACCGATAGGGGTGGCACCCTTCCATGCCCGCGGTTCCCTGAAGGGGTTCGTGATCTCGGGGCGTTGGCCCGATTCGACGAAGGAGTGGGCCCAACTGCTGATGGTCGCGGTACGGGTCGCATCGCTGCCCGGATTGCTTTCCACCACAACGGTGTTCGGTGCTCGCGAGGAGTTGCCCGACGAACCCGAGCCGGGCACCGTGGGCCTGGTGCTGGCCGAAGGCACCGTCTTCGGCGAATCCGCCATCCAGCCAGGATATTTCGCCGACCATCAACCCCCGGCACTGCTGATGCTGCATCCGCCGTCGGAAACCACGCCCTCGTTGCCGGAATGCAACGGGGCCGCTTCCGGGTGCGTGCTGCTGCCGGGGTTGCCCTACCTCGGATTGGAGCACCGGGCGGCGTGGGTGGAAGCGGAGGCCGACGGGACGATCACGTCCATGGTGAGCCGGGTGGGCGTCGACCCGATCAGCCATCCAGACACCGCCATCCTGGCGATGCTGCTTGCAGCGTAAGGGAATTCAAATCGCAGAATACGGCCGCCCGAAATCTGCCGCCGTCCTGGCGCTCGCCTCACCCGCCCGCTAGCCTGTGAACCGTTAGCGAAGGGGAGTAGCCCCGAATCGTCGAGTCGACATACCGGCGCACAGCCCGGCCGGCGAACCGGTCCCACGGATCCGGTGGGCGAGACCTTCGACCGATGTTCGGTGACCCGTAGGTCACCGACGACGTGTCGAAAGGTCGCCTCCCATGCTCGCCGCCACGTTGCTCACCCTCGGGGTGGTTTTCCTCGCCGAACTCGGCGACAGGTCCCAGCTGATCACCATGACCTTCGCGCTGCGCTACCGATGGTGGGTGGTGCTGACCGGTGTGGCGATCGCCGCCTGCCTGGTGCACGGGGTGACGGTAGGGATCGGCCATTTCCTCGGCGCCACTCTCCCGTCACGCCCGATGGCGTTCGCGTCGGCGATCGCCTTCCTGATCTTCGCCGTGTGGGCCTGGCGCGAGGGCACCACCGCCGACGAGACGGTCCCGACGGAGGGGGAATCCCGCTTCGCGTTACTGACCGTGGTGTCGTCCTTCGTGCTCGCCGAGATGAGCGACAAGACGTCGCTCGCGACCGTCTCGCTGGCGAGCGATCACGACTGGACCGGCGTCTGGGTCGGCTCCACCCTCGGGATGGTTCTCGCCGACGGAATGGCGATCGGGGTCGGCACCTTGCTGCATCGGCGGCTTCCCCAGCAGCTGCTGCACGCCATGGCCGGACTGCTGTTCGTGATGTTCGGCCTATGGATGCTGTTCGACACCGCGTTGGGACTGCGTTCGGTGGCCATCGCGGTGACCGTCGCCGTAGCGGCGGCCGCCGCCGCGGTGGCCGCGGCGCAAACTCTGCGCCGGCGCCGGAAAGCGGCCGCACCCGCCGGGAGGTCACCGGACATCGGCTAGAGTGCCGTCGGCACCCTTCCCTCACGCCGCCGCGGCCCCGGAGTCGCCCCAGGGGTATCTTCCGGGGGCAATCAGGTGCACCCTCGGCCCGTTCTGTGGGCGTGTCACCTACTTGACAGCAAAGGATGTCGCCGACGCACACGCGTTGCGGGCCGGTTGCCGTGCATACGCCCAGCATCCCCGGTCGAAGCGCGCGGTCATCCGCGCGGCCGACGGCCCGCCACGTTCGGCCTCACCCCGGACGCTGCGGATAACCTGTGAGTTTCGCTCATTTAGTGGACACCCCAGCGAATTAGTTAGACGCTCGTCAAGTGGGTATTCGGCAACCGTCAGCAATGCCGGTACCCAACCACCCGGGGTTTGCACCTGGATGCGGACCCAAACCGTCGCTACCATGATCAGCAAATACACCTCGGCAATAGTTCACTTCTACAGCCAAGTGGAGGTCATATCGATGAGCACGACGTTCGCCGCCCGCCTGAATCGCTTGTTCGACACGGTGTATCCACCGGGGCGCGGGCCGCACACCTCGGCGGAGGTGATCGCGGCACTCAAGGCGGAGGGCATCACGATGTCGGCTCCCTACCTGTCCCAGCTACGTTCGGGCAACCGCACCAATCCGTCATCGGCGACCATGGCCGCCCTGGCCAACTTCTTCCGGATCAAGCCGGCCTACTTCACCGACGACGAGTACTACGAGAAGCTCGACAAGGAGTTGTCCTGGTTGGCGACGATGCGAGATGACGGCGTGCGCCGCATCGCGCTGGCCGCGGTCGGGTTGTCCCCGCAGGCGCAGCAGGACGTCGTGGAGCGCGTCAGGGAGCTGCGCCGCGCCGAGCATCTGGACGCCTAGCGGACGCCCGGCCGAGGGCCGCTGCGGGCCCCCGACCTGAACGGCTGCCGTCGGCGTATGCCGATTAGGGTTGGCTCTCGGATCGCACACACGCGAGCGATAGTCCACGAGATACCGGGAGGCGGCCGGGAATGGGCCTGTTCCGCAAGCGAAAGAGCCGCGCGACGCGTCGCGCCGAGGCCCGCGCGATCAAGGCCCGCGCCAAGCTCGAGGCCAAGCTGGCCGCCAAGAACGACGCTCGCCGGCTCAAGGCCGATCGGCGCGCCGCCGAAAAGGCCCTCAAGGCACAGATCAGATCGCAGCGGGACAGCGACCGCGCGGCGCTGAAGGTCGCCGAGGCCGAGCTCAAGACCGCACGGGAGGGCAAGTTGCTGTCGCCGACTCGGATCCGCCGGGTGCTGACCGTCTCCCGGCTGCTCGCCCCGATCCTGACGCCGCTGATCTACCGGGGCGCCATGGCCGCGCGCGCGGCGATCGACCAGCGTCGCGCGGATCAGCTCGGCGTCCCGTTGGCGCAGATCGGCCAGTTCTCCGGGCAGGGCGCCCAGCTGTCGGCCCGGATCGCCGGGTCGGAGAAGTCGCTGCGGGTGGTGCAGGAAAAGAAGCCCAAGGACGCCGAGACCAAGCAGTTCGTCGGCGCCATCACCGAACGGCTCAGCGACCTCTCGGCGGCCGTCACCGCCGCGGAGAACATGCCGGCCGCGCGGCGACGGGCGGCCCACGCCGCGATCTCGTCGCAGCTCGACGGCATCGAGGCGGACCTGATGGCGCGCCTCGGACTGACGTGAGAGCCGCCCGCGTCCTGATCGCGGCCGCCGCGCTCTACCTCGGTTCGGCGATCGGACTCCCGACGGCATGGGCGCACGTACACGCCAGCAGTGACAACCCCGTCCGCGGCGCCATGGCGATCGTGACCTTCCAGGTGCCCAACGAATCCAACACCGGCGCCACGACCACCGCGCTGACCGTCAGCCTGCCCAACGTCGCCGCGGCCAGCACCGAGACCCTCCCCGGATGGACGGCCAAGCTCGACCGCGACGCGGCAGCCGGCACCGTCCGCTCGGTGACCTGGACGGCCGCACCCAACGCCGGGATCGCACCCGACCAATTCGCGCTGTTCCGCATCTCGGTGCAACTGCCCGACACCGACACCGTCAGCTTCCCGGCCACCCAGACGTATTCCGACGGCACGGTCGTGAAGTGGGACCAGCCGCCGCTGCCCGGCGGCGGGGAGCCGGAACACCCGGCACCCGCACTGGCGCTCGGCGCGACGGCCGGGACGTCGCACGACCACCACCCGCATGCGGCGGCCCCGCAGCCGGCGTCATCGGACACCACCGCGCGCCTCCTGGGCGGGGCGGCGCTGGCGCTGGCCGCCCTCGGCGTCGGTCTCGCCGTGATCCGCCGACGAGCATGACCCGGCGGGCGGCCGCATGGGTGGGGCTGCTGCTCGCCGCCATGGTGTCGACCGCGATCCTCGCCGCACCACCGGCGTCCGCCCACGCGGCGCGCGTGTCCGCCGACCCGGCGGACAATGCGGTTCTCGCGACCGGTCCCGGCCGGGTATCCGCGACGTTCAACGAGCGGTTGCAGACCACGTTCGCGGCCATGACGGTCGTCGGGCCCGACGGCAACGAGTGGGCCAGCGGGGAACCCAGCGTGCAGGGCGCGGTCGTCGGCGTCGGCGTGCGACCGCTCGGGCCGGCCGGCACCTACACGGTGAACTACCGCGTGACGTCCGCGGACGGCCACGTGGTGTCGGGCTCCTGGTCGTTTCGGCTGACCGTCCCCGGCACCGGTACGCCCGGACCGCCCGCCGCGGGTCCCGCCGGCGGCGGGGCCGTCCCGGTGTGGCCGTTTGCGGCGGCGGCCGTGGCCCTGGTCGCCGCGGGCGGCTGGTGGGCGGTGCGGCGCAGACCCTGAGGGCTCGGTGCGCCACCTGGTCGCCGAGTCCCCGCCGCGCCTCCTGGCATGATGGGACGCGAGCGACCCGGCGCCCGACAGAGAACTTGAGAGAGCTGCAAAGGAGCGGCCGCATGGCAGACCCGCAGGACCAACCCAACAGCGAACCCAACGGCGCTGCGACCCCACCGGAGAAGAAACCTCCCGCCAAGGCCGTCAAGAAGGCTGCGAAAGCGCCCGCTAAAAAGGCACCTGCGAAGAAGGCACCCGCCAAAAAAGCGCCCGCCAAAAAAGCGCCCGCCAAGAAGGCCGCGGCCAAGAGTTCCCCACCCGCGCCCCCGCAACCCCTCGGCGTACAGCAGCGGATCGAGACCAACGGGCAACTCGCCGCGGCCGCCAAAGACGCTGCGGCACAAGCAAAGTCGACCGTTGAGGGCGCCAACAACCCGGTCTCGCCCCAGGTCGCGCCGGCCGTATCCCGCCAATCCCCGGTGCCGCTGATCGTGGCCGTGGCGCTCAGCCTGCTGGCGATCCTGCTGATCCGGCAACTGCGGCGCCGCTGAGGTGGCGGTGCCATTCCGGCCGACCGCCGACCTCGTCGACGCCATCGGCCCCGACGTACGTAGCTGCGACCTTCAATTCCGCCAGTTCGGCGGCCGCTCGGAATTCGCCGGGCCCATCAGCACCGTGCGCTGCTTTGAGGACAACGCGCTGCTGAAATCGGTGCTCTCGGGGCCGGGCAACGGCGGGGTGCTCGTGATCGACGGGTCGGGCTCGCTGCACACCGCGCTGGTCGGCGACGTCATCGCCGAACTGGCCCGCTCCAACGGCTGGGCCGGGCTGGTCATCAACGGCGCGGTGCGGGACGCCGCCGCACTGCGCGGCATCGACATCGGCATCAAGGCGCTGGGCACCAATCCACGCAAGAGCACCAAGACTGGCGCCGGAGAGCGCGGCGTCGAAATCAGCCTCGGCGGTGTGACTTTCGCGCCCGGTGAGATCGCCTACAGCGACGACGACGGCATCGTCGTCACGGCGCCGCCCGACTAAACCGACACGGCCGCGGAGTTTTTGGCGAATCGCAGGCCTTCGTCGGCGATCTTGCCGCGCCGGATCAGCTGGATGTCGCGCACATAGTTCTGGTTCAGCCGCCACGGCGTGCGTGAGCCCTGCTTGGGCAACTCGTCGAGCGAGCGCAGCACGTAGCCGGGAGTGAACTCCATGAACGGGCGCTCCTCGACGTCGGAACCCGGGTGCTCGACCACGACGGTGTCAAAACCGTTGTCGTCCATGTAGTTCAGCAGACGGCAGGCGAACTCGGACACCAGGTCGGCCTTCAGCGTCCACGACGCGTTGGTGTATCCGACGGTGTAGATCATGTTCGGCAGACCGGATAGCATCATGCCCTTGTAGGCCATCGTCTTGGTCAGGTCCACCGGCTGCCCATCGACGGTCACGGTCGCGCCGCCGAACAGCTGCAGATTCAAACCCGTTGCGGTGATGATGATGTCGGCGGGCAGCTCCTGACCCGAGTTGAGCCGGATGCCGGTCGGGGTGAACCGGTCGATGGTGTCGGTGACCACGTCGGCCTTGCCCTTCCGGATGACGCGGAACAGGTCGCCGCTGGGCACCAGGCACAGCCGCTGGTCCCACGGGTTGTAGTGCGGGCCGAAGTGCTTCTGCACGTCGTATCCCTCGGGAAGCTGGCGCTGCACAAAGCCGAGCAGGATCTTTCGCATCCGCTGCGGCCACTTCTGGCAGGCCCCGTAAAGCGCCGCCTGCCGCAGCACGTTGCGCCAGCGAATCGCGCTGTACGCCTGCTTCTCGGGCAGCCAGCGGTTGAGCCGCTCGGCCAACTTGTCCCGCTTCGGCTGCGAGACGATGTAGGTCGGGGACCGCTGCAGCATCGTGACGTGCTTGGCACCCGACTCCGCCATCGCCGGAATCAGGGTTACGGCGGTGGCGCCACTGCCGATCACGACAACGTTCTTGTCCGTGTAGTCGAGGTCCTCGGGCCAGTGCTGCGGGTGGATGATCGGGCCCTGGAAATCCTCCGACCCGGCGAACGTCGGCGCGAAGCCCTGTTCGTAGTTGTAGTAGCCGCTGCACAGGAACAGGAACGAGCACGTGATTGTGCTTGGCGCACCGTCGTTTTCGATCTGCAGGGTCCAGCGGTTCTCCGCGTTGGACCAGTCGGCGCCAAGCACCTTGTGGTTGAGCCGGATGCGCTTGTCGATGCCGTACATGGCCGCGGTGTCCTTGACGTAGTCGAGGATCGGCCCACCGTCGGCGATGGCCTGGCGCTCCGTCCACGGACGGAACCGGAAGCCCAGCGTGTACATGTCCGAGTCGGAACGGATGCCCGGGTAGCGGAACAAATCCCAGGTGCCCCCCATGGCCGCGCGCTTCTCCAGGATGGCGTAGCTCTTGGTCGGGCAGCGGTCCTGCAGGTGCCAGGCCGCGCTCACACCGGAGATTCCGGCGCCCACGACGACGACGTCAAGGTGCTCAGTCATGGCCCCACGCTATCAACACAGTGTTGAACGGGTCAACGGTGTGTCGAAACTTTCGACTACATGTAAAGTAGCGCCTGTGACTACCGCCGGCACGACTCGCGCCCTGCGCGGCCGCCGCGCCCTGCGCCCCTCGGGGGACGACCGCGAGCAGGCGATCCTGGCGACCGCCGAGCGGCTGCTGGAAGAGCGGGGGTTCGCCGCCATCTCGGTCGACGACCTGGCCAAGGGCGCCGGCCTGTCGCGGCCGACCTTCTACTTCTATTTCAAGTCCAAGGAGGACGTGCTGCTGTCGCTGCTGGAGCCGGTGATCGCGCGCGCCGACTCCGAGTTCGACGGCGCCGTGCAGCGCCTCCCGGAGGACCCGCGCCGCGTGTGGCGCAACGGCATCAAGGCTTTCTACATGGCGTTCAGCTCGCACCGGACGCTGGCGCGCGCCGCGACGGAGGCGCTGGCCACCAGCACCGAGCTGCGGTCGGTGTGGCTGGGATTCATGCAGAAGTGGATCGACCAGACCGCGGCGCTGATCACCGCCGAGCGGGCGCGCGGCGCGGCCCCGGAGACCATCCCCGCCGCCGACCTCGCGACGTCGCTGAACCAGATGAACGAACGCACCATGATGGCCGCGCTGTCGGCCGAGAAACCGGCCGTCGGCGAGGATCGCGTCGTCGATACCCTGACCCACATCTGGGTCACCAGCATCTACGGCCAACCCGTCTAGCTGTCATACCCGCGTGCGAACATCTGTTCGTGCGGTGTGATGCGTCGATCCTGCACGCGGACCTGGATTCGTTCTACGCGTCCGTCGAACAGCGCGACGACCCGACGTTGCGCGGTCGCCCGGTGATCGTCGGCGGCGGGGTGGTGCTGGCCGCGAGCTACGAGGCCAAGGCCTACGGCGTGCGCACGGCGATGGGCGGGGCGCAGGCGCGGCGGCTCTGCCCGCACGCCGTGGTGGTGCCGCCGCGGATGAACGCCTACAGCCGCGCCAGCGACGCGGTGTTCGAGGTGTTCCGTGACTGCACACCGGTGGTGGAGGCGCTGTCGGTCGACGAGGCCTTTCTGGATGTCGGCGGCCTGCGCCGGGTCTCCGGCGCTCCGACCCAGATCGCGCACAGGCTGCGCGCCGACGTGCGCAGGCGCGTCGGCCTGCCCATCACCGTCGGGATCGCCCGGACGAAGTTCCTCGCCAAGGTGGCCAGCCAGGAAGCCAAGCCCGACGGGCTGCTGCTGGTGCCGCCCGATCGGGAGCTGGCGTTTTTGCGCCCGCTGCCGGTGCGCCGGCTGTGGGGCGTGGGCGCGGTGACGGCCGAGAAGCTGCACGCGCACGGACTGGTCACCGTCGCCGACGTCGCCGAGCTCAGCGAGTCGACGCTCGCGTCGCTGCTCGGGCCCGCGATGGGACGTCAGCTCTATGCGTTGTCCCGCAACATCGACCGCCGCCGGGTGACCACCGGGGTGCGCCGGCGCTCGGTGGGGGCGCAGCGGGCGCTGGGCCGCGCGGGCAATCGCATGTCGGCCGCCGAGGTCGACGCGGTGGTGGTGAACCTGATCGACCGGATCACCGCCCGGATGCGCACCGCCGGGCGGACGGGACGCACGGTCGTGCTGCGACTGCGCTTCGACGACTTCAGCCGGGCGACCCGTTCCCACACGCTGCCGTGGGCCACCTCGGCGACGCAGCCGATCCTGGCCGCCGCGCGGCGGCTGGTCGCGTCCGCGGAGCCCCTGATCGCGCTTCGCGGGCTGACGTTGGTCGGCTTCGCGGTCTCGGGTATCGACCGCAGCGGAGCTCAGCAGCTGATGCTGCCGCTCGGCGGGGACGCGGGCCGGCTCGAGGTCGACGACGCGATCGACCGGGTTCGCCGCCGCTATGGCAAGTCCGCGCTCACGCCCGCGGTGTTGGTCGGCCGCGACCCCGGCTTCGAAATGCCGCATCTCCCCGACTGACGCGCCCGCAAGAAATTCGCAAGTCGCCGGCTTTAACCTACGGCCCCACAAGGGATTAGGAGCCGGAGATGTCCTCTTTCTTGCAGGTAGACCCGCAGATACTCAGCGCCGCGTCGGCGGACTTGGACGCGCTCGGATCCGCGATCAGGTCGGCCAATGCGACCGCGGCGGCGTCGACGACGTCGGTGGCGGCCGCGGCGCAGGACGAGGTCTCGGCCGCGATTTCTCAGCTGTTCGGCAGCTACGCCCGCGAGTTTCAGGCGCTCAGCGCGCAGGCGACGGCTTTTCACGACCAATTCGTCCAGGCGCTGACGTCCGGTTCGGGGCAGTACGCGGCCGCGGAGGCGGCCAATGCGGACCCGCTGACGTCCTTGGTCGGTGAACTCCAGGGCCTGGGGTTGCCGCCCGGGCCGGTCAAGCTGCTCACGGGGCGCCCGCTGATCGGCAACGGGGCCAACGGGGCGCCGGGGACCGGGGCGCCCGGCGGCGACGGCGGCTGGCTGATCGGCAACGGCGGCAACGGCGGGTCGGGCGGCACCGGTCAGGCCGGCGGGGCCGGCGGATCGGCGGGATTGTGGGGTCACGGCGGTGACGGCGGAACCGGCGGAGCAGGCAAGGCCCTGATCGGCGGCGCCGGCGGGAACGGCGGGGCCGGCGGCTCTGGCGTATTCGGCGGGAAAGGCGGACATGGCGGGGACGGCGGCGCCGGCGGCGCAAACCGGCAACTGCTTTCCTTGTTCGGTGCCGGCGGTGCCGGCGGGGCAGGCGGCCTCGGCGGCACGGGCGCAGCCGGCGTTGACAGCAACTCGGCCGGCGGCACCGGCGGGCCCGGCGGTAACGGCGGAGCCGGCGGTCAGGGCGGGGCCGGTGGCGCGAATCAGGCGCTGCTGGGCGGGGCGGCCGGGTCGGGTGGCCTCGGCGGCGACGGCGGCCACGGCGGCCACGGCGGCAGCGGCGGAGACGGCATCGCGACTGGCGGAACCGGGGGCACCGGTGGTATCGGCGGTGCCGCCGGTGCCGGCGGGGCGGGCGGCACCGGCGGGCTGTTCGCCCGCGGCGGTCTCGGCGGCGACGGCGGCTTCGGCCTCACCAGCGGCGCCGGCGGGGGCGGCGGCGCGGGCGGCGTGTTGTCCGGCGACGGCGGGGCCGGCGGCGCCGGCGGATACAGCAGCCTCGGCGGCAGCAGCGGCGGCGGCGGCAACGGCGGCAACGGCGGGCTGTTCGGCGGCGGCGGTGCCGGCGGCGCCGGCGGAGTAGGACAAACCGCCGCCGGCGCCGGCGGGCGCGGCGGCAACGCCGGCGTGCTGAGCATGGGCGCCACCGGCGGGGCCGGCGGCGCCGGCGGGAGCAGCGACTTCACCGCCGGGGCTGGCGGCGCAGGCGGCAACGGCGGGATGCTCTTCGGCGACGGCGGGGCCGGAGGCGCAGGCGGCGCCGGCGATTCCCGGGGTGGGGCCGGTGGCGCCGGCGGCAACGCCGGCGCGCTCACCGGCTCCGGCGGCGCGGGCGGCGGCGGCGGACTTGCCGGCGCCAGCCCGCTGACCCCCGGCGGCGCGGGCGGGGCAGGCGGCAAGGGCGGGCTGATCGGTAACGGCGGTGACGGCGGCGCCGGCGGGTCCGGTCACGGCGGCGCGGGCGGCGCCGGCGGAAACGGCGGCAACGCCGTGGCGATCGGCGACGGCGGCAACGGCGGAAACGGCGGAAACCCGGGCACCCCGCCCGGCACACCGGGCACGGGCGGCGACGCCGGCGTCCTGGTCGGCCAGAACGGGAACAACGGGAAGACCTAGCCTGGCGACGCCGCGCCGGGCGGCGGCTATCCGGCCTGCTTGACCGGCGGCCGGTAGAAGATCACCAACTGCCCGACGGCGCCGGCGAGGCCGAGCCCCGCCGAGATCGCCAGGCCGGGCCAGCCGTCGTACCAGTTCTTGCCGAAGATCAGCCAGTCCAGGCTGAGCCGCCCGGCGCCCAGCGTGGCCACCGCGACGGCGCTCACGGCCAGCACCAGGTTGTACTCCCAGCCCTCCTTGACGATGAAGAAGCCGTTGGCCCGGTGCACGGTCCACGCCGCGACCAGCATCAGCGAGACGAAGCCCGCCGCGGGAATCGGCGTGAGCAGCCCGGCCGCCAGGCCCAGCCCGGCGGCCATCTCCGTCGTCGCGGCCACGGTCGCGTGGAACTTGCCGGGTTTCATGCCGATGCTCTCGAACCACCGAGCGGTTCCCGGAATCCGGCCGCCGCCGAAGAATTTGTTGAAGCCGTGCGCGGCGAGCGTCAGTCCCAGCACCAGCCGCAGGAGCAGTAACCCGACGTCATACACATTCATAGGTGCAAACCTAGCGGGTAGCGTTTCAAGAGTCGGGAAGGAGGCCGACATCAAAATCGCGATCATTGGCGCAGGCAATGTCGGCAACGCCTTGGGCACCGCGTGGGCCAATCGGGGCCACCAGATCATGTTCGGCGTGCGAAATCCCGACGACCCGAAATATGCTTCGCTCAGTTCGGTCGAGACGAACGAATTCGCCACCGCCGCAGCCGATGTCGTGGTGCTGTGCACGCCGTGGCAGAGCACGCGGGCGGCGGTGCAGGGCTGCGGCGACCTGTCGGGCAAGGTCCTGATCGACTGCACCAACCCGCTGACACCCGACATCGAGGCGCTCGAGGTCGGGTTCGACAACTCCGGGGCCGAGGAAGTCGCGAAGTGGGCGCCCGGCGCCCGCGTGTGCAAGGCGATGAACCAAATCGGCGCGGGGATGATGGACGCGCCCCGCCTGCCGGGCCAACCGGTCATGTTCGTCTGCGGCGACGACGATGACGCCAAGGCGGTGACCGCGGGGCTGGTCGGCGAGCTCGGTTTCGAGACCGTCGACGTCGGCGACCTGACATTGGCGCGGCTGCTCGAGCCTTACGGGCTGCTGTGGATCCACCTGGCGCTGCGCCGCGGGTTGGGCACCAACTTCGGCTTCGGGTTGCTGCGCGGGCAGTCCTGACATACTCGTCGAGGCCCGCCGGGACGGTCCCGGCGGACCGTGCCGCACGACGAGGGGGTGCACCACGACTCGCAGCACCGCCGTGGTCGACCTGGACGGCGACGCGCGTCACCCGCGGGAGCTTCTCGGCAACAAGGGCCACGGCATCGACGCGATGCGCCGGGAAAATCTGCCGGTGCCGCCGGCGTTCTGCCTCACGACCGAGGTGGGCCTCGGCTGCCTCGCGGATCCCGCGGCGACCATGGACGCGATCTGGGACGACGTGCTCGACCGGATGCGCCGGCTGGAAGCGGAAACCTCGCGCACCTTCGGGCGGGGCCCGCGGCCGCTCTTGGTCAGCGTGCGCTCGGGCGCCACGCACTCCATGCCCGGGATGATGGACACCATCCTGGACGTGGGGATGACCGACGCCGTCGAACGGGCGCTCGCGGCCGAAGGCGGCCCGCAATTCGCCCGCGACACCCGGCAGCGGTTCACCCGCATGTATCGGCGCGTGGTGGGTGAGCCGGAACCGACAGACCCCTACGCGCAGCTGCGCGCCGGGATCGAGGCGGTATTCGCCTCCTGGGATTCGCCCCGCGCGGTCGCCTACCGCGCCCACTACGGTCTGGACAATCGCGGCGGCACCGCCGTCGTCGTGCAGGCGATGGTGTTCGGTAACCGCGGCCCCAATTCCGGTGCCGGAGCCTTCTTTTCGCGCAACCCGATCACCGGCGCCGACGAACCGTTCGGCGAGTGGCTGCCCGGCGGCCAGGGCGACGACGTGGTGTCGGGACTGGTTGACGTGGGTCCGATCACGGCCCTGCGCGATGAGCAACCGGCCGTCTACGACCAGCTGGCGGACGCCGCCCGCCGCCTGGAGCGGCTCGCGTCCGACATCCAGGAGATCGAGTTCACCGTCGACGACGGCAAGCTGTGGCTGCTGCAGACCCGGGCGGCCGAGCGCTCGGCGCAGGCGGCGGTGCGACTGGCCCTCCAGCTGCGCCACGAGGGGCTCATCGACGACGCCGAGGCGCTTCGCCGGGTGACGCCGGCGCACGTCGAGACCCTGCTGCTGCCCGCTTTGCAACCCGAAACGCGCTTAGCCGCACCGCTTTTGGCGACGGGCCTGCCGGCGTGCCCGGGCGTGGCCTCGGGCAAGGCGTACACCGACGTCGACGAGGCGCTGGACGCCGCCGAGCGCGGCGAACGGGTCATCCTGGTGCGCGATCACACCAGGCCCGAAGACGTCCACGGCATGCTGGCCGCCCAGGGAATCGTCACCGAGGTCGGCGGCGCCGCCAGCCACGCCGCGGTGGTCAGCCGCGAGCTCGGCCGGGTGGCCGTGGTGGGTTGCGGCCGTGGCGCCGCGGCGTCCCTGGCCGGCAGGCAGATCACCGTCGACGGCTCCGAAGGTGAAGTGCGCGAGGGTGACCTGAGCCTGTCGGCGTGGTCGGAGGACGACACGCCGGAACTGCGCGAGCTGGCCGACATCGCGCGCAGCGTCAGCCCACTGCGTGCGCACGCCGCCGGCGACCACCCCAGGCTCGATGACGCCTCCGAGGCCGCGGTGCGCGCGGCCATCGACGAAGGGCATACCGACGTGGTTTCCACCACCCCGCTGCTCGTCATGCTGCTCGCGCTGCGGCTGACCGCGGGGGTCGCCCCATGACCGAATTGGCGGTGCTGCAAGCGGTCCGGCTGAAGGGCCGGGTGAGTCCCGCCGACCTGGCCGCGACGCTGGGCCAAGACCCAACCGCCATCGTGGAGCGGCTGACCGAGTCGGGGCTGCTGATCGACGGCGCGGCGCTGCGGCTCACCCCCGCCGGCCGAGCCCGGTTGCAGGAGTTGCTCGACGAGGAACGCGCGGGCGCCGACCCGGCCGCGATCGCCGCCGCGTACGACGAATTCCGGCCAGTGAACACCGATTTCAAGGCCGTGGTCACCGACTGGCAGCTCAAGGGCGGCACCGAGGGCGCGCCCAACGCCCACGACGACGCCGAATACGACGCCGCGGTGCTTGCCCGCCTCGACGCCGTGCACGCGCGGGTGCTGCCGATCATCGGCGCGGCCGCGGCCCAGTTGCCGCGGCTGCACGCGTACTCGACGAAACTGCGCGCGGCACTCGACAGGGTCAAGGCCGGCGATACGACCTGGCTGGCCCGACCGCTCATCGACTCCTATCACACCGTGTGGTTCGAGCTGCACGAAGAACTGATCGGCGCCATGGGCATGACCCGCGAGGAGGCGGCGAGATCCGGTGACGCGCAATAGCTCTCACAATGCGGCATCGAGCAGCCGGACGTACCCGTCGATGTCCGGGATGGCGGACTCGGCGGCGTGCACGCTGATCGCCACGGTGTCGCCGATGCCGTGCACGCCGTGAGTCAGCCCCATCGCCGGCGACAACGCCGGGTATCCGGCCGTCAGCACCACCCGGGCACCGCCGAAGCTGAGGTCGGCGGCGCCGCGGTTGACGCTGGACACCACGGTGTTGCCGGCCACCTGGGTCGGGCGGGCGTCGGCGTCGAACTGTTCGATGCCCCAACGCAATAGCGCCGCGGGTACCGCGGCGAACGCCCGGTCGGACGCGCGGGTGGCCGGATGCTCGAAGCGGCGCCGGCCGTTGTCCAGGTCGGCGGCGATTCGCTCGACCCGGGCATCGAGGCCCAGCGTCGGGTAGAGCCCGACGACGACGTTCCCGAAATGGTTATGCGCGTGCGGCGCACCGGGTTTGGCCATCGGCACTTCGGCACCCAACGAGTCGCTGCCCTCGCCGAGCAGCTCGGACAGCGCGGTGGACACCGCGGCCAGCGCCCCGACCGTGACCGTCGGCCCGCGCAGTTGCGGGCGGCGCCGCACCAGGGTGCGCACCGAGCGGGCGGCGCCCGGGCGCGCGTTGGTCGCCTGCAGCGGGCGTGGCCCGAGCGTCGGCGCCAGCAACCCGACGCGGGTGTCGTGAACCAGCCGGCGATGGGCGCGCGCCGCGTCGAAAGCCCGCCAGGGCAAGAAGCCCGCCGACGGCCACACCGCCTCGGGCACCGGCGCGTCCCGGCCGAAGAGCCACGCCGCCATCGCCGCGGCGCGCGCGCCGTCGGCCAGCGCGTGCGCTATTTGCAGCACCGCGACGGTGCCCGGCCGTGGCACCCCCGGAATGCCCTCAACCGCGGTGAACAGGTGCAGCCGCCACGGCATCCGGCGCGCGTCGAGCTGTTCGGCGGCGAGGCCGACGACGGCCGCCAGGCAATCGCTCCAGCCCCCGGCGGCCGGGTCGTGTCGGACCACCCACTGCGGCCCGACCGCCGCGGGCACCCACTGCGGATAGGCCAGCCGGCCCCGCTCTCGGACCCGAACCGTCAGGCCGGGGCACTCGCGCGCCCGCCGGTACACCCGCTCGACCGCGCGCCCGAGGTCCGCGGGTTCGCCGTCGAACGCGTACAGCAGGAACTCGTCGTTGGGAATCTTGGCCGACATCCAGTAGAACTGCGCATCGACGGCCGCCATCCGCCGCGCCATGGCCTCAGCCGGGCGAGCCGATGAACGTGAGCACCAGGTTGGCGACCTTGTCCGGCTGTTCGAGCTGCAGGAAGTGCCCCGCGTGGTCGACGATCGCCGCCTCGCTGCCCGCGGGCAGCGCCTTTTCCGTCCACCGGGTGAAAGCCGATGTCATGCAACCGTCGTCGCGACCGTGCAGGTACAAACACGGCAGCAGCGGCGCCTCGGTCCACAGCCGGTTCAATTCGGCATACCGCTCCGGCGGCCGCGGCGCGCGGATGGTGGCGCGGTACGGTCCCAGCGCCGCCCGCCAGCTCTCCGGTGTGCCGATCGCGGCGTCGACATGCCGCAGGTCCTCGTCGGCGTGATAGCCCGGCGACCACCGCCGCCACAGCAGCGGCAGCACCCAGGACGCGGAACGCTCAGGCAGCCAAGGCAATTGGAAGTAGAGGATGTACCAGCTGCGCAGCAGCTGCGGCGGTAGGTGGCCGATCAGCCGCGCCCGCTCGGCCACGCCGCCCCGGCGACGGAAGCCCGCCGAGACCGGCACCGACATGATCACCGCCTTGGCGAACGGGCTGTCGGGCATCGCGGCGAGGCCGGTCGCGGCGATGGCACCCCAGTCGTGCCCGATCACGACGTCACGCTCGGTGCCGCCCGCGGCCGAGCGCACCCGCAGGGCGTCGTCCATCAGCGCGCCGACGTGAAAAACGCCGTCGGTCGGGATGGACGACGGCGCGTACCCGCGCATGAACGGGGCGACGACCCGCCATCCCGACTCGCCGAGTCGCGGCGCGAGCTTGCGCCACCCGTAGGCGGTGTCGGGGAAGCCGTGCAGGCACAACGCGATCGGGGCGTCCGGTGGCCCCCAGGTGAGCGCCTTGAGGTCGCCGCAAGGTCCGGGCACGTCGATCCAGCCCGGTTCACCCACCGCAGGCTCGCTCGGTCTCGTCAGCCATTTTCACTCCCGTTCGGCGCGTCCGCACCGACCAACCTAACGCCTGCGCGCCCGGGATGCACCGACCCTCGCCGAAAATCGCCAGATCCGCACCGCGGCAATGCCTTTCGATCCGGCTGTGGGCGGGGTTCGATCGGCTTACCGGGTGAGCTCCCCCGCCACCGCCCGCTCCAGGTCGGCTACGACGATCTTGCGCATGCCGTACATCGCCTGGGTGGCCGCCGCGGCGCGCTCTCGGTCCGGGTCGCCGATCAGTTCGTAGAGCCGGTCGGGGATGATCTGCCAGCTCAGGCCGAACCGGTCCTTGCACCAGCCGCACTGAGATTCCTCGCCGCCGTCGGTCAACCGCTCCCAGTAGTAGTCGACCTCGTCCTGGTCCTTGCAGTGGACCGTGAAGGACACCGCCTCGCTGAACGAGAAGTGGGGCCCGCCGTTGATGCCGATGAACCGGGCGCCGTCCAGCACGAAACTGCCCGAAAGGACGGTTCCGGGCTCCCCGGGACCGGCCTCCGTGGTCCGGTTGAAGCCTTCGATTCGTGAGTTGGGGAACACCGAGGTGTAAAACTGCGCCGCCTCTTCCAGGTTGTTGTCGAACCACAGCGAGGGCGTAATCGATGGCATGGCAATCTCCTTGCATTCGTCGTAGGTGCGTCCCCTTGATAGACCGCGGCGGCGACGGGAACTCATCGGGGGCCAACGCCACGGTTAATAGATTGCCTAGGTAACGTCGAGGGGCGATCTATCGAGAGGACGCCCATGAGCGCCGTGAGCAGCAGTTTTCAGACGGTCGAGTTTTCCGGCCATCAGGGGATCACCCTGGTCGCCGACGAATGGAACCGCGGCTCGACGGCGGCGGCCGACCGGCCCACGATCCTGATGCTGCACGGCGGCGGCCAGAACCGGTTTTCCTGGAAAAACACCGGCCAGATCCTGGCCGACGACGGGTTTCACGTCGTGGCGCTGGACTCCCGGGGCCACGGCGACAGTGACCGCGCACCGGACGCCGACTACGACGTCGAGACGCTGACCACCGACGTGATGCACGTGCTGGACGCCATCGGCCGGCCCGTCGTGATCATCGGGGCGAGCATGGGCGGGCTGACCGGCATCCTGGCCGCCGACCGGGCCGGCCCCGACCGGGTGATCAAGCTGGTGCTCGTCGACGTGGTGCCCCGATTCGAGAAGGGCGGCAGCGCCCGCATCCGCGACTTCATGTTCAGCGGCCTGGACGGGTTCGAGTCGCTGGAGCAGGCCGCCGACGCCGTCGCCGCCTACCTGCCCTACCGGGAGAAGCCGCGCAGCCCCGAGGGACTGAAGAAGAACCTGCGCCTGCGCGACGGGCGCTGGTACTGGCACTGGGACCCGGCGTTCATGACCAAGCCCGGGGACGACCCCGAACTGCGCACCGAAAAATTCGAGCATGCCGCGACCAACCTGTCGATCCCCGTCCTGTTGATCCGCGGCAAGCTGTCCGACGTCGTCAGCCCCGAGGGCGTCCAGCACTTCCTCACCCAGGTGCCCCGCGCCGAATTCGTCGAACTGTCGAACGCGGGACACACCGCGGCCGGCGACGACAACGACGCCTTCAGCGACGCCGTCGTCGCCTTCGTCGAGCGCTAGTTGGCCGGTTTTTCGGCGTGCCCGCCGAACTGCTTGCGCATCGCCGATAGCGCCTTGTTGGCGAAGTCGTCGAGCTGGCGGCTGGCGAAGCGGGACTGCAGCGCGGTCGTCAGCACCGGCGAGGGGACGCCCTCGTCGATCGCCGCGATGGCGGTCCACCGGCCCTCCCCGGAGTCCGAGACCCGCCCGGAGAACTCCTTCAGCTCGGGCGATTCGTGCAGCGCGATCGCGGTCAGGTCCAGCAGCCACGAGCCGATGACGCTGCCGCGACGCCACACCTCGGCGACGTCGGGGATGTCGAAGTCGTATTGGTAGAACTCGGGATTGGACAGCGGCGCGGTTTCGGCGTCCCCCTCGAGGATCTGCTTGCCGACGTCGGCGTTGCGCAGGATGTTCAGCCCCTCGGCGAGCGAGGCCATCATCCCGTACTCGATGCCGTTGTGCACCATCTTGACGAAGTGCCCCGCCCCGGACGGGCCGCAGTGCAGGTAGCCCTTCTCCGCCTGGGCGATCGCGCCGTCGCGGCCGGGTGTGCGCGGCGCCGCGTTTGCGCCGGGTGCGACGGTGGCAAAGATCGGCTCGGCAAGCTCGAACGCGTCGTCGTCGCCACCGATCATCAGGCAGTAGCCGCGCTCGCGGCCCCACACCCCGCCGCTGGTGCCGCAGTCGAGCAAGCGAATGCCCTTCTCGCCCAACGTCTTCGCGTGGCGGATGTCGTCGCGGTAGTACGAGTTGCCGCCGTCGATCACGATGTCCCCGGAGTCCAGCGTCTTCGCCAGTTCGTCGATCACCCCGGTGGTGATGGTCCCGGCCGGCACCATCACCCAGACCACCCGGGGGGCGCTGAGTTTTTCGGCCAGCTCCGCCAGCGAGGACACCCCGGTGGTGTTGTCCTCGCCGGCCATCGCCTGCACGGCGTCGGGGCTGTGGTCGTACACCACGCACTCGTGGCCGCCCTTGGCCACACGCCGAACGATGTTCGCGCCCATGCGCCCCAGGCCGATCATCCCTAGCTGCATTTGTCCCGTCTCCTTAGTTTGTCGCCTGCGTGCGGTGGGGTAGCCACGGTTCCTGCCAGCTGTGGTGACCGTGCAGCAGCGAATGCGCGGCGTCGGGTCCCCAGGAGCCGGGCTCGTAGTGGTGGATGCGGCCCGGCTTGTCCAGCACCGGCTGCACGATGCGCCACGTCTCCTCGATGGCGTCCTCGCGGGCGAAGAGCTGGCGATCGCCGGTGAACGCGGCGTAGAGCAGCCGTTCGTAGGGCCGCACCGCCTCGCCGAGATCCTCGGCGAACGACGAGTCGAGGTGAACGTCGTGCCAGGAGTTTCCGGCCTGGGCGGACAGCTGCAGGCGCATTCCGGGGTCGGGGTCGATGCGCAACACGATCTGGTTGGGCTCGGGGGGCCGGCGGTTGGGCAGGAAGGAAAACCCGGGGACGTGGTGCAGGAACATCCGCACCTCGGTGACCCTCTCCGGCAGCGCCTTGCCGGCGCGCAGGAAGATCGGCACCCCGGCCCAGCGCCAGTTGTCGATCTCGGTCCGCAGCGCGATGTAGGTCTCGGTCTGCGAATCCTTGGCCACCCCGGCGACGTCGGTGTAGCCGCGATACTGGCCGCGCACGCAGCGCTCCGGATCCAGCGCCGGCATCGCGCGGAAGACTTCGGCCTTCTTGTCGTTCAGGTCGTCATCGCTGGGGCCGACCGGCGGCTCCATCGCGACGAGTGCGAGCACCTGCAGCAGGTGGTTCTGCACGACGTCGCGCAAGGTGCCGACGGCGTCGTAGAACTTGCCGCGGTCCTCGATTCCGAAGTCCTCGGCCATGGTGATGTGGATTTCGGAAATGCTGTCGCGGTCCCACACCTTGGCCAGGCCGTTGTTCGCGAAGCGCAGGTACTGCAGTTCCTCGACGGGTTGTTTTCCCAAAAAGTGGTCCACACGCAGGATTTGGTCCTCGTCCAACACCGCGCGCAGCCGGGCGTTCAGGTCACGCGCGGACGCCAGGTCGTGGCCGAACGGCTTTTCCACCGCGACGCGCGCGCCCTCCAGCAGTTCCACCTTCGCGAGGTTCTCGACGATCGGCGCGAACAACGACGGCGGCATCTCCAGGTAGTACAGCGTGCGGCAGCCCTTGCCGATCCGCTTGGCGAGTTGCTGGTAGAGGCCGGGGTCGGTGACGTCGCCGTGCAGATACGACAGCCGGGCCGCGAACCGGTCGAACACCGCATCGTCGAGTTTCTCGCCGGATTCGCCGATCGCCTGCCGCGCCCGCTCGACCAGCTTCTCCACGGGCATGTCGTCACTGGCCACGCCGATGATCGGGCACTTCAGCAGGCCGCGCGACTCGAGCCGGTACAGCGCGCGATAGGTCATCTTGCGGGCCAGATCACCGGTAATGCCGAAGATCACCAAAAGATTCGACGAGCCAGTCTCACCGTCGGCCAAGACGCGCACCTCCCTTGAGATTCGCTACCCGCGGCGGCCCGTGCTCAACCCTAAAGCGTGTCGATAGGCCCGACAAGCCGAAGCCGCCAGGGCCTTTGGCAAGATGCCAACCGTGGGTGACATGCTGCATCTCGCGGTCTACGTCCTCGCCGGGGTGGCCGCGATCGAAGCCGGCGCCATTGCCGTGCTCTCAGTGCTGCTGGTGCGCGGCCGCCGCGAGATCGACGAGTTGCGGCAACGCACCGACGCCCGCAATCAGCTGTTGTCGGGCGGTCGCGAGGCGGTCAAACGGGTGTGGAACGCCGCCAACGTGATGCGCAAGGAGGGCTTCGGCGCCGCCGTGCGCAGCTCGATCGAGGACCTCGCCGACTGGGCCGAGGTGGAGCGGCCCGACCTGGCCCGGGTCACCCCCGACGGCCGGGTGGTGATCCTGTTCTCCGACATCGAGGAGTCCACCGCCCTCAACGAGCGCATCGGCGACCGCGCCTGGGTCAGGCTGATCAGCTCGCACGACAAGCTCGTTTCGGGGCTGGTGCGGCAGCGCTCCGGCCACGTGGTCAAGAGCCAGGGCGACGGCTACATGATCGCCTTCTCGCGCGCCGAGGAGGCGGTGCGCTGCGGCATGGACGTCCAGCACGCGCTGCACCAAAACGCAAAACGCAAGCGGCAGCCCGACATTCGGGTCCGGATCGGCATTCACATGGGCCGCTCGGTGCGCCGCGGCGACGACCTGTTCGGGCGCAACGTCGCGATGGCGGCCCGGGTCGCCGCGCAGGCCGTCGGCGGCCAGATCCTGGTCAGCGAACCGGTGCGAGACGCCCTGCGCGACTGTGACGGCATCCGGTTCGACAAGGGGCGCGAGGTCGAATTGAAGGGCTTTTCGGGCAGCTACCGCTTGTTCTCCGTCGAACCCGACGCCGAGCCCGACTTGGACTGAAAGCTCGCCGCATCGGATTCGGCCAAGCGCTCGTGCAGCCGCGCACGGATCTCGTCGGGCGTGTAGGCCCGCCGCTTGCGTTGGTCGCGGGCTACCAGCACTCCCCCGGCGACGACGCCGGCGACACCGGCGAGCCCGATCCACTTCCAAACCCTGCGCATAACTGACAGGCTATTACCACGCCCGGTCGCCCGCGAACTCCTCCCGGGCTCATAATGGCTGCGATGGCGAAACCCGAAGCGACGAGCGGACTTACATGCTGACCCTGGACCAGGCGCTGGACGAGACCCGGACCGGCGACCTCTGGCTGTTCCGCGGCCGATCAGGACCTGACCGGGCGATTCAGACGTTGACGAACGCTCCGGTGAACCACGTCGGCATGACGGTGGCCGTCGACGACCTTCCCCCGTTGATCTGGCATGCCGAGCTGGGCGACAAACTGGTCGACGTCTGGACCGGCACCAACCACCGTGGCGTACAGCTCAACGATCTGCGTCAGGCCGTCCTGCAGTGGACCGATCGCTACCAACAGCGGTGCTGGCTACGCCAGTTGACGCCCTACGCCACCCGCGAACAGGAGAACAGGCTGCTGCGGACGATCGCGCGGATGGACGGCACCGCGTTTCCCACCACCGCCCGGCTGACCGGCCGGTGGTTCCGCGGCCGGATCCCGACCATCAACGACTGGGTGCGTGGAATCCCGTTGGTGGACAGGAAGGTTCGCGAACAGACACGGCGCCGCAGGCAGGAGCGCAAGATGAGCCTGGAGACGGCGTACTGCGCGGAGACGGTGGCGATCACCTACGAGGAGATGGGACTGCTCGTCACCGACAAGGACGCGAATTGGTTTGACCCGGGCTCGTTCTGGAGCGGCGACACACTTCCGCTCGCCCCGGGGTATCAGCTGGGCAGCGAAATCGCGGTCGCCGTCGGCTAATCGACCGTCATTTCGCCCAGCTCGGACCACCCCGTCGCATCGATCGTCTGGCTGATGATCTTGGGCGTGGACGTCAGCGCCTGCGGGAGCTCGTGCATCGCCCGCTTGAAGTGATCGCTGTTGACGTGGACGTCTCCGGCGTCACCGTCGCGGAACGCCTCCACGAGGACGTACTCCGCCGGGTTGCCCAGGCTGCGCGACCACTCGAACCACAGGTTGCCCGCCTCGGCGCGGGTGGCAGCGGTGAACGGGGCGACCAGCTCCGGCCAGCGGTCGGTCCACTCGGGCTTGGTCTCGAACTTGACGACGATGAAGATCATGAACCGATCATCGCCGCTGCACGGCCGCCCGTGCACCTCCCCCGTGTGGCACCGGGGCACTAGTGGGTCTCCAGCAAAATTCGCCTGGGCGTCCACTTTGACGCCCAGGCGAATTTCTGATATTGGATTTCCGCCGGCCATATGCGCGCAATCACGTGACGCGCGTCACAACCGTGCGATTATCCCGATCGGTTCACATTCGCGGGGAATGCACTCCTATTCGAATAATGAGACCGGCGCGAATCCAATTCTTTATGGATTGGGAATTGCGGGGTCCGCGGGCGGCGGCGCGTCGGGGGCCGGCGGCGCGGGCGCCGCGGCGTCGACCAGAACCGCCGGCGGAGCCGGTGCCTCCGGCGGCGGCGGCGGAGCGTCCGGCGGAGGCGGCGGCGCGTCGGGCGGCGGCGGCAGCGCGAAGTCGCCGTCCGGCATCGGCAGGAACATGTGGTGCGTGAATCCGGCCTGGTAGGCCCCCGCGCCACCGATGTGCACGCCGCCGCGTTCGCCGCTGGATACCGGCGTGCCGTCCGGCAGGGTCACCGCGGTGTGACCGCCGTTCCAGCCGATCACCAACGCGTTGGGGGCGGTTCCGTACTGGAAGCCGCGTTGCAGCAATGCGGCCTCTTCGTTGCCGGTGTTGAACCGGCTGCCGAAGACCGGCCGGTCGGTGGCCGCGTTGGCGACCCAGGAAGCGAGCCCAGAGCAATCGGTCCCGGCGGGAGAATCTCCACCCGGAATATAGGGCGTCCCGGAGACCTGATTGATGAGCGACATCAACGTTGCTAAAACGACCATGGGCAGGCACGCTAGCAATTGCATTACCGCGAACCAAAATTTGTGGCCATCGTCATGCGTAAATAACGCAATGGCGTGCGCCACATCGAGATAGCGGGTCGATTACATGCCAGCAAATTTCTGGACGAGAAAATCCTTCGACCCGCGGGCTCAGCGGGGCCGCAGGACCACGACCGGAATCTCGCGGTCGGTCCAACTTTGATAGGTGTCGAAGTCCGCGTAGAGCTCGACCAGGCGCGGCCACAGGCGGCGTCGCTGCTCCGCGTCGGCGGTCACCGCGCGCACCGATCGCCGCTCGCCCCCGATTTGAACGGTCGTATCGGGGTCGGCGACCAGATTGCGGTACCACTGCGGATGATGCGGCAGCCCCCCTTGGGAGGCGACCACGACCACGTCCTGTCCATCGCGTAGGTAGAGGAGCGGCACCGTGAACAGCTTGCCCGATTTGCGGCCCCGGTGTTCGAGCAGCAGGGTCGGCACCGGCTTGCGGAAGCCGGCGCCGATCCGCCACTTGCCCCCGATGCGCCCGTTCGTCTTGCGGTACACCCACACCTGCGCCCTGCTCATGTGGCGGAAGATGATGGGCAGCAGCGGCGAATCCAGCTGCTCGGGCCGCTTGGGTGCGGTCATTGCAGCGCCACGCCGAGTTCTTGGCCGAACACTTTGATCATGTGCTGGACGCCAATCTCGTTGCGGCCGATGATCATGTGGTCGTGCTGCCCGCGCCTGACGCCTTCGCCGCACTGGGGCAGCATCGCGAAGTCCTCGTCGCGAACCGCCGCGTGCACCCCTTCGTAGACCGCGTCGTAGCCGGCCCTCATGGCGTCGTCGGTTGCCGGTATTCGGGCCATCCAGCTGTGCCGGACCGTGCAGCGCGTCGGCTCACCATCGGGCAGTATGTCGATAATCTCCACGCCCACAGGGCTGTTCGCGAGAATGAGGTTCGGATACACCCAGTAGATCACCCCCATATTCATCAGCGGTTCCGTCGACGCGGTGGGGTCGGCGTCGACATTGGTGATCCAGTTGAACGGAAAGCCGATCCGGTGGTGCTTGCCGAACTCGTCGTAGACCATGGTGTTGGCCAGCGTGTTCTGTCCGATGAGGCTCTGGCCGTGGACGTAGGGAAAGTGGTATCCCTCGGCGAACGCTTCCAGCGCGCCCTTCCACGACACCCCGGATGTGAACTCGCGCTGCGTGTGGTACCCGTACGCCCGGTAGTTCCACAGCGCCAGCTCGGCGTCGAGGGCGCCGAGGTGCGCGTCGAGGTCGATGGTCGCGTCGGCGGCCAGCACCGCCCAGATGAAGCCGTGGCGCTCCTCGGACGGCAGTTCCACCAACCCGTATTCCTTGGGATCCATGGAATCGAAGGCGGCCTTGCCCGGAACCATGAACAACTCACCGGTGTTGCGGTATGTCCAGGCGTGATAGGGACACACGAATCGCGAGGCGTTGCCGGACCCGCACGCCGGCATGGCCCCGCGGTGGCGACAGTAGTTGAGCAGGACATGGCTGGCGCCGGAGCGGTCCCGGGTCACCAGCAGCGAATCGCCCAGCACCGAGCGGACCACGTAGTCGTTCTTCTCCGGCACCTGCGCCGACGGGACGATGGCCAACGGCACCCTGCGCAGGATCTGCGACTCCTCGATCTCGGTGATCTTCGGATCGCGGTAGTAGTGCAGCGGCACCCTCAGTTCGCGATCGGCCAGATCCGTCGTGCCGTCCAGGGCGTGCCGCAACCCCCGCCGGGTCAGGTTCACGTCGGTGCCACTCACAGGAGCCATCTGACCATACAATCACGACGGGTTGTATTGTCAAGCCCCGACGCCCCGTTGTGCGACGATCACGCAATGCGACGGCACGGCTGGTCCGGGGACATCCCGGCGGACGACGAGGAAGCGGTCGCTCGCATCATCGACACGGCGCGAACCGCCATCGACGAACGCGGCACCGTGAGCGTGTCCGAGGTCGCCCAAACCCTGGGCGTGACGCGTCAAACCGTCTATCGCTACTTCCCCACCCATGAGGCGCTCCTGGGTGCCACGGCGCTCTCGTCCGTCGATGCCTTCCTGAATCGGCTGGCCACCCATTTGGGGTCGATCACCGACCCCACCGAGGCGGTCGTGGAAGGCATCGCCTACACCTACGAGCAGATCGCCCACGACAGGTACCTCAGCCTGGTCATGCAGCCCGGCAAGGCCAGCGCACTGACCGCCGGGGTGACCTCGGACATGGCGATTTCGTTCGGCAGGTCGATCCTGCAGCGGTTCGAAGTTGACTGGGCCGCAGCGGGATTCGCCGAAGGCAAGCTCGACGAACTCGTCGAGGTCATGCTGCGCATGCTGCAGTCGCTCATCGTGGACCCCGGGCGCCCCGCCCGCACCGGAAAGAGGCTGCGGGCCTTCCTGGAGGACTGGATCGCACCGTCGGTGCGTGCGCACGCCGTCAGGCGGCGCTGAGTAGTCGAAATCTATTGCGCGACAGTCACACTCCGAACTTGGCGCGGGCCGCGTCGGTGACGGGCGTGAACAGGTTGACGAGATTGCCGTCGGGATCCCGGAACAGCAGCGCCCGGTTTCCCCATGGCATGGTTGTCGGCTCGGTCACCACCTCGCCAACCCCATCGCGAAGCCGCTGGTATTCCGCGTCCACGTCCTCGACCAGGAATTCCACGATCGCGCTGCGGTTGGCCGCCGGCTCGGCGGATCCGTCCCCGAACAGCGGCACCGTCTTGTCGCTGCCGATGGCCAACGTGCCCACCGAGGTCGGAATCTCGGCGAAAAGCTCGTTCCCCCATACCGCGGCGACCCCGGTGACCATCTCGTAGAAGTTGACGAGCCGATTGACGTCGGCGGTGATGATGCGGGTCGAAACGAACTTCATGGAGCCCTCCCTGTGGCGATCGGTGCGCGGTCTCACGCGTCGACGGCAAGGCTAGGCGGCGGCACCGACAACGAGCGTTAGACCGAGTTCCAAATCCCGTTGTTCCAGAATCCCCAGCTGTTGAGCGTCGGGTTCCACATCAACAGAGCCCCGGGCGCCCACGGCGGCGGGGGCGGCTGCGGCGGCGCCCAGCCCGGCGGGGGTCCCCAGGGGCCCCAACCGGCCGGGCCCGGCCGGCCCTGCCAGTCGTGGCAGTGGTTCCAATCCCAGTCGTAGGCGGTGCCCCAGCCCGGGTCCCATGGATCGCCCGGGCACCAGTGATTGGCGGGCCCAGGGGCCGGGGCGGCCTGGGCCCGCGGAGCGGGGCCGCCCGCCAGGCCGAAGACGAGCAAGGCCAACCCGCCCAGCACGCTCGCGGCCCACCGGGGCCATGGTCTCGCCAGCGCGTCGTCTCGGTCCTCAGCGGCCACGGCTTAGCTTAACGCCGCGGGGGCCAGTGATTGGCGAACCGGCAGCAAACCCGTTATCGGGCCTGTTTTTTCCGCTGACTTGGTCGTATCGTGCTGCCGGAGGGCTACCAAGTTAGGAACGCCGATGAGGAAGCTACCCGCAACGACGGTCGCGCTGGCCGCTATGGCTATTCCGCTCGCGGCACCGGCATCAGCCGAGCCGGTGATGGCCGCCGACGAGGTGGTGAACGGGATGTATACCGCCCACTTCGTCGACGGAAGTCTCCCGGACGTGACATTCAAGGCCACGTCGTGCGGCGTGGGCTGCACCCAAGTTGCTTTTGCCAACGCCTCGGGCCAGGCCCAGTTCTATGCCGATCGCTGGCATCTGGCCCTCCCGCCGAATCCCGCGGCGTGGCGGTGCAATGACGGGACGACGCATCGGGGCTTCGAAGAATGGAGTTGGGACCCCATTGCGGGGACTGGCACGATGGTGGTCGTCCGTACCGAGGCCGCGTGCGGATATGCGGACCACAGCAGCCAACCCCTCGCCCATCGCTTTACCTTGACGAAGACGAGCAGCCAGTCTGGGGAGCCAAGCGTTCTTCCGCCCGCCGTCGCGTAGCGGCATCCGCTACTGCTGCGCTTCCAGCAGATGGGCGTACGGGTCCGCTTCGGCCCCAACGGATTCCGGCATCGGGTAGTACGTCTTGATGAGCAGGTTGCCGTCGTCGTCCCACGCGAACGTCTCGATGCTGTAAGCCATTTGGACGTTCGGCTCGGTACCGAAGTAGTTCTCGCACACCCACGCCATCTCGTTCCCGTTGACCTGCACCGTGATCATCTTGATCTTCAGGATCGACTGGAACATGTCGAAAGCCTCCGACGTGGCGGTGGCGAAACCGTGCTTCTCCTCGGTGCCGACAGGGTCGAACATCCGGACGTCACCGGGGCAGATCGTGCGCCACGAGGCAACCCACTCGTCCTTTTTGCCCTGATTCCACAAGTCAGCGTGTTTGGCGGCGTGCGCCAAACGAGCCTCACGGCTCGGAACCTTGCTCATCTCAGCCCCTACTCTGCTTACACCAACGTGATGGTCACACTACCTGGACACCTGTCCAGTTGACAGGGCCTACTCCTTCGGCCGCTGAGTTCCTCGGCCCAGTGGACGTCGCTCCATCCGGAGCAATGGATAGGGTCTCCCGTCATCGTCGAGGTCACTTCGCCCCACGACGGTGAAACCCCGATTGCGATAAAACGCGACGGCCTCTGCGTTGTCCTCATTGACGTCCACGTACCGGACCGAATCCACGTCGATCACGTGCGACAGAAGCGCACTCCCAACCCCGCTGCCGCGGTGTCCCGCGTCCACAAACAGCATTTCGAGTTTGTCGTGAGCAACGCCTGCGAAGCCGACCACCTCGTCGCCGCGTTCGGCCACAACCAGGCGCACATGTGGCAGATAGTCGGAAGGCAGTCGCCGCTCGATCTCGTCACGATCCGACCGCCGGAGGAACCCATGGGTGGCGTCGACCGCACTCCGCCAGACCTCAACCAGTCGCGGATACTCGTCACTCCCGACTCGGGTGCGCAGACGGAGCGCGGGAGGGCCGCCAGTCACTTGTTTGCACGCGCTAGACGTTGAAGCGGAACTCGACCACGTCGCCGTCGGCCATCACGTAGTCCTTGCCCTCCATGCGGACCTTGCCGGCGGCCTTGGCCGCGGCCATGGACCCCGCGGCGATCAGGTCGTCGTAGGACACGATCTCGGCCTTGATGAAGCCCTTCTCGAAATCGGTGTGAATCACCCCAGCGGCCTTGGGCGCGGTGTCGCCTTGATGAATCACCCACGCCCGCGCCTCTTTTGGCCCCGCCGTCAGGAACGTCTGCAGCTTGAGCGTGTGAAAACCCGCCCGGGCCAACGCGTCGAGCCCGCGCTCGGTCTGCCCGATGGACTCCAGCAGCTCCGCGGCCGACTCGTCATCGAGCTCGACCAGCTCGGATTCGATTGCGGCGTCGAGGAATACGGCGTCGGCCGGCGCGACGAGCTGGCGCAACTGCGCGACCCGCTCGGCGTCGGTCAGCACCGCCTCGTCGGCGTTGAAGACGTACAAGAACGGCTTGATGGTCAGCAGGTTCAGCTCGCGCAACAGCGACACGTCGTTGCCCGCGGCGAACAGCGTCTTGCCCCCGTCCAGCACCGCCTGGGCGGCGACGGCGGCGTCGTGGACGGGCTTGCGCTCCTTGCTGGTGCGCGCTTCCTTTTCCAGCCGCGGTAGCGCGCGCTCGAGCGTCTGCAGGTCGGCCAGGATCAGCTCGGTCTCGACGACCTCGATGTCGGACTTGGGGTCCACCTCGCCCGCGACGTGGGTCACGTCGTCGTCGGAAAACACCCGCACCACCTGACAGATGGCGTCGCATTCGCGGATGTGGGCCAGGAACTTGTTGCCCAGCCCGGCCCCCTCCGAGGCACCCTTGACCAGTCCCGCGATGTCGACGAATGTGACCGGCGCCGCAACGATGCGCTCGGAGGAGAAGAGCTCCGCCAGCTTGGCCAGCCGCGGATCCGGCAGCGAAACCACGCCCTCGTTCGGTTCGATCGTCGCGAACGGATAATTCGCCGCCACCACGTTGTTGCGGGTCAGCGCGTTGAACAGCGTCGACTTGCCGACATTGGGCAGGCCGACGATTCCAAGGCTGAGGCTCACGGGGAACCAAGTCTAAGGGGCCGACCGCGGCGGTTCGTTCGTGCGTGCGGCTTTGATTTGGCGGGGGCACGCCAACCGTCGCTAACAAGGTCTTTACGAGCGTTTCGGCTCATTCCCGGTACGGTCTACATGTGTCAGCACAGCGGGGAAGATCGGCGGTGGAGGCCAACCACCGCTCGATCCACCCCAGGATCCCAGGTGTGCCGTGGTGGGCGGCGCTGCTCATCGCTGTGTCCGCGACCGCCATCGGTTACGCGGTCGACACCGCCATGGGCCACAAGGACCTGACGCACGTCTTCGCCGCCTTCTATATAGCCGGTTGCGTGGCGGCCGTGCTGGCGGTGCGGCAGGAGGGCGTGTTCACCGCGATCATTCAGCCGCCGCTGATTCTTTTCTGCGCGGTCCCCGGCGCCTACTGGATGTTCCACGGGCGCAAGCTCGGCAACCTCAAGGACCTCCTGATCAACTGCGGCTATCCGCTCATCGAGCGCTTCCCGCTGATGCTGGGCACCGCCGGCGGCGTGCTGTTGATCGGCCTGGTGCGCTGGTATTTCGGGAAGACGGACCCGGCGGTCGCAGCAGGCTCCACGGACGACGCCGCACCGTCAGCGGAATCCCACTCGTTCGTCAGCGCCATTGGCGCGAAACTGAATTCGTTCCTCGGCATGGGTCCTCGGGACGACGATGCGGAGGAAGCACCGGCCGCCGGCTCCAAACGAACCCGGTCCGCCGGCCGGTCCGCCAAAGCCGCCGCGCGGGACGGCCGGGCGACGGCGCGCGGCGGCCGATCCGGCGCGCGTTCCAGCCGAAGCCACTCCCGGAATGGGCGCCCGCCGGTGGAGGACGACCCCCGAGACGACGTGGCCGAGCGGCCGCGGCGCAGACGCCCGCCGCGATCCCTACGACCGGCCGACGCCCCGGAGCAGCCGGTTCGATGGCTACGAGCCGCCCAGCGCGCCCGAGCGCTTCGAGCGGTACGAGTCCTACGAGCCCCGGCGTCGTCGGCCCGCCCCCAGCGGCAACGGCAACTCGACACACCACCCGATTTCCCGGGTGCGCTACCGCGGGGAAGCCCCGTCAAACGAACCGAGGGACCCGCGCGCCGAGCGGCGCGGCTTCCCGACGGAATCCTGGGAGTACGAGGGCTAGCGGCGAGACCGGATTTCCCGGGGCAGCGCGAACACCAGGGTCTCCTGGGCCGTCGTCACCGGCTGCACCACGTCGAAGCCGCAGTCGGCGAGCCGCTCCAGCACGCCGCGCACCAGCACCTCGGGCACGGACGCGCCGGAGGTGACGCCCACCGTCGTGACACCCTCCAGCCACGCCGGGTCGATGTCGTCGGCGCAGTCGACCAGGTGGGCGGCCGCCGTGCCGCCGCCGAGCGCCACCTCGACCAGGCGCACCGAGTTGGACGAGTTGCGCGACCCGACGACGATGACCAGCTCGCACTCGGGCGCCATCGCCTTGACCGCGACCTGGCGGTTCTGGGTCGCGTAGCAGATGTCGTCGCTGGGCGGGTCCTGCAGCTTCGGGAAACGTTGCCGCAGCCGCTCGACGATCTCCATCGTCTCGTCGACCGAGAGCGTGGTCTGGGAGAGCCAGACCACCTTGTCCTCGTCGCGCACCGTCACGTCGTCCACCGCGGCCACGCCGTCGACCAGTTGCACGTGCTCTGGCGCCTCGCCGGCGGTCCCGATGACCTCCTCGTGCCCCTGATGGCCGATGAGCAGGATGTCGTAGTCGTCCCGGGCGAAGCGCCTGGCCTCGTTGTGCACCTTGGTCACCAGCGGGCAGGTGGCATCGATGGTGTGCAGGTTGCGTTCGGCGGCGGCGGCGTAGACGGTCGGCGCGACGCCGTGCGCGGAGAAGACGACGATGGCGCCCTCGGGGACCTCGTCGGTCTCTTGGACGAAGACGGCGCCGGCCTTTTTCAGCGTGTCGACCACGTGCCGGTTGTGCACGATCTCGTGGCGCACGTAGACCGGGGCGCCGTGCTTCTCCAGGGCGCGCTCCACCGTTTCGACGGCGCGGTCCACCCCCGCGCAGTAGCCGCGCGGCTCCGCCAGTAGCACCCTCTTGCGGATGGGGTCGTTGGCGACCGAGCTGGCTGCGCCGGGAATTCCCATGTCGACGGTCGGCGGCATGCCATTCAGGGTACCGGCAGGCGGTCGGCTTGGACTTATCCGCCGGTTGAGGCAGTCTTGGACCCATGGCCACTGCACCGTACGGAGTTCGGCTGATAGTCGGCGCGGCGACAGTCGCTGTCGAGGAGACCATGAAGCTGCCGAAAACCATCCTGATGTACCCCATGACGCTGGCCAGCACGGCGGCGCACATTGTGATGCGGTTTCAGCAGAACCTCGCCGAACTGGTGATCAAAGGCGACAGCACCCTGGAGTCGATCTTTCCGCCCAAGGACGAGAAGCCGGAGTGGGCGACCTTCGACGAGGACCTGCCCGAAGACGACGGGGCCCCGGCGGCGGACGGCGACGACGCCGACCGGCGGGCCGAGGGCCGGTTCGCGCTGTACTCGGTGGCCGACGCGCACGAGGACGCCAGCGCGCTCGTCAAACCCGCGAAGCAATCGAAGAAGCCGGCGGCGAAATCGGCCGTCGCGCAGCCGGCGGTGGCGGCCGAACTCGACTACCCGGCGCTGACGCTGGCCCAGCTGCGCGCCAGGCTGCAGTCGCTGAGCGTCGACGAACTCGAGGCCCTGCTGGCCTACGAACAGGCCACCAAGGCCCGGGCGCCGTTCCAGACGCTCCTCGCCAACAGGATCACCCGCGCGAACGCGAAGTGACCCGAGCGGCTAATCCCGAATCCAACTCCGCGGAGAACCCCTTTCCGGTGCGCGCGGTGGCGGTCCGCGTCGCGGGCTGGATCGACAAGCTGGGCATCGTCTGGGTGGAGGGGCAGCTGGCCCAGATCACGATGCGGCCCGACTCCAAAACGGTGTTCATGGTGCTGCGCGACCCCGCGGCCGACATGTCGCTGACCGTGACGTGTTCGCGCGACCTGGTGGCGAACGCTCCGGTGAAGCTCGCCGAGGGTACCCAGGTGGTGGTCTGCGGCAAGCCGTCGTTCTACACCGGCCGGGGCACATTCTCGTTGCGGCTCAGCGAGATTCGCGCGGTCGGCATCGGCGAGCTGCTGGCGCGCATCGACCGGCTACGCCGGCTGCTCGATGCCGAAGGGCTGTTCGATCCTCGGCTCAAGCGACCAATCCCCTTCCTGCCCAACATGATCGGGCTGATCACCGGCCGCGCGAGCGCCGCCGAGCACGACGTGACGACCGTGGCCGCCGCCCGCTGGCCCGGGGTGCGTTTCGCGGTGCGCAACACCGCCGTGCAGGGGCCCAACGCGGTCGCGCAGATCGTCGAGGCGCTGCGCGAACTCGACCGCGACGCCGACGTCGACGTGATCGTGCTGGCCCGCGGCGGCGGCAGCGTGGAGGACCTGCTGCCGTTCTCCGACGAAACCCTGTGCCGCGCGATCGCGGCCTGCCGCACCCCGGTGATCAGCGCGATCGGGCACGAGCCCGACAACCCGCTGTGCGATTTGGTCGCCGATGTGCGCGCCGCGACCCCCACCGACGCCGCCAAGAAGGTCGTGCCCGACACCGCCGCCGAGCAGCGGCTGATCGATGACCTGCGGAGGCGCAGCGCGCAGGCCCTGCGCAACTGGGTGTCCCGGGAACAACGCGCGCTGACCCAGCTGCGCAGCCGCCCGGTGCTGGCCGAGCCGCTGACGGCCCTGGCGGCCCGCGCCGACGAAATCCACCGCGCCCGCTCGGCGGTGCGCCGCGACATCCGGCGGCTGATCACCGCCGAGGCCGACCGCGTCGGTCACCTGGGCGCGCGGCTGGCCACGCTGGGCCCCGCGGCCACCCTGGCCCGCGGCTACGCCGTCGTGCAGACCCTTCCCGACGCGGGTGCCGCGGCGGTGCTGCGTTCGGTCGGCGACGCGCCGGCGGGCACGCACCTGCGGGTGCGGGTGGCCGACGGCGCCGTGGCGGCGGTGAGCGAGGGGGTGACCGATGGTCGGTAACGACGGCGAATCAATTACTCCCATTAGTCAGCTCGGCTACGAGGCTTGCCGCGACGAGCTGATCGAGGTGGTGCGGCTGCTGGAGCAGGGCGGGCTGGACCTCGACGCGTCGCTGCAGCTGTGGGAACGGGGCGAGCAGCTGGCCAAACGGTGCGAAGAGCACTTAGCTGGCGCCCGCAAGCGGGTCGAGGACGCGCTCGCGGCCGGCGAGCCCGACGAGGGCTGACCGCGCCGCACACTGGAACACGTTCCAATTGTTCTGGACTATGCTTCGCGAACTATGGGTGATCCATCACTGACAACCGAACTCGGGCGCGTCCTGGTCACCGGCGGCTCGGGATTTGTCGGCGCGAACCTGGTGACCAGCCTGCTCGACCGCGGGCACCAGGTGCGGTCCTTCGACCGCGCCCCCTCCCCGCTCCCCGCGCATCCACAGCTGGAGGTGCTGCAGGGCGACATCACCGACACGGGCGTCTGCGCCGCCGCGGTGGACGGCATCGACACGGTGTTCCACACCGCCGCGCTCATCGAGCTGATGGGCGGCGCGTCGGTCACCGACGAATACCGCCAGCGCAGCTTCGCCGTCAACGTCGGCGGCACGGAGAACCTGGTGCACGCCGGGCAGCAGGCCGGCGTGAAGCGGTTCGTCTACACCTCGTCCAACAGCGTGGTGATGGGCGGGCAGAACATCGCCGGTGGTGACGAAACACTGCCGTACACCAACAGGTTCAACGACCTCTACACCGAGACGAAGGTGGTCGCCGAGCGATTCGTCTTGTCGCAGAACGGCGTTGGGGACATGCTGACGTGCGCGATCCGGCCCAGTGGCATCTGGGGCCGCGGCGATCAGACGATGTTCCGCATGCTGTTCGAAAGCGTGATCGCCGGCCACGTCAAGGTGCTGATCGGCCGCAAGTCGGCGCGACTGGATAACTCCTACGTGCACAACCTGATTCACGGCTTCATCCTGGCCGCCCAGCATCTGGTCCCGGGTGGGACGGCGCCCGGTCAGGCGTACTTCATCAACGACGCCGAACCGATCAACATGTTCGAGTTCGCCCGGCCAGTCGTAGAGGCCTGCGGGCAGACCTGGCCGCGAATGCGGGTCAACGGCCCGATGGTCCGCGCGGCGATGAGCGGTTGGCAGCGGCTGCATTTCCGGTTCGGGATACCCGCACCGCTGCTGGAGCCGCTGGCCGTCGAGCGGTTGTACCTGGACAACTATTTCTCGATCGACAAGGCGCGGCGCGACCTCGGGTATGAGCCGCTGTTCACCACCGACAAGGCCATGTCCGAATGCCTGCCGTACTACGTGGACCTGTTCCAGCAGATGAAAAGTCAGGCCGCCGCGGCCAAGACGACAGGCTAGCGGAAGCTCACCATCTCGGTGCCCCACGCGGCCCGGATCGGGGCGTCGAGATCGGCGGCGATCGTGTCGCGCTTGTCGATGACCAGGCAGGCCCGGTCGGCCTCCTGGTAGGGCGTCCACTCCGGCTCGCCGGCCGGGCCCGCGGGTTTGCCGTGGGTGGCGAAGTTGACCCACCTGGTGCGCACCCGTTTCGAGACCGCCTTGGCGGTCCTGGCGCCGCCGAGCTTCAGGGTCGGGTCCTTCGGCGCCCCGAGATTGCCCCATATGTAAGGCAATTCGGTGGCGTGGGCGGCGTTGACCAGCAGCAGCTTCAGCAGCGGGGTCGAGTAGTCGAACCGGTACAGATACACCGGCGCAACGCCGCTGTGCCCCTCGGCCAGCCACACCGACGGCATCCGGAAGCCGACGTCGGTTGCGATGCTCAAAAACCTTGCCTTGCGGCGCAATCCGGAGTACGCCGACACGATCTGCTCCTGGCTTGGCAATTGCAGGTCGGGCTGTTCGGCGGCGATCTGGGTGAACATCGACGTGATCGCGCTCGGGGTGATCGGCATCAGCGGCGAGCGCATCAGGCGGAACAGCGCCGCCTCGTGCTTGTTGGTGCCGATGATCAGCGGCACCGGGTGCGAGCGACCCTCCTGCGCGACCTTGACCGGGTAGTCCTGCAGCAGGTCGCCGTCGACGATCGGTACGAACGCGAGCAAGCCCGGATTGCGCACGGGCACTTCGTCGAACACCTCCTGCGACGCCGCCAGGATCGCCGCGATCGGCGCTTCGGGCAACGCGGCCGGGTCGACGCGCAGCTTGTCGAGGAAGCTCACGGCGACGCGCTCGGCCCGGTCGCGGTCGTATACCGATGTGGCCGGCGAGCTTTGCGCGATGGCGCCGGCGAACAGGCCCTCGGCCGCCGGGGCGGCCAGCAGTGTCGTGACGATCCCGGCGCCCGCGGATTCGCCGAACAGCGTGACCCGTCCGGGGTCACCCCCGAACGCCGCGATGTTGTCGCGCACCCAGCGCAACGCCGCCAGCACGTCGTGCAGCCCGATGTTCGAATCGAAGCGGCGCCCGGCGGTGTTGAAGGACGACAGGTCGAGAAAGCCCAGCGCCCCGAGCCGATAGTTGACCGTCACGACGACAACGTCCCCGCCGGTGACCAACCGGTGGCCCTCGTAGAGCGGCTGGCTGGCCGACCCCAGAACGTAAGCACCGCCGTGCAGCCACACCATCACCGGTTTGACGTCACCGGGCGCGGTGCCCGCCGGCGCGAAGACGTTCAGGCTCAGGCAGTCTTCGCCCTGCGGGGCACCGAGGTCCAGCGGCATGTTGGGAAAGGCGGGTTGCGGGCACGCGGGGCCGTAGGACGTGGCGTCGGCGACCTCCGCCCACCGCTCCGGGGGCTCCGGTCGCCGGAACCGTAAGTCGCCGACGGGCGGCGCGGCGTATCGGACGCCCTTCCAGGTCCTGACGCCGCCGTCGTCAGCGCCCCGCACCGGGCCATGGGTGGTTTCGACCACGCGGTCGTCGGTCGCCATGATCTCGAACTTCCCTAACTGAGCCGCTCGGTTAGGAACTCGACTACCCGTTTGCGCGCCTCGTAAGCCGGTTGGCCGTCGACTTCGCGGACCTCGTCGGTCAGCACCGAGTGCGCCATCTTGCCGAAGCCGCCTTCATTGCCTGGGCGCGAGTCGATTTCGATCACCTCGAACGCGTCGCCGAGGCGCGCTTTGAGCGCCGCGAACCGTTCCCGCGGCACGATGTTGTCCTCGCTGAAGCGCAGGCCCATCGCGCACAGGCCGTCATTGGCGCAACGGTCGGCCACGGTGGTCATCTCGGACTCGCTCAACCCCGTGTCGGCGCGCCGCGCGCGGCCCAGCGGCATCGGCACCGACGGCTGGGAAAGCACCGGGGCCAAAACGCTGTCGTCGACGGCGGCGGCCAGCGCGAAGCCGCCGGTGAAGCACTGGCCGATGACGCCGACGCCCTTGCCCGGCGTCGACGCGTTGAGGTCGCGGGCCAGCGCGCGCAGGAACAACGACACCGGCCGCTCCTTGTTGGTGGCGAACGCCGCGAATTCCCTTGCGACACAGGCCCGCGTGGTGGTGCCGATGATGTAGCCGAGCGTCTTCGGCTTACCCGGCACACCGAAAAGCGACGGCATGGCGACGGTGAACCCGTTGTCCACCAGGTGATTACCGAGGCCCAGCACGGCGGGGTGGATTCCGGGGATCTCCGGAATCAGCACCACGCCGGGGCCCGCGCCCTTGCGATAGACGTCGTGGGTGTAGCCGCCTCCGGTGAACGGTGCCACCGACCATCCGGACAGGTCTGCTTCGGGTGCGGTCACGCGATGCCTTCTTTCAGCGGCTGGGCAAAGGCGACGCTGACTGCGTCGCCGAGGCCAGCGTACGAAACTCGTCGGCGCCGCCGGCACCGGTTATCGCGATCTGGGTGGCACCGGCCGGTCCGGTCAGCCTGGTGGTCCATACCGGCTCGGCGGCGGAGCCGTTCTGGCCCGCGCCGTGATAGACGACCCAGTTGACGCCGTCGACGTCGACGGCCCCGGTCGGATACGCCGACGGATGGACCGATCCGACGAGCTTGTCCTCGTCGGCGTTGCTCTGGGTCAGGCCGAGGTACATGCCCGTCGGGCTGATGTAGCCCACGGTCGAGGTGGCCGCGTGCAGCCGCTGACCCGTCGAGGGGTCGGTTCGGCCGTTGTCGATGCCACCGCGACCGCCGGAGTTGGAGTGCCAGCCGGCGGGCAACTGGGGCAGCCGAATCGGAAAGCCCAGCGTCTGGGCGTCCGCCCGCAAGGCGGCCGCCGCGTCGTAGGACGGGATCGCGCCCTTGTTCGTCCCGACCGGCTGGAACGAGCACATCCCGACCAGCCCGGCCAGCAGGATGCAGCCGATGACCAGCGGGATCAGCGACCAGAACATGTCGCGACCGTCCTGCAGCAGCCGGGGCTTCGCCGGTTTGGGCGCCGGCGCCGGCTCGCCTACCTCGGCGTTCGGCTGCGGCTCGTCGGTCATGAGCCCGAGTATCCCAGTTCCGGGGGACCGATTCGCTTCTGGGACAATCGGCAACCATGAGCGATCGCCCTCAACGCCGTGAAGCCCCCGACCGCAACCTGGCGATGGAGCTGGTCCGGGTCACCGAGGCCGGGGCCATGGCGGCCGGCCGGTGGGTGGGCCGCGGCGACAAGGAGGGCGGCGACGGCGCGGCCGTCGACGCCATCCGCGAGCTGGTCAACACCGTGTCGATGCGCGGCGTGGTGGTGATCGGCGAAGGCGAGAAGGACCAGGCGCCGATGCTCTACAACGGCGAGGAGGTCGGCAACGGCGACGGGCCCGAGTGCGACTTTGCCGTCGACCCGGTGGACGGCACCACGCTGATGAGCAAGGGCATGCCCAACGCCATCTCCGTGCTGGCGGTGGCCGACCGCGGCGCGATGTTCGACCCGTCGGCGGTGTTCTACATGAACAAGATCGCCGTCGGGCCCGAGGCCGCCAACGTGCTGGACATCACCGCCCCGATCGCCGAGAACATCAAGGCCGTCGCCAAGGTCAAGGCGCTGTCGGTGCGCGACATGACGGTGTGCATCCTGGACCGGCCGCGGCACGCACAGCTCATCGAAGACGTCCGGGCCACCGGGGCCCGGATCCGGCTGATCACCGACGGCGACGTCGCCGGCGCCATCTCCGCGTGCCGGCCGGAGTCGGGCACCGACATGCTGGCCGGGATCGGCGGCACACCGGAGGGCATCATCGCCGCGGCCGCGATCCGCTGCATGGGCGGGGCCATCCAGGCGCAACTGGCGCCCAAAGACGACGCCGAGCGCCGCAAGGCGCTGGACGCCGGCTACGACCTCGACCAGATACTGACCACCGAGGACCTGGTGTCAGGCGAGAACGTCTTCTTCTGCGCGACCGGGGTCACCGAGGGAGACCTGCTCAAGGGCGTCCGGTACTACCCCGGCGGCTGCACCACCCAGTCGATCGTGATGCGGTCGAAGTCGGGCACCGTGCGCCTGATCGAGGCCTATCACCGGCTGTCCAAGCTCAACGAGTACTCCGCGATCGACTTCACCGGCGACAGCTCTGCCGCCTATCCCCTGCCCTGAACCCAACCCGAAACGAGGAAGACCAATCTATGGCCACTGAGGACGCCGAGTACCGCATCGAGCACGACACCATGGGCGAGGTTCGGGTGCCGGCAAAGGCCCTGTGGCGCGCGCAAACTCAGCGCGCGGTCGAGAACTTCCCGATCTCGGGCCGCGGCCTGGAGCGCACCCAGATCCGCGCGCTCGGGCTGCTCAAGGGCGCGTGCGCGCAAGTGAACAAGGACCTCGGGCTGCTGGCGCCGGAGAAGGCCGACGCGATCATCGCCGCGGCGGCCGAGATCGCCGACGGGCGCCACGACGATCAGTTCCCCATCGACGTCTTCCAAACCGGTTCGGGGACAAGCTCGAACATGAACACCAACGAGGTGATCGCCAGCATCGCCGCCGCCAACGGCGTGACGGTGCATCCCAACGACGACGTCAACATGTCGCAGTCGTCGAACGACACCTTCCCGACCGCCACCCACATCGCGGCGACCGAGGCCGCGGTGCGTCACCTCATCCCCGCGCTCGAGGTGCTGCACGACGCGCTGGCGAGCAAGGCCCGCGAGTGGCACACGGTCGTCAAGTCCGGCCGCACCCACCTGATGGACGCCGTCCCGGTGACGCTGGGCCAGGAATTCAGCGGGTATGCCCGCCAGATCGAGGCCGGGATCGAACGGGTCCGGGCCACGCTGCCGCGGCTGGGAGAGCTCGCGATCGGGGGCACCGCCGTGGGCACCGGACTCAACGCGCCGGACGGGTTCGGCGTCAAGGTGGTCGAGACCCTGGTCGCCTCCACCGGCCTGAGCGAATTGCGCCCGGCGGTCAACTCTTTCGAGGCCCAGGCCGCCCGCGACGGGCTGGTCGAGGCCTCGGGCGCGCTGCGCACCATCGCTGTGTCGTTGACCAAGATCGCCAACGACGTCCGCTGGATGGGGTCGGGCCCGCTGACCGGCCTGGCCGAGATCCAGCTGCCGGACCTGCAGCCGGGCAGCTCGATCATGCCGGGCAAGGTGAATCCCGTTCTGCCGGAGGCGGTTACGCAGGTCGCGGCGCAGGTGATCGGCAACGACGCCGCCGTCGCCGTCGGCGGGTTGTCCGGCGCCTTCGAGCTCAACGTCTACATCCCGATGATGGCGCGCAACATTCTCGAGTCCTTCAAGCTGCTGTCCAACGTCTCGAGGCTGTTCGCGGAGCGCTGCATCGTCGGGCTCAAGGCCAACGTCGAGCACCTGCGCGAGCTGGCCGAGTCGTCGCCGTCGATCGTGACGCCGCTGAACTCGGCCATCGGCTACGAGGAGGCCGCCGCGGTGGCCAAACAGGCGCTCAAGGAGCGCAAGACGATCCGGCAGACCGTCATCGACCGCGGCCTGATCGGTGACAAGCTGTCGGTTGAAGAGCTGGACCGCCGACTCGACGTGTTGGCGATGGCCAAAGTGAAGCCGGAGAAATAGATGAGAGCGGTTCAGCGATGACGACTCCCCCCGGCGGCCCGTACGGTCAGGATCCCTACGGGGCGAATCCCTATGGGCAGGGCCCATATTGGGGCGGCCCGCCGCAGGGCGGCCCGCCGCAGGGCGGCCCGCCCCCGGGTGGTCCGCCACCGGGTGGCCCGCCGCCGGGCGGCGGCTACCCCTACCCCGCGCCGGGTGGCCCGTACGCGGCCGGCCCCTACCAGCCCCAGCAGTTCCCGCCACCCGGGCAGCAGGTTCCGCCGGGCTGGCCCGGCGGGCCGTACCCGCCCGGGCCGCCGCCAGGGCCACGCTCCAAGGCCCCGTGGCTGATCCTCGCCGGCATCGCGGTGCTGGGCGTCATCGTGCTGGTGGTGCTCCTGGTGATCGGGCTCAACAGCGGAAACAAGCCGAACAGGGCGGGCCCCTCGACCAATCCGTCCGTCCCCTCGTCCACCAGCGCCCCGTCGTCGTCGCCGAACAGCGGCCAGCAGACGGCGACCGGCTGCACGCCGAATGTGTCCGGCGGCGACAAGCCGTCCGGCGACACGATCAGCGCGGGCAAGCTGTCGTTCCCGGCCAGCGCCACGCCCGGCTGGCAGGGTTTCTCCGACGACCAATCCCCGAACCTCATCGGCGCGGTCGGCGTGGGGGCGGAGGTGCCCGGGGCCAATCAATGGATGATGCAGGCAGAGGTCGCCGTCACCAACTTCGTCTCCAGCATGGACGTCGGCGCGCAGGCGGCGAAGTTGTTGGACTGCGTGGCCAACGGACCGGGCTACGCGAACGCCACGCCCACCCTGGGCCCGACGAAGACGTCGTCGCTCACGGTCGACGGCGTCAAGGCCGCCCGGGTGGACGCCGACATCACGATCGCCGACCCCGCCCGCAACGTCAAGGGTGACTCGGTGGTGATCGTCGCGGTCGACACCAAGCCGGTCACCGTCTTCATGGGCGCGACGCCCATCGGCGACGCGGCCTCGGCGGGCATCATCAACAAAGTCGTTGGGGCGCTGAAGGTAAAGAAGTAGGTCAGGCGGTAACCGGCCCCGCCGGCGCCGACACGTGGGTGGCCTCGGAGCGCCCGCGCAACACGGTGGAATAGCACTCGGCCCAGTGCGCGCGCTCGGCGTCGTCGGCCCGCTCGATGGCCGCCGCCGAACACAAGATTCGCCGCTCGGCGGTCTTGGCAAGGTCGGCCAGCCGCGCCGCCTCATTGACCGCATCGCCGATTACCGTGTACTCGTAACGATTTTCGGCGCCGACGTTGCCGGCGAACACCCGGCCCGCCGAGATGCCGATGCCGAAATCGACGACCGGTAGCCGGCGCAACTGGGTGGCCAGCGCACGCGCCGTCGCCAGCGCCGCCGATGCCGGCTGCGCCGTGCGCAACGGGGCGCCGAAGACGGCCAGCGCGGCGTCGCCCGCGAATTTGTTGATCAGCCCGTTGTGTTCGTCGACCGCGTCGACCACGATCCGGAAGAAGTCGTTGAGCACCTCGGCAACCTCTTGCGGCGGGCGGCTTTCGGCGAGTTGCGTGGAGCCGACCAGGTCGATGAAGAGGATCCCCGCCTCGACCACATCGCCGGACAACGACGCACCCTCCTGAATGGCGCGCTGCGCGACATCGGTTCCGACGTGCCGGCCGAACAGGTCTCGCAGCCGATCCCGCTCGGCGAGCCCGGTAACCATTCGGTTGAATCCCGTTTGCAGGCGCCCGATTTGGGATCGCTCATAGGCCCCCACGTAGGTTTCCATGCGGCCGTGCTCCACCTCCGCCATCGCGTCGACGACCTCGCCCAGCGGATCGGCGATGGATCGGGACGTCAGGATCATCGTCGGCAGCCCGAGGACCAGCGCCGCCATCGACACCACCAGGATCGGCACGTCCAGCGCGGCGGACTTCTCGATCAGCCAGCCGTAGGAGCGCATCACGACCAGGGTCGCGATCACCCCGATCGGGAGCGCGCTGCACAGAAACCACAGCAGTACCAGCCGCGCGAACACGCCGGGTACCGCCAGCCGCGGCTCAGCCCTCAGGGTGGCCGCGCCCATGATGGGCCGCAAAGTGCGTTGCGCGAGCAGCATCCCGGTGCCGGCGGCGGCCGGTGCGCCCAGCAGCACGCCGAGCGCGACCGGCAGCAGCGGCTGCGCCCCGGCGTCGAGGTTGAACAGCGCGAAGAACAGACCGGACGCTGCCCACGCCAGCACCAGGATCGCCGACTGGCGCCCCGGCATCTTCATGGCGGCTTCGCGCTGTTCGCGGGTTGGTTCGTCGCCGGCGACATACCAGCGCAGCGTGGGAGTCAGGTTCAGCGCCCCGGCCACCGCGACGCCCGCGACGCCCACCGTGACGAGGGCCAGCATCACCGCGGTGTTCTTCTCGACGAAGTCAGCGCTGGGAGCGACGGACGTGTGCCCCCGCAGCGGGATCAAGATCGCGGCCGCGTCCACGAAGGCCAGGACGTAGGCCAGCGCGAGGTCGGTCGCGTAGTCAATCGTCAACCTGCGCGCGGACTTTCGCCGCCCCGCCGCTGGGGTCCGCAGCCGGCGCGGCGTGATCACCTAGGCGCCGTTGTTGGGGCCGCCCGAGTTCTGGCCCGGGATGTCGGTGATCGGGAAATTCGGCATCGGCTTGGGTGAGGAGGTGTTGGGCAGCGCGGGGATGTCGCCGGGGGGAATGTCGTGCAGCTGGTTGGCCGGTGGACCGTTGTCCCGGCCGCCGTACGTGCTGCCCGGCGCCCGGGGCCCCAGCAATTCGCTGACCGTCACCAGCCGGTAGCCGTTGGCCTTGAGCACCGGGATGAACTGGTACACCAGGTCGACGGTGCTCGAGTAGGTGTCGTGGAACAACACCACCGAGCCGGGCTTGATGTACGTCATCAGCATGTATCGCGTCGCGGCCGTGTTGGAGTCGTTGATCCAGTCGAAAGGGATGACGTCCCAGAGGATTTCGGCCAGGCCGAACCGGCCGGCGGTCTGGCGAACCGCGTCGTTGGACAGCCCGCCGGCGGGACGCCACAGCGAGGGTGCCCGGCCCGTCGCGGCGGTGATCGCGTCGTTGCTACGGGAGAACTGGCCCGCGATGTCCTCCGGGGGGATCGTGGTCATGTTGGGGTGTTCCCAGGTGTGGTTGCCGAACTCCATGCCGGCGTCGGCGACGCGCTTGGCGCCCGCGGGGTTGGCGGCGACCTTGTTGCCGATCAGGAAGAAGGTGGCCTTGGCGTCGGCGTCCTTCAGGATTTGCAGCAGCCGGTCGGTGTATGGCCCCGGCCCGTCGTCGAACGTGAACGCGACGCATTTGACGACCGAGCAGCTGAGGTTGTCCGCCCGCGTCACGTGACCGGTGAGGGCCCCGATCACCAGCACCGCCGCGGCCGCCACGACGCCCAGGACGGTCCGCCAATAGCGCCAGGCCTGGCTGTCGGGTCGTTTCGGCACGTGAGAAGCCTACCCGGGGTAGGGCGCGCAACCGCGGCGTTGCCCGTGTAACCAGGGCTTTCGGTGTTGCGTCAGGGCGAGATTTGCGCGGATTTCCCGCCCTGTACTCACACTCAAGGCCAAGGATTCACACTCAGTGCGGCCCGGCGATCTCCTCGAGCATCTCGGTGACCAGCGCGGCGATCGGCGAGCGCTCGCTGCGCAGCAGCGTGATGTGGGCGAACAGCGGGTGGCCCTTGAGCTTCTCGATCACCGCCGCGACCCCGTCGTGGCGGCCGACGCGCAGGTTGTCGCGCTGGGCGATGTCGTGGGTCAGCACCACCCGCGAACCGGTGCCCAACCGGGACAGCACGGTCAGCAGCACGTTGCGCTCCAGCGACTGCGCCTCGTCGACGATGACGAACGAGTCATGCAGCGAGCGGCCCCGAATGTGGGTCAGCGGCAGCACCTCGAGCATGCCGCGGGAAAGCACCTCCTCGAGCACCGCCGGGCTGGCGAGGCCTTCGAGGGTGTCGAAGACCGCCTGCGCCCACGGGCCCATCTTTTCGCTCTCGCTGCCGGGCAGATAGCCCAGCTCCTGGCCGCCGACCGCATACAGCGGGCGGAACACCACCACCTTGCGGTGGGTGCGCCGTTCGAGCACCGCCTCGAGTCCCGCGCACAGCGCCAGCGCCGACTTGCCGGTGCCGGCCTTGCCGCCCAGGGACACGATGCCCACCGACTCGTCGAGCAGCAGGTCCAGCGCCACCCGCTGTTCGGCGGAACGGCCGCGCAGCCCGAACACCTCGCGGTCGCCGCGAACCAACTGCACGCGTTTGGCCGCGTTGACGCGCCCAAGTGCGTGAGAGCTGCCGCCCAGCAGCCGAATTCCGGTGTGGCAGGGGAGGTCTCTAGCTTCGACCAGGTCGATCTCACCGTCGGCGTAGAGCGCGTCGATGTCGTCGGCGCCGGTCTCGATCTCCTGCATCCCCGCCCAACCGGAGACGATGACGTCCTGCGCGTGATACTCGTCGGCGGCCAGGCCCACCGCGGCGGCCTTCACCCGCAGCGGAATGTCCTTGCTGACCAACGTAACTCGCTTGCCCTCGGCGGCGAGGTTGGCGGCGCAGCTCAGAATCCGGGAGTCGTTGCTGTCGGTGCGGAATCCCGCGGGCAGCACCATCGGGTCGGTGTGATTGAGTTCGACGTGCAGCGTACCGCCTTGTGTCCCAACGGGAATCGGCTGATCCAGCCGTCCGTGCTCGAGCCGAAGATCATCGAACAGGCGCAACGCCTGACGGGCGAACCAGCCCAGTTCGTGGTGGTGGCGTTTGGCCTCCAACTCGCTGATCACCACCAGCGGCACCACCACCTCGTGTTCGGCGAACCGGCTGCACGCCCACGGATCGGACAGCAGCACAGAGGTGTCGAGCACATAGGTCCGGAGATCGGTCACGAAGCGCTCCTCGAGCGGGTAAGCCCGCGCGGACCCGCACAGGCATGTCGGCGGGAGCCGCAGCACCAGGACCGGGGCCGGTCCTGCCCTTGTCGTGACGGGAGGTGCCGCCCTGGCAGCAGATCTTGTCGCTGGCCATCGGGAACGACGCTACTCTCGTGGCCGCTTCGGCGCCGCGCAGGCGCGCCGAGACCGACACGGCGACACCAAAAACCGGCCGCGGGCCGCGGCCGGTTCGGGTGACGATCGGCTTAACTGATGACGAATTGCTTCAGCGCGGGCTCGCCCGCCACACCCCATTCGGTGATGCGGTCGGAGATCGCCTGCCGCAAATCCGCCGGGGTGAAAATGCCCGCCTCGGCGACGTTCTGCACCTTGCCCGCGTAGGCGTCGATGTCGGCTCCCACCGGCTGCAGCTCGGCCGCCCGCGCCGCGATCGCGGCGATGGTCTCGTCGCGGGTGTAGGAGAGGCAGTGCGCGACGAGGCTGGCGAACATGTGCTCGTGGCGCTCTTCGTCCCTGCGGATGCGGTCGATGAGGCCGGCCAGCACCGGCTCCTCGATCGTCGCGGCCAGGTTGCGGCAGAACACCGCGTGGGTGCGCTCGGTGAGCGCCATGTAGGCCAGGGTTTCGATCTGCGAGTAGGTGTCCGCGCGGTAGCCCTTCATCACGTACTGGACGCGGGCCTCCTCGTTGGCGGTCGGGTCGACCTCCCGGGTCACCACCAGGTATTCGCGCAGCGCGATGGCGTGCAGGTGCTCCTCGGCGGTCCAGCGGCCCAGCCAGCGGCCCCACCACTCCTCGAGGATGAAGTGCTCCACGAGCTCGCGGTGGTGTGCGGCGAGGTTGTCCTTGAGCAGCAGCAGGATCTCGCAGGCGTCGGTGACGCTCCTGGGCAGGGTGGTCTGCGACGGGTCCCAGTCGCGTCCGCCCAGGAAGGCGAAGTTCTCGCCCTGGTCGAAGGGCACGTAGTCGTGGGCGAACCACAGGTCCTCGGTGTTGAGGTGGTGGTCCATCAGCCGCTCGACCACGGGCTCGAGTTCGAGGGTCAGCGTGTTAGGAACAGGTTTCTGTGCCATGCGGTTACCGTAACTCGTAGGTACAGGTTCGGTGAAATTGTTGAGGTGTGTCGCCGCCGAATGGTGACTTTGGTCCCTAACCCCGTCAGCGGTCGACGAGCGTCCAGTTCTCCAGGCCCTCGTAGAGCGGGAAATCCCTGGCCAGGCGGGTAACCCGCTGCCGCAGCGCCGACACGTCCGCCGAGGCGCCGGCCGCCAGGGCGGTGGCGATGATGTCGGCGACCTCGGTGAACTCCGCGTCCCCGAAACCGCGGGTGGCCAGCGCCGGCGTTCCCACCCGCAGCCCCGACGTCACCATCGGGGGCCGGGGGTCGTTCGGGACAGCGTTGCGGTTGACGGTGATGCCGATCTCGTGCAGCAGGTCCTCGGCGGCCTTGCCGTCCAGCGGCGAGTCGCGCAGGTCGACCAGCACCAGGTGCACGTCGGTGCCGCCGCTGACCACCGAGACGCCGGCCTTGGCGACGTCGGCCGCCAGCAACCGGTCGGCGATGATGCGCGCCCCGGACAGCGTGCGCTGCTGGCGGTCGGCGAACTCGGGGGTGGTGGCGATCTTGAGCGCGACCGCCTTGCCCGCGATGACGTGCATCAACGGGCCGCCCTGCTGGCCCGGGAACACCGCGGAGTTGATGGCCTTGGCGTACTCCTGCTTGCCCAGGATCATCCCGGACCGGGCGCCGCCCAGCGTCTTGTGCACGGTCGTGGACACCACGTCCGCGTGCGGCACCGGCGTCGGGTGCAGGCCCACGGCGACGAGCCCGGCGAAGTGCGCCATGTCCACCCACAGCTTGGCGCCGACCTCGTCGGCGATCGACCGGAACGCGGCGAAGTCGAGGATCCGCGGGTAGGCCGACCAGCCGGCGATGATCACCTTGGGCCGGAACTCGAGCGCCTTGGTCCGCACCGCGTCCATGTCGACCAGGTGCGTCTTCGGGTCCACGCTATAAAAGCCGGCCTCGTACAGCTTGCCGGAGAAGTTCAGCTTCATCCCGTGGGTGAGGTGGCCGCCGTTGGCGAGGTCCATGCCGAGCAGGTGCTCCCCGGGCGACATCAGGGCGTGCAGCACCGCGGCGTTGGCCTGGGCGCCCGAATGCGGCTGGACGTTGGCGAACTCGGCGCCGAACAACGCCTTCGCCCGGTCGCGGGCGATGTTCTCCACAACGTCGACGTGCTCGCATCCGCCGTAGTAGCGCCGGCCGGGCAATCCCTCGGCGTACTTGTTGGTCAGGACGCTGCCCTGGGTCTGCAGCACCGAGCGGGGCACGAAGTTCTCGGAGGCGATCATCTCCAGGGTGTCGCGTTGCCGGTGCAGCTCCTTGTCCAGCAACTCGGCGATGTCGGGGTCGACCTCGGCGAGCGGGGCCGACATCAGTGCGGAGGAGGTACGGGCGTCGGGTGCGGCAGTCACGGCTGCCAGTCTATCCAGCGCGGTTTTCGCCAGCCCAGCCGTCGGGCGCGCGTCCGCCCCTGCCACACTTGACCACTATGCCGCGGCCTAGCGAGCCGAGCCCTTATGTGGAGTTCGACCGAAAACAGTGGCGTGCGCTTCGCATGTCGACGCCGCTGGCCCTCACCGAGGAGGAACTGGTCGGGCTGCGTGGTCTCGGTGAGCAGATCGACCTGCTGGAGGTCGAAGAGGTTTACCTGCCGCTGGCCCGGCTGATCCACCTTCAGGTCGCGGCGCGCCAGCGGCTGTTCGCCGCCACCGCGGAATTCCTCGGGGAACCCCAGCAGAACCCGGACCGGCCGGTGCCGTTCGTCATCGGGGTGGCGGGCAGCGTGGCCGTCGGCAAATCGACGACGGCCCGCGTGCTGCAGGCGCTGTTGGCCCGCTGGGATCACCACCCCCGGGTCGACCTGGTGACCACCGACGGCTTCCTCTACCCGAACGCCGAGCTGGACCGGCGAAACCTGATGCACCGCAAGGGTTTTCCGGAAAGCTACAACCGCAGGGCGCTGATGCGGTTCGTGACGTCGGTCAAATCCGGCTCCGACTACGCGTGCGCGCCGGTCTATTCGCACCTGAAGTACGACATCATTCCGGGAGCCAAGCACGTGGTCCGCCACCCCGACATCCTGATCCTGGAGGGCCTCAACGTCCTGCAGACCGGTCCGACCCTGATGGTGTCGGACCTGTTCGACTTCTCGCTATACGTCGACGCCCGGATCGAGGACATCGAGCAGTGGTACGTGTCGCGGTTCCTGTCGCTGCGCGGCACGGCGTTCGCCGACCCGGAGTCACACTTCCACCACTACTCGGCGCTCAACGACACCAAGGCCGTCGCCGCCGCGCGCGAGATCTGGCGGTCGATCAACCGACCCAACCTGGTCGAGAACATCCTGCCGACCCGGCCCCGCGCCACCCTGGTGTTGCGCAAGGACGCCGACCACTCCATCAATCGCCTCCGCCTGCGCAAGCTGTAGCGCGGGAACCGGGCCGGAGGCGCGGAAAAGCTACGTCGCGAGGCGACGCACTCCCAGGTACTGCAGGCCGGCGAACGCCGCCGTGTAGACGCCGGTGGCCAGCGTCGCCGCCACCCCGGTTGCGGTCAACATGGGCACTGCCCCGGCGGCCACGATCGCGGCCAGCGTGAAGACGACGTTGGCCACGATGATGCCGATCCCGACGCGGCGCAGGTCCGGCGCCGCGGCGAGGCTGAACACGACGAGGCCGGCGAGCACGAAGAACGCGCCCATCGCGTATTCCTGGCCCGACGTGAGGCCGGTCAGCGACGAGATCGGGTCGGCGAAGAAGGCGACGGCCAGGCCGCACAGCCCCGTCAGCGTGGCGTCGGCGCGCATGGCGAAACGCAGCAGCGAGTCGGTCGAGTCGTACAGGGGGCGGGTGGGGAGACCAGAAACAGCGGTCATGTGATTACTCCTAGCGATGGCGTAGGGGGTCGATCTGGTTTGAGCGTGCCGCCGGAGCACTGCCATATCGACGCGTGGCGCTGCCAACTGCTGCCACGGATACAAGGACGAGGCATTTCGCCCGGCTATTCCCGCCTGGCGCCAATTAATTCCACACGTGTCACAAATCGTGGGGCTGGTGGCCTGATCGGTTGCTCCGCGCCGCGTTTACGTCTCGCGAGCCGCTAGTCGCTGGGGACCGGCACCCGTCCGCGCAGATCGGCGGCGATGAGCCGGGCGGCGGCGTTTTGCCAGTTGTGCAGCGAACGCTGCGGCACCTCGGTGACCAGCCAGTGCCAGGCCTGCCGGGCAGTGGGGTCCAGGCCGGCCGCGGTGGCGTTCTGCGCGTACGCGCGCACCCCGACGACGTACGGGAAGTACAGGGAGTTGTAGTAGCGCCATTCCTCGGTGGTCCCGAAATCGCCCGCGTCGCGGGGTTTGAGCCGGGCGATGCCGTCGGCGAGAACGGCCTTGAGCTCGTTCGCCCGCTCCACCGGGTGGTCGGGGGCGCCGCGTGCGGCCAGTCGCTCGTCGATCACGGGCAACGCGGTCAGCGGGCTGGCGACGAGCTTGGTCAGGTCGGCGTAGTGGCCCAGCGCGCGGCGGGTGAGGCGGGCGAAGGCGTCGTCATCGATGTGCTGAAGGTCCTTGCGGGGATCGACCGAGCGCAGCGGCAGCGCCGCGCCGGTGTGCCGCAGCGCGGCCCGGTCGGCGCGCAGCGCGGGCGACCGGGAGAACGCCAGCCGGTCCAGCACGCCGGCCAGCGGGTCGGCCAGCACCTGCACCGCGATCGCGATCGCCAGGGTGGTGAACAGCAGCACCGTGAGCACGCTCTGCGCGGTGGGCTCCCCGCGGGTCAGGGTCAGGCCGATCAGCGCCTGGCCGCCGAACAGCACCGCGACCGCCATCGAACCGGAGAACGAGCGCAGCATGTCGGCGCGCAGCGCCTGGCCCTCGTCGAAGGCGTCCCACAGGGCCACCGCCACGCCGAGCGTCAGGACGTCGCAGCCCGTCGACGCCAGGGCAAGCCAGCTCGGCACGATGCCCAACGGGATGATCAGGATGGCGTTGGCCAGGGCGAAGAACAGGGTCGCGACCACCACGACGCCCACGACTGGGGTGGGCTGGGCGGGCCGCCGAACCGCGACGACCATCGCGCCCAACGTGGACGTCGAGATCACCGCCATCATCAGCAGGTGCCCCAGCCGCAGCGGCCCTTCGACGCTGCCGGCCAGCGCCGCGCCGAGCAGGATGAGCGCGCCCACACCGCCGACGAGCAGCAACTCGCCGGTGCGCGCCCGCCAGCGGTCGCCCGGCCGGGAGAGCTCGACGAGCACCGCGAACCACGCCACGCTGGGGACCGCGGCGAGATAGATCTCGAGCCGGCCGAGGAGCGCGAGGTGCCCGGTGCCGGCCGTGCGCACCGCGTCCAGCGCCACAACCAGCGCGAAACCGCACAGCCCGATCGCCGCCAGCGCCAGCACCGGCTTACGCGGATCACGGGCCAGCAGATACAACCCCAGCCACCCACTCAGCGTGAACACCACCGCCGACAGCGCAGCCATGCATCCAGTGTGGCACGGGTTACTTGCCGTACCTCCGATGCCGTTGGCTGTAGTCACGCAGCGCGCGCAGGAAGTCGACGCGCCGGAACGCGGGCCAGTGCGCCTCGGTGAACCACATCTCCGAATAGGCGCTCTGCCACAGCAAAAACCCCGACAGCCGCTGTTCCCCCGAGGTGCGGATCACCAGGTCGGGGTCGGGTTGCCCGGAGGTGTAAAGGTTTTCGGAGATACCGTCCACGGTCACCGCGTCGATGAGCTCCTCGGCGCTGGCACCGTTGGCGAGTTCTTTGTTCAAGAGCGCCCGCACCGCGTCGACGATCTCCCGGCGGCCGCCGTAGCCGACGGCGACGTTGACGTGGAACGGCGCGACGGCCGGGGTCGATTCCACCGCGTCGCGCACCCGGCGGGCCTGCTCTTCACCGATCAGCGCCAGGTCCCCGACGGTGCGCACGCTCCAGCGGTTGGCCGGGGCGCAGATCTCCTCGACCACGTCGGTGATGATCTCGATGAGGCCGGCCAGCTCGTCGGGGTCGCGTTGCAGGTTTTCGGTGGAGAGCAGGTACACCGTCGTCATCTCGATGCCGGCCTCCTGGCACCAGCGCAGCATCTCGGCGATCTTGGCGGCCCCCATCCGGTAGCCGTAGCTCACGTCGTCGTAACCGGCGTTGCGCGCCCAGCGCCGGTTTCCGTCGCACAGCACCGCGATGTGGCGGGGAAGTTCGGATTTCGTGGCCGCCAGACCCTGCCTCAGCCGCAGCTCATAGACGCGGTACAACGGCTCCTTGAGCCGCGGCGGGATGATCTCCACGAAGCTCCACCCTACTGTGAGCGACCCCAAATTCCGGCCTGGATTTGCGCAACCCCACCGCACGTCCAACACCGGGTCGTGATCATTCGCCGCTACTGTTGGTTCTAACGGCCCCAAGTCGAGGCATCAGGAGACATGAGCAGCAAGACCAGCACGCCCACCAACCCGGATCCCGAGGCGATCGCGCCCGGCAACCCCGTCGAACAGCTCGTCGAGGGGGCCGTCGAGGCCATTTCCAAGCCCCGCATGCGCGGCTGGATTCACTTCTACTCGGCGTGGCTGGCGATCGTCTGCGGCGCGAGCCTGGTGTCGGTGTCGTGGGCGGTGGCGTCCACCCGCGCCGGGCTGACGACGTTCGCCTACGCGCTGGCGACCGTGGCGATGTTCGCGGTCAGCGCCACCTACCACCGCGTCACCTGGAAGTCCGAGAAGAGCCGCAACCTGATGAAGCGGCTCGACCATTCGATGATCTTCCTGTTCATCGCCGGCAGCTACACGCCGTTCGCGATGCTGGCGATGCCGCCAGCCGACGGGCGCACGGTGTTGTGGATCGTGTGGGGCGGCGCGCTGGCGGGCATCGTGCTGAAGGTGTGCTGGCCGACGGCGCCGCGCTGGGTGGGCGTGCCGCTGTACCTGCTGCTGGGCTGGGTGGCGGTCTGGTATGCGCCGACGATCATCCACGTCGCCGGGGTGGCGGCGATGGTGCTGCTCGCAACCGGCGGCGCGTTCTACAGCGTCGGCGGGCTGCTCTACGGGCTGCGCTGGCCGGACCCGTGGCCAAAGACGTTCGGCTATCACGAGTTTTTCCACGCCTTCACGGCGATCGCGGCGATCCTGCACTACATCGCGATGTGGTTCGCCGTCTTCTACGTCGGCAACCCCGCCTAGAGCTGCGTCACGTCCGCGGCCGACCAGTAGGCCTTCATCGCGGTGACCTTGCCGCGGTCGTCGAAGACCATGACGTCGATCGGCTCGATCACCATCCGGTGTTCCCCCGCGGTGACGGTCAGGCGGAACTGGAACGCCGCCTCATTGCCGGCCACCCGCAGTGACACCAGCTCGCATTCGCGCTGCACGTCGTCGACCGCGGAGTAGAAGCCGTGGATCGCCTGGCGCCCGATGTGCACCTCTCCCCCGACCGGGTCCTCGACGGTCGCGTCGTCGGCGTACAGGTCCACCAGGTCGTCGGCGCTGCCCTTGGCGACGAGCTCGATGTAGCGGTTGACGGTGTCCGTGATCGCGTGGACGCGGTCCGAGGCGTTTGGCATGGGACGCAGGGTAGCCTCCGGGCTACCCTCCCGAAACATCTAGGGCCGCCGCCAGTTCGGCCGCCCCGGTCACCGGCAGGTCGCACACCCGGCCGCGGCACACGTAGGCCGCGTCGGCGCCGCCGACCCGGTCCCGGCCGGCCAGCAGCGCCGACGAATCCCGCTCGCCGCCCGCGACGATCGCCCCGCCGGGCGCCAGCCGGCGCGCTTCGGCCAGCAGCGGGGACCGCGACGGGTCGCAGGCGACCGCGACCTGCAGCGGCCCGCGCACCGCGGCTTCGGCGACGGCCAGCCAATGCCCGGCCGACCGCGGCGCGCGCTCCAGCAGCAGCGAGTGCGCGCCTAGGGCCTCACCCGCCGCCCGCAGGTACCGCTCCGCGCGTTCCCCGTCGACGAGGTGCGCCGCGGTCAGCAACGCCTCGGTGATCGACGACGCGCCCGACGGCGTGGCGCCATCCAGCGGGTCGGCGGGGCGCAGCACCAATTGCTCGGCGTCGTCGGCGGTGTCGAACCAGCGGCCGGGCCGCTGCGGGTCGGCGAAGTGGCGCAGCGCTGTGTCCAGCAAGTCGGTCGCCGCGGTCAGCCACGACTCCTCGGCGGTCAGCTGGTACAGCGCGAGCAGGCCGGTGGCCAGCATCGCGTGATCCTCCAGGATGCCGGGGCTGTCGCCGACCACCCCGCCCAGGCTGGCGCGCCGCAGCCGGCCGTCGACGACGTGCAGGGCCAGCAGCGAGAGCGCGCAACGCCTTGCGGCAGCGGCCAATTCGGGGTCCTCCAACGCCACACTGGCCTCGGCCAGCGCGGTGATCGCCAGCCCGTTCCAGGACGTGACGACCTTGTCGTCGCGCCCGGGCTGCGCTCGGGTGAGCCGCGCGGCGAGCAGCGCGGCGCGGACCCGTTCGGCCCGTTGCGGGTCGTCCGGGTCGGCGGGCAACTGCAGCACCGAGCTGCCGTGCTCGAAGGTGCCGGCCGGGGTGACCGCGAAAAGCTCTGCCGCCCAGGGACCATCGTCGGCGCCGAGCACCTCGGTCAGCTGCGCCGGTGTCCACACATAGGTCGAGCCCTCGCGGCCGTCGGCGTCGGCGTCCAGCGACGAGACGAACATGTCACCGTCGGTCAGCGCGCCGACGAGGAACCCCGCGGTCTGGGCGGCGACCCGGCGGGCCAGCGGGTCGCCGGTGCGGCGCGCCCAGTGGGCGTACGCGCGCAGCAGCAACGCGTTGTCGTAGAGCATCTTCTCGAAATGCGGTACCACCCAAGCGTTGTCGACGCTGTAGCGGGCGAAGCCGCCGGCGAGTTGGTCGTAGATGCCGCCGCGCGCCATCGCGTTGCCCGTGCGCGCCACCGCCTCCAGCGCCGCCGCCGACCCGGTGCGCTCGTGGTTGCGCAGCAGCGCCTCGAGAATCGCCGACGGCGGGAATTTGGGGGCGCCCCCGAACCCGCCGTGCGCCATGTCCTGGTCGCCGAGCACGGAGGCGACGGCATGGTCACACAGCGCCGGCGCGACGTCGGGGCCGCCCGACGGCAGCCCCCCGGACATGTTGCGCAGCTCCCCGGCGATGTGGTCGGAGGCCTCCTCGACCTCGCCGCGGCGGTCCCGCCACGTCGCGGACACGGCCGAAAGGAGTTGCAAAAAGCCGTCTTTCGGGTAGTACGTGCCGCAGAAGAAGGGGCGGCCGTCAGGTGTCAGGAAACACGTCATCGGCCACCCGCCATGCCCGGTGAGCGCGACCGTGGCGTTCATGTACACCGCGTCGATGTCGGGTCGTTCCTCGCGGTCGACCTTGATGCACACGAATCCCGCGTTCATCACCGCGGCCACCTCGTCGTCCTCGAACGATTCGTGGGCCATGACGTGACACCAGTGGCAGGCGGCGTAGCCGATGGACAGCAGGATCGGCACGTCGCGCGCCGCGGCGTCCGCCAGCGCTTGCGAGGTCCACTGCTGCCAATGCACCGGGTTGTCGGCGTGCTGACGCAGGTACGGGCTGGTGGCCAGACCGAGGGTGTTGGTTCCGGCGGCGTCAGCCGGGCTCATCGCCGGGTCCTGGCGCACGCGTGGGTCCGCTCGCCGGGCCGGGCCCCTCGCCGAGGGTGTCGGTGCCCTCGTCGGCGGCCTGATCGGGCTCGGGGTGCTCCGGGTCGAACGTCTTCGGAACCTTCTTCAGCTGCCGGCTCATCGACCGCAACAGGAACAGGGTCGCGACCACCAGCAGCACGACGACGAGCAGCCCGACCGGACTGGCCTTGCCGAAGTCGGGCCCGTGGTTGTGGGGGCCGTCGGCGATCACCTTCAGGAGATGATGCGTCACCCGTCATCCTCGATCCCGGCGAACAGGTCGTCCTCGGGCAGCTTGACCGGCACACGGGAGCGGGCCAGCTCGAATTCCTCGGTGGGCCAGAGCCGCTGCTGCCATTCGATGGGCGCGGCGAAGAACTCGGCGTTCGGGTCGATCTGGGTGGCGTGCGCGCGCAGGGCGTCGTCGCGCTGGCTGAAATACGCCGAGCACTCGACCCGCGTCGTCACCCGGGACTCGAACGGGTCGTGCTCGGGATCCCAGTGCTTGAGCCACTTTTGGAACGGGCCCTCCTGGCCGCGCTTGACGAATTCGTCGTGCAGCAGCTGCATCCGCGCCCGCAGGAAGCCGTGGTTGTAGTACAGCTTGGACACCGTCCACGGCTCGCCCGCGTCGGGGAAGCGGGCGTAGTCGCCGGCGGCCTCGAAGGCGCCGACCGAAACCTGGTGGCAGCGTATGTGGTCGGGGTGGGGGTAGCCGCCGTTCTCGTCGTAGGTGGTCATCACGTGGGGCCGGAACTCGCGGATCACGCGCACCAGCGCCTCGACCGGTTCCTCCAGCGGCACCAGCGCGAAGCAGCCCTCGGGCAGCGGGGGCGGCGGGTCGCCCTGGGGCAGGCCGGAGTCGACGAAGCCCAGCCAGGTGTGCTCCACCCCGAGGATCTCCGCCGCCTTGGCCATCTCGTCACGGCGGATTTCGGCCATGTGTTCCAGCACATCGGGCAGGTCCATCGCCGGGTTGAGAATCTCGCCGCGCTCGCCGCCGGTCAGCGTCACCACCAATACCCGGTGACCCTCGTCTGCGTAGCGCGCCAGGGTGGCCGCACCCTTGCTCGACTCGTCGTCGGGGTGGGCGTGCACCGCCATCAACCGCAGTTCGCTCACGTGCCCCCTTGTCGGTTCGCTGGTCGCCCCTGCAGGGCTAGAAGTGCTAGAAGCGACCTTATAATTCCAGTTCCGATCGTTGCACCCTGTCGGCCGGCGTCCGGCAGCCCGTCTACCCAGGCATACCCAGGCATGACTGAAACCTCCCTTCCGCGCCCCGAGGCGCGCTACGGGCGTTCGCGGCTGTCGCGCGTATCGCGTCGTTGGGTGGCCATCGGTCTGGCCGTGCTGGTCGTTGCCGTGGGTGTCGTCGTCGCCGTGGTGGGCTACCAGCGACTCGGCACCAGCGACGTCGCGGGCTCGCTGGCCGGCTACCAGGTGATCGACAACGAGACGGCGTCGGTAACGATCAGCGTGACGCGATCCGACCCGTCGCGCCCGGTGGATTGCATCGTGCGGGTCCGGGCCAAGGACGGCGGCGAGACCGGCAGGCGCGAGGTGCTGGTACCGCCGTCCGACCAGGCCACCGTGCAGGTGACGACGACGGTGAAATCCGTCCGGCCGCCGGTGATGGCCGACGTCTACGGTTGCGGGACCGATGTGCCCGGCTACCTGCGTCCGGCCTGACCGCAGGATCAAGACCAACAGCGAATATTGAGTCATCATCTGTTTGCGCGGTGGTAACATGGATGAATGCACGGTTCCCTTAGGGACCGTGTATTGCTGCATTAAGGCCGTCGGAAGAACGGAGCGGCGGTAGGGCGGGGCGGGACCCGGATACACCCAGGCAGCGGGGTGCAAAAACTTGCGCGACTACGCGAACGAGACAGAAATACGAGGAGCACGACGAGATGACGGACACTCAGGTGACCTGGCTGACCCAGGAGTCACATGACCGACTCAAGGCCGAGCTCGACCAGTTGATCGCGAATCGTCCGGTCATCGCCGCGGAAATCAACGACCGCCGCGAAGAGGGCGATCTGCGCGAGAACGGCGGCTACCACGCCGCCCGCGAGGAGCAGGGTCAGCAGGAGGCCCGCATCCGCCAGCTGCAGGACCTGCTCAACAACGCCAAGGTCGGCGAGGCGCCCAAGCAGTCCGGCGTCGCGCTGCCCGGCTCGGTGGTCAAGGTCTACTACAACGGGGACAAGTCCGACAGCGAGACGTTCTTGATCGCCACCCGCCAGGAGGGCGTCAACGACGGCAAGCTCGAGGTGTACTCGCCGAACTCACCGCTGGGCGGCGCCCTGATCGACGCCAAGGTCGGCGAGACCCGCAGCTACACGGTGCCCAACGGCAACACCGTCGAGGTCACCCTGGTCAGCGCGGAGCCGTACCACTCCTAAGCCAGCGCGAGCAGCCGTCTGGGCGGCTCCCCCCGCGGCGGGGATTGCGCTCATAGCACCAACACCGAGCGTGAAGCCACGGCGAAAATCAGCGCGGAATCCCGGCGCAGCTTCACGCTCGGCGCCGTGGCGGGGTGGCCGTACTAAGCCAGCGCCTGTTCGAGGTCGGCCAGCAGGTCGGCCACGTCCTCGATGCCGACCGAGAGCCGCACCAGGTCGTCGGGCACTTCGAGTTGCGAACCGGCCGTCGACGCGTGCGTCATGGCGCTGGGCAGCTCGATCAGCGACTCCACGCCGCCCAGCGACTCGGCCAGGATGAACACCTCGGTGCGGGCACAGAGCTCCTCGGCGGCCCGCCGGCCCCCGCGCATGCGCACCGAGACCATGCCGCCGAAGCCGCGCATCTGCCGCTCGGCGATTTCGTGGCCGGGGTGGTCGGGCAGGCCCGGATACAGCACCGCGCTTACCGACGGGTGCTCGGCGAGGAATTCCGCCACCGCGCAAGCGTTTTCGCTGTGCCGCTGCATCCGCAGCACCAGGGTCTTCAGACCGCGCATCGTCAGGTAGGCGTCGAACGGGCCCGGCACCGCGCCCGCCCCGTTCTGCAGGAATGCGAACGCGTCGTCCAGCTCCGGGTCGTTGGTGATCAGCGCGCCGCCCACCACGTCGGAGTGCCCGCCGATGTATTTCGTGGTCGAGTGCAGCGCCACGTCGGCGCCCAGCGTCAACGGCTGCTGCAGCGCCGGCGACGCAAAGGTGTTGTCCACCAACACCTTTGCGGAGTTCCGCTTGCCCAGTTCGGCGATCGCGGCGACGTCGGCGATCGTCAGCAACGGGTTGGTCGGCGTTTCCACCCAGATCAGCCGGGTCTGTGCGGTGATCGCGCCCGCGACGGCGTCCAGGTCGGACAGCGCCACCGGCGTGTACTCGACGTTCCACTTGGTGAACACCTTGTCGATCAGCCGAAAGGTGCCACCGTAGGCGTCGTTGGGGATGACGACGTGATCGCCGGGCCGCAGCATCGCGCGCAGGGCGCAGTCGGTGGCGGCCATCCCGGAGCCGAACGCGCGCGCGAAGGCGCCCTCCTCGACGGCCGCCAGCGAGGCCTCGAGCGCGGCCCGTGTCGGGTTGCCGGTGCGCGCGTACTCGAATCCGCCGCGCAGGCCGCCGACGCCGTCCTGGGCGAACGTGCTGCTTGCGTAGATCGGGGCGTTCACCGCCCCGGTCGCCGGATCCGGACGGTAGCCGGCGTGGATCGCCTTGGTGGCCAATCCCTTGAACGTGTGGTCTCCGCTACGGTCCTCGCTCATCGACGATCAGCCTAGTGACGGCGCCGCGCCACCGCCCCGCCGACCAAATGCCCGCCGGATTCAGGCCGCCGCGCCCTCTTCGATCGGCAGGCACACCGTCGTCATGATCTTGTCCGCCAATGTTTGCCGCTTGGCGTCCCACAGCGGGAACAGGTAGCCGATGTAGCAGATGAGCGAGTCGACGAAGTGCGCGATCTGGCGCACCACCGACATCGCGAAACCCAGCGGCTGGCCGGTCACCTCGCTGACCACCTTGAACTTCATCACCGACTTGCCGACGCTCGAGCCCGTGATGCCCTGGCGGTAGCCGTAGTTCCAGACCAGGTAGGCCACCGCGGCCAGCCACGCCAACCAGAACGCCATCGTGCCGATGCCGCTGGGCTGGTTAACGCAGTACTGGTTGACGCTGTACTGGGTGATGTCGCTGACGCACGACTGTTGCGTGGTCAGCGCCTGGATGAGCGCGCCGATGCCGACGAGGACGCCGGCCGGGATGTTGTCGATGATGAACGCCAGCACCCGGGTGACCCACGGCGTGTAGGACTCCGTCGGCAAGGCGCGGATCGCCGGTCCGGGTGGGGGCGGCGCAAATCCGCCCGACGACGGGCGGGGCTACATGTCCAAGATCTTCAACGACGCCTGGATGTCGTCGTACGGGTTCCTGCGGGCGCGCCTCGACGGGTCGACGGAGGAGTTCAGCGTCGGCGACGTGCTGCGCCGCAAGTCGGGGGCGCTGCCCGATCTGGTGCACACCCATCCGGCCGAGACCGTGCGCGACGCCATCGGCATCCTGCGCGAGTACGGCGTCTCGCAGATGCCCGTGGTCGGCGCCGAGCCGCCGGTGATGGCCGGCGAGGTCGCCGGCAGCGTTTCCGAACGCGAGCTGCTGTCGGCCGTCTTCGAGGGCCGGGCAAAGCTGGCCGATGCGGTGTCGCTGCACATGAGCCCGCCGCTGCCGATGATCGGCGCCGGCGAGTTGGTCAGCGCGGCGGGCAAGGCGCTGCGCGACTGGGACGCCCTGATGGTGGTGGAGGAGGGCAAGCCGGTCGGCGTGATCACCCGCTACGACCTGTTGGGATTCCTGTCGGACGGGCCCCGCGGAACGACGGTCCGGCGTTAGCGCGGCGCGCGGCGATTCGCGCTTATACCGCTGCGCAGGCCCGGCAGGTACTGTAATTCGGCCTGGTTCAGCTAACTCAGTGGAGGGTTGCCCATGTCCGATCAACCGTCGCCCGGCGAGTCCTACCCGCCACCCCCCGGGGCGGGTGGCCAATCCCTTGAACGTGTGGTCGCCGACGGCGCTCATCGACGATCAGCCTAGTGACGGCGCCGCGC
>NZ_LZLY01000101.1 GCF_001673535.1 Mycobacterium sp. 1081908.1 | reverse complement strand
TGGCGGCGATGGTGGGCTACCACGGCGGGGCATCGGCGGCGGCCGCGCAGCTGGCGCCCGCCCAGACCCTGCAGGACCTGCTGGCCGGCCTGCCCAACCTGGGCGTCGGCAACAAGGGCAACGCCAATTTGGGCAACGGCAACACCGGCATTGCCAACCTCGGCAGCGGAAACACCGGTAACAACAACATCGGCGGCGGCAACGGCCTCAATGGTGTTACCGCCAACGGAAATGTCGGCTCGGGGAACCAGGGCAACGGAAACATTGGTTTTGGGAACGGTTTCAACCCGACCTCGCTCACCGACGCCGGCCACAACGTGGGCTTCGGCAATGCCGGCAGCAACAACTGGGGCCTCGGCAACGCCGGAGACGGCAACCGCGGCGGTGGGAACGCCGGCAACTTCAACATCGGTGGCGGAAACACCGGCAACAACAACATCGGCGGCGGAAACACCGGCAACAACAACATCGGCTTCGGGCTCACCGGTGACAACGAAATCGGTGTCGGCAACACCTATTTCAACACCGCGACCAACCAGTTCAGCTTCGGTGGGCTGAACTCGGGCAGCGGCAACATCGGCATCGGGAACTCGGGCTCCGGCAACATCGGCTTCTTCAACTCCGGCAACGGCAACATCGGCATCTTCTCGACGGGCAGCAACACCCATTTGCCGGGTCACCTCAACAGCTTTGGCTTCGCAAACGCGGGAGCCGGCAACATCGGCGTCGGGAACGCGGGCGACTGGAATTTCGGCTTCGGGAACTCGAGCAACGTCAACACAGGCTTCGGCAACTCAGGAGGTCTCGACACCGGCTTCGGGAACGGCGGCGGTTTCGACACCGGCTTCTGGAATTCCGGCAACACCAACACGGGCTGGGGGAATTCGGGCAACGTCAACACGGGCGCATGGAATTCGGGTCTGGTCAACACGGGTTTCGGCTTCACCACTGACACCGGCGCCAGCCACTCTGGCTTCAACAACACCGGTTCAAATGTCTCGGGCTTCGACAACACGGCCACCAGTGGGTTTGCGTCGGGCTTCTTCAACACCGTCATCGGTGGCGGTGCGATGTCGGGTATCGGCAATACCGGAGTACCCACGTTCAACCCGGCCTTCAGCGGGGCGCTATCCGGATTCTTCAATACAGGCACCCAATTTGGCGGTCTGTTCAGCCTCGCTCGGCTGTTCGCGGGCTAGGGGGCATGCGCTCCTGCCGGCCTCAGGGGTGCTGGCTGGAGACCGAAATCACCTCGCCGGTCAGGTAACTCGAGTAGTCGCTGGCCAGGAATGCGATCGTGGACGCGATTTCCCACGGCTCGGCGGCCCGGCCGAACGCCTCGCCGGCCGACAGCCGGTCCAGCAGATCGGCCGAGGTCGTCTTGTCCAGAAACTTGTGCCGCGCGATGCTGGGCGAGACGGCGTTGATCCGGACGCCGTACTCGACGGCTTCGATTGCGCTGCAACGCGTCAACGCCATCACCCCGGCCTTGGCCGCGGCGTAGTGCGACTGCGAGTGCTGGGCACGCCAGCCCAGCACGCTGGCGTTGTTCACGATCACCCCGCCGTGCGACGCCTCGCGGAAATGCCGCAGCGCCGCGCGGGTGGCCCGGAAAACCGACGTCAGCGTGACGTCCAGGACGCGGTCCCATTCGTCGTCGGTCATGTCGACCACTGGGGTCTGCCCGCCCAGCCCGGCGTTGTTCACCAGCACGTCGAGGCGGCCCATGCGAGCGGTGGTGGAGTCGATCAGGGCGTCGACCTGGGCGGTGGACGTCACGTCACACACCACCTTCTCGACCCGGCCCAGGCCGAGCGCGGAGAGCTCGTCGGCGGTCTCCCCCAGCCGTCGCTCGTGGTGATCCGACACCACCACATCGGCCCCCTCGGCCAGGGCCCGCCTGGCGGTCGCCGAACCGATGCCGGTCCCCGCCGCGGCGGTCACGACGACCACCTTTCCTTCCAAAAGCCCGTGCCCGGCAACCTCTTTCGGCGCCTCGGAGAGCGTCATCCCTTCACCTCTCGGGGTAGGCCGAGCACCCGCTCGGCGATGATGTTGCGCTGGATCTCGTTGGATCCGCCATAGATGGTGTCGGCGCGGGTGAACAGGAAAAGCCGCTGCCACTCGTCGAATTCGCCGTCGGACAACGCCATTGAAGGCCTGCCGATCACGTCCATCGCAAGCTCGCCCAGGTCGCGATGCCAGTTGGCCCACAACAGCTTCGACACGTTGTCCTGGCCGGGCTGCTCGACGTCCATCGTGGCCAGGGCGTACGAGCGCATGGCCCGCAGGCCCGTCCACGCCCGGGTGAGCCGCTCCCGAATGAACGGGTCGTCGGCGGCGCCGTTGCGCTGCGCGAGCTCGGCCAGGTTGGAAAGCTCACGGGCGTAGCGGATTTGCTGCCCTAGGGTGGAGACGCCTCGCTCGAAGGTCAGCGTGCCCATCGCCACCCGCCAGCCGTCCCCGGGCTGGCCGACCACCAGCGAAGCATCGGTGCGCGCGTCGTCGAAGAACACCTCGTTGAATTCGGCGGTGCCGGTGATCTGCACGATCGGCCGGACCTGCACGCCCGGCTGGTCCAGCGGCACCAGCAGGTACGACAGCCCGGCGTGCCGCTTGGAACCCTTCTCGGTGCGCGCCACCACGAAGCACCACTGCGACAGGTGCGCCAGCGACGTCCACACCTTCTGCCCGTTGATCACCCATTCGTCGCCGTCGAGTTCGGCGGTGGTCGAGACGTTGGCCAGATCGCTGCCGGCGCCGGGTTCGGAGTAGCCCTGACACCACAACTCGGTGACGTCGAGGATGCGTGGCAGGAAGCGCTGCTGTTGCTCTGGAGTTCCGAACGCGATCAGCGTCGGCCCGAGCAGCTCCTCGCCGAAGTGGTTGACCTTGTCCGGCGCGTCGGCCTTCGCGTACTCCTCGTAGAACGCCACCCGGTGCGCGGTCGACAGCCCGCGCCCGCCGTGCTCGACGGGCCAGCCCAGGCACGTCAGCCCGGCCTTGGCGAGGTGCTGGTTCCACGCCCGGCGCTCCTCGAACGCCTCGTGCTCGCGCCCGGGCCCGCCCAGGCCCTTGAGGGCCGCGAATTCGCCGACCAGATTGTCGGCGAGCCACTGCCGGACCTCGGCCCGGAACTCCTCGACGTCCTGCATGCCCTGTAGGCTAACCTACCAAGCACTTGCTTTGTTAGGAGCGGTCCAGAGGAGCGATGATGATCGGCGACCCGCGCACCGTGCCGGCGGCGCTGGATCGTCTGGCGCAGCAACTCCCCCACCACGACGCGCTGATCACCGACGAGCGGACCTTCACGTCCGCCGAATTTCGCGACGAGGTGCATCGAAGCGACATCCTGTTCACGTCCGGCACCACCGGCCGCAGCATAGGCGCGATGTGCGCGCACCGGCAGTTGCTGTCGGCCTCGGCGTCGTGGGCCGCCAACGGCAACCTCTGCATCAACCCGTTCTTCCACAACTTCGGCCACAAGGCCGGCATCCTGGCCCGCCTGCAGACCGGCGCGACGCTGATCCCGCACCTGACGTTCGACCCACTGCGCGCGCTGCAGGCCATCGAGCGACACCGCATCACCGTGCTACTGGAGCCGCCCACCATCTACCAAACCCTGCTGGACCATCCGGCGCGCACGGACTACGACCTGACGTCCCTGCGGTTCGCGGTCACCGGGGCCGCCACCGTGCCGGTCGTGCTGGTCGAACGCATGCAGTCCGAACTCGACATCGACATCGTGCTGACGGCCTACGGGCTGACGGAGGGCAACGGCATGGGAACCATGTGCCGCGCCGACGACGACGCGGTCGCCGTCGCCACCACCTGCGGGCGCCCGTTCGCCGACTCCGAATTGCGCATTGACGCGGCGAATCCCGGCGAATCGGGAGAGGTGCTGCTGCGGGGGCCCAACGTGATGCTCGGCCACCTCGACGACCCGGCCGCGACGGCCGCCGCCATCGACGCCGACGGCTGGCTGCACACCGGCGACATCGGCGCCGTCGACGAGGCGGGCAACCTGCGCATCACCGATCGGCTCAAGGACATGTACATCTGCGGCGGATTCAACGTCTATCCCGACGAGGTCGAGCAGGTGCTGGCCCGGATGGACGGGGTGGCCCACGCCGCGGTGATCGGGGTACCCGACGAGCGACTGGGCGAGGTGGGGCGCGCGTTCGTGGTGACCCGGCCCGGCGTAGAGCTCGACGAACAAGCCGTAATCGATTACACCCGACAGCATTTGGCGAACTTCAAGGCGCCACGCTCGGTGCGGTTCGTCGACGAGTTGCCACGCAACGCCGGCGGCAAGGTGGTCAAACCACAACTGCGAGAGTTGGCCTGAATTGGATCTGCAACTAGACGACGAGACGCTGGCCTTCCAAGCCGAAGTCCGGGACTTCCTGTCGGCGAACGCCGATGAGATCCCGACAAAGTCCTACGACAACGCGGAAGGCTTTGCACAGCACCGGCATTGGGACCGGGTGTTGTTCGACGCCGGCCTGTCGGTGATCACCTGGCCGAAGAAGTACGGCGGCCGCGACGCGCCGCTGCTGCATTGGGTGGTGTTCGAGGAGGAGTACTTTCGGGCCGGGGCGCCGGGACGGGCCAGCGCCAACGGCACCTCCATGCTGGCCCCGACGCTGTTCGCGCACGGCACCCCCGAACAGCTCGACCGGATCCTGCCGAAAATGGCCAGCGGCGAACAGATCTGGGCGCAGGCCTGGTCGGAGCCCGAGTCCGGCAGCGACCTGGCGTCGCTGCGGTCCACCGCCACCAGAACCGAAGGCGGCTGGCTGCTCAACGGGCAGAAGATCTGGAGCTCGCGGGCGCCGTTCGCCGAGATGGGATTCGGGCTGTTCCGCTCCGACCCTGAGGCCGAACGGCACAACGGCCTGACCTACCTCATGTTCGACCTCAAGGCCAAGGGCGTCACCGTGCGGCCCATCGTCCAGCTCGGCGGCGACACCGGCTTCGGGGAGATCTTCCTCGACGACGTTTTCGTTCCCGACGAGGACGTGATCGGCACCCCGAACGACGGCTGGCGGGCGGCCATGAGCACGTCGAGCAACGAGCGCGGCATGTCGCTGCGCAGCCCGGCCCGCTTCCTGGCCGCGGCCGAGCGGTTGGTGCAGCTGTGGAAGGACCGCGGCAGCCCCCCGGCACTCGCCGACCGGGTCGCCGACGCCTGGATCGACGCGCAGGCCTACCGGCTGCAGACCTTCGGCACCGTGACCAGGCTGGCCGCCGGCGGTGAGCTCGGCGCGGAATCGTCGGTGACCAAGGTGTTCTGGTCGGATCTCGACGTGGCGATACATCAGACCGCGCTCGACATCCTGGGCGCCGACGGCGAGCTGGCCGGCCCCTGGACCGAGGGGCTGCTGTTCGCGCTGGGCGGACCGATCTACGCCGGCACCAACGAAATTCAGCGCAACATCATCTCCGAACGGTTGTTGGGCCTGCCCCGGGAGAAGCGATAGTGGACTTCGCACTAGACGAACAGCAACGCGACTTCGCCGCCAGCATCGACGCGGCGCTGGGCGCCGCGGACCTGCCGGGCGCGGTCCGCGCGTGGTCGGCCGGCGACACCGCACCCGGCCGCAAGGTGTGGGAGCAGCTGGCCAACCTGGGCGTGACCGCGCTGGCCGTGCCGGAAAAGTTCGACGGCATCGAGGCCCATCCCGTCGACCTGGTGGTCGCGATCGAACGCCTCGGGCGCTGGTGCGTGCCGGGCCCGGTGGTCGAATCCATTGCCGTGGCACCGGTTTTGCTGACGGACGACGAGCGCTGCACGGGTCTGGCTTCCGGCGAGTTGATCGCCACGGTCGCGTTCCCGCCACAGGTGCCGCGCGCGGTCGGCGCCGACGCGGCGGGGCTGGTTCTGCTGGTCACGGAGAATGGCGTCAGCGAAGCCGGGGTCGGCGATCCACACGACTCCGTCGACCCCAGCCGCCGCCTCTACGACGTCACGCCGACCGGCAACACCTGGCATGCGGATATCAAGCGCGCCTACGAGTTCGGAGCGTTGGCCACCGCGGCCCAGCTGGTCGGCGCCGCCGAGGCGCTGTTGAACGGTGCGGTCGACTATGCCAAGCAACGCAGCCAGTTCGGGCGGGTGATCGGGTCGTATCAGGCGATCAAGCACAAGCTGGCCGACGTGCACATCGCGATCGAGCTGGCCCGCCCCCTGGTGTACGGCGCGGCGCTCTCGTTGGAGCCGCGCGACGTCAGCGCCGCGAAGGCGGCGGCGTCGGAGGCGGCCCTGCTGGCGGCGCGCGCGTCGCTGCAGACGCACGGCGCGATCGGGTTCACCCAGGAGCACGACCTGTCGCTGTGGCTGCTGCGGGTGCAGGCATTACGCTCGGCCTGGGGTACTCCCGAGGCGCATCGGCTACGAGTGCTGGAGGCGTTGTGACTGAAGAGCGCGACCTGCTTCGGGAGACCGTCGCGGCCCTGGTCGCCAAGCACGCGGAACCGGCGGCGGTCCGGGCCGCGACGGAGTCCGACCGCGGCTACGACGAGGCGCTGTGGCGCCTGCTGTGTGAGCAGGTCGGCGCGGCCGCGCTGGTGATCCCCGAGGAGCTAGGCGGGGCGGGCGGCGAATTGGCCGACGCCGCAGCCGTTTTGCAGGAGCTGGGCCGGGCCCTGGTCCCGTCCCCCCTGCTGGGCACGACGCTGGCGGAGTTGGCGTTGCTCGCGGCGGCCGACCCGGACGCCGAGACCCTGGCGGGGCTGGCGGAAGGCGCTTCGATCGGCGCGCTGGTGCTCGACCGCGACTACGTGGTCAACGGGGACATCGCCGACGTCGTCGTCGCGGTCGCCGACGGCCAGCTAAGCAGGTGGACGCGCTTCAGGGCGCAGCCCGTCGTCACCATGGACCCCACCCGCCGGCTCGCCCGCCTGCGGCCCGAAGAGACCGAACCCATCGGAGCGGACCCGGGCATCGCGCACGTCGCGGCCGTCCTGCTGGCGGCCGAACAGATCGGCGCCGCCGAACGCTGCCTGGAGCTGACCGTCGAATACACCAAGAGCCGGGTGCAATTCGGGCGGCCGATCGGCAGCTTCCAGGCCCTCAAGCATCGGATGGCCGACCTGTACGTGACGGTCTCGGCGGCGAAGGCCGTCGTGTCCGACGCGTGCGAGGACGCCACGCCCACCAACGCGGCCACCGCGCGCCTCGCCGCCACGGAAGCCCTGAAAGCGGTGGCGGCCGAGGGGATTCAGCTGCACGGTGGCATCGCGATCACCTGGGAACACGACATGCACCTGTACTTCAAGCGCGCCCACGGCAGCGAGCAGCTGCTCGACTCCCCGCGAGAGCTGTTGCGCCGGCTGGAATCTGAAGTATTGCCGACGTGACCGATCACGTCGCGCTGCGCGCCGGCATCCCTCCCTTCTACGTGATGGATGTCTGGCTGGCCGCCGCGGAGCGCCAGCGCAGCCATGGCGACCTGGTCAACCTGTCGGCGGGCCAGCCCAGCGTCGGAGCGCCCGAGCCGGTGCGCGCGGCCGCGGTCGCCGCGCTGGAGGCCAACCAGCTGGGTTACACCGTCGCGCTGGGCATTCCGGAGCTGCGCGCCGCGATCGCGGCCGATTACCAACGCAAACACGGGATCGACGTCGAGGCCGATGCGGTCGTCGTGACCACGGGCTCCTCGGGTGGGTTTCTGCTCGCCTTCCTGGCCTGCTTCGACGTGGGCGACCGGGTCGCGCTCGCCAGCCCCGGCTACCCGTGTTACCGAAACATCCTGTCGGCGCTCGGATGCGAGGTGGTGGACATCGCATGCGGGCCCGAGACCCGGTTCCAGCCGACCGCGCGGATACTCGCCGAACTCGACCCTCCGGTGAAGGGCGTGATCGTGGCCAGTCCCGCCAATCCCACCGGGACGGTCATCCCGGCGGCCGAGCTGGCCGCCATCGCGTCCTGGTGCGAGGCGTCCGGGGCGCGGCTGATCAGCGATGAGGTCTACCACGGCCTGGTCTACGACGGCGCGCCGCAGACCAGCTGCGCCTGGCAGACCTCGCGAGACGCGGTGGTGGTCAACAGCTTTTCCAAGTACTACGCGATGACGGGCTGGCGGCTGGGGTGGCTGCTGGTGCCGGGCGAGCTGCGCCGGGCGGTGGACTGCCTGACCGGCAACTTCACCATCTGCCCGCCGGTGCTCTCGCAGCGCGCCGCGGTGGCGGCGTTCACCCCGGAGGCCACCGCCGAAGCGGACGGCAACCTGCGGCACTACGCGATCAACCGCTCGCTGCTGCTCGACGGGCTGCGCCGGATCGGCATCGACCGACTGGCCCCCACCGACGGCGCGTTCTACGTCTACGCCGACGTATCGGACTTCACCGACGACTCGCTCGGTTTCTGCTCAAAGCTGTTGGCCGACACCGGCGTTGCGATCGCGCCGGGCATCGACTTCGACACGGCGCGCGGCCATTCATTCGTCCGGCTCTCGTTCGCGGGACCCACGAGCGACATCGAGGAGGCGCTGCGCCGGATCGGGCCGTGGCTGCCGGTCAGCGGTTGAATCGGCCTTCGAGGTACTCGGCGCGACACGCGTTGCGGGCAAGTTTGCCGCTCGTCGTGCGGGGGATGGCCCCGGCCGCCACGAGCCGGACGTCGGCGACCCGAATCTGGTGATGCCGCGAGATCGCGGCGCGCACGGTGTCGGCGATCGGCCCCAGCTCGCGGCCCGCCCCGGCGGCGCGCTCGGCGACGACGACCACCTGCTCCCCGGAGCCACCGCTGCCGGTAAGGGATGAAACCGCCTCGGCGGGAACGGAAAACGCGGCGACATAGCCGGTGCGGATGGCCGTCGAAGCCTCGCTCACCGTCGTTTCGATGTCGTGCGGGTAGTGGTTGCGGCCATCGATGATGATGAGGTCCTTGATCCGGCCCGTCAGGTATAGCTCGCCGTCCACGTAGACGCCGAGGTCGCCGGTGGCCAGCCACGACCCGTTGTCCGGGGCGCCCTCGGCGTGGCTGCCGACCTCGAGCCGGGACTGCAGCTTGTTGCAGAACACCCGGCGTGTCTCGTCCTCGCGGCCGAAGTATCCGCGGCCGATGTTGTTGCCGTGCAACCAGATTTCGCCCACCGTGCCGTCGGGCACCTCCGCGCCGTCCGGATCGGCGATCACCGCCCACTGCTCGAGGATCGGCTGGCCGCACGAGACAAGCGAGAGCGCCCCGGGCGAGGTCGGGTCGACGACCACCGCGCAGCCGGCACCGAGCTGCTCGCGGTCGAGGAAAATCGCGCTCGCCGCGGCGTCCGAGGCGATGCTGGCGACCGACAGCGTCGCTTCCGCCATGCCGTAGGACGGTTTGACCACCGTCGCCGGCAGACCATACGGGGCAAAGGCGTCGGTGAACTGCTCGATGGCCGCCATGCTCACCGGCTCCGACCCGTTGAGCAGGCACACCACGTTGCTGAGGTCGAGATCCTCCCCCTTGGGCGGCAAACCCCGCTGGGCCGTCAGCTCGAAGGCGAAGTTCGGCGCCGCCGCCATTGTGCGGCCGCGGGTCGCCGCGATGCCCAGCTGCTTGATCCATCGGTAGGGCCGGCGCAGGAACGCCATGGGATCCATCAGCGCGACGTGCGCCCCGAAATACGCCGTGAACACGATCATCATCAGTCCCATGTCGTGATACAGCGGCAGCCAGCTCACGCATTGCACGTCGGTGTTCAACCCGCCGTGCAGGATCATCTGCATCGCGTTGGTGTAGACCGCGCGGTGGGTGATCTCCACCCCGGCCGGCGTGCGGGTCGAGCCCGACGTGTACTGCAGGTAGGCGAGGTCGTCGGTATCCCGGACGGGGTCGGTGAAGGTCGCGCCGAGCGTGTCGGGCACCGCGTCCACCGCGATCATCCGCGGCCGCTCCTGCGGGGGCAAGCTCCGGATGAACGTCCGCACCGATTCGGCCGCCGAAGTCGTCGTCAAGACCGCCGCGGGCCGGCCGTCGGCCAGCACCGCCGCCAGCCGCTCGCCGTGTCCTGCCAACGTCGGCGCGAAGAGCGGGATCGCGACATTGCCCGCGTGGATGGCACCGAAGAAACCCGCCACGTAGTCGAGGCCCTGCGGGGCCAGGATCGCCACCCGGTCACCGGGCTTGGTGACCTGCTGCAGCCGGGCCCCGATGGCGCAGACGCGCGACCACAGCTCGTTCCAGCTGAGCTCGAGGATCCGCCCGTCCTGGTCCTGCGAATAGTCGATGAACCGGTACGCCGGACTGTCGCCCAACAGGGCCCGGTTTTGGTCGAAATTCGAGGTCAACGTGACGCCCTCGGGCACCACAATCCCGCCGCCGGGGACAGCGCTGGCGTCTACACTGCCCGAGGCGGCCCCGACAACATTGGTTGACCCGCGATCCCGACTCACGTTGGGACAGGTTAATAGACGCTCTTATTATTTGCCGCATTTGCGCGTGTATGGCGGTCATCACGTCGAAGATTGGCCCCGTTGCGGATCACATCGGCACCGCCTACGCGCCTAGAACCTTGTCGAGGCGGGCCTCGAGCGCGCCACGGTCCCCCAGATCGGCCACGTTGATGCCGAACCGTTCGGTGAGGGTGTCGACGACGGCGGCGGCGTCATCCAGCCGGATTTTCTCGCTGCCGTCGGCGCCGTGGACGGTGAGGTAGCGCCCCCCGAGGTTCAATCGGCCGTCGTCGGTGACCCGCGCGGCCATCAGGCCGGTCACGAAGTGCGACGACGGGTGGGTCGAGACGAACCAGCTGCCGACCTTCAGGTCGATCGCCGGTGCGGTCCGCGTCGTGAACTCGTAGAGCGGCGCCCACTCGCCGCGGATCTGGGCCTGCAGCACCAGCCCGTCGCGACGGTCCTCGAGTCGGTACGGCTCGAGCGTGGTCTGTTGGACGCTGCCGGTCTCGATCCGGATCGGAGATGTCGGTGTCTGCCCGCCGAAGCCGACGTCGACGAGGTAGGCCCCCTGCGAGCCGGGGAAGGTCACCGCCAACACGGTGTGGGTCTGCGCGGGGAACGGCGCGTCGGGGGGCTGCATCCAGATCACCCGGCCCGCCAGCCGCCGCACCCGAAAGCCGAGTTCCGACAGCGCGTGACCCAGCAGCCCGTTCTGCTCGTAGCAATAGCCGCCCCGGCGGCGGTGAACCAGCTTGTCGGTCAGCGCATCTGGGCCGAGGTCGTCGACGGGCGTTCCCATCAGCGGATCGAGGTTCTCGAATGGGATCGCGCGCGTGTGGGCGCTCACCAGAGCCCGTAGCGCGTCGAGCGTCGGCTCGGCGACGCCGCGAAAGTCGATGCGTTCGAGATATCCGTTCAGATCCAACGTCATATCGCCATTCTGGCCCGAGGTCCGCGCCGATCGCTTGTGTCAAACCCGTTGCATCTTGGCTTGATAACGATGATCGCCGAAAGATACTCCCGCGCGGTAGCGGGGGATACTCTTGAGCTCTCCGAGCTGTATGTACGGGAGGTTAAGCGCCAAGGAATGCCCGAAGAACCCAGGTCCGACGGCGTGGCGTCGGTATCCGGCGGGATCGCCGCGGAGCTGGCGGCCGCCGGATTCGAGGATGCACATCAGGTGGCCCGCGGCGGGGCCGGGGTGATTTACCGCTGTTACGAGACGGCGCTGGGCCGAAACGTCGCGGTAAAGCTGCTGCCGTCGCACATGGACGAGGAGAGCCGGGAACGTTTCCTGCGCGAGGGCTACGCGATGGGCGGGCTGTCCGGGCACCCGAACATCGTCAACATCCTGCGGGTCGGGGTGACCACCAGCAACCGGCCATTCATCGTGATGCCCTACCACGCCGCGGATTCCCTGGCCGTGCGGTTGCGCAGGGAGGGACCGGTGCCCTGGCCCGAGGCCCTGCGCATCGGTGTAAAGCTTTGCGGCGCACTGGAAACTGCGCACCGGGCCGGGACACTGCATCGCGATATCAAGCCGGCGAACATCCTGATCAACGACTACGGCGAACCGCAGTTGAGCGACTTCGGCATCGCCCACATCGAAGGCGGTTACGAGACGGCGACCGGGTTCTTCTCCGGCACCATCGACTACACCGCGCCCGAGGTGATGACCGGCAGCCCGGCGACGGTGGCGGCCGACATGTACTCGCTCGGCGCCACCATTTATGCGCTCATCGCCGGCAACGCCGCCCACGAGCGCAGGAAGGGCGAGGACCTGATCGCGCAGTACCTGCGGATCAGCACGACCGGGGTCCCGGACATGCGCCCCGACGGAATACCGGACGCGGTGTGCTCGGCGATCGAGCGGGCGATGTCGCTCGATCCGGCGGACCGGCCCGCCTCGGCCGAAGAATTCGGCCGCGAGTTGCAAGCCGCGCAGCGAATCAACGGCCTCAAACCCGATGCGATGGCGATCGGCGGCCTGGGTCGTGCGACGGCGGAAGCCACGCCCTCATCCAACGGCGGGGAAACACGGCCGCTCACCTCGAGCATCCCGCCCACCCGGGGCATCGCAGCCCACGAAGGTCCGACCTCGGCGATCGGCGCGCCGGTAGCCCACGAGGACGCGGTGGCGGCCGCGCCGCCCGCGCCGTCGGGACCCTCCGGCCGGGACGAGTTTTCGCAGGCGGCCAGCGTGCTGCGCCGCGGGCACGCCGCGGAGACGGAACCGCACCTGCCCGCCGACGGCCCGCCGGGCGGTCCCGAACCGGCTCCGCCCCCTTGGCGCAAACCCGTGGCACTGCGGATCCAGGAGTGGTTCGCGCAAGCGGGCAACGGGCGCGGTCGCATCGCCCTGGTCGCCGGCGTGGTCGCGGTTGTCGCGCTGTTGGTCGTCGGCGCCGTCTTCCTCTGGCTCCGGCCCGACAACGGAACTCACAAGACCGCGGCGGGCCCGCCGACGCAGGCGCCGGCCGCGTGGAAGCCGATCACCAACGCCCGCGTCGCCCGCGATGCGGTCGCCACCACCCAGGCCGACGGCACGATCTGGGTGTTCGGCGGTATCCGAAGCGACGGCACCGCCACCACCAGGCACGAGGGCTACGACCCCGCCATCGACGAATGGAAGGGCGGGGACGACCTGCCGGTGGCGCTACAACATGCCATGGCCGTCACGTGGATGGGAAACCCGGTCGTGCTCGGCGGCTGGAAGTCTGTCAACGGCAAAAAGGTTGCCAGCGACCAGGTTTGGCGGGTGGTCAACAGCCGGTGGGTGGAACTGCCGCACCTGTTGCAGCCCAGGGCGGCGGCGGCCGCGGCGGTGGTGGGGGATCGCCTGGTCGTCACCGGCGGGGTCGACGCCGGCGGCGCATTGCTGAACACCACCGAGGTCTTCGACGGCAACACCTGGACCCTGGGCGCGCCTATCCCGACCCCGCGCCAGATGCTCTCCGCGGCGTCGGACGAAAAGCTGGTGTATGCGGTGGGCGGAACCACCGGGGATTCGGACCTGACGACGGTCGAGGCGTACGACCCGGCCGCGAAAACCTGGACGACGATGCCCGCGCTGCCGCAGTCCCGCAGCGACCTCGGCGTGGCCATCGCGGACGGGCGGCTGGTCGCCGTCGGGGGCGTGTCGGGGGGACAGGTCCTGAAGAGTGTCGCGGTGTACGACCTGATGACTCGGCACTGGGACGGCCTGCCCGACATGGCGATGGCGCGCCACGGCATGGCCGTGGCCGCCGTGGAAAAGTCCGTGTACGCGATCGGCGGTTCAACGGCCGTCGGGGACGGCCAGGTGATTGCGGCGGCCGAAGCCTTGAAGCTGCCGGCCCGCCAGATCCAGCCCGCGTCGCAATGGCGTTCCCTGCCCGACGCGCCGACGCCGCGGCTGATGATGGCCTGGACCGTGCTGAACGACAAGATCTGGATCATGGGCGGCCTGCGGGACGGCGTCGCGCTCACGACGGTCGAGAGCTACGCCCCGCGCACCGGCGCCTGGGAGACCGGGCCCCCGTTGCCCATCCCGCTGCACCACGCGACCGCGGCGACCTACCGCGGCGAGGTGGTCGTGCTCGGGGGTGCCAGCGACAACATCGCGGACGGGTCCAACCGGGTCTTCGCGCTGCGCGGCGGCAGCTGGGTGGAGCTGCCCAGCCTCACGCACGCCCGGGCGGCGCCGGCGGCGGCGGTGGCCGGCGACAAGCTCGTCGTCGTGGGCGGGCAGAACGCCAAGCAGCTCGTTCCGCAGACCGAGGTCTTCGACGGAAGTTCCTGGACCGATGCCGCCGATATGCCCACCGCGCGCGAACATCTGGCCGCGGTGTCGGATGGCACCTACGTGTATGCCATCGGGGGCAGGTTCCTGTCCTCGGACAAGAACTCCGCGGCGCTGGAACGCTTCGATCCGGCATCGGGGTCGTGGGCCCGGTTGGTGGGCATGCCGACGCCGCGCGGTAGCTACGGCGCCACGTACATCGACGGCCGGATCGTGGTGGTCGGTGGCGAGGAACCGACGATGGTGCTGAACGTGGTCGAGATGTACGACATCGCCGACGGCAAATGGAGCACGCTGGCCCCCATGCCGACGCCGCGTCACGCCGAGGTGGTGGCGACGGTCGGCAACACCGTCTACTGCATCGGCGGCGCGAATCGGCCGACCCACGAGGGCCCCATCGCGACCGTTGAGGCCCTCGACTTCAAGTAGCCGCAGCCCCTGCCTGGGGAAACGCCCGCTTGTTTTATTCCTGTCGAATATGGGGAACCGGTACGCACGGGCAGCTGTATCCACCCACACGAACCGACGGAGCCACCATGAGTACGACTACTTGGATTGTCATCGCCGCGGTCGTCGCGGTCCTCGTGATTGCCGCGGTGATCGTGGCGGCCAGCGCGGCGGCGCGTCGACGCCGCCAGCGGCAGGCCGAGGAGATTCGCGAGCAGGCCAAGGTCGCGACGACCAGGGTGGAACGGCGGGAAGCGCTCGCCGAGGAGACGGCCGCCAAGGCGCGTGCCGCCCAGGCCGAGGCCGAAGTCAAGGCCGCCGAAGCCGCCAGGCTGCAGGAACACGCGGCCGCCCATCAGAGCGAAGCGGCGACGTCGCGCGAGCAACTCGACGACCAGTTGAAGCGTGCCGACAGGATCGACCCGAAGGCCAAGAACGAAGCGCGTGAATCGCCGGCCGACGGTCATGACGAATCCGTCGAGCCGGTTCATCAGCACCATCGCGCATCGGACTAACCGGGCCGGCCGGCCAGACCCGGTGGCCCGCCCCCTCAGCGGGCCACCGGGGCGCGCCGGCTACACGAGCTGCAACGCGTCTTCCCGGCATCGGCGGGCGAGCTGCTGCTCGCGGGCGTACAGCATGCCGTAGCTGAAGCCGTTCTCCCCTATCGCCGTTCCCGCGGCCAACGCCATGTGCCGAAGCGTCTCCGTGGCGACGACGGTGTCTTGGTGGTCACCGAGCAGGCTTTGAATCCGCTTGTAGTGCTTGACGGTCCGCTTGGCCCGCTTGTCAAGGGGCTTGCGCAGCTCGGCGGCGTAGCGGGCGCGCTTGGCGGCCTTGCGCGCGCGATGCAGCATCGCGTCGTCGCCGGATTCGAGCGCCGCGGCCAGCCGCCGATCCGCCTTGCGCCTCGCGCGCCGGGACCGCTTGCGCAGCGCCGTGGCCGAGATCCATTGCGCGACGGGCGGTTCTTCGCGCCAACCGCGCAGCACCGCCAGCAGCGCGCGGTAGCGGTCGGAGTCCATGGCCTCGCCCAGCCGTGCGCGGGCGGGCAGTTCGATCGCCCGCAGATCGTTGCGGATCCGTGACCGGACCGGGCCCAGGATCAGCTCGTCGGGCATGCGGTCCAGCGCCTTGTTGAAGCGGCGCTCCTGGACCTCGCAATCGCGGACGTCGCCGAGTAGCGCGGCGAACCACTTCAGTTCGCCGTCCACATCGCCGACCTTCGGCCCGTCCAGCAGCTTGCCGAATACCCGCAGGGTGCTGCGCAACCGCCGGATGGCCACGCGGGTGTCGTGCACGGGATCTTCACCCACGCCGTGGCGCAGTTCCGCGTCGCCGATTTCTATCTGGTCGATTTGAGCGTTGAGGTAATCGGTCAACGCTCGACTGGCTGATGAGCGCATACCGAAACGCATTCCCGGCGACCCCGGGCCGCCAAACATCGGCGCGCGTCGCGCTAGAGCCAGGTGTCCTGGGTGGTCGTGGTGAGGAACGCTTCCAGGTCGTCGCGCCACTGGGCGGGCGTCGTCTTGTCCGGTTCGATGCCCGTGTAGTCACCGCGATAGAAAAGCAGCGGCCGCGGCTTGATCTTGGGAGCCTCGGACAGCGATTGCACCGCACCGAACACCACGAAGTGGTCCCCGCCGTCGTGGACGGACGCCACGGTGCAGTCGATGTAGGCCAGCGACCTGTCGATGATCGGCGAACCCAATTCCGAAGGGTGCCAGTCGATCCCGGCGAACTTGTCGGGCTCCTTCGAGCCGAACCGGGCCGACACGTCCTTCTGCTTCTCGGTCAGCACGTTGACGCAGAACCGGCCGGTGGCCTCGATGGCCTTCCACGACCGCGACACCTTCGTCGGGCAGAACAGCACCAGCGGCGGTTCCAGCGACAACGCCGCGAAGGATTGGCAGGCGAAGCCGATCGGCACGTCGTCGTGCACGGTGGTGATGATGGTGATCCCGGTGCAGAACTGACCCAGCACCTGCCGGAAGGCCCGCGGATCGATCTGTGCGCCGGACATCGTCTTAGGTTAGCTGCGGAAGCCAACCGTGAAGTCGTGACCCCACAGGCTCACCGCGGTGCTTTCCCGGGCGATCCAGTCGTCATCGGCCACTTGCCGCCCCTCGCAACCGAATTCGACGTCGAACCCGCTGGGCGTCTTCATGTAGAACGACAACATCAGGTCGTTGACGTGGCGGCCGAGCGTGGCCGACATCGGCACCTTGCGGCGCAGCGCCCGGTCCAGGCATAGGCCCACGTCGTCGGCGTTTTCGACCTCGACCATCAGGTGCACGATGCCGCTGGGCGTCTGCCCGGGCATGAAGGCGAGGCTGTGGTGACGCGGGTTGCAGCCCAGGAACCGCAGCCAGACCGGCGCCCCGTCGGCGGGCCGGCCTACCAGCTGCGGTGGCAGGCGCATCGAGTCGCGCAGCTTGAAACCCAGCACATCCCGGTAGAAGTGCAGCGTCTCGTCGTCGTCGCGGGTGGTCAGGACGACGTGCCCCAGACCCTGCTCGCCGGTGACAAATTTATGCCCGTACGGGCTGACGACGCGGCGGTGCTCCAGGGCGGCGCCGTGAAACACCTCGAGGCAGTTGCCCGACGGGTCGGAGAAGCGGATCATCTCGTCCACCCGGCGGTCCGCCAGTTCGGCCGCGGTGGCCTCCTTGTATGGGGTGCCCTCCACGTCGAGCCGATTCCGGATCTCTTGCAGCCCTTCGGCGTTGGCACATTCCCAGCCGGCCTCGCTCAGCCGGTCGTGCTCACCGGGCACGATGACCAGCCGGGCCGGGAAGTCGTCCATGCGCAGGTAGAGCGCGCCCTCGGTGCTGCCCTTGCCCTCGACCATGCCGAGCACCTTCAGGCCGTACTCGCGCCAGGCCGCCATGTCGGTGGCCTCGATGCGCAGGTAGCCCAGCGACCGGATACTCATCGCGCGCCTCCCAGGAAATCAATGGTCAGCTTGTTGAATTCGTCGAACTTTTCCACCTGCGCCCAGTGCCCACATTGCCCGAAAACGTGCAACTGCGCACGCGGAATGGTCTTCAGCGCCACCAGCGCGCCGTCCAGCGGGTTGACCCGGTCCTCGCGGCCCCAGATCAGCAGCACCGGCTGGCGCAGCTGGTACACCTCGCGCCACATCATGCCGAGCTCAAAATCGGCCCCGGCGAACGACATTCCCATCGCGCGCGTCGCCGTCAGCGATTCCGGCGTGCTGGCCAGCGCGAAACGCTGATCGATCAGCTCCGGGGTGATCAGTTTCTGGTCGTAGACCATCACCCGCAGGAAGGCCTCCAGGTTCTCCCGGGTGGGCTCGGCGGAGAACTTGCCCAACCGCTTGACGCCCTCGGTGGGGTCCGGTGCGAACAGGTTCACGGATAGCCCGCCGGGGCCCATCAACGCCAGGCGCCCGGCCCGGTCGGGGTAGTCCAGGGCGAACCGCACCGCGGTGCCCCCGCCCAGCGAATTGCCCACCAGCGGAACGCGTCCCAACTCCAGCTGGTCGAAGAGCCCCTTGAGCGCCCGGGCGGCGTAGCGGTTGAACTGGCCGTGCTCGGCGCGCTTGTCGGAATGCCCGTAGCCGGGCTGGTCCACCGCCAGCACGTGGAAACGCTCGGCCAGCACCGCGATGTTGCGCGAGAAGTTCGTCCAGCTCGACGCGCCCGGCCCGCCACCGTGCAGCAGCACCACCGTCTGATCATTGCCGACGCCGGCCTCGTGGTAGTGCAGCTTCAGCGGCCCGTCCACGTCCACGTCGGCGAAGCGCGACGTGGCCTCGAACGTCAACTCCCCCGTCGTCGTGGTCATCAGACCATCGTGTCGCCGGGGGGCAACCCGAACTCGTTGTTCCCGAAGATCACGTAGGCGCGCTCGGGATCGTTGGCGGCGTGCACCCGACCGGCGTGCGCGTCGCGCCAAAATCGTTGCACCGGTTGGTCAATGCCCAGCGCGGTGGCGCCGGACGCCTCGAACAGCCGGTCGATCGCGGAAATCGAGCGGCCGGTGGCGCGCACCTGGTCGCGGCGCGCGCGGGCCCGCAGCTCGAACGGGATCTCCTTGCCCGCGGCCAGCAGCGCGTACTCGTCGGCGACGTTGCCGGACAGCTGGCGCCACGCGGCGTCGATGTCGCTGGCCGCCTCGGCGATGCGGACCTTGGCGAACGGGTCGTCCTTGGCCTTTTCGCCGGCGAACGCCGCCCGGACCCGCTTGCCCTGGTGCTCGACGTGCGCGTCGTACGCTCCGTAGGCCATGCCGACGATCGGTGCCGAGATTGTCGTGGGATGCATTGTGCCCCAAGGCATCTTGTAGACCGGGGCGGTGTTGGTCTGGTATCCCCCGGCGGTGCCGTCGTTCATCGCCTTGTAGGACAGGAAGCGGTGCCGGGGCACGAAGACGTCCTTGACCACCAACGTGTTGCTGCCGGTCCCCTTCAGGCCGACAACGTGCCACACGTCGTCGATGCGGTACTCGCTGCGCGGGATGAGGAAGCTGCCGAAGTCCACCGGACGGCCGTCCTTGATGACCGGGCCGCCGACGAACGTCCATGTGGCGTGGTCGCAGCCCGACGACCAGTTCCACGCGCCGTTGACCAGGTAGCCGCCGTCGGTGACGACCCCGGCGCCCATCGGGGCGTACGACGACGAGATCCGCGTCTTGGCGTCGTCGCCCCAGACGTCCTCCTGGGCCTGCTGGTCGAAGAGCGCCAGGTGCCAGTTGTGCACGCCGATGATTGAGCTCACCCAGCCGGTCGATCCGCACGCGCTCGCCAGCCGGCGGACGGCCTCGTAGAAGAGCGTGGGGTCGCACTGCAGCCCGCCCCACTGCTGCGGCTGCAACAGGGTGAAGAAACCGATGTCCTCGAGGTCCTGCACCGTCTCGTCGGGCAGCCGGCGCAGGTCCTCCGTCGCCTGGGCGCGCTCCCGAATCTGCGGCAGCAGATCATCGATGGCAGTTAACACCGACTGCGCGTCACGCTGTTGAATGGACGTCACTTACGTTGCCTCCCGGGAGTGCGGACTTACCCAGAAGACTAGAACACGTTCCGATTGGTGTCGAGCAGGGTATTCCTGCGGCTGGTAGCGGTATATATCGGGTTTTCTGTAACATGTTCTAGTTGTGCGGAAAGGAAGGGACGGGTCTTGACGGAAGCGATTCCAGACGAGCCGCTGGGTGACCACGTCCTGGAGCTGCAGATCGCCGAGGTGGTCGCCGAGACCGACGAGGCGCGGTCCCTGGTCTTCGCCGTGCCGGACGCGCCGGGCGATCCGGGCATCCCGCCGGAGCGGCTGCGGTACGCGCCGGGCCAGTTCCTGACGCTGCGCGTCCCGAGCGACCGCACCGGGTCGGTGGCGCGCTGCTATTCGCTGTGCAGCTCGCCGTTCACCGATGACGCGCTGACGGTCACCATCAAGCGCACCGCGGACGGGTACGCCTCCAACTGGCTGTGCGAGCACGCGCAGGCGGGCATGCGCATCCACGTGCTGGCCCCGTCGGGCAACTTCGTGCCCAAGACCCTCGACGACGACTTCCTGCTGATGGCCGCCGGCAGTGGGATCACCCCGATCATGTCGATCTGCAAGTCGGCGCTCGCCGAGGGCAGCGGCCAGGTGACGCTGCTCTACGCCAACCGCGACGACCGCTCGGTGATCTTCGCCGAGGCGCTGCGCGAGCTGTCGGCCAAGTACCCCGACCGGCTCACGGTGCTGCACTGGCTGGAATCGTTGCAGGGGTTGCCCGGCGCGACGTCGCTCGCGAAGCTGGCCGCCCCCTACACCGACCGGCCCGTATTCATCTGCGGGCCAGGGCCTTTCATGGACGCGGCGCGCGCCGCGCTGGAGGGGTTGAAAGTGCCTGCGGCGCAGGTGCATATCGAGGTGTTCAAGTCGCTGGAGTCCGACCCGTTCGCGGCGGTCAAGATCGAGGACACCGCCGAGGGAGACCAGCCGCCCGCCACCGCGGTGGTGGAGCTGGACGGCGAGACACACACCGTGTCCTGGCCGCGCAACGCCAAGCTGCTCGATGTGTTGCTCGCCAAGGGCTTGGATGCCCCCTTCTCCTGCCGCGAAGGACACTGCGGCGCGTGCGCCTGCACCCTGCGCGGCGGCAAGGTCAACATGGAGGTCAACGACGTCCTGGAGCAGCAGGACCTCGACGAAGGCCTGATTTTGGCCTGTCAATCTCGCCCCGAATCTGATTCGGTAGAAGTCACCTACGACGAGTAGTCGCACAGCGAACCGGAAGGGGGCGCCGATGAACCGGCTGATACCGGGATTTGCGGTCGTCGGGGCCATCCTGACGTTTCTGCCGAGTCCGGTCGCCTCGGCCGCGAGCAACGAGGCCACCACCCTGTTTCCGCTGGACGGGCCCAACCAGCTGGAGACGCACGCCTTCCTCAACTGCTTCAAGGCCGACGGCCACTGCGACTTCATCGTCGGGGCCGACACGCGCACGCCCGACGGCGTGACCGGTTTCCCGCCCGGGCTTTGGGCCCGCCAGACCACCGAGGTTCGGTCGCCGAACCGGATGGCCTACCTGGACACCCACGCCAACGGCCAGTTCGAGAGGGTCCACAAAGCGATGGGGTCCGACGAGATCACCACCGTCTACTTCGGTGACGGACCGCCGGACAAATACCAGACGACCGGCCGCATCGACTCCGCCGATTGGCAGACCGGCCAGTCCAAGACCGACATCAGCGTCATCGTGTGCACCCACATCCAGGTGGTCTACGGCGGGGTCAACATCACCTCGCCCAGCACCTGCGCGCAGACGACGTTCTCGTAGTCGGCGAGCCTGTAAATCGGTAGACAAAGTGCGAGTAAGGGCCTGCAAAATTACAGGCTCGGCGAAATCGACGGGCTAACGAGGCAGGCCGAGCAGCCGCTCCGCGGCGACGGTCAGCAGGATCTGCTCGGTGCCGCCGGCGATGGTGAGGCAGCGGGTGTTGAGGAAGTCGAAGACCGCCTGGTTGCGGACGAGGCCGCCGCCCTCCGCGACGTCCATCGCGTATTCGGCCAACGCCTGCCGGTAGCGGACGCCGATGAGCTTGCGGACGCTGGACTGCGCGCCCGGGTCCTGACCGCCGACCGCGAGCTGGGCGATGCGCTGGTCCAGCAGGGCGCCGGTCTGGGCGGTGACAATCAACCGCCCCAACCGATCCTGCTGGGAGACATCGAGATCGATCTCCGCCAACACCCCGAGCAGCTCTTCCATCGGGTTGCCCAGCGCGGTCCCGGAGGCCATCGCGATCCGCTCGTTGGCCAGGGTGGTGCGGGCCAGCCGCCAGCCGTCGTTCACCGTGCCGACCACCATCTCGTCGGGGACGAATACGTTGTCCAGGAAGACCTCGTTGAACAACGCGTTGCCGGTGATCTCGCGCAGCGGCCGGATCTCAAGGCCGAGCGATTTCATGTCCACCAGGAAGTAGGTGATGCCCTTGTGCTTCGGGGCGTCGGGATCGGTGCGCGCCAGGCACACCCCCCACCGCGCCTTGTGCGCGGCCGACGTCCACACCTTCTGCCCGGTGAGCAACCAGCCGCCGTCGCCCCGCACCGCCTTGGTGCGCAGCGACGCCAGGTCCGAGCCGGCCCCCGGCTCGGAAAACAGTTGGCACCAAAGGAATTCCCCGCGCAGCGTGGCCGGGACGAACTGTTCGACCTGCTCGGGTGTGCCGTGTTCGAGGATGGTCGGCGCCGCCCACCAGCCGATCACCAGGTCGGGGCGCACCACCCCGGCCGCCGCCATCTCCTGGTCGATCAAAAGCTGCTCGGCCGGCGACGCGCCGCGCCCGTACGGCGCCGGCCAGTGCGGCGCCTGCAGCCCGGCCTCGGCCAAGGCCACCTGGCGCTCTTCCTCCGGCAGCGCGGCGACCTCGGCGACGGCCGCGGCGATCTCGGCCCGCTGGTCCTCGACGTCGCTGAGATCGATACCCAGCCGGCGCCGCACCCCGCCCTGGGTCAGCTCGGTGATGCGCCGCAACCAGCGCTCGGTCCCGCCGAGGAACCGCCCGATGGCATGCGCGCGGCGCAGATACAGGTGCGCGTCGTGCTCCCAGGTGCAGCCGATGCCACCGAGCACCTGAATGCAGTCCTTGACGTTGGCCTTTGCCGCGGCGATGCACGTGCTCGCCGCCAAGGCCGCCGCGATCGAGAACTGGGCGTCATCGGGCTCGGCCGCGGCCCGGGCGGCGTCGGCCGCCGCCACCTCGGCCTGCTCGGCGCGGCACAGCATCTCCGCGCAAATGTGTTTGACGGCCTGGAAGCTGCCGATCGGCTTGCCGAACTGCTCGCGCACCTTGGCGTAGGCGACCGCGGTCTCCAGCGACCATCGGGTGACGCCGGCGGCCTCGGCCGCCAGGACGGTCGCGGCCAGTTCCTCGACCCGCCGCCGCGAATCGGCGATGACGGTGGCCGGCGCCGACGTCAGCACCACCCGGGCCAGCGGCCGGGAGAAGTCTGTGGCCGGCAGCGGTTCCAGCTGCACGCCCTCGCCGCCGGTGTCGACGAGCAGCCACGCCCCGTCGGCGGGCAGGATCACGACGGCGCCTTCCGCGGCGCCCAGCGCCCACGGCAGGGTGCCCGTCGCCCGCGACGTCGCGCCGTCGAACCGCACGTCGCCGTCCAGCGCGAGCGCGGCGAAGCGTTCCCCCGCGGCAAGCGCGTCCAACAATGCGGTGTCCTCGACAACCAGGGTGGCCAGGGCCGTGGTCGCCACCGGCCCGGCAACCAGCGCCTTGGCCGCTTCCTCGACCATCGCGCACAGGTCCTCGATGCTGCCGCCGGCCCCGCCGCGCTCCTCCGGAATCGCGACACCGAAAAGCCCCAGGTCGGTCAGGCCGGCGTAGACCGGTCGCCACGCGTCGGGGTTGCCCTGCTCGATATCGCGGGTCGCCGCCGTGCCACCGGGTCCCGACGTCGTATTGCGCGCCCAGTCGCGCACCAGCGCGCGCGCGGCGAACTGCTCGTCGGTGACGGTCGCTACCACCCTTTGGTCCTCCGCGCGCTTGGTTCGAGTTGAGGGGGCACTCGTCTACTTGAAAGCCCACTAGAACGTGTTCTAATAGTGCCAGCGATCGAGCGTCAAGTCGAACGCCATTACAGCAGTACACGTGGTTGTCCTTGCTGCGGGGAGGTGGGAAATTTACGCCCAGCATGCGTATCGTTTGCGAACGAGCCACCCGACTAAGGAGCGCGCCCCCAAATGTCGTCAGCGAACCCAGACTCGCCCGACGTTCCTGACTCGCAGCCGCGCGAGGTCATGAACGTGGCGGTACTGGCCGAGTCCGAGCTCGGCTCGGAGGCGCAGCGGGAACGCCGCAAGCGCATCCTGGACGCCACCATGGCCATCGCGTCCAAGGGCGGCTACGAGGCGGTCCAGATGCGCGCCGTGGCCGACCGGGCCGACGTGGCGGTTGGGACGCTGTACCGGTATTTCCCGTCGAAGGTGCATCTGCTGGTGTCGGCGCTGGGCCGCGAGTTCGGCCGGATCGACGCGAAAACCGACCGCTCCGCGGTCGCCGGCGGCACCCCATTTCAGCGGCTGAACTTCATGGTCGGCAAGCTCAACCGCGCGATGCAGCGCAACCCGCTGCTCACCGAGGCCATGACGCGCGCCTACGTCTTCGCCGACGCCTCGGCGGCCAGCGAGGTCGACCAGGTCGAGAAGCTCATCGACAGCATGTTCGCCCGCGCGATGTCGGACGGCGAACCGACCGAGGACCAGTACCACATCGCCCGGGTGATCTCGGACGTGTGGCTGTCGAACCTGCTCGCCTGGCTCACCCGCCGCGCCTCGGCCACCGACGTCAGCAAACGGCTGGACCTGGCCGTGCGGTTATTGCTCGGCGAACACCACCCCGGCTAAGCCGGCGGTCCGGCGGTGCGCCCCCGGATCAGCTCGGTGTCCAGCAGTTCGACGACAGGCAGGCCCGTCCGTGGCGGCCTCAGCAGCAGTTCGCCCGCCCGATGGCCCTTCTGCAGGCTGGGCTGCGCCACGGTGGTCAATCCGCGGCCGATCGCCTCGGGCACACCGTCGAATCCGGTGACGGTCATCTGACCCGGCACATAAATGCCATGCGCGCGAAGGTAATCCATTGCCGACAGGGCCAGGATGTCCGCGGTGCACATCAGCGCGGTGATCCGCGGATTGGCCTCCAGCGCGGCCCTGGCGGCGGCGCCACCCGATTCGGGTAGATGCTCGTAGCTTTCCACGACGGTCAGCGAATCCGGGTCGACGCCGGCGGCCGTCATCGCCTCCCAAACGCCGACGATCCGTTCGCGTTGCACGTCGAATGCGGGCGACCGCAACCGGTCGGCGTCCACCAGGCCCTGCCGCCGGTCCCGGCCCAGCCGCATGGTGAGCAAACCGATCTCGCGGTGCCCGAGCCCGAGCACGTAGTCGGCCAGCTCGCGCATGGCCGCCCGGTCGTCGATGCCCACCCGGGACACTTCCGCGAGGCCCTTGGGCTGGTCGACCACCACGACGGGCAGGCGCCTTTGCAGCACCACCTCCAGGTAGGGGTCGTCGTTGCAGGCCGAATACACCACGAAGCCGTCGACCCCGGCCCCGAGCACCGCGGCCGTCCCGTCCTCGAGGCTGCGGCTCGCGCCGACCGCGACCAGGAGCAGTCCCTGCCCGAGCTCCTCGCACGACTGCGCGACCCCGGCGACGAAATCCCGTGCGGCCGGGTCGGAGAAGAAATAGGTCAGCGGTTCGGCCATCACCAAACCCACCGCGCCGGCCTTCCGGGTCCGCAGCGATCGCGCCACCGGGTCGGGTCCCGGATATCCCAGCCGCTTCGCGGTCGCGAGCACCCGTTCGCGTAGGTCGGCGGAAAGCTGATCCGGCCGGTTGAAGGCGTTCGAGATCGTGGTGCGCGAAACCTTCAGTTCGTCCGCCAACGACGCCAGAGTCGCACGCCGCCGCGGGGTGGGACTCCTCACGTTCGGTGACGCTACAGCGGGTCGTCGGCGAGGCACCCGAGGCTCCGCTGGGCACTTTCTAATGGAAACGATTTTCATTAGTATTATGGGTCGGCCGCGGCGCGAGAGGACGTAAATGGCAGTCAATTTCGGGCGTTGGCTTTCGGCCGTCCTGATTGCCGTGGCCGGCTTGACCGCGCTCACCGGCTGCGCGGGTTCGCGCCCCCAGGCGGCCACCGTGGTGGCGTCCACCGACGTGTGGGGCAGCGTGGCCAGCGCCGTCACCGGCCGCCACGTCGCCGTCAAGTCCATCCTGACCGGCTCCGATACGGATCCGCACTCGTACGCGGCCAGCCCCTCGGACGCCGCCGCGATCACCGACGCCGCCCTGGTCGTCTACAACGGCGGCGGTTACGACCCCTGGGTGGACCAGGTCCTCACCAGGCATCCGGGCATCAAATCCGTCGACGCTTACTCGTTCGTCCCGGCCGGCAGCGGGGACCCGCCGAACGAACACGTCTTCTACGACCTGGGCGTCGCCAAGTCGGTGGCCTCGTCGATCGCCGACCGGATGGCGGTCATCGACCCGGCCAACGCCGCCGACTACCGGGCCAACGCCGCCGCGTTCAGCCGGGCCGCCGACGCGATCGCGAGCTCCGAGCGGGCCATCGCCGGCGCGTATCCCGACGCCGGAGTGATCGCGACCGAGCCAGACGTGGACTACCTGCTGGCCGCGTCGGGCCTGGTGAATCGCACCCCGGCCGCGTTCGCCGCGGCCAGCGAGAACGAGACCGACCCGTCGCCGGCCGACATGGCGAAGGTGCTCGACATGATCAAACACCGGCAGGTGTCCGCGCTGCTGATCAACCCGCAGACGTCCAGCTCCGCGGTGAACGGCCTGCAGGACGCCGCGCGGCGCGCCGGGGTTCCGGTCACCGAGGTGAGCGAGACGCTGCCCGACGGCACCGACTACCTGACCTGGCAGCGCAACACCGTCAACCAACTGCTGGCCGCGCTGCGGTCGAGCCGATAAGCGCGGCCGTGACTGTCGAAGCGGTGCCCGCCGTCCACGGCCATGCCCACACCGTCTCGCTTTCCGGCGCGCAGCTGGCGTTCGGCGACCGGGTCCTGTGGGACCACCTCGACCTGTCGGTGCAGCCCGGCGAGTTCATCGCCGTGCTGGGCCCCAACGGCAGCGGCAAGACGTCGTTGCTCAGGGTCCTGCTCGGCCAGTTGCGCCTCAGCGGCGGCGTCGCGTTGGTCGACGGCAGGCCGATCACCTCCGGCAGCGGCAGCATCGGCTATGTCCCGCAACACCGCCCGATCGACCGCGAGGTGATGCTGCGCGGCCGCGACCTGGTTCGGCTGGGCATCGACGGACGACGTTGGGGCGCCGCGCCGTTGCGATCCGCCGGACGGGCCCGCCGCCGCGCGGCCGTGTCCGAGGCGCTGCGCCAGGTCAACGGCGAACACCTGGCCGACGTCCGGGTCGGCGTCATGTCCGGCGGCGAGCTGCAGCGGGTGCGCATCGCCCAGGCGCTGGTCAGTGACCCGATGCTCCTGCTTTGCGACGAGCCGCTGCTGACCCTCGACCCCGCGAACGCGAAGCTGGTGTCGGCCCTGATCGACCAGCGGCGCCGCGACGCCGGAACCACGGTCATCGTCGTCACCCACGAGATCAACACGATCCTGCCGTACGTGGACCGGGTGCTGTATCTCGTCGACGGCCGGTTCGAGATCGGCACCGTCGAGCAGGTGATGACCAGCCAGACGCTCTCGGCGCTGTACCGCGCCGACATTCAGGTGGTGAAGGTGCGGGACGGCTACGTGGTCGTCGGCGAGCCGGACGACGGGTGCGGGGGATGAACCGCCGGCTCGCCGACGTGCTGCACCATTTGTACTCCTTTGACCTCACCGCCGACCTGCTCCGCCACGACTTCGTCCAGCAGGCGCTGGCGGCGGGCGCGCTGCTGGGGCTGGTGGCCGGGCTGATCGGGCCGTTCATCGTGATGCGCCAGATGTCGTTCGCCGTGCACGGGTCCAGCGAATTGTCGTTGACGGGAGCGGCTTTCGCGCTGCTGGTCGGCTTCGAGGTGGGGGCGGGGGCGTTGATCGGCAGCGCCCTGGCGGCGGCGCTGTTCGGCATCCTGGGCCAGCGGGCCCGGGAGCGCGACTCGGTGATCGGCGTCGTCCTGGCGTTCGGGATGGGCCTGGCGGTGCTGTTCATTCACCTCTACCCCAGCCGGACCGGGACCGCCTTCGCGCTGCTGACCGGCCAGATCGTCGGCGTCGGCTATACCGGCCTGACCATGCTGGCGCTGGTTTGCCTGCTCGTGGTCGCCGTGCTGGGCACGTGCTATCGCCCGCTGTTGTTCGCCACCGTCGACCCCGAGGTCGCGGCCGCGCGCGGCGTGCCGGTCCGCGTGCTGGGCATCGTGTTCGCCGCGCTGGTCGGGGTGGTCGCCGCCCAGGCGGTGCAGATCGTCGGGGCGCTGCTGGTGATGTCGTTGCTGATCACGCCGGCGGCCGCGGCGGCCCGGGTGATCGCCTCGCCGGCGGCCGCGATCGTGGCCTCGGTGGCCTTCGCCGAGTTCGCCGCGGTGGGGGGCATCGTGCTGTCGCTGGCGCCCGGCGTTCCGGTATCGGTATTCGTCGCGACGATTTCCTTTGTCATCTACCTGTTTTGTTGGTTCCTCGGGCGACGCCGCGGGGCCACCGCTTAATGCCCCCCATAAGCTAGGCGGGTGGCCGCTATCGACCTCAACGCCGACCTGGGCGAGGGCTTTGGCGTGTGGCGCCTGGGCGATGACGACGCCATGCTCGGGATCGTCAGCAGCGCCAACGTGGCGTGCGGATTCCATGCTGGAGACCCCGCCGGCCTGTTGCGGGTCTGCCGGGCAGCCGCCGAGCGCGGCGTGCGCATCGGCGCCCAGGTGAGCTATCGCGACCTGGCCGGGTTCGGCAGACGCTTCATCGACGTCGCCCCCGACGACCTGGTCGCCGACGTGGTGTATCAGATCGGGGCGTTGCAGGCGATCGCGCGGGCGTCCGGCTCGGCGGTGTCCTACGTCAAACCCCATGGCGCGCTGTACAACACGATCGTGACCAACCGGGAGCAGGCGGCGGCGGTCACGGCGGCGGTGCACCTGGTGGACCCCGCGCTGCCGGTGCTGGGGATGACGGGCTCGGCGCTCTTCGCGGAGGCCGATCGGGTCGGCTTGCGCACGGTGGCCGAGGCGTTCGCCGACCGCGCCTACCGGCCCGACGGTCAACTGGTCTCCCGGCGCGAACCCGGCGCGGTGCTGCACGATCCGGCGGCGATCGCCGAGCGCGTGCTGACCATGGTGACGTCGGGTCGGGTCACCGCGACCGACGGAACGCAAATCGCCGTCGGAGTGGAATCGGTTTGCGTGCATGGTGATTCGCCGGGCGCAGTGCGGATCGCGACGGCGGTGCGCGATCGGCTGACGGCCGCCGGCATCGAGCTGCGGGCGTTTTCCTGATGCGGGCCAAGCTCGGCCGGCCCGACCTCGCGCACTACGCGGACCGGTTCGACGTGCCGGCCGCCGGGCCCGACGCGCCGCTTTCGGCGACCTGGATGGGTGTGGCGACGCTGCTGCTCGACGACGGGTCGTCCGCGCTGATGACCGACGGCTACTTCTCGCGCCCGAGCCTGGCGCGGGTGGCCGCCGGCAAGGTATCGCCGTCACCGGCCCGCGTGGACGGCTGCCTGACCCGCGCCAAGGTGTCCCGGCTGGAGGCCGTGATCCCGGTGCACACCCACATCGACCACGTGCTGGATTCCGCGCTGGTCGCCGACCGCACGGGCGCGCGACTGGTGGGTGGCGAGTCGGCCGCCAACGTCGGGCGCGGTTACGGACTGGCCGAGGACCGCATTGTCGTCGCGACCTCCGGCGAACCAATTCCGTTGGGCGCGTTCGAGGTAACGCTGGTGGAATCCCACCACTGCCCGCCGGACCGCTTCCCCGGGACGATCGACGCGCCGGTGACACCGCCGGTGCGGGCGTCGGCCTACCGCTGCGGTGAGGCGTGGTCGACGCTGGTGCACCATCGGCCGTCGGACCGGCGCGTGCTGATCCAGGGCAGCGCAGGGTTCGTGACGGGCGCGCTGGCCGGCCGGCGGGCAGAAGTGGTCTACCTCTCCGTCGGACAGCTGGGTCTTCGGCCACGGTCCTACCTGCTCGACTACTGGGCCGAGACGGTGCGCGCGGTGGGGGCACGCCGGGTGATCCTGATCCATTGGGACGACTTCTTCAGCCCGTTGTCAAAGCCCTTGCGGGCGTTGCCGTATGCGGGTGACGACTTGGACGTGTCGATCCGCGTGCTGGACGGGCTCGCCACGCAGGACGGTGTCACATTGCACATGCCGACGGTGTGGCGGCGCGAAAACCCTTGGGAATGAATGAGCTACTCGTGTGCGCGGGATTCCGCCCCTGCGGTCGGGGCTGTTTCCGGCATCGCGACCAGGTAGAGCACGAAGCCGATTGCGGCGATGGCGCCGAGTGACATGAACGCAGCGCCGTAACCCGCCGCCAGCACGACCCCGCCTGCACCGAAATTCGACAACGATGCGCCCACGCCCCACGCCGTCGTGATCGCGCCCAGGCTGACGTTGAACCGACCCGTTCCGTGCGTGAGATCCTGCACGACGAGCGGGAACAGGGCGCCGAATATGCCGGCTCCCACGCCGTCGAGCAACTGCACACCGACGAGCCAGTACGAGTTGTCCCACAGCGGGTAGAGAAACGCGCGGATGGTCAACACGGCGAATGCCACCAGGAAGATCGGCTTTCGGCCCCAGCTGTCCGCCTTGACGCCGACGATGTATGCCACGGGCACCATGACGACCTGTGCCGCCACGATGCACGCCGACATCAGCGCCGTGCCGACCTCCTTGTTGTGCAGCGCCAACTGCTGACCCACCAGCGGCAGCAGCGCCGCGTTTGCGAAGTGGAAGGCGAAGACCACCACCGCGAAGATCAGCAATGGGCGGTTGTGCAGCAGCACCGCGAATCCGGACGGTTGGCTGTGTCGTTCGCCCACCGTCCTGTCCATGCCGCGCGCCATGTCGTCGTCGATGGCGTCGCGCGGGACCCGCAGCGTCGCGACGACGCTGACCGCCGCCATGATCGCCAACAACCAGAACACCACCACCGGGCCGAAGAAGTAGGCGAGGCCGCCCGCGGCGGCGGCGGCCGACGCAGTGCCGGCGTGCCTGAACGATTCGTTGCGACCGATTCGCCTGGAGAACAGCCGCGGCCCGACGATCCCCAGCGTGATCGCGGCCAACGCCGGATTGAATATCGAGCCCGCAATCCCGGTAACGGCTTGCAGGAACGAGATCGTGTAGAAGCCGGGCAACAGCGGCATCGCCAACGCCGCCGCGGCAACCCCAACCGCGCCGGCGATCACCAGCGCACGCTTCGCAGTCGTCCTGTCGACCAGGGCCCCGACGGGTGTCTGTGCCACTACCCCGGCGATGCCGCCGACGGCCATGACGAACCCGATCGACGCCTGATCCCAATGATGGGTCAGCAGGAGGTACACCGACAGATACGGGCCCAGGCCGTCGCGAACATCGGCCAGCGAGAAGGCCATCAGGTCCAGCGCGTGCGCCGTTCGCCGCGGAAGCGCCTTTACGCCAACTGGATCCGTCATCGATCCGAAGGCTAATCGAAACGTTGCCGCCAGTCGAAGTCGATGCTGCCGCATCGCAATTGCGCTACGGCAGGTAATATCCGTCGCCTGATCCGCGATCGCGTTTTGTTGTCGCCACACTGGCTGTTAGGAGCGACCTGAGCCATGGCCCTGGCCTTCGGCCTGTTGCTGCTCGCTGCCGTGCTCGTGTTCGCGGTTGCCCGGCCGAGGGGCTGGCCGGAGGCGGTGGCGGCGGTTCCGGCGGCGCTCGTCGTCATCGCGGTCGGCGCGATCTCGGTGCGTCAGGCCGCCCAGGAGGTGGCCGGCCTGTCGGGAGTGGTCGCCTTCCTGGGCGCGGTCCTGGTGCTGGCCAAGCTGTGCGACGACGAGGGGCTGTTCGAAGCGGCGGGCGCCGCGATCTCGCGGGGGCGGGTCTCGTCGGGCGGCCTGTTGCGGCGGGTGTTCGTCGTCGCCTCACTGATCACCGCCGTGCTGAGCCTGGACGCCGCGGTGGTGCTGCTGACCCCGGTGGTCCTGGCCGCGGTCCGCCGCCTGCGCACCCCGCCGCGGCCCTACGCCTATGCCACCGCTCACCTCGCCAACGGCGCCTCCCTGCTGCTGCCGGTGTCGAATCTGACCAACCTGCTCGCCTTTCACACCGCCAACGTCTCGTTCACCAGGTTCACCGTGCTGATGGCGCTGCCGTGGCTGGGCGCGGTGGCGGTGATCTACGCGATCTTTCGTTGGTTCTTCGCCGGCGACCTACGCGTCCAGCCCGACGCCGAGGAACTCGGCCCGGCGCAGCGGCCACCGGTGTTCGTGTTGGTGGTCGTGGGGCTGACCCTCGCCGGGTTCGCGGTCGGACAGTCCGTCGGGGTCGCCCCGGCGTGGGTGGCGCTCGCCGGCGCCGCGGTGCTCGCGGTGCGCAGCCTGAGCCATGGACACACCTCCGTGGCCGATATCGCGCGCTCGGCGCACGTCTCGTTCCTGGTGTTCGTGCTGGCGCTGGGCGTCGTGGTGCGGGCGGTCATGCTCAACGGCATGGACAGGGCCATGTCCGCCGTGCTGCCGTCCGGTTCGGGACTGCCGGCGCTGCTCGTGATCGCCGCGATAGCCGCCGTGCTCGCCAACGTCGTCAACAACCTGCCGGCCACGCTGGTACTGCTCCCGCTGGTCGCGCCCGGCGGTCCGGTGGCGATTCTGGCGGTGCTGATCGGGGTGAACATCGGCCCCAACCTGACCTACGTGGGCTCGCTGTCGAACCTGTTGTGGCGCCGCGTGCTTCGCCGGCACGACGTTGATGCCGGCGTCGGCGAGTACACCCGCCTCGGCCTGTGCACGGTGCCCGCGGCTTTGGTGGTCGCGGTGGTCGCGCTGTGGGCGTCAGTGCGGCTGTTGGGCGCATAGTTTGGCGCGAGCAGACGCAAAATCGCACAGAGTGCGGCTAATTCGTGCGATTTTGTGTCTGCTCGCGGGCCTACGTGCCGGCCGGTCCCGATCGCACGATCGTGGCGAGCTCCTCACGTGATTGGGCGCCCACCCGCTGGCAGGCCCGGTAGATGTGGCCCTCCACGGTGCGCACCGACATCACCAGCTTCTCGGCGATCTGGCGGTTGGACAGACCGGCGACGACGAGTTCGACGACATCGCGCTGGCGACCCGACAACTTGAGGCCCTCCGGCGTGCGCAGGGCCGGCGTGCAAAGACCGCCGCATTCGTCGGCCAGTTCCCTGGCCACCGCCGCGGCATAGAGCGCGCGCTTGTGCTGCTGGCCCGCGGCGAACGCGACGGAGGCCTGCGCCGCCGCGTCGGCGGCCGCGGCCTTATCGCCGATTCCGCGGTAGGCCCCCGAGGCCGCCAGCAGGCCGTCGCCGTTCCCGCCGAGTAGGGCCTTCGCATGCAATGCAACCGCGTCGGCCAGCGGCAGCGACAGCGCCTCGGCCAGCTCCGCGGCGCGGGCGGCCCCGGACGCGTCGCCCCACTGCGCCGCGGCCTGTATGCACGCCAACTCGTGGGTGGGCTGGCCGCGGTCGCGGGCGAGTTGCGCCGCCTCCTGCGCGCCGGCCACGGCCTCGCCCAGGCGGCCGCTCGCCGCCATCGCCCAGCCGGCGGCCAGCGACAAGCCAGTGTGCATGAACAAGTAGTCGGCCGGCACAGCCGAGCGCGCGCCGGCCACCGCGTCGTTGGCCTCGCCGGCCTGACCGAGCTTGGCGTGCGCCTCGGCCAGCGCGAAGTAGCTCGCCGCGCGCAATCCCGTTCTGACGGCGTGCATTTGCACCCCCGCAACCGCTTCGTGCAACAACCGGACCGCGTCGGTGACGGCGCCGCGAGCCAGGTCGGCGTTGCCGAGCAGCAGGGCCAGGTTCGCGTAGGCCAGGCCGGGAACGTCGCGGGCCGAATCGGCCAATTGCTTTGCCGTACGGATGAATTCGTCGATGCGTCCGGTCAGGCGGCAGGCCCGGCCGTACACGGCGCCGAACCAGAATCGCAACTGCGACGCCTGAAACGACGTGTTCGCGCGCCGCAGCGCCTGCTCGGCGACGGCGGCGAGGTCGTCGACCTCACCGCGTGCGCCCATCGCCATGATCAACGCGAGCGAGGCCAGCAGGGCGTGTAGATCGGGCAGGCCGCCGAAAGCCAGGGCAGCACGCGCCTGCTCGGCCGCGGACTCGCAGCGCGCCAATATCGCGTCCTGGCAAGCCTGTACCGCCAGGCGCTCGGCCACCTGGGACTCGGTCTCCGGGCCCGCGGCAAGCCCATCGAGAATGGCCGACGCTTCGGCGGGTTCGCCGAGGATCCACATCAGGTTGATCGCCCGGATCGTGGCCCAGCGGTGACCATCGGGGCCGTCGACCAATTCACGCAGCGCCGCCTCGGCCTGCTCACCGCGTCCGAGCAGCACCAGGTTCATCGCCCGGACCCCGGCCGCCCCCGGTGCCCCCGCCCGCGCGGCGGCGGTCGCGAACCGGTCGGCCAGGTCCAGATCGAGCAGCGTCATGGCGTGGCGCGCCGACTCCAGATACAGCTCGGGCTCGGGGTCGAGATCCGATTCGAGGCGCAGCAGTGCGCGGCGAACGGTGGCCTGCATGTCGGCGTCGGCATCTTTTGCCAGCCGGCTGGCAAGCTTGCCCCGGATCGACGACAAATACATCTCGCCTGCACTCGCGCGGCGAAGCTCGCCGAACAGCGGATGCGCCAGCCGGGCCATCAACCCGCCGGCGGTGCGTTCGACGCTTACCAGGCCCATGCTTTCGGCGACCGCGAGGTCGCGGCGGGGCACCAAGTCACACAGCACATCGACGGCGAGCGGCTCGCACTGCGACAGCATGTCGACCACCAGCGCCAGCTTCGGGCTCAACCGACCCAGCTGGCGGCCCACCGTGTCGGACAGGCTCGCCGACACCGCGACGTCCCCGTCCCACATCCACACCCCGGCGACTTCCCGCATCTGTCCCGCCGCGACCTGATCGGCAAGCAACTGGCGGAGGAACAGCGTGTTTCCGCCGGTCAACTTTCGGAACCGGGCCGCGCAGCGCGCGTCGATGGGACCGCCCAGTGTGCTTTCGATGACCTCGCGCGTGGCCGCGGCGGAAAGCGGTTCGAGATCCAGGCGGGCCAGCATCCCCTCCTTCCACAACGCCGTCACCGCATCCGGTTCCTCGCTGCCGGTGCGGATGGTGATCACCAGCCGCACCCCGCCCGACTGCGCCAGTTCGTGAACGACGATCGCGGACAGGCCGTCCAGCAGGTGCGCGTCGTCGACCCCCACCACGACGCGACCGCGTCGCTGTTGTGCGACAAACGAATTGATCACGCGACGCACGTTGGCCAGCGGATCCGACATCGCGTCGCCCAGCAAGCCGATGAACGCCCCCAGCGGCAGCGCACGCGCGGATTCGGTGCCGACGATCCATTGCGTGCGCTCGCCCGACGCCTCCGCGCGGCGCAGCGCTTCGCGGGCCAGCCAGGTTTTGCCCACACCGGCCGCTCCGGCGATCACCACGCCGGAGTGGTTGCCAGCCCCGCCCAGCGCGCGACGGACGATCGCGAGTTCGCCGTCGCGCCCGGTCAGCGGTTTGCCGCTGATCACTCGGCGACTATAACCCGTTGTATCCGCGGCTAACAGGCCATTCACCCGCGTTTCGGTGCCGGCCGGGCAATGCCGGCGACCAAGTTGCGTAGCCGACTACGCTATCGGCGCCCACGGTTTGCTGTGAGCATCGGTTTCGTCAGCTGGCGGCTCGGCGAAGGCGGTAAGCATGATCAAGATCGGCAGTCACGCGGTGGTGTTGGGAGCGAGCATGGCCGGTCTGCTGGCCGCGCGGTCGCTCGCCGATTTCTTCGACACGGTGACGGTGGTGGAGCGCGACCCGCTGCCCGACACCGACGACGTCCGCCGGGGCGTGCCGCAGGGCCGGCACCTGCACGCCCTGCTGGCCCGCGGCGCCCAGGTGATCGAGGAATTCTTCCCTGGCCTGCTCGACGAGTTGGTCCTCGACGGCGCGCAGTACTTCGACGGGCGCGATCTGTCGCGGCTCCACTACAGCGTGGGCGGGCACCTGTTGGCGCGCAGCGGCACCGCCACCTCGTTTGCGGCCTACTGCGCGACCCGGCCCTTCGTGGAGGGCCACGTCCGCAGGCGGGTGCGCGACATCCCCAACGTGATCCTGCGGGACGAGCACAACATCGTCGGGCTGACCGTGACGCCCGACCACCGGCGCGTCACGGGCGCGCGGGTGGTCAGCCGTCGGACCGGCGAATGCGCCGTGCTGAAGGCGGATTTGGTGGTCGACGCGACGGGCCGCGCCGCCCACACCCCGGGGTGGCTGGAAGGCCTGGGATACGACCGCCCGGCCGAGGATCGTGTGGTGGTGCATTTGACCTACGCGAGCCAGCTGCTGCGCATGGCGGCGGACGCGCCGCGCGAATTGGGCTTCCTTGTCGGGATCGTGCCGGGCACGCCGCGAGGGGTCGGCCTGCTGCACTGTGAGAACGACACATGGATGTTCACCGTGATCGGTATCGCCGGTCAGGAGCCGGGCGGCGGCTTGGCGGCCATGTGCGACTTCGTCGACGACTGCGCACCCGCGCACCTGCTCGACGCGGTGAGACGCGCCGAACCAATCGGCGAGCCGGCGCGACACAAGATGCCGTGCAGCCAATGGCGCCGCTACGACAAACTGCGCCGCTTCCCCGAGGGCCTGCTGGTCACCGGCGACGCGGTGTGCAGCTTCAATCCGGTTTACGGCCAAGGCATGACCGTGGCGGCGCTCGAGGCGCTGGCGCTGCGTGACTGTTTATCAAGCGGCACAGAGGGTTTGGCGTGGCGCTTCTTCCGCGCGGCGGCGGTGCCGATCCGCCAGGCCTGGCAACTGTCGACCAACCCCGACCTTGCCCTGCCCGAGGTGGAGGGCAGCCAGCCGCTGGCCGCGCGACTGCTGAACGGATACCTGGATCGCATTCTCACCGCGGCGGAATCCGACACGGTCGCCCTGGATCAGTTCATCAGGGTCACGTCGCTGGTCGACCCCGCGACGCGGTTGCTGCGCCCGGGGATGATGTGGCGCGCCGCCCGCGCGCGCCGGCACGGCACCGAAAGGCTCGACGCCGCGGGCGACGTCTTGGCCGACAGCGTGCCACGCTAGCCCCGGCGGTAGGCCGGAGGCAGGGTCATGCCGAGCTGCGCCATGACGCCGCGCGCCACCGTCGGATAGTCGGTGATGATGCCGTCGACGCCGTACTCGATCTGCTGGGTCATGGCGTCGGCTTCGTTGACCGTCCACGGGATGACCTTGAGCCCCAAGGAATGCGCGCGATCGACATAGGGCTTGCCGGTGATCAGCTGGTACTGGGGCGAGACGGCGTTGGCACCCACCATCAGCGCCCCGATCGCCGGGTCGCCGACGACGGCGGCGTCGATTCCGTTCAGCCACGGCGAAGCCGGCGCCCAGGTCTGCTCGTCGTACAAGGCCACCAACGGAATTGACGGCTCGACCCGGTGCACCATGGGCAGGCTTCGCCAGTCGAAGCTCTGGATTTCGACGCGGTCGAGCTTGCCGGCCGCCCTGACGACCGCCAGTATCACGTCGACGAATTCCTGCGGTTCGGCCGACGAGCCCGGGCGGTCGGCCTCGACCTTGGTTTCGACGTTGTAGCGCACAGTGGCCCGGTACGAGTCGGCGAGCGCGAAGACCTCCGGCAGGGTCGCGATCTTGTTGCCCCGCACCGCCTCGGCGTCGGGGAAATCGGGCAGCCGCTTGCCGCAATCGAGCGTGCGGATCTGCACCAGGGTGAGCTCGTGCACCAGCTTCCCGACGTAGGGGTAGGCCGGGTCGCCGGCGAACGCCGGGCCGGTGTCGGCGCACTTGTCCGCCTGGATCGTCGGGTCGTGCCACACCAGCGGCTGGTGGTCCTTGGACAGGACGATGTCGAGTTCCAGTGTGCTGACACCGAGTTCGAGCGACTTGGCAAACGCCCGCAGCGACTCCTCGGTGGTCTCGCCGCGCCCGCCGCGGTGCGCCTGCAAATCGAACGCGGACGGTTGCGCGGCGGCCGGCGGCGCGAGGAGCGCCGCCAGGATGACCAGCGAGCAGACGCAAAAGCTCCCAAATCGTCGGCGTGTCGGGGGCTTTTGCGTCTGTTCGGCCAAAGAGGTTAGCCCCTGCGCTGGCGCGCGATTTCGGCCAACACCACCCCGGCGGCGACCGAGGCGTTCAGCGATTCGGTCCGGCCCGCCATCGGGATCGAGACCACCTCGTCACAGGTCTGCCGCACCAGCCGCGACAGGCCCTTGCCCTCCGAGCCGACGACCACCACCAGCGGGTCGGTGCCGTCGAGGTCGTCGAGGGCGGTGTCGCCGTCGGCGTCCAGCCCGATGACACGCAAACCGCCGGCGGCCCAATTCGTCAGCGCCCGGGTGAGATTCGGGGCCCGCGCCACCCGCAGGCGCGCCGCGGCCCCGGCGCTGGTGCGCCAGGCCACCGCCGTCACCGAGGCGGACCGCCGCTGCGGAATCAGCACACCGTGGCCGCCAAAGGCGGCCACGGAACGGACGATGGCGCCGAGGTTGCGGGGATCGGAGATGTTGTCCAGCGCGACCAGCAGCGCGGGCGGGGTCTCACGAGCGGCCACGAGCAGGTCGTCGGGGTGGGCGTAGTTGTACGGCGGCACCTGCAGCGCGATGCCCTGGTGCAGGTGGTTCGTGGTCATCCGGTCCAGGTCGGTGCGCGGCACCTCGAGGATCGCGATGCCCAGATCGGCCGCGCGGGAGACGGATTCGGTGAGCCGCTCGTCGGCCTCGGTGCCCAGCGCGACGTAGAGCGCGGTCGCGGGGACGCCGGCGCGCAGGCACTCTAGTACCGGGTTGCGGCCCAGCACCGTTTCCGTTTCGTCGGTGCGTTTGGCGGCCCGGCGCGGCTGGGACTGGGTGCGCCTGGCGGCGGGATGGTTGGGGCGCAGGTGCGCCGGCGGGGTGGGACCGCGGCCCTCCAGCCCGCGGCGGCGCTGGCCGCCCGAGCCGACGGTGGGGCCCTTCTTGGTGCCGGATTTGCGTACCGCCCCGCGGCGCCGCGAGTTGCCGGCCATCTACTTGACGTCACCGCCCAACGTCCACTGCGGGCCGTCGGCGGTGTCGGTGACCTCGATGCCGGCGTTCTTGAGCCGGTCCCGGATCTCGTCGGCGAGGGCCCAATTGCGTTGCTGGCGCGCCTTTTCCCGGTTTTCGATCTCGGCCTGCACCAGCACGTCGACGGCGGCCAGGGCGGCCGACGTCTCGTCGCGGGTCTCCCAGCGTTCGTCGAGGGGGTCGCAGCCCAGGATGCCCATCATCGCGCGGATCGCGCCGGCGTGTTTGAGCGCGCCCTCGTGGTCGCCGGACTCCAGAGCCCGGTTGCCTTCGGCGCGGGCGTGATGGATCTCGGCCAGCGCGACCGGGACCGCCAGGTCGTCGTCGAGCGCCGCGGCGAACTTCGGCGTCCACTCGCCCGGCTCGACGGCGCCGACCCGGCTGCGGACCCGATGCAGGAACTCCTCCACTCCCACATAGGCTTTCACCGCGTCCCGCAGGGCGGTTTCGGAGAATTCCAGCATCGACCGGTAGTGCGCGCTGCCCAGGTAGTAGCGCAGTTCGGCCGGGCGCACACGCTGCAGCATCGCCGGTATGGCCAGCACGTTGCCCAGCGACTTGCTCATCTTCTCGCCGCCCATGGTCACCCAGCCGTTGTGCAGCCAGTAGCGGGCGAAGCCGTCCCCGGCGGCGCGGCTCTGCGCGATCTCGTTCTCGTGGTGCGGGAAGATCAGGTCCATCCCGCCGCAGTGGATGTCGAATTCCGGCCCGAGGTAGGTGCGGGCCATCGCCGAGCATTCCAGGTGCCAGCCGGGCCGCCCGCGGCCCCACGGCGACGGCCACGACGGCTCACCGGGCTTCTCGCCCTTCCACAGGGTGAAGTCGCGCTGGTCGCGCTTGCCGGTCGCCACGCCCTCGCCCTGATGCACGTCGTCGACCCGGTGTCCGGACAGCGCGCCGTAGTCCGGGTAGCTGAGCACGTCGAAGTACACGTCGCCGTCGGCCGCATAGGCGTGGCCGGTTTCGATCAGGCGTTCCATTAATTCGACCATCTGGGTGATGTGCCCGGTGGCGCGTGGCTCCGCCGAGGGCGGCATGACGTCCAGGGCGTCATAAGCGGCGGAGAAGGCCCGCTCGTAGGTGGCCGCCCACTCCCACCACGGCCGGCCCGCCGCGGCGGCCTTGGCCAGGATCTTGTCCTCGATGTCGGTCACGTTGCGGATGAACGCGACGTCGTAGCCCCGCGCGATCAGCCAGCGGCGCAGGATGTCGAAGGCCACCCCGCTGCGGACGTGACCGATGTGCGGCTGGCCCTGAACCGTGGCCCCGCAGAGGTAGATGGAGACGTGCCCGTCGCGCAGCGGAACGAAATCACGCACGGCACCGGCCGCCGTGTCGTGTAGCCGCAATTGGGCGCGATCGGTCACGACGTGCCAGCTTACCTGCCCAATTGGGGCGTGCGGCCTACAGGACACCCACGCGGTTGCGCACCACGAGCGCGGTCGCGATGGCGGCCAACCCCTCGCCGCGCCCGGTCAGGCCCAGCCCGTCGGTCGTCGTCGCCGACACCGACACCGGCGCGCCAACCAACCCGGACAGCACCTCCTGCGCCTCGGCGCGGCGCGGGCCGACCTTCGGCCGGTTGCCGATCACCTGCACGGCGGCGTTGCCGACCCGATAGCCCTGCCGCGCCACCAGGGCGACCACGTGGCGGAGCATGTCGGCGCCGCTGGCGCCCGCCCACCGCGGATCGTCGACCCCGAAGACCGCCCCGACGTCGCCCAGCCCGGTCGCCGACAACAGCGCATCGCACAGCGCGTGCGCCCCCACGTCGCCGTCGGAGTGGCCGGCGCAGCCGTCGTCGCCCGGGAAAAGCAGCCCCAGCAGCCAGCACGGCCGCCCCGGCTCGATCGGGTGGACGTCGGTGCCCACGCCGACCCGCGGCAGGTCGGTCACCGCCGCACCACCGTCTCGGCCAGCAACAGATCCAGCCGGGTGGTGATCTTGAAGGCGAGCGGGTCGCCGTCGACCACCTGCACCTGGCCGCCGACGTGTTCGACCAGCGACGCATCGTCGGTGAAAGCGGCGGTCCCCGCGCGCTCGTAGGCGCGCAGCAGCAGATCGGTGGCGAAGCCCTGCGGCGTCTGCACGGCGCGCAGCCCGGCCCGCTCAGGCGTGCCCAGGACCACCCCGTTGGCATCCACGGCCTTGATGGTGTCAGACAGCGGCAGCGCGGGCACGACGGCCGGGCGGCCGGACCGCAACGCGTCGACCACCCGCAGGATCAGCCCGGGCGGCGTCAGCGCGCGGGCGGCGTCGTGCACGAGCACGAACTCTGGAGACGAGGGCAGGGCCGCCAGCGCCAGGCGCACCGATTCGGTGCGGTCGGCACCGCCGGCGACGACGGTGGCACGGTCGCCGAGGAGCCGACCGGCCTGGTCGATGCGGTCGGCGGGCACGGCCACCACGACATGGTCGACGGCGCCGGAATCGAGCAGCCCGGCGACGGCGCATTCCAGCATGGTGCGGCCGCCGAGTTCACAGAACGCTTTCGGGATGCCGACGGCCAGCCGCTCGCCCGACCCCGCGGCCGGAACAACTGCAACTACTTTGCCCGGGACGCCGGTTTTCTCGGCCACCAGAGCGTCAGGGCCTTCAGGAAGCGGCGGCCAGAACCTCGTCGAGGATGGTTTCCGCCTTGGCGTCGTCGGTGCTCTCGGCCAGCGCCAGCTCACCGACCAGAATCTGGCGGGCCTTGGCCAGCATGCGCTTCTCGCCCGCGGACAGACCCCGCTCCTGGTCGCGGCGCCACAGGTCGCGCACCACCTCGGCCACCTTGTTGACATCGCCGGAGGCGAGCTTTTCCAGGTTGGCCTTGTAGCGGCGGGACCAGTTCGTGGGCTCTTCGGTGTGGGGAGCGCGCAAAACCTGGAAAACCTTGTCGAGGCCCTCCTGGCCAACTACATCGCGAACGCCGACGTACTCGGCGTTTTCGGCGGGTACTCGAACGGTCAGGTCTCCCTGCGCGACTTTCAAGACGAGATACTCTTTTTGCTCCCCTTTGATGGTCCGGGTTTCGATCGCCTCGACTAACGCAGCACCGTGATGTGGATAGACAACGGTGTCGCCGACCTTGAAGATCATCTGATTCGAGCCCCTTTCGTTACTTCATGCTAGCACGGCGGCCCTAGGCGTGCGGAACAACGGTGCAGGTCAGGGGCACAACACGGGCGGATTAGGGGTTGACAGGCGGAGCGGGACGTGCAAGGGGTCACACTACGCCGGTCCCGATCGGGCCCCAGCAGCCACCCCTGGTGTGCCCTGCCGCGCTGGTCCGGTGCCCTGCGCTACCGCCGCGAAGAGCTTCCTACTACTGTGCATAGTTGCATAGTCGAACCACTGACATGGTGGGTCAGCCGAGCAGGAGGCATTGAGTGAACCGCTTCGCCGTCGTCGGTCTGGTCGCCCTGGTCGCCGCCTTGCTCAGCGGTTGCGGAGCCGGTCAGATCTCCCAGATGGCCACCCAGGAACCGGCGGTCAACGGCAACAAGGTCACGATCAACAACGTGGCGCTTCGCGACGTCCGCATGCAGGCCGTGCAAACCGGCGACTTCCTGCGGCCGGGGAAGACGGTGGACCTGGTGGCGGTGGCCGTCAACCAGTCGCCCGACGTCCCGGACCGGCTGATCAGCATCACCAGTGACGTCGGCGCGGTGACGATCGGCGGCGACGGCCGGCTGCCCGCGGGCGGGATGCTGTTCATCGGCACGCCCGACGGCCCGAAGGTGGCGCCGGGGCCGATCGAGGCCAACAACGCGGTCAAGGCAACGGTGGCGCTGGCCAAGCCCATCAGCAACGGCCTGACCTACAGCTTCACCTTCAACTTCGAGAAGGCCGGCCAGGCCACCTTGCTGGTCCCGATTTCGGCGGGGCTGAGCACGCAGCCCGCCTGACCGGCCTGTCACGCCGGGTTTTGTCGTACCCGCCGGATACGGTCGTGGCGTGGCAAATGCGCGCTCGCAATTCCGCTGCTCGGAATGCCAACACGTCACCGCCAAATGGGTGGGGCGGTGCCTGGAATGCGGCACCTGGGGCACGGTTGACGAGGTGCCCGCGCTCGCCGCGGTGGGCGGACGCGGCCGCCGTCCCGCCGCGACGGCGTCGCGGGCCGTCCCGATCAGCTCCATCGAGCCGACCGCCAGCCAACACCGCACGACGGGCATAGGGGAACTCGACCGCGTGCTCGGGGGCGGCGTGGTCCCCGGCTCGGTCACGCTGCTGGCCGGCGATCCCGGCGTGGGCAAGTCGACGCTGTTGCTCAAGGTCGCGCACCGCTGGGCCCAGACGGGCCGCCGCGCCCTGTACATCTCCGGCGAGGAGTCCGCCGGCCAGATCCGGCTGCGCGCCGACCGGATCGACTGCGGCGGCGACGAGGTCTACCTCGCCGCCGAATCCGACGTGCACACGGTGCTCGAACACATCGCCACGGTCCGGCCCGCGCTGGTGATCGTGGACTCGGTGCAGACCATGTCCACCACCGAGGCCGACGGCGTCCCCGGCGGCGTCACGCAGGTGCGCGCGGTCACCGCCGCGCTCACCGCGGCCGCCAAGGCCAACGGCGTCGCGATGATCCTGGTCGGCCACGTCACCAAGGACGGCGCCATCGCCGGACCGCGCTCCCTGGAACACCTCGTCGACGTGGTGCTGCACTTCGAGGGCGACCGCAACGGCACGCTGCGGATGGTCCGCGGCATCAAGAACCGGTTCGGCGCGGCCGACGAGGTCGGGTGCTTCACGCTGCACGACAACGGGATCGAGGGCGTCTCCGACCCGTCGCACCTCTTCCTGGATCAGCGGCCGGCGCCGGTCCCCGGCACCGCGATCACCGTGACGCTGGACGGCAAGCGACCGCTGATCGGCGAGGTGCAGGCGCTGCTGGCGACGCCGGGGGGCGGCTCGCCGCGCCGAGCCGTCAGCGGGATCGACCACTCCCGGGCCGCGATGATCACCGCCGTGCTGGAGAAGCACGGCAGGCTGGCCGTCGCCATGAACGACATCTACCTGTCCACCGTGGGCGGCATGCGGTTGACCGATCCCTCCTCGGATCTCGCCGTGGCGATGGCGCTGGCCTCGGCGTACTCCGATCTGCCGTTGCCGACGACGGCGGTCATGATCGGTGAGGTGGGGCTGGCGGGCGACCTGCGGCGGGTCAGCGGCATGGAACGACGGCTGGGTGAGGCGATGCGTCAGGGATTCAGCATCGCGCTCATCCCGGACGGCGACGATCCCCGCCGCGAGATAGTGCCGGGCGGGATGCGAGCGCTGCGCGCGCCGACCATCGACGCGGCGCTGCGACACATGAAAGCCATCGCCGAGCGTGGTAATGGCTGGACGCATAACGCAGTGGGGCCGCAGAATGACACGCTGTGACCCGTCCGACACTGCGTGAGACCGTCGCCCGCCTGGCACCGGGCACCGGGCTGCGGGACGGCCTGGAGCGCATCCTGCGCGGCCGCACCGGGGCGCTGATCGTGCTGGGCAACGACGACAACGTCGAGGCCATCTGCGACGGCGGCTTCGCCCTCGACGTCCGGTACGCGCCGACGCGGCTGCGCGAGCTGTCCAAGATGGACGGCGCCGTCGTGCTGTCCACCGACGGCAGCCGCATCGTCCGGGCCAACGTGCAGCTCGTTCCGGATCCGTCGATACCGACCGACGAATCGGGAACCCGGCACCGTTCGGCGGAGCGGGCCGCGATCCAGACCGGCTACCCGGTGATCTCGGTCAGCCACTCGATGAACATCGTCACCGTCTACGTCGACGGCGAGCGCCACGTGGTGGCCGATTCCGCGACCATCCTGTCGCGGGCCAACCAGGCCATCGCGACGCTGGAGCGGTACAAGACCCGGCTCGACGAGGTCAGCAGGCAGCTGTCCCGGATGGAGATCGAGGACTTCGTCACCCTGCGCGACGTGATGACGGTGGTGCAGCGGCTCGAGCTGGTCCGGCGCATCGGCCTGGTGATCGACTACGACTGCGTCGAGCTCGGCACTGACGGTCGGCAGCTGCGGCTGCAGCTCGAGGAGCTGTTGGGCGGCAACGACCTTGCCCGCGAGCTGATCGTGCGCGACTACCACGCCAGCCCCGAGCCGTTGTCCGAAGCGCAGATGACCGCAACCCTGGACGAACTGGACGCGCTGTCGGATACCGAACTGCTCGACTTCACCTCGCTGGCAAAGGTTTTCGGGTATCCGACGACAACCGAGGCGCAGGACTCGGCGCTGAGCCCGCGCGGCTACCGCGCGATGGCCGGCATCCCGCGGCTGCAGTTCGCCCACGCGGACCTGTTGGTCCGGACCTTCGGGACGCTGCAGGGCCTGCTGGCGGCCAGCGCCAACGACCTGCAATCGGTCGACGGCATCGGCACGATGTGGGCGCGCCACGTGCGGGAGGGGTTGTCGCAACTGGCGGAGTCAACGATCGCCGATCCGCTCACCTGAGCTCGGTCAGCCGGCGGGCGACGGGCCCGGGGCGACCCCGGGCGGCGCCTCCGGCGGCGGCGCCATGGCCGGCTGACCCGGCTGCCCGGGTACCGGCCCCGGCGGCGGTGGCGGCTGATTCAGGATGAACGGCACCGGCATCGAGCGCAGGTTGCCCAGCTGCACGACCAGGTTGTAGGTGCCCGCCCCGATCGCCGGCCGCGGCAGCGGGCAGTGCGGCGCCGACCCCATTCCGGTCCACGTCACCGCCGTCGTCACCTGCTCGCCCGGCGTGAAGGTCTTCACCAGGGTCTCGTTGGACGGCGCGCAGTCGAGGTTCGACCACAGCCGCTTGTTGTCCAGCGAGTAGACGTAGGCGGCGAGCACCGCGGCCCCGACGTCGCGCTTACAGGACACCAGGCCGATGTTGGTGACGACCATGGTGAACTTCGGCTGGTCGCCGATGAAGTACTGGGGCGCGTTGGTCAGGCCCTTGACGGCCAGCGTCGAATCGGGGCAGTCATCGCCCTCCTTCAGCACCGGCGGCGGCTGCACCGCGGCGGTGGGCGTGGGCGACTCCGGGTTCTGCCCCGGCGGCGCCACCGGGGTGACGCCCTCCGGTCCGGCCTGGGGAGGGGCCTGGGCCGCCGGGGGCGCGGCCGGCTTGCTTTCTGCGGTGCCGGGCTTGCCCACGGTGGCGGGTTTTGCGCCGGTGCTGTGGCTCATGAAGGCGATGATCGTGGCGACCACGACCCCGATCACGACGACCGCGATGCCCAGGGCCAGGCCCCTGCGCCGCCAATAGATCTCGGTAGGTAGCGGGCCACGCGGTTCCAGATCCAGCACGATCACACCGTAGGCCCAGGTCACGCGGAATTGTTATATCCGCCCCGGCGTGTCGCGATGTTTGCTGGCGGACCGCCGTGTTAAAGCGGAGCCGTTATTCGCCGATGTCGCCGATGTGGTCGACCAGCTCCGCCTTCCCTTCGGCCAGCTTGTAGGTGACCCCAGCCAGCGCCAGCGTCCCTGCCTCCACCCGGTCGGCAATGGCCGAGGAGCGCGACACGAGTTGCCGCAGCGTCTCGCTCACGTGCCGTGCCTCGAACTCGTCGACGCGGGTCAGGCCCTCGCGACGGCCCGCCAGGATCGACGGGGTGACGCGTTCCACCACGTCGCGCACGAAGCCACCCGGTATCGCGCCTTCGTCGATCGCGCTGATCGTTGCCTTGACGGCGCCGCAGCTACTGTGACCGAGAACGACGATGAGCGGCACGTTGAGGGCCGTCACCCCATACTCGATCGAGCCCAGCACGGCCGAGTCGATGGCCTGCCCGGCGGTGCGAACCACGAACACGTCACCCAGACCCTGGTCGAAGATCAGCTCGGCGGCCACCCGGCTGTCCGCACAGCCGAAGATGATCGCGGTCGGGTTCTGGCCCGCGGCCAGACTGGCCCGGTGATCGACGCTTTGGCTGGGGTGCTGCGGCTGGCCGGCAACGAATCGCTCGTTACCCTCTTTGAGTGCTTTCCAAGCGGTTATCGGGCTGGTGTTCGGCATGGCCCATATCATGCCGCACCCGCACATGAACGTCAGCCCGAGCGAGCTCATAGATTGGTATGAGTGTTCCCGCCGTGACTTGCCTTGGCGGGAGCCGGATGTCACCGCGTGGCAGATCCTGGTCAGCGAGTTCATGCTGCAGCAGACGCCGGTGACGCGGGTCCTGTCGATCTGGCCGGATTGGGTGCGGCGCTGGCCGACCGCGTCGGCGACAGCCGCGGCGAGTGCGGCCGACGTGCTGCGCGCGTGGGGGAAGCTCGGCTACCCGAGGCGCGCCAAGCACTTGCACGAGTGCGCCACCGTCATCGCGCGCGACCACGGCGACGTGGTCCCCGACGACGTCGACACCCTGCTGACGCTGCCCGGCGTCGGCAGCTACACCGCGCGCGCCGTCGCCTGCTTCGCCTACCGCCGCCCCGTGCCGGTGGTCGACACCAACGTGCGGCGGGTGGTGGCCCGCGCCGTGCACGGCCTCGCCGACTCCGCGGCGCCGTCCGCGGCCCGCGACAACGCCGACGTCTCGGCGTTGCTGCCCGATGACGAACGGGCGCCGACGTTTTCGGTGGCGCTGATGGAATTGGGCGCGATCGTGTGCACCGCGCGGGCGCCGCGATGCGGGTTGTGTCCGCTACGGGAGTGCGCCTGGCGGCATGCCGGTTACCCGCCTGCCCAAGGGCCGCCCAAGCGCGTGCAGACCTATGCGGGGACCGATCGGCAGGTGCGAGGGAGATTGCTGGACGTGTTGCGCGCCAAGGATTCTCCCGCCACCCGGGCGGAGCTGGACGTGGCCTGGTTGACCGATACGCAGCAGCGCGACCGGGCGCTGGACTCGCTGCTTGCCGACGGTCTGGTGACCCGGACCGTCGACGGCCGGTTTGCGTTGGCCGGCGAGGAATAGCCGGGCGGTACCGCAAAAGCCCGTTCCCGCGCAACCCGACACGCCGCCTGGCACGCGTTCCACGTGAGACTCATATCCGCGTCATACCCTGCCGATGTGCCCAGCGAGGAGGCCGGCCAGGGATCCCGCTTGCCGCCGGTGTCCCGGCGCGCGGTACTCGGCGGCCTCAGCCTGCTGCCGCTGGCCGCCGCCACGCGCGGCGCCCTGCCCGCCGCGTCGGCCGACCCGGGCTACCGATTCCTGACGGCGCACCAGGCCGCGGTGCTCGACGCCGCCACTCGTCGCCTGATCCCCGGTCCGCAGGACTGCCCGACCGAGTTCGGTCCGGGCGCGCACGAGGCGAACGTGGTCAACTACCTGGACCGGATGCTGTCTGTCTTCGACGTCACTCCCGCCGACATCCACGCCGGCGGCCCGTGGAGCAACCGCGCCGGCGGCTCGCAGGACTACATGGCCACCTTCGTCCCGCTCAACCGGGCCCAGGCCTACGCATGGCAACAGCGCCTGACGCAGCTGCGGAACCAATACACCAGTGGCGTCGCGCTGCTCGACCAGCAGGCCGGCGGCGACTTCACCGCGATCCCGGGCGTGAAGCAGGACCTCGTCCTGGCGCACGGCCCGGCGGCGACCTTCGCCGGCGTGCTGTTCGGTCACACCATCGAGGCGATGTACAGCGTCCCGGAGTACGGCGGCAACGCGAACCTGGTCGGCTGGAAGGACATCAAGTACCCCGGCGACTCGCAGCCGCGCGGATATACCCCCGCCGAGGTGGAGGCGGTCCAGTGGGATGTGGTCGTCCTCAGCGACATCATCAACCGGCTACGCCGCGGGGGCTGGGAACAGGTCATCTCCAAGTTGGGCGGAAGGGGCGGCGTGAGTGCCTAAGGCGGTCATCGTCGGCTCCGGCGCCGGCGCGTCGACGGTGGCGATGGAGCTTGCCCAAAATGGCTGGGACGTAGTGATATTCGAGAAGGGATCGAACTACTTCACCAACCTGGAGGGCACCGGCCCGCTCGGCACGACATTCGCCAACGACGAGCTCAAGTCGCTCTATCGCTACTTCGAGCAGCCCGATCCGCTCGCCTACCCACGCACGTTCCGGCCCCACGCCACCCAGGCCGCCGGCTACGTCGGCCCGGTCAACGAGCTGCCGGTGACCGTCGGCGGCGGAACCGTGCACTGGGACGCGAAGGTGCCGCGGTTCTGGGACATCGATTTCAAGGGGCTCTCGATGCTGGGCCCGCAGCCGGGCGCGGACGTGCAGGACTGGCCGTTCGAATACAGCGAGATCGCCCCGTATTACGACGTGATCGAGGTGCTGCTCGGGACGCAGGGCGACGTCGCGACGATTCCCGCCCTCTCGCTGAAGCACGCGCCGCGCTCGCGGCAATACCCGATGCCGCCCGGGCCGCAGCAGCGTTCGTCGACGCTGATCGCCAAGGGGGCCAAGCGAATCGGGCTCCACCCGTATCCGTTTCCGACCGCGATCAATTCCGTTGAATACGACGGCCGCCCCGCGTGCAACAACTGCGGGTTCTGCAGCAACTACGGCTGCCCGATCTCGGCCCGGGTGGGCGCGCTCGCGCCGCTGCGGCTGGCGCTGCGGACCGGCCGCGCGCAGCTACATCCCGAAACCACCGTCACCAAGGTCAATTTCACCGGCCGGCGGGCCACCGGCGTGTCCTATCTCGACCCGCTGGGCAATCCCGGCGGGGAGAGCGCCGACCTGGTGGTGCTGGCCGCCTCGGCGATCGAGACCGCGCGCCTGGCGCTGCTGTCCGGTCTGCCCGACGCCAGCGGACGCATCGGCGCCCGGCTGATGTTTCACAACTTCGTCGACGGGTTCGGCATCTACCTCGACCAGCGGGTGCACGCCTACCGCGGCCGCTCGATCACGCAGTGCATGGAGGATTTCTGCGACCCCAACTTCCCCGGCGCCCGGCTCGCGGCAAAGCTGGCCGGGCTGCCCTACATCCGCGGCGGCCTGTGCGAGCTGGGCGGCAGCCAGGACCCGATCACGGAGGGCAAGTTCTACCAGGAGATCCTCGGATTCCTGCCCGGCGTGCAGCTGTTCGGCAGCCCGTTCAAGGACCTGATGCGCGCCTCGCTGCTGCGCGACCGGCTCGCCGGCGTGAACTTCATCGGCACCGACCTGCCATACCTGACCAACAACGTCACCCTCGACCCGACGGTCACGGACCTCAACGGCCAGCCGGTGGCCCGCGTGACCTGGGCGCCCGGCAGGCACGAGGCGGTCGCCCAGACGTTCTACCTGGTGCCCATCACCGCGATGATGGCGGCGGCCGGCGCGCAGCTGTTCGCCGCCGTCCCGGACGGCCTGGAGCGAAAGCTCGGGGGCGGCACCCCACCGAACACCAAGCACGTGATGGGCGGGATGCAGATGGGCGTGTCCCCGGCGACGAGCGTCGTCGACCCCAACGGGCGAATGCATCAGATGGACAACGTCTTCGTCGCCGACGGCAGCGTGTTCGTCACCTCGGGCTGCCAGAATCCGACCAACACGCTCATGGCGGTGGCGCTGCGCACCGCGCGCGGGATCACCGGGCGGCGGTGACCGCCAGGAAGGATTCGACGGCCTCGCGGAACACCTGCGGCGCTTCGTCGTGGATCAGGTGACCGGCACGCGGAACATGCAAATACGTTGTCGGGGAGGGCGTTTCGGCCATCTTACGCATCTGGCCCGGCGGGGTCACCGAGTTGCCGGCCTCGATGAGCAGCGCCGGCGCCCGCACCGCCGCCCACTGCGCCCAGTAATCCCGGGTGCCCCATTCGGCCGCGATCTCGATCCAGCGCGGCGTGTGCCCGTGCAGCCGCCAGCCGCGTTCGGTGCGGTCGAACGCGTCCAGGAAATACTGCCCGGCGACGGGCCCGAACTCGTCGAACACCTGCTCGGCCGAGTCGAATTCGACCGGAAGGGCGTGCAGCCAGGGCTCCCACGGCCCGGTGGTGCGGCCCCGGAAGTCCGGCGCCATGTCCTCGATCACCAGCGCCGAAACCAGATCCGGGCGCTCCGCGGCGAGGCACCACGAGTGCAGGGCCCCCATCGAATGCCCGACCAGCCTGGCCGGAATTCCCAGGGCGCCGACCGCGTCGGCCAAATCGGCCACGAAGCGCTCGGTGCTGATCGGGTGCGGGTCGTCGATGTCGCGGCCCCGGTGCCAGGGGGCGTCGTAGGTGTAGACGGTGCCCAACCGGGCCAACCAGGGCAGCTGGCGCGACCAGGTGGTGCCGCGGCCCATTAGGCCGTGCACCAGCACCAATGGCTCGCCCTGGCCGCCGCGGCAGGCCAACAGGTCGCTGGACATATCACCATCTTGCGTGGCCCGCCCGCGAGTCGGGCAAGCCGGGCGGCGCGGTAGCCTTGCGGAATGCCGCAAGTGGTCAAGATCAATGCAATCGAGGTGCCCGCCGACGCCGGCCCCGAGCTGGAGAAGCGGTTCGCCCACCGCGCACACGCGGTGGACAACCAGCCCGGTTTCCTCGGCTTCCAGTTGCTGCGCCCGATCAAGGGTGAAAACCGCTACTTCGTGGTGACGCATTGGGAGTCCGAAGACGCCTTCCAGGCCTGGGCGAAGGGACCCGCCATCGAAGCCCATGCCGGCGAGCGGGCCAACCCCGTGGCGACCGGGGCATCGTTGCTGGAATTCGAGGTCGTGATGGACGTTGCCGGCAGCAAGCAGGGTAGTTAGCGACCGCTCGGCTCGGCGCCGCGTCGCGGCGTTGGGTGCCGCGGCGGCGCTGGTGGTGACGCTGGCGCCGGGTTGCGCCCCCTCGCCCTCCCCGCAGGCGAACGCGGCGAACCCGGGCCGGCAGATCGACACCCGGACGCCTCCCGGCATCCGCGCGCAGCAGACCTTGGACATGCTGAACTCGGACTGGCCGATCGGCCCGGTCGGGGTCGGCACCCTGGCCGCGCCCGACAAGGTCGAGTCGGTCGAAACCACCATGGAGGGGCTCTGGTGGGATCGCCCCTTCACCCTCAACGCCGTCGACCTCGGCGCCAGCGCGGCCACGCTGCACCTGGTCACGTCGTATGGCGCGCGACAAGACATCCGGCTGCACACCGACGACGAGGGCCGGGTCGACCGGTTCGACGTCGACACGCAGCCGCCGAAGATCAACTCCTGGCGCGACGTCGACGCGGTGCTGAGCAAGACCGGCGCTCGCTATTCCTACCAGGCCGCCAAGGTCGACAACGGTCACTGCGACCCGGTGGCCGGCACCAACACCGGCGAATCACTGCCCCTGGCATCGATTTTCAAGTTGTACGTGCTACACGCGGTCGCCGGTGCCGTCCGAAACGGCACGGTCTCCTGGGACGATCAGCTCACCGTCACCGACAAGGGCCGGGCGGTCGGCTCGTCGGGCCTGGAACTGCCCGTGGGAGCGCATGTTTCGGTTCGCACGGCCGCCGAGAAGATGATCGCCACCAGCGACAACATGGCCACCGACCTGCTGATCGGAAGGTTGGGAACGCACGCCATCGAGGAGGCCCTCGCCACGGCGGGCCATCACGATCCGGCCAGCATGACGCCGTTCCCCACGATGTATGAGCTGTTCTCGGTCGGCTGGGGCAAACCGGACCTGCGCGACCAGTGGAAGCAGGGGTCCAGGCAGGTGCGCGCCCAGTTGCTGGCGCAGGCGGATTCGACGCCCTACCAACCCGATCCGGCCCATGCCCACACCCCCGCGTCGGCCTACGGCGCGGAGTGGTACGGCAGCGCCGAGGACATCTGCCGGGTGCACGCGGCGCTGCAGGCCGACGCGGTGGGGCCCGCGGCGCCGGTCCGGCAGATCCTTTCGGCGGTGGCCGGCATCCAGCTGGACCGCAATGTGTGGCCGTACATCGGCGCGAAAGCCGGTGGGCTGCCGGGCGATTTGACGTTCAGCTGGTACGCCGTCGACAAGAACCAGCAGCCGTGGGTGGTCAGCTTTCAGCTCAACTGGCCCCGCGACCATGGCCCCCGGGTGACCGGCTGGATGCTGCAGGTCGCCAGGCAGGCCTTCGCGCTGATCGGCCCCAAGTAGCCGGGTGAGCGCCCGCGAATCGCTGCTGGATACCTTTCCGGGGCGCCTGTTCATCGAGGACATGCGGCGATCGGGCGGCCTGGCCATACCCGAGAGGCTGATCGGGGCCGGGGTGTCGGCCGTCGGCGGCTACCTTTACTCCGATCGTTATCTAGAGGTCGCGCACCTCGACGTGGACGATCCGGAGCTGCGCAAGTACGACAGCTGGGGCCGCGCGGCGCTGTCGGGACTACCCTCGTTCGGCTCGCCACAGATCCATCAGGGGATCTTGAGCGAGCTGCGCGCGCCGAGTGTTCGCAATCGGGAGCCGTTGAGCGCATTACCAAATGGCGCGTTCTGGACCTCCACGCCGATCACCGAGGACGAGGACTCGTGGACCCTCTGCGGCGAGAACCTGAGACGCGAAATGCCGCGCTGGGAGCTGCGTTTCGACGTCACGCGCGTTCGCGTGGCAAGGATCGATTCGGCCCGCGACTGGGCCGAACTGATCGACGCGCATTCAGCGACGGCCGGCGGTTGTATGTACCCGGACTGGCCGGCGATCGGACAGCACTGGGATGCCGTGCACCTGTCGCCCGCGGGATTGCTGCTGGCCCACCCTAAGATCTCGACGACCCGATTCAGCTCCTATGTCGGCGTCGGGGAGTGGTCCACGGTCTCCACCGCGTGGCTGCGCGAACTGCCGGGCGTGGAGATCAGGCCGGCATAGATGACTTACGAATTCGATAGCGTATGCGCTATCAACTTTGACGCGAGCCTCATGGTCCGGAGAGCCGCTGGGAACTCACAACCGCAGCGTCCAGCGGCCCGCGCGAAAGTGCATCACGACGCGACCGACCGGCGCGATGTCGATGCGCCAGAAGGAGTTCGGCGGCATGCCGAGAGCGTCGAGAATGGCCGCCCGGATCACCGCGGGATGCGTCACCGCCACCGCGGGCGTCGCTTCGCCGGTCAAACTCTCGAGCCAGCCGGCCACGCGTCCCATCAGGTCGACGATCGACTCACCGCCGTGCGGTGCCCGCGCCGGATCGGTCAGCCACGTCTCGAGGTCCGCGGGGCCGACGGCGCGCAGGGTCTGCCCGCACCACCCGTCGCAACTGAGGTCGGCCAGCCGCGGCTCGACCGTGGCGTGCAGGCCCAGCAGTTGCGCGGTTTGGCGGGCGCGCCGCTCGGGGCCCGTGAGTTGCCTCGTTGCGCGGTCGATGTCAAGGCGCCCAGCCTTTTTGGCCTGCCGAAGGCCGATGCCGTTGAGCGGCTCGTCGGCGGGGAAGCGTCCGTCCGCCATGGCGTCGGTCATCGCGTGCGACACCAGGGTCAGGCGGACCACCTCGGTCACGCGGGGACCCGCTCCTCCAGCAGCCGGCCCGCCAGCGTCGCGAACACCAGGCCGATGGCCGCCCACAACACCAGTTGCGCGCCGAGGGAAAGCAGCCTGAACTCGTAGAGCACATCGGCGGGAAACCCGGGATAGACGATCGCGCCCGAGGCGTCGCGCATCGGAGGTGGTGTCTCGTCGACCGTCGGTAGCGGCACCGCCACCGCGGCGACCGCGAGCGCGTAGGTGGCCGCCGCGACCAGGCCTCCGTTCCACGCGCCGAACCGGGCGGCGAGCCGTCGGGCCAGCCACACGGCGGCGATCGCCAGCGCCACCGAGGCCAGCACCATCGCCAGGTACCAGCCGGTGCGGGCCCCGATCGTGTCCGCCTGGCCGACCGCGGGCGGATTCGGCGGGTACTTCAGGAACGGCACGAGGTACGCCGCGACGAACGCGCCCGCCGCCAGGAGCACCGAAAGCCGCCGCGGGCCAACGGCTCTCGCGCGCACCGAGACCACGCAGAACAGTACGGAAAACAGCGCTCCCATGGCGACGCCGAAAATCAGCACGCCGAAACCCAAGCCGGCGTTGGCCTGCACGCCGCGGGTGAACAACTCGGCGCCGTGCTCGTGCACGCCGTGAGCGTCCAGGACGTCGCTTCGCCCGTCCTCAAAAGCGATCGCGCGGGCGATGACCGGCTCGGCGCAGACGCGGGCGAACAGGAATGACAGCACCGCGCCGACGGCCCCCGCCAGGAGACCGCGGGCGATCAGCCGCTTCTCCACGCCGTGGGTCAGTGGCAGGGGAAGCCGAGCAGGTGGCGCGCGTCGTGGACAAACTCGTGCACGTGGGAGTCGCTGCCGAACAGCGACACCGCGCCCTGATCGGCCCCGACGAAGTACAGCGCCAAGAGCGCCAGGAAGGTGGTCGCCGCCAACCAGAGCGCGGCGCTTGCCGCCGACAGATCGACCGACCGGGTACGGGCGCCAGCCTTCTCGAGATTTGCCACGAGCACTCCTTCCGGGGATTGCGCGTCCCCGCTGCGGATGACGGGCTACGGGTCTGACTTTCGACAGTGGCGCGACCGTTCTGGAATTTCACCAGATTCCGTGGTCCGTCAGGACAGGTGTCAGTGTAGACCGCGCGTCAATGTTGGGGCGCCGCGGCGCCGTAGCCAAGCTGGCCCGCGGTGTACTTGGCGCCCTCGGTGACCGGCACCGCCTGGATTCTTTGCATCCCCTGCAGCTCGCCGCCGAACATCGCCTTGAAGCCGGCGCCCGTCTGGGAGAACGCATTTCGCGAGCTCAGGCCGACACTTCTTCCGGAGCACAGCAGAAACGGGCGGTAGCCCCGTGAGAGACTAACCGCCCGTTTCCGCTAACCGCTACTACTGCGTTTCGGGTGCGCTGTGCGCTCCGGCCTTGGCCAGATCCGGCTCGGCCGGCGGCTTGCGGGTCCCGGTGAACGTGAACACCGCTTCCTCGCCGGCGCTTTCCCCGTCCCAGTTGTCCACGTCGACGGTGACGATCTGTCCGGGCCCGACCTCCTCGAAGAGGATCTTCTCGGAGAGCTGGTCCTCGATCTCGCGCTGGATGGTGCGCCGCAACGGACGCGCGCCCAGCACCGGGTCGAAGCCACGCTTGGCCAGCAGAGCCTTGGCCTTGTCGGTCAGCTCCATCGACATGTCTTTGGCCTTGAGCTGCTTGCCGACCCGCTCGATCATCAGGTCGACCATCTGGATGATCTCGTCGCGCGTCAGCTGGTGGAAGACGATGATGTCGTCGATGCGGTTGAGGAACTCCGGGCGGAAGTGCTTCTTCAGCTCGTCGTTGACCTTCTGCTTCATCCGCTCGTAGTTGTTGTCGCCGCCGCCCTGGGTGAAGCCCAGGCCCACCGGCTTGGAGATGTCGGACGTGCCGAGGTTGGACGTGAAGATCAGCACGGTGTTCTTGAAGTCGACCGTGCGCCCCTGACCGTCGGTGAGCCGGCCGTCCTCGAGGACCTGCAGCAGGCTGTTGTAGATCTCCTGGTGCGCCTTCTCGATCTCGTCGAACAGCACCACGCTGAACGGCTTGCGGCGCACCTTCTCGGTGAGCTGGCCGCCCTCCTCGTAGCCGACGTATCCCGGCGGGGCACCGAACAGCCGCGACGCGGTGAAGCGGTCGTGGAACTCGCCCATGTCGATTTGGATGAGCGCGTCGTCGTCGCCGAACAGGAAGTTGGCCAGCGCCTTGGACAGCTCGGTCTTACCGACACCGGACGGGCCGGCGAAGATGAACGAGCCCGAGGGTCGCTTGGGGTCTTTCAGCCCGGCGCGGGTGCGGCGGATCGCCTTGGAGACGGCCTTGACGGCATCGACCTGGCCGATGATCCGCTTGTGCAGCTCGTCCTCCATGCGCAGCAGCCGGGTGGTTTCGGCCTCGGTGAGCTTGAACACCGGGATGCCGGTCCAGTTTCCCAGCACCTCGGCGATCTCGTTGTCGTCCACCTCGGCGACAACGTCCATGTCGCCTGAGCGCCACTGCTTTTCGCGCTCGGCCCGCTGGGCGACCAGTTGCTTCTCCCGGTCCCGCAGGCTGGCGGCTTTCTCGAAGTCCTGGGCGTCGATCGCCGATTCCTTCTCGCGGCGGGCGTCGGCGATCTTCTCGTCGAACTCACGCAGGTCTGGCGGCGCGGTCATCCGGCGGATCCGCATGCGGGCGCCGGCCTCGTCGATCAGGTCGATGGCCTTGTCAGGCAGGAACCGGTCGTTGATGTAGCGGTCGGCCAGGGTGGCCGCGGCCACGATCGCGGAGTCGCTGATCGACACCCGGTGGTGGGCCTCGTACCGGTCCCGCAATCCCTTGAGGATCTCGATGGTGTGGGCCACCGTCGGCTCACCCACCTGGACGGGCTGGAAGCGGCGCTCCAGGGCGGCGTCCTTCTCGATGTACTTGCGGTACTCGTCGAGGGTGGTCGCGCCGATCGTCTGCAGTTCGCCGCGGGCCAGCTTGGGCTTGAGGATGCTCGCCGCGTCGATCGCGCCCTCGGCGGCGCCGGCACCGACGAGCGTGTGCAGCTCGTCGATGAACAGGATGATGTCGCCGCGGGTGTTGATCTCCTTGAGCACCTTCTTGAGGCGTTCCTCGAAGTCACCGCGGTAGCGCGAGCCGGCCACCAGCGAACCCAGGTCAAGCGTGTACAGCTGCTTGTCCTTCAGCGTCTCCGGCACCTGGCCGTGCACGATGGCCTGCGCCAGGCCCTCGACGACGGCCGTCTTGCCGACGCCGGGCTCGCCGATCAGCACCGGGTTGTTCTTGGTGCGGCGGGAGAGCACCTGCATCACCCGCTCGATTTCCTTCTCGCGGCCGATGACCGGGTCGAGCTTGCCTTCCATCGCGGCGGCCGTCAGGTTGCGGCCGAACTGGTCGAGCACCAGCGACGTGGAGGGGCTGCCGGACTCGCCGCCGCGACCGCCGGTGCCGGCTTCCGCGGCTTCCTTGCCCTGGTAGCCGCTCAGCAGCTGGATCACCTGCTGGCGCACCCGGGTCAGCTCGGCGCCCAGCTTGACCAGCACCTGGGCGGCAACGCCCTCACCCTCGCGGATCAGGCCGAGCAGAATGTGCTCGGTGCCGATGTAGTTGTGGCCCAGCTGCAGCGCCTCGCGCAGGCTCAGCTCGAGAACCTTCTTGGCGCGCGGGGTGAACGGGATGTGCCCCGACGGCGCCTGCTGGCCCTGGCCGATGATCTCCTCGACCTGGCTGCGAACGCCCTCGAGCGAGATGCCCAGCGACTCCAGCGACTTCGCCGCGACGCCCTCGCCCTCGTGAATCAAACCCAACAGGATGTGCTCGGTGCCGATGTAGTTGTGGTTGAGCATCCGGGCCTCTTCTTGCGCCAGGACGACGACCCTGCGGGCACGGTCGGTAAATCTTTCGAACATCGGTGCTTACCTGCTCTCCCTCGCCATCGGTACAGACCTCTTGATGGCCAATTGCCGGCCCCTAGGGGCCGGAACCGCGTACCTGCTCTCCACTGTAATGGTCGGCCCGCCGCGGTTCCTAACGTTGCGGTTGCTGGCCGTCCCGGCCGCACACCCCAGTTGGCGCACGGCCGTAACAGGTAAACGAGGAAAAACACCAAAGCGTTTCCGCGGGAGCCGGCGAGCGTTCCGCCGCCAGCGAAATTGAAAACAACCGGCGCCCGGGCCGTAGGGACCCGGGCGCCGGTAAGCGCTTCGCTTAGGTCGCCGCGTGGAACGCGTCGATGACGTCCGCCGGGATGCGGCCACGCGTCGACACGTTGTGCCCGTTGCGGCGGGCCCATTCCCGGATGGCGGCGCTTTGCTCGCGGTCGATGGCACCCCGGCCACGTCCCGAGCCCGAACGCCCGCGCCGGCGGCCACCGACCCGACGGCCCGCCGCGACCCATTGCTTCAAATCGTTGCGCAGTTTCGCAGCATTCTTGGACGAAAGGTCAATCTCGTAGGTCACCCCGTCAAGCCCGAATTCAACCGTTTCGTCGGCCGCGCCCGCACCGTCGAAATCATCGACCAAGGTGACGGTCACTTTTTTCGCCATTAGCTTACCCTCGCGTTTCGTCCTGAGCAGTTGCTGAGCAGTTTGGATTCACTCCCCAAGTCACCAATCTGCCATAACCAGGCGGGATACTCAATCCAGACGCAACGGCTAACTCAACTGGAGTGCGGCCGAACAATCGGGAACAAAACTGTCTCTCTAATTGACAGGCCGGTCAATGACATCAACAACCGATCGATACCCATTCCGGTTCCGGTGCACGGCGGCATCCCATACTCGAGCGCAGCGAGAAAATCTTCGTCGAGCGCCATGGCCTCGGCGTCGCCCGCGGCCGCGGCGCGGACCTGCGCGGCGAACCGCTCGCGCTGCACGACGGGATCGTTCAATTCGGAATACCCGGTGGCCAGTTCGACCCCGCGAAGGTAGAGGTCCCACTTCTCGGTCACGCCGGCAATGCTGCGGTGCTGCCGCGTCAAAGGTGTTGTCTCCACTGGGAAATCCTTGACGAAGGTGGGCGCGGTCAGGGAATTGCCGACGGTGTGCTCCCACAGCTCCTCGACGAGTTTGCCGTGCCCGTAGCCGCGGTCGTCGGGGATCTCCACACCGAGCCGATCGGCGATGGCCCGCAGGCGATCGACCGTCGTGTCGGGGGTGATCTCCTCACCGAGCGCCGCCGACAGCGACGGATACATTTGTATTGACGCCCATTCTCCGTCTATGTCGTACACGCTGCCGTCCGGGAACGGCAGTTGTCGGGTTCCGATCGCCTCGTCGGCCACCTCTTGAATAAGCTCACGCGTGACGATCGCGGAATCGTCATAGGTTCCGTAGGTCTGGTAGGTCTCCAACATGGAAAATTCTGGAGAATGCGTCGAATCGGCCCCTTCGTTTCGGAACACGCGATTTAACTCGAAGACCTTGTCGAATCCGCCGACGATGCAGCGCTTGAGGAACAGTTCCGGCGCGATGCGCAGGTAGAGATCGATGTCGAGCGCATTGGAATGCGTGATGAACGGCCGGGCCGCGGCGCCGCCGGCCAGCGTCTGCAACATAGGGGTTTCGACTTCGAGAAACCCGCGCCGTTCCAGCGCGTTGCGGATCGCCCGAATCACGGCGATTCGCTGCCGGGCCACGGTGCGGGCCTGCGGACGAACGATCAGGTCGACGTAGCGCTGCCGGACCCGCGACTCCTCGCTCATCTCCTTGTGCGCGACGGGCAGCGGGCGCAGCGACTTGGCCGCCATCCGCCAGGAGTCGGCCAGCACGGACAATTCGCCGCGCCGCGAGCTGATCACGTTGCCGTGCACGTAGACGATGTCGCCGAGGTCGACGTCGGCCTTCCACGCGTCGAGCGCGTCGGCGCCGACCTTGTCGAGGCTGATCATCACCTGCAGGGTGGCGCCGTCGCCGTCCTGGAGTGTCGCAAAGCACAGTTTTCCGGAATTGCGCGCGAAGATGACCCGGCCCGCGACCCCGACGACGTCGTCGGTGGCGGTGTCGGTCGGCAGGTCGCCGTGGGCGGCGCGCACCTCGGCCAGGGTGTGGGTGCGCTCGATGGCGACGGGGTAGGGGTCGGTGCCCTCGGCCAACAGGCGAGCGCGCTTGTCCCGGCGGATCCGGAACTGCTCGGGAAGGTCGGGGGCGTCGGAGCTCACGACGTGCCAGCTTAAATGACGACTTCGGCCCTGCGCTCAGAGCGTGAAATTGGGCTGGGGAGCCGCGCTGTACGCAGACTCGATGCCGAATGCCCCGCCTTAGCGCGCCGTCTTCAGCCGGCCGCGCTCGGCGTCGCGGTTGCGTTCGAAGACCAGCTGCAGGCCATGCAACGTCAGGTGCTGGTCGTAGTGGTTGACGGTGTGCAGTTCGGGCAGCAGCAGCGGCGCGGTATGGCCGGTCGCCACGACGGCCACGTCATCACCGGCGAAACCGTCGACGTCCTCGCGGATGCGCCGGACCAAACCGTCGACCAGGCCGGCGAAGCCGAACACCGCGCCGGCCTGCATGCATTCGACAGTGTTTTTGCCGACCACCGATCGGGGCCGGGTCAGCTCGACGCGGCGCAGCGCCGCGGAGCGGGCGGCGGCGGCATCGGAGGAAACCTGCACACCCGGGGCGATGGCACCGCCGAGGAACTCGCCCTTGGCCGACACCACGTCCACGCAGATCGAGGAACCGAAATCGACGACGACAGCGGCCTTGCGGTACTTGTGAAAGGCCGCCAGGCAGTTGACGATCCGGTCGGCGCCCACCTCTTTCGGATTGTCGACCAGCAGCGGGATCCCGGTGCGCACCCCCGGCTCGATGAGCACGTTGGGCACCGACGGCCAGTACTGGTCGAGCATGACCCGCACCTCGTGCAGCACCGACGGGACGGTCGACAGCGCGGCGGCGCCGGTGAGGCGCTCGGAATCGTCGCCGATCAGGCCGTCGATGGTGAGCGCCAGTTCGTCCGCGGTGACCTCGGATTCGGTGCGAATCCGCCACTGCTGCACGACCTTTGCGTGCTCCTTGGATCCCGACAGCAGTCCGACGACGGTGTGCGTGTTGCGGACGTCGATGGCCAGCAGCACGGCTACCTCGCGCCGATCCGGGGATCGAGCAATTCGTCGACGCCGTCGGGCACGAACGCCGGGTCGTCGCCGAGGTCGATCGGCTTGTTGTCGGCGTCGACGAACACGATCCGCGGCCGGTAGGCGCGCGCCTCGGCGTCTTCCATCGTCCCGTAGGCGATCAGGATCACCAGGTCGCCCGGGTGGACCAGATGCGCTGCGGCGCCGTTGATTCCGATGACTCCGCTGCCGCGTTCGCCGGTGATCGCGTAGGTGACCAGGCGGGCGCCGTTGTCGATGTCCACGATGGTCACCTGTTCGCCCTCGAGCAGGTCCGCCGCGTCCATCAGGTCGGCGTCGATGGTCACCGAGCCGACGTAGTGCAGGTCGGCCTGCGTCACGGTGGCGCGGTGGATCTTCGACTTCAGCATGGTCCGTAACATCAATTCCTCCAATGTGATTGGGCGAGTTCGTCCGGCCCAGCGGTGCCGGCGAGGTTTCCGATCTGGATTGACACGTTGTCGAGCAGCCTGGTGCTGCCGAGCCTGGCCGCGACCAGCAGCCGGCCGGATCCGTTATCGCGCAACGGCCCCAGGTCGACGTCGCGCAGCTCGAGGTAGTCGACCACCAGGCCGGCCGTCGCTTCGAGCACCGCGCGAGCCGCGTCCAGCGCGGCCCGGGCACCGTGGGTCGCGGCGTGCGCCCCGGCCGTCAGCGCCGCCGAAAGCGCCACGGCCAGTTCGCGTTGCGCCGGGTCCAGGTAGCGGTTGCGCGACGACATCGCCAGGCCGTCGTGTTCGCGCACGGTGGGAACGCCGACCACCGCTACGTCGAGGTTGAGGTCGGCCACCATCTGACGGATCAGGACCAGCTGCTGGTAGTCCTTCTCGCCGAAGAACACCCGATCGGGGCGCACGATCTGCAGCAGCTTGCACACCACGGTCAGCACGCCGGCGAAGTGGGTCGGCCTCGCGCCGCCCTCGAGTTCGCCGGCCAGCGGGCCGGGGTGCACGGTGGTGCGCAGGCCGTCGGGATACATCGCCGCCGCGGTGGGCGCGAACACGATCTCGACGTCCTCACCGCGCAGCAGCGCCACGTCCTCGTCGAGGGTCCGGGGGTAGGCGTCGAGGTCTTCCCCGGCCCCGAATTGCAGGGGGTTGACGAAGATCGAGACCACGACCACCGAGCCGGGGACCCGCTTGGCGGCCCGGACGAGGGCGAGGTGCCCGTCGTGCAGGGCGCCCATGGTGGGCACCAGCATCACGCGGCGGCCGGTGTGGCGCAGCGCCCGGCTGACGTCGGTGACGTCGCGCGGCGCCGAGTAGACGTTGAGTTCGCCCGGATTGAATTTGGGGGTCATCGCGCCAGCACCTCGAGGACGTCGGCGGGGGCGTGTGCGCGCTGGGCGGTCCGCAAGGCGTTGACCCGGTACGCCTGGGCCAGGTCCGGCTCGACCTCGGCCAGGGCGGCCAGGTGTTCGGCGACGGCGGCGGCGTCGCCGCGGGCGACCGGCCCGGTGAGGGCGGCCTGCCCACGACGCAGGGTGTTCTCCAGCGCCGCCCGGGCCAGCGGCCCGACGATGCGTTCGGCGAGGCCGCCCGGCTGGTCGTCGACCGTCTGTTGCCCCAGCAGTTCGCTGCCGCGCAGCGCGGCCCGCAACGCCTCGACCGCGTCGGCGACCACCGTCACGAGGTGGTTGCCCGCGTGCGCCAGCGCGGCGTGGTAGAGGACGCGGGCGTCCTCGGGGACGCAAAAGGGCTCGCCGCCCATCTCGAGCACCAGCGATTGCGCGATGGCGTACCCGACCTCGTCGGCCGCGGTGATCCCGAAGCAGGTGTCGGGCAGCCGGCTGATGTCCTCGTCGGAGCCGGTGAAGGTCATCGCCGGGTGGATCGCCAGCGGGATGCAGCCGTCGTGGCTCAGCGGCGCCAGGATGCCGACCCCGTTGGCGCCGGACGTGTGCGCCACGATCGTGCCGGGGCGGACGGCCGCGGTGGCCGCCAGCCCGGACACCAGGCCGGCGAGTTCGCTGTCGGGAACCGCCAACAGCAGCAGCTCGGCGTTGGCGGCCACGTCCGGCGGCGACGCCACCGGGGTGTCGGGCAACCGGTGGTGCGCCCGCTGGCGCGACGCGTGCGAGACGGCGCTGCACGACACGACGACGTGGTCGGCGCGCTCCAGCGCGACACCGAGGGCGGAGCCCACGCGGCCGGCGGAGATGATCCCCACCTTGAGCCGCGCCGGGCGCAGTCCGTCGAGCTGCTCCATCGCAGACGACCTCATAGCTTTCTTGGTTCGTTCCAGTCCCACTGGGTACCGGACGGTCACTAAGACTTTAGTCGATTCTTAGTTGCGGCCCAATGTGAGGAAGGTCCCAGCTCAACCGTCGCGGCGACGGCGGCGACCGCCGCCGGAGGGCTCGACCTGCAGCCGCGCCAGCAGTTCGGCCACGGACTGGCCGCCGCTCGACGGGCTGTCATCCGAACCGTCGGAACCCTGCGCCAGGGGGTCGGTGCCGCGATGCCGGGGCGCGGCCTCGGCGTGCGGTGGCGGCGCGTTGTCGAGGTCGGTGCTCACCGGGTTTCCTCTCGGGTTGGTGGTCTGTAGTTGTGTGCAAGTTGACCGGT
>NZ_LZLY01000100.1 GCF_001673535.1 Mycobacterium sp. 1081908.1 | reverse complement strand
CGGCGCCGGTGGCACGCTCAACGGCGACGGCGGCGCAGGCGGTGCCGGGGGGCTTGGTGCGTCCGGCGGCGCCGGTGGAAACGGCGGTAAGGCCGGGTTGATCGGTTCTGGCGGCACGGGCGGCGCCGGCGGCGAGGCGATCGGTGCCGCGGGTCTTGGCGGTAACGGCGGCAACGGCGGCAACGCCCAGCTGGTCGGCAACGGTGGTAATGGCGGTAACGGCGGAAACTCGCCCGCCACTATCGGCAATGGCGGCACCGGTGGTGCCCGCGGGCTGTTGTTGGGCTTCCCCGGGGCGCCCGGCCTGACGTAATCAGCAAGGGCTGAGCCGAAATTCGAGTCGGCTGCGAAACCTGCTACGAGACAAGGCGATTGAGCGTCGCGCGGTTCGCGCGCGGCAGCCCCTAGATCGGCTCCAGCCCGGCCAGATGCCGCTGCGCCAGGTCGCGATAGGCCTGCGGGTTGACGTTGATCCACATCTCGGCGCCCGTCCCCGCGACCGGGCCCTTTACCTGCGCCGGCGCCCCGACCGCCAGCATCCCGGCCGGAATCTGCGTGCCCGCCAACACCAGTGAGCCGGCGGCGATCAGGCTGCGCGCGCCGATGACCGCCCCGTCCAAAACGGTGGCGTGGTTGGCGATCAGCGCCTCCTTGCCGACGTGAACGCCGTGGATCACGCACATGTGCGCCACCGTCGCGCCCGGACCGATGTCCACCGGGATGCCGGGCGGCGCGTGCAACACCGACCCGTCCTGGACGTTGGCGCCTTCCCGCACCACGATCGGCCCGTAGTCGCCGCGCAGCACGGCGTTGAACCAGACCGACGCCCCCGCCTCGACGGTGACGTCACCGATCAGGGTCGCGGTCGGGGCCACGAACGCGGTCGGATCGACACGCGGTGACCGGCCCTCGAAAGCAAACAGCGGCATCGTCTAGATATACCTTGCCCCAATACGCGTCCGGTAACCCGGCTAGACCAGCGGTCATTGCGCCACCGAGCCCCAAAACTGTAACGTGTTCTAGTTAGAGACCACTGGAGGTGACTGGTGACTACCGACACCAAGGCGGCCGGCATCCGGGAAATCGATCCCGGCGCCCTGCCGACGAGATATGCGCGCGGCTGGCACTGCCTGGGCGTCGCAAAGGACTTCCAGGACGGCAAGCCGCATTCCGTGCAGGCGTTCGGCACCAAGCTGGTGGTTTTCGCCGATTCGCACGGCGACCTGAAGGTGCTCGACGGCTACTGCCGGCACATGGGCGGCGACCTGTCCGAGGGCACCATCAAGGGCGACGAGGTCGCCTGCCCGTTCCACGACTGGCGCTGGGGCGGCGACGGCCGGTGCAAGCTGGTGCCGTATGCCAAGCGCACGCCGAAGACCGCGCGTACCCGGTCGTGGACGACCGACGTGCGCGGTGGCCTGCTGTTCGTCTGGCACGACCACGAGGGCAATCCGCCGGACCCCGCGGTCAGGATCCCGGATATCCCCGAAGCCCACAGCGACGAGTGGACCGACTGGCGGTGGAACAGCATCCTCATCGAGGGCTCCAACTGCCGCGACATCATCGACAACGTCACCGACATGGCGCACTTCTTCTACATCCATTTCGGGCTGCCGACGTACTTCAAGAACGTCTTCGAGGGCCACATCGCCTCGCAGTACCTGCACAACGTGGGCCGGCCCGACGTGAACGATCTGGGGACCTCTTACGGTGAGGCACACCTGGATTCGGAGGCGTCCTACTTCGGGCCGTCGTTCATGATCAACTGGCTGCACAACAGCTACGGCGGCTACAAGGCCGAGTCGATCCTGATCAACTGCCACTACCCGGTGACGCAGAACTCGTTCGTGCTGCAGTGGGGCGTCGTCGTCGAAAAGCCCAAGGGCATGGACGAAGAGATGACCGACAAGCTGTCGCGGGTCTTCACCGAGGGCGTCAGCAAGGGCTTCATGCAGGATGTCGAGATCTGGAAAAACAAGACCCGAATCGACAACCCGCTGCTGGTCGAGGAGGATGGCGCCGTCTACCAGCTGCGCCGCTGGTACCAGCAGTTCTACGTCGACGTCGCCGACATCCAGCCGGAAATGGTGGAGCGCTTCGAGATTGAGATCGACACCACCCGCGCCAACGAGTACTGGAACGCCGAGGTCGCGGAGAACCTGAAGGCCCGGGAATCCGACTCCGAGTCCGAAGGCGTACCCGCCGAGCAACATTAGGACCATGCCCGAGGACCAGCCGGCAGTACCGGACGTCGATCGGCTCGCCCGGTCGATGCTGATGCTGCGCGGCGATCATCACGATCACGACGAATCGCCTTCGAGCAACGGCGGGTCCGGATCTTGGTCAAAATCAAGGGATTTCGCCGACGACCCGCAGCGCGCCGCCGCTGTCGCCGATGCGACGCGCGCCGATCGCGAGCGCTACCTGACGTCGGGGCTGGTGCCGGTGGATTGCCGGTTCTGCCACGTGACCGTCACGGTCAGGAGGATGGGCCCGGGCCATACCGCCGTGCAGTGGAACACCCAGGCGGCGCAGCGTTGCGCGTACTTCAGCGAGATCCGCGAATCTGGCGGGGACACCGCGCGTGCCCGCGCCTGCCCGAAGCTGAGCGACAGCATCGAGCATGCGTTCGCGGAGGGCTACCTGGACCAGCCCGAAAACGACTGACTCGCCCGGGCCTACAGTCCCGCGAACCGCTCCTTGACTTCTTCGACAGTCAGGCCGTAGTCGGCGAGCGAATACGTGTGTTTGGGCGCCCGCTCGCCGGATTGGCTTGCGGCGTGGCTCTTCTCCATCGCCGCCCGCGCCTCGTCGGTCAGCGTCAGTCCGAAGTGCCGGTAGATGTCGGCCACCGTGCCCAGCGGGTCGGCGATCAGCTCGCGATAGTCGACGTCGTAGAACTGGGCCGGATCGTATTTGGCGCGCGCGGTGTTGAACCGCTCCAACCCGCGCGACCAGGTTTCCATTGAGTCGGCACCGATCCGGTCGCCGACGAACGTCTCCGACCAGCCCTCGGACGTGTGCTGGGCCAGCGAGCACATCGAGGCCATGATCGTCTCGACGGGCCGGTGGGTCTGGATCACCAGCGCGTCGGGATAGGTGGCCATCAAGGCGTCCAGCGCGAAGAGGTGGCTGGGGTTCTTCAGCACCCACCGCTTGTCGGCGTCGTTGAGCCCGATCAGCTGGAGGTTCTTGCGGTGCCGACGATACGACGGCGTCCAGTCCTGCTGCGACAACCACTTTGAATAGCTGGGCAGGTGCGACAGGGTCTCGTACGACACGGAATGCAGCGACTGCCGCAGCAGCTGCCAGCACTCCTCCAGCTCGTATGCGGCCATGAAGTGCAGGCCGGTGTAGCCCGGGTTTTCCGCATGGTGCCGGGTGAATTGTTCGTCGAGCTGGCGATAGAACGGGTTCGCATCCCACTCGTCGCGGGGCGGGCGCGGCTGCGGGAACTCCGCCAACCACATGTGCAGGCCCTGATGCGCCGGGTCGGCGCCGAGCAGCCGGTGCAGCGCCGTGGTGCCGGTGCGCACCAGCCCGGTCACGAAGATCGGCCGTTCGATCACCACGTCGGCGTGCTCGGGGTATTGCTTCCAGGCGGCTTCGGAGAGCAGGCGGGCCACCAGCGCGCCGCGCAGGAAGAACCGATTCATCTTGCTGCCCAACACCGTTAGGTCCGCCTCGCGCCGGTAGGAGTCGAGTAGCACCTCGAGCGCCTCGCGATAGTTGTCGTCGTCGGCCCCGAAGTCATCGAGGCCGATCAGCTTGGTGGCCGATGCCTGCAGTTCGTCGACGGTGCCGACGTCGGTACGGTCGGTCATCAGGTGTGGTACTCCCCGCAGTTGACGTCCAGGGTCTGTCCGGTGATGCCGCTGGACAGATCGCTGGCGAGAAAAAGGATCGCCGAGGCCACTTCGTCCTCGGTGGGCAGGCGCTTCAGGTCGGAGTTCGCGGCGGTGGCCTGGTAGATCTGGTCTACCGTGGTGCCGTACTTGCCGGCCTGATGCTCGAAGTAGCTCTGCAAGGTGTCGCCCCAGATATAGCCCGGGGCAACGGAATTGACGCGGATTCCCTTCTCGCCGAGTTCGGTGGCCAGCGACTGCGACATGGCCAGCAGGGCGGACTTCGCCATCTTGTACGCGCCGTATTTCGCCTGGGAGTGCCGCAGCACCATGGAGTTGACGTTCACGACCGATCCCGACGACTTCTCCAGCGCCGGCGTATAGGCCTGGATGAGGCGCAGCGCCCCCAGCGCGCTCAGCTCGATCGCGTCGCGGATGTGCTGAAACGACGTGCCGGCCAACGGCTTCATCGACGGCACCCGGAACGCGTTGTTGACCAGCACGTCGACCTTGCCGTAGGTGCCCATGGTGGTCTCGACGAGGTAGGCCACCTCCTCGTCGTCGGTGATGTCGGCGCGCACCGCCAACGCCTTGTGACCGGTGTCGTTGATTTGCTTGGCGACCGCCTCCAGCCGGTCGAGGGAGCGCGCCGCCAGCACCAGGTCGGCACCGTCACGCGCGCACCGGTGCGCCAGCGTGGTGCCGAGCCCCGGCCCGACGCCGCTGATGACGACGACCTTTCCCTCGAGCATTCCTGACCTCGTCATCCCAGCATCCTTGCCGCGATTTGCTGCTGGCGCAATGCGATTCGCTCGCGCCACTGGTCCTCGGAGATCTTATTGTGCTCGAAGTGCGGCAGCGCGGCCGGCACTGCGTCGAAGTCGACCAACTCGACGGTGGGCCCGTCGGCATCGGTGAGCTCACGCGACACCCGCTGCCAGCGGAACTGGAGGAAGCCGCGCCGGTGGCCGAGGGTCTCAACCCAGTTGGTCACTCCCGGGTTCTGGTCGGCAACGACGATGCGCACCTTGCCGTCCGGATCCGCCTGGGCCTGAGTGTTGTTCAGCGAAGTCTGGTGGTTGATGTAGTCCAGCGAGATGTACCACAGGCTGCCCAGCTGGAAGCCGAGATAGGGGGCGTCCGAGACCGGGATGGTGATCACTAGCGCCTGATCGGGCCGCAGGTCGAAATGCCCGACCGACGAGTACTGGGTCGCCAGCCCGCCGGGGGTCAGCCTCGGCGGAACCATGGTGTTGACCGGGAGGTCGAGGTAGAACCACTGCGGAAACTGCAGCCACGTCTTGACGCGGTTCACCAGCTGCTTGCCCGCTGTGGCGTAACGCTTTTCGATGGTCTGGCGGGTCAGCGGCGGCGGCGCGGTGCCAGCCGTGTCCAGCCGGGAAATGGTGAGCGTGCCGCGCTGGGCCGCCCAGTCGCCGTATACCTCGCGAATCACCAACTGGCCGGGGCTGTTCGGCCGCACCCGCCACTCGAAGCTGCCGTCCGCGGCGATGTCGAGCTCGCGGTCGTCGAACGCGGCCTGGCTGGCGGGCACGTTGTCGTCGGTGTACTCGCCACCGAGCAGCTGGAAACTAAGGTCGGTGGTGGTCCCGCGTTTGCCGGTCACGACGTAGTCGTGGTTGGCCTGCACCCGGGTGCCGAAGTAGAGGGTGTCGGGGTTGTCGAGGCCCATCTTGGTGAACGGCCCGGTGCCCGACTGCAGGAACGGATGGTCGCGCTCGTAATCGAAGGCGAGGTGCGTACATGCCGCGACGCAGCCGGCCAGATATTGCAGCCCTTCCAGCAGGTCGGCTTCGGTCTCGATGAACGGCGCGGCGGCCACCAGCTGCTCGGCTTCGGCGATCGCTTGGGTGAGGGGATCAGAGAACACGCCTAGACGCTAGAACGTGTTCTACTTTTTAGTCAATGGCGAACGTTCCCCCGCGTCGCCGACGACGTTTACGGACGACACCCGCTCACTACGGCACGCACTGCTGGGACAGGTCGATCAGGTGCTGCCGCACGTCGGGATGCCGATTCAGGTAGTCGATGACGTTGCCGCCACCACCCTCGGCCTGAGATTTGGCCTGCAACTGCTGCTTCACGTCCGGATGCCGGGTCAGGTACGAGTCGATGGACTGACCAACCGTCTGATCGCATTGGGGATCGGCGTTGGCCGGCGCCAACGCGATCGCCAGCGGGGCGGTGGCGCCCAGTACCCCGGCGGCCACCACGCCGCACAATCCGCGCCGCAGAGGGCTGAGAGTTTTCGCGGTCATCGGATCCCTCCTTTGCCAGAGACGTCGCGATCAACACTACCCGCGGCGTCCGTGCGCGAACCGGCTCCGGAGGCGCGAAGGAGCGGGCCGCCGTGGCGAAGGTTTAGTTGGCCCGGGCTTCCCGCTCCGGCTCGTCGTCGAGTGCCAGCGCCACGCGCTCGCGCTCCCCGGCCCCCGTTGTCGCCGCGGCCTTCGGTTTGGCCGCCGAGATCTCCGCGGCCGGCCCGGCCGCGGCCTGTGTCGTCCCGAGGGGTGTGGCGGCCACCGGAATGGCTTCCTCTACTTCCGCGGCCACCGCTTGCTCCACTGGAGGCGCAGCCGGCGCGGTTTCCTCCGCGGCCTTAGCCGGCGGAATCGGCGGCGCCGACGCTGTGGTCGACGAGCTGGACGACGCCGACGCCGCGGCCGACATCATCATCATCGCTCCCATACCACCGGCTCCGAGCATGCCGGCGCTGCCACCACCGCCACCGCCACTCACGGCAGCGGCGTTCGCCGCGCCCGCGTCTCCGGTGCCGACGTAGCCGCCGCCGGTAGCCGCGACGCCCGCATTGGGATCGGCGGTGCCGACACCACTCGCGTAACCGCCGTTCCCACCGCCGACCGCGGCCGCACCGCCGGCGCCGTCGCCTCCGCCGCCGCCGGCAGCGGCGCTACCCGCGGCCACGCCGCCCGCGCCGTCCCCGCCGCCTCCGCCGCCCGCGGCACCCGCAGCGCCGGCGCCGGCAGTGGCGGTGCCGCCCGCCGGGCTCGAGCCGCCGGCGCCGATGCCGCCAAGCCCGGGCAGGCTCGGAATCGCCGGCAGGCTCGCCTGCCCCGACAGCAATTGCCCGGCCGCCGCCGACGCCCCGCCGTGATAGCCCACCATCGCGGTGACGTCCTGGGCCCACATCTCCAGGTAGTTGAACTCGGTCTCGGCGATCGCGGGCCAGTTCTGCCCGAACAGATTGCTCATCACCAAGTTGACCAAGCCGTTGCGGTTGGCCTCCACCTCCAATGGATGCACCGTCGCCGCGAGCGCCGACTCGAACGCGCTGACGACCGCCTGCGCTTGGGCCGCCGCCCCGGCGGCCTGCGACGCCGCCGCGTTCAACCACCCGGCGTACGGGGCCGCCGCGGCCGCCATCGCCTGCGCGGCCGCACCCTGCCACGCCTGGCTGGCCAACGTCGACGTGACCGACGCGAACGACTGGGCGGCGGACGACAACTCGGACGCCAGCCCGTTCCAGGCCGCCGCCGCCTCCAGCATCGGACCCGAACCGGCGCCCGAGTACATCAGCAGCGAATTGATCTCCGGTGGCAAACCAAAGAAGCTCACAACATCCCCTAGCGATACGTGCCGTCGATCTAACGCTAAGCCAATGCCGACGGAGGCTTACCGGCTTCCGTCAGATTCAAATAATTCTAGAGCCGGGGGCAGGCGGCGCAGACCAGACCGCCCACCCTTAATGCGTGACGACCGCGCCGCTTTCCTGCTCGCGCTTGATCTCCAAGGCGATGTCGATGAGCTGGTCTTCCTGGCCGCCGATGAGCTTGCGCTGACCGGCCCGGTGCAGCAGCGCGTGCGCGGGCACGCCGTAGCGCTCGGCTTGGCGGACGGCGTGCTTGAGGAAGCTGGAGTAGACGCCCGAGTACCCCATGATCAGGGCGTTGCGGTCGAGCACGCACTCGGCAGGCATGGCCGGGCGGACGACGTCCTCGGCGGCGTCGGCGATGTCGAAGAAGTCGATGCCGGTCTTCACGCCGATCTTGTCGAACACCCCGATCAGGGCCTCGACGGGCGCGTTGCCCGCGCCGGCCCCGAACCGGCGGCAGGAGCCGTCGATCTGCTTGGCCCCGGCGCGGACGGCCTCCACCGAGTTGGCCACCCCCAGGCCGAGGTTCTCGTGGCCGTGGAAGCCGACCTGGGCGTCGTCGCCCAATTCGGCGACGAGCGCTGCCACCCGGTCGCGCACTCCCTCGAGGACCAGCGCCCCGGCCGAGTCGACCACGTAGACGCACTGGCATCCGGCGTCGGCCATGATGCGCGCCTGCGCCGCCAGCTTCTCCGGCGGGATGGTGTGCGACATCATCAAAAAGCCGACGGTTTCCAGGCCCAGCTCACGGGCCAGCCCGAAATGCTGGATCGATACGTCGGCCTCGGTGCAATGCGTGGCGATCCGGCAGATCGAGCCGCCGTTGTCCTGCGCCTCCTTGATGTCCTCCTTGGTGCCCACCCCGGGCAGCATCAGGAACGCGATCTTGGCCTCTTTGGCGGTCTCGGCCGCGAGCTTGATCAGCTCCTGCTCGGGTGTCTTGGAGAACCCGTAGTTGAAGCTCGAGCCGCCCAGCCCGTCGCCATGGGTCACCTCGATCACGGGCACGCCCGCGGCGTCCAGGGCGGCCACGATGGCACCAACCTCGTCCTTGGTGAACTGGTGGCGCTTGTGGTGGGACCCGTCCCGCAGGGAGGTGTCGGTCATCCGCACATCCCAGATCGGGTTGAAAAAGATGTCCTGAATGCTCATGCTTGCGCTCCTCCCGCCGTCGCCGACAGGGATTCCTTGGCGATTTCCTCGCCGACCTTGGTGGCCGCCGCGGTCATGATGTCGAGGTTGCCCGCGTAGGGCGGCAGGTAATCCCCGGCGCCCTCGACCTCGACGAAGGTGGTGACCAGGGCCTGACCGCCGGAGTTGAGCGACGGGTCGTCGAACTGCGGCTCGTTGAGCAGCCGGTACCCGGGCACGTAGGTCTGCACCTCGGCGACGACGTCGTGGATGGACTTGGCGATGGCATCCCGGTCGGCGTCCTCGGGGATCGCGCAGAAGATGGTGTCGCGCATGATCATTGGCGGGTCGGCGGGGTTCAGGATGATGATCGCCTTACCGCGCTTGGCGCCGCCGATGGTCTCGACGCCCTTGCTGGTGGTCTTGGTGAACTCGTCGATGTTGGCGCGCGTTCCCGGACCCGCGGATACCGAGGCCACCGAAGCCACGATCTCCGCGTACGGCACCTCGACCACCCGAGAGACGGCGTAGACGATCGGGATGGTCGCCTGCCCACCGCAGGTGATCATGTTGACGTTGGGCGCGTCCAGGTGCTCACGCAGGTTCGCCGGCGGGATCACCGCCGGGCCCACCGCGGCCGGCGTCAGGTCGATGGCCCGGATTCCGGCGGCTTCGTATTTCGGCGCCGCGTCCCGGTGCACGTAGGCGCTGGTCGCCTCGAAGACCAGATCGGGTTTCTCCGGCTGCGCCAGCAGCCAGTCGACCCCCTCGTGGGTGGTCTCCAAACCCAGCTTGCGGGCCCGCGCCAAGCCCTCGCTTTCCGGGTCGATGCCCACCATCCAGCGCGGTTCCAGCCAGTCCGACCGGAGAAGCTTGTAGAGCAGGTCGGTGCTGATGTTTCCCGACCCGACAATGGCCACACTCGCCTTGGACGGCATGATGCTCCTTTTCGAAGCTTTAAATCGACTGATTCAAAACTAATCCGTGCCTATTCAAACGACAAACGCACCGAACCGAGGCCCGTGAAGTCGGCGACGAACTCGTCGCCGGCGCGTGCATCTATCGCCCGCGTGCACGATCCCGGTAAGACGATGTCACCTTTTCGCAGCCGCACCCCGAAGCTTTCCACCTTGCGGGACAGCCACGCGACCGCGGTGACGGGGTTGCCCAGCACCGCATCGCTGCGACCCTCGGCGATCACCTCGCCGTTGCGGGTCAGGACCGCGTCGATCGCCTTGACGTCGACGTCGGCCGGCGACACCCTCGCCGCCCCGAGCACGAAGCCCGCCGAGGAGGCGTTGTCGGCGATGGTGTCGCACAGCGCGATCTTCCAGTCGGTGATGCGGGTATCGATCAGCTCGATCGACGGCACCAGCGCCTCGGTGGCCGCCAGCACGTCGTCCTCGGTGCAGCCGGCGCCGGGCAGGTCGTCGGACAGGATGAAACCGACCTCCACCTCGACCCGCGGGTACAGGTAGCGGCCCGCCTTGACTGGGATGTCCTCGAACACCTGCATCTCGTCGAGCAGGTGGCCGTAGTCCGGCTCGTCGACCCCCATCATCTGCTGCATCGCCAGCGAAGACAGGCCCACTTTGTGGCCCAGCACCCGGGCGCCCTCGGCGACGCGCTGACGGATGTTGATCAGCTGAATCTCGTAGGCGTCGACGACGTCGATGTCCGGGTAAGCGGCGGTCAGGGGCGTGATGGGCTCACGGCTGCGCTCGGCTTGCGCCAGGTCGGCGGCCAGCTCGTCGCGGATCGCAACACTGAGCATTTCCCGGAAGTCCCCTTAGTTCGTTTGACCGGGCCGGTAGCGCCCAACCCGGGCAATTCTATAACGTGTTCTACATGACAGGGCAGGAGTACGACGTCGTCGTGGTCGGGAGCGGCGGGGCCGGCATGGTTGCCGCCCTTGCCGCCGCGCACCGCGGCCTTTCGACAGTAGTCATCGAGAAGGCCGCGCATTTCGGCGGCTCCACCGCGCGATCCGGGGGCGGGGTCTGGATTCCGAACAACGAGGTGCTGAAGCGCGACGGCGTGCGGGACACGCCGGAGGCGGCCCGCACCTACCTGCACGGAATCATCGGCGACATCGTCGAGCCGGAGCGCATCGACACCTACCTCGAGCGCGGACCCGAGATGCTGTCCTTCGTGCTGAAGCACACGCCACTGAAAATGTGCTGGGTGCCGCGCTACTCCGACTACTACCCCGAGGCGCCCGGGGGCCGCGCGGAAGGGCGGTCGATCGAGCCCAAGCCGTTCAACGCCCGCAAGCTCGGCGCCGACGAGGCGGGGCTGGAGCCCGCCTACGGCAAGGTGCCGCTCAATGTCGTTGTGATGCAGCAGGACTACGTGCGGCTCAACCAGCTGAAGCGGCATCCGCGGGGCGTGGCGCGCAGCCTGAAGGTGGGCGCGCGCACCATGTGGGCCAAGGCGACCGGCAAGAACCTGGTCGGCATGGGCAGGGCGCTGATCGGGCCGCTGCGCATCGGGCTGCAGCGCGCCGGTGTCCCCGTGCGGCTCAACACCGCGCTCACCGACCTCTACGTCGAGGACGGCGTGGTGCGGGGCGTGTACGTTCGCGACACGGCGGCATCGGAATCGGCCGAGCCACAGTTGATCCGGGCGCGCCGCGGCGTGATCCTGGCCAGCGGCGGGTTCGAACACAACGAACAGATGCGGGTGAAGTACCAGCGGGCCCCCATCACCACCGAATGGACCGTCGGGGCCAAGGCCAATACCGGCGACGGCATTGTCGCGGGCGAAAAGCTGGGCGCCGCACTGGATCTGATGGAGGACGCCTGGTGGGGCCCGACGGTGCCGCTGGTGGGCGCGCCCTGGTTCGCGCTGTCCGAACGCAACTCGCCGGGCTCGATCATCGTCAACATGTCGGGCAAGCGCTTCATGAACGAGTCGATGCCCTACGTCGAGGCCTGTCACCACATGTACGGCGGGGAATTCGGCCAGGGTCCGGGTCCGGGCGAGAACATCCCGGCGTGGCTCGTGTTCGACCAGCAGTACCGCGACCGCTACATCTTCGCGGGACTGCAACCGGGCCAACGCATCCCGCGCAAGTGGCTGGAATCCGGCGTGATCATCCAGGCCGACACCCTCGAGGAGCTGGCCTCGAAGGCGGGGCTTCCGCCGGCCGAGTTCGCGGCAACCGTGGCGCGGTTCAACGGTTTCGCGCGGTCCGGCGTCGACGAGGACTTCCACCGCGGGGAGAGCGCCTACGACCGGTACTACGGCGACCCCACCAACAAGCCGAACGCCAACCTCGGTGAGATCAGCCACGCGCCGTTCTACGCCGCCAAGATGGTGCCCGGGGACCTGGGCACCAAGGGCGGCATCCGCACCGACGTGCACGGCCGGGCGCTGCGCGACGACGGCAGCGTCATCGAAGGCCTTTACGCCGCGGGCAATGTCAGCGCCCCGGTGATGGGCCACACCTACCCCGGCCCGGGCGGCACCATCGGGCCGGCGATGACGTTCGGCTACCTCGCCGCGCTGCACATCGCGGGGGTCAACTGACATGCCGATCGATGTAGACGTCGCGCTGAGCGCCGAGCTGCACCCCATCGAATTCTCTTGGGAGAGCAGCGATATCCAGCTCTACCACCTGGGGCTCGGCGCCGGCTCCGACCCGATGGATCCCCGCGAGCTGCGCTATCTGATCGACGACACCCCGCAGGTGCTGCCGACGTTCGGCAACGTCGCCGCGACGTTTCACATGACCAAGCCGCCGACGGTGCAGTTCCCCGGCATCGACATCGAGCTGGCCAAGGTGTTGCACGCCAGCGAGCGGGTCGAGGTGCCCGGGCCGCTGCCGCCGTCGGGCTCGGCCAGGGCCGTCACCCGGTTCACCGACATCTGGGACAAGGGCAAGGCCGCGGTGATCTGGAGCGAGACGACGGTCAGCGCCCCGGACGGCACGCTGCTGTGGACGCAGCGGCGGTCGATCTTCGCCCGCGGCGAGGGCGGCTTCGGCGGCGAGCGCGGGCCGTCCTCGCCGGACGCCGCGCCGGACCGGGCCCCCGACCTGGAGGTCGACGTGCCGATCCTGCCGCAGCAGGCGTTGCTGTACCGGCTGTGCGGCGACCGCAACCCGCTGCACTCCGACCCCGAATTCGCCGCCGCCGCAGGCTTTCCCAGGCCCATCCTGCACGGCCTGTGTACCTACGGCATGACCTGCAAGGCGATCACCGACGCGCTGCTCGACGGCGATGCCGGGGCGGTGGCCGCCTACGGCGCGCGCTTCGCCGGCGTGGCGTTTCCCGGTGAAACCCTCACGGTCGGCATCTGGAAGGAGAACGGCCGTTTCGTGGCCAGCGTTGTCGCGCCGTCGCGCGAGAACGCCGTGGTGCTGAGCGGCGTCGAGCTGGTCCCCGCCTAGCGCCCTTGCTGTGAGCGGACTACCGCTGGACGGCGCAATATGCTTTCGTCCTTTCATGGTCGCTGAACGGCAGTCGCCCGAACCGCGTGCGGCCGACGAGCGAACCGCACTGCGCAGCATTCCGATATTCGCCGAGATCGACGACGACCAACTCGACCTCCTCACCAGCACCGTCGATCGCCAGCACGTCCCGGCCAACGAGTGGCTCTTTCACCTGGGCGACCCGTCGGACTCCATCTACGTAATCGCCTCGGGGCGATTCGCGGCCGTCGGCCTCGATGGGCAGGTGCTTCGTGAGATGGCATCCGGTGATTCGATCGGAGACCTGGGCGTGATCACCGGCGCCGTTCGCTCGGCCGGGGTACGGGCCCTTCGGGACGGCGTCGTCTGGAGGATCGCCGCTGACACGTTCAGCGAGGTGCTCGCGAAGGCGCCGCAACTGCAATCGGCGATGTTCCGGGCGATGGCGGTGATGCTTCGCGAGTCACGAGCGGCCAGCGTCTCTCGCGGTCGCCGGGTCGTCGGCGTGGTGTCGAGCGGGGATGCGGTCGCGATGCCGATCGTCGACGCGATCGCGACTCGCCTGAGATCGCACGGCCAGGCCGCCGTCGTCGCGCCGCCCGTCGAAACCACGGCCGCGGCCAATCATTACGGCGAGCTCGTCGACGCGTTCAGCGAGACCCTCGACCGCGTCGAGCGCAGCAACGATTGGGTCCTGCTGGTGGCCGATCGGGGCTCGGGCGACAGCTGGCGACGCTACGTCACCGCGCAAAGCGACCGGGTCGTGGTCCTCACCGATCGGGCCCATCCACCCGAAGCGCTCGAACCGCCCGTGACGCAAGGGCCGGTCCACCTGGTCACCTGCGGCGTGGTACCGGAACCGAGCTGGTGGGACCTGCTGCAGCCGATCTCGCACCACCCCGCCGACGACGACGGCATCGGCGCGCTGGCCCGCCGAATCGCCGGCCGCTCGCTGGGTCTCGTGCTCGGGGGCGGGGGCGCTCGCGGCCTCGCGCACTACGGGGTCTACGAAGAGCTCACCCGGGCGGGCGTCGTCATCGACCGGTTCGGCGGAACCAGTTCCGGCGCCCTTGCCGCCGCCACCTTCGCGCTGGGTCTGGACGCGCGGGAATGCACCGCGGCGGCACGGAAGTACGTCGCAGAGACTAAGCCCGTCAGCGACTACACGATCCCCGCGATAGCCCTCACGCGAGGCCGCCGTGTCGACCGTCTGATTGAGGGATTCTTCGGCAGCGGGACCCTGATCGAGCATCTGCCGAGGGAATTCTTCTCCGTCTCCACCGACATCATCACGGGCGATCAGATCATCCATCGGCGTGGGCTGCTGTGGGTCGCGGTGCGCGCATCGATCTCGATACCCGGGCTCCTGCCGCCGGTGCAGCATGGGGAACGGCTGCTCGTCGACGGCGGACTGATGAACATCCTCCCGGCCGACGTGATGTGCGCCGACCCGGACGGCGAGGTGATCTGCGTCGATCTCCGCACGACGTGGGTGCCGTCGAAGGGCTTTGGCCCGCTGCCGGCGAAGCTTCAGCCTCCCGCGTTCGTCCGGCGGCTCGTGACCGGGACGGATGTAGCCCTGCCACCGCTGCAAGACACATTGCTTCGCAGCGTCGAACTCGCGGCCCCCAAGTGGAACCTGCGCGAGCTCCCCCGAGTCTCGGCGATCATCGAGCCGGACGTCTCAGCGATCGGTCCGTTGGACTTCAAAAACATCGATGCCGCCCTCGAAGCCGGGCGGATCGCGGCCCGGGCGGCTCTCGACGCGCAGCCCGCCCCGGTTCGCTGAGCGTCGGATACGATTAGCCCTGCAGCAAACAGCTCAGCATCTTCAGATGGCAGACGCTTCGTGTGTGCACAGGGTCGTCAGGCGGAGCGGGGCAGGCAACGGGGAGCCTCGCTCGCGCACGCGGCCGTTCGAGTGCGGCCAGGTCGTTAAGCCATGGGCTCCGATTGGTGGGACAAGCCGCTGGCCAATCTCGTCATGCACTTGAATGGCGGCGAGAAGATCGTGCCGATCTTCGATCAACTATTCGTCGGCCGTCAGTGCGCGGGCATCGACGAACAGCGTCGACTGGTCATTCCCGATCCGAACATCTCCCGCAACCACCTCGAGATCCGTTTGGACGTCACCACCGACCGGGCCTACCTCATCGACACCAGCACCAATGGCACGTTGCTCAACGGCATGCCGCTCGAGCGCGCCGTGCAGGTCCCCCTCAAGCCCGACGACCGGATCTCGGTGGGCGACGTCGTGCTCATCTTCCGGTCGGACCGGTTCAACGCCGCCGGGGTGACCAACACCAGCCCGACGCTGACCCGGATCGTCGAGGAGACCATGGTGATGGTGGTCGGCGATATCACCAACTACTCGACGATCTCAGAGGTCACCGACAACCAGGTGATCGCCCAGAGCCTGAACTATCTCTGGCACGAGCTCAACCGCGTCCTGCGCGCCCACCGCGGAACGCTCAATCACTACGCCGGCGATGCCCTGTACGCCGTCTGGGAGTTGCGGACGATTCCGACGGCCAACGAACTCGCGATCGACTTCGCGCTCGCCGCGAACCAGAGGGTCGAGGAGCTCGCGCCCACGCTCCCGCTGCGTAGCCCGGACGGCTCGCCGATCCGCATGGGCTGGGGGGTGGTGCAGGGCCGGGCCGCGATCGCCGCGATGACGAGGACGGTCACGGCCGTCATCGGCGACGCGACCAACGTGGCGTTCCGGTTGGCCGGCATCGCCGGCCGGGCCGGGCGCCCGGCCGTGATGGTCAGCACCGGCGTTCATTCCGCCGTCGAGGCGCAATACGACTGGGGGCAGCCCGAGCAGGTGGAGATCAAGGGCCGACGCGGAATGGAGACCGTTTTTCCGGTCGTCGCGCGTTCTTAGCCGACTAAGGCGAGCGTGCGGCCAGCCGCACGCTCGGTCTCTACTGTGCGGCTAGCCGCACGCTCGTCGGGACAATGCGGCGCGAACGCGACCAACGATGTCGGCCGGCCGGTCGCCCGCGACCACTCGTACGACGATCCATCCGAGACGCTCAAGCCTTTCCAATCGCCTTACGTCCCAGGTGTATTGCTGGCGATCGCTGCGGTGCTGGTCGCCGTCGTATTCGACGGCGACCTTGAAGTCCTCCCAACCCATGTCGAGGTACGCGAAGACGCTGCCGAAGTCGTCGAAAACCGGGATCTGTGTCTGCGGCCTCGGCAAGCCCGCCTGGATCAAGACGACGCGCAGCCACGACTCTTTGGGCGACTGTGCACCCGGATCGAACAGATCTGCCGCTTGGCGCGCTCGCACGATGCCTCGGCGCCCGGAGTATTTGCGGCACAGCAGCTCGACATCAGCAGGTTTGATTTCCGTTGCTCTGGCGAGCGCGTCGATGCCCGCAACCGCCGTCGTCGTCGGGTACCAACAGCCGAAGTCCAGTGCCGTCCTGACCGGCGAAGTGACCGGTATGCCGGCCACCAGCTTGATCTCGTCATCGTCGATACGGTCTGCGTGTGATTTGATCCCCGGCGGCCCTCTTCGGTTGTCGTGCACCAGATCCACCACCTGTGCGTCGTCGACCCATTTGCTGCCGTGCAGAGCGGCCGCGGCGAACCCCGCGACAACACCCCGGCGCCCGCTCCACAGCCACCCAGCTTTGGCACGCAATTCGGCAGTGACGTCGACATCGCGCCCCACGTAGACGTCTGGGAACAATCGCCGAAAGCGTGTAGCCAGCTGGGACTTAGACATCGCCCCCGCGGCGATGGCCTCGTTGCCAATAAACGGCTCGATCATGGACCCGCAGCGTCGCATGAGGCGCTGCGGGCGTCACTTCAGCCATCCACATGTCGCCGAACGTGCGGCTGACCGCACACTCGAACGCGAACGTGCGGCAGGCCGCACGCTCGAGACGCTAGCCGAGGATCAGGCCCGACGTCGGCACACCCGTCCCCGCCGTGACGAGGACGTGCTCGACGTCGGGCACCGGGTTCACCGAGGTGCCACGCAACTGCCGCACACCCTCCGCGATGCCGTTCATGCCGTGGATGTACGCCTCGCCGAGCTGACCGCCGTGGGTGTTGATGGGCAGCCGGCCGCCCACCTCGATGGCACCGTCGGCGATGAAGTCCTTCGCCTCCCCGCGACCGCAGAATCCCAACTCCTCCAACTGAATCAGGGTGAACGGCGTGAAGTGGTCGTACAGGATCGCGGTCTGGATGTCGGTCGGCTTGAGACCGGACTGCTGCCACATCTGCTGGCCGACCAGCCCCATCTCGGGCAGGCCGAGCTCGTCGCGGTAATAGCTGACCATCGTGTACTGGTCGGGGCTGGAACCCTGCGCCGCGGCCTCGATGATCGCCGGGCGCTGCTTGAGATCCTTCGCCCGCTCCGGGGAGGTCACCACGATCGCCACCGCGCCGTCGGTTTCCTGGCAGCAGTCCAGCAGCCGCAACGGCTCGGCGATCCACCGCGAATTCTGGTGGTCCTCAATGGTTATCGGCTTCTCGTAGAAGTACGCCTTGGGGTTCTTGGCGGCGTGCTTGCGGTCGGCCACCGAGATCGCGCCGAAGTCCCGGCTGGTCGCGCCGGACCAGTGCATGTAGCGCTGGGCGATCATCGCGACCTGGGCCGCCGGCGTCGACAGCCCGTGCGGATACGAGAAGGCATTGTCGGCCGCGGTCGAATCGGCCTGCACGCCGGCATTTCCCACCAGCCGGGTCTGGACCTGACCGAATCGCATGCCCGAGCGTTCGTTGAAAGCGCGGTACGCGACGACGACGTCGGCCACCCCGGTCGCAACGGCCATCGCCGCGTGCAGGACGGTGCCGCACGCGGCGCCGCCACCGTAGCCCGTCTGGGCGAAGAACTTCAGGTCACCGATGCCGGTCGCGCGCGCCACCGCGGTCTCGTTGTTGGTGTCCATCGTGAACGTGGTCAGCCCGTCGACGTCCGACGGCGAAAGGCCGGCGTCGTCCAACGCATCCAGGACCGCCTCGGCCGCCAAGCGCAGCTCGCTGCGGCCGGAGTCCTTCGAGAAATCGGTCGCACCGATGCCGACGATCGCGGCCTTACCCGACAACATCAGGCACCCCCGATCGTCAGGGTCACGTTCGCGATGACGTGATCGCCAAGGCTGTTGCGGCCGAACACCTTCAGCGTGATCAGGCCGTCGTCGATGGCGGTCACCTCGCCGGAGAAGGTGACGGTGTCGTAGGCATACCACGGCACCCCGAGCCGCAGCCCGATCGACTTGATCCGCGCCGACGGCCCGGCCCAGTCCGTGACGTAGCGCTGCACCAGCCCGGTGTCGGTCAGGATGTTGACAAAGATGTCCTTGGATCCCTTGGCCTGCGCCAGGTCCCGGTCATGGTGCACATCCTGAAAGTCCCTGGTGGCCAGCGCCGTCGAGATGATGAACGTCGGGTCACCGTAAAGCTTGAGCTCGGGCAGGGTGGTACCCACTTCAACAACGGGCGCGCTCATGCGTCGGGCTCCCAAGCGTAGAGGCTCCACTCCGGGCCGGAGTCACCGGCCGGAAAGTCGATATATGTTGCGCGAACCGGCATTCCGATCTTGATCTCGGCGTGGTCGACGCCGCGCAGCTCGCCGAGCATACGGACGCCCTCTTCCAGCTCGACAAGCGCGATCACGAAAGGCAACGTGCGTCCCGGCACCTTCGGCGCATGGTGCACGACGTAGCTGTACAGCGTGCCGCGGCCGCTGGCCACCAGGTAGTCGATGGCCTCCGACTTGTCCTGCCACACGGCCGGCACCGGCGGATGCTGCAGCGTCCCGTCGGGCCGGCGCTGAATCCGCAACTCGTGCGCTTTGACGCCCTCCCAGAAGAAGGCGGTGTCACGCGACGACGCCGGACGCATCATGGTATCGGGATCGAGGTCCTCGGGCACCGAGGACGGCGCGGACTCGCGGGGCTTGAACTTCAAGATCCGCCACGCCATCTCGGCCACATCTTCGTCACCGACCCGCCAAGTGATGTGCTGGTTGATGAAGTAGCCCTCGCCGAGGCCGGTCTGCTTGGGGCCGACCACGTCGCGCATTTCGGAATGGATGGTGACCTGCTCGCCGGGACGCAGATAGCGGTGATAGGTCTGCTCACAGTTGGTGGCGACCACCCCGATATAGCCGGCGTCGTCGAACAGCTTCATGATCGGGCCCATCGGATCGTCGGTGGGGCGTTCACCGCCCTGCCCGAACATCGTCCACACCTGAATCATGGCCGGTGGGGCCACGATCCCGGGGTGACCCGCGGCCTTGGCGGCATCCTCGTCCACATAGATCGGGTTGCGGTCGCCGAGGGCCTCGACCCAGTTGTTGATGATCGGCTGGTTCACCGGATCCCGGCCCGCGCGCGGCGCGGCGACGACGGTGGCGGTGATCTCCGCGACCGCTTCCTGGATATCCGTCATCGAGGCACCCTCGGCACCTTGAGGCCGGCGGCCGCGATCATTTCACGCATGACTTCGTTCACGCCTCCACCGAAGGTGATTACCAGGTTGCGCTTGGTTTGCGAGTCCAGCCAGCGCAGCAGCTCGGCGGTGTCCGGTTCCGCCGGGTTGCCGTATTTGCCGACGATCTCCTCGGCGAGCCGGCCGATGTACTGAATGCGCTCGGTGCCAAAGACTTTCGTCGACGCGGCGTCGGCCACGTTGATGTCCTCGCCCGCGGCCGCGACCTGCCAGTTGAGCAACTCGTTGATCCGCCACATCGCGTAGATCTCCCCGAGCGCCCGCTTGACGTCCTGGTGATCGATCGGCGTGACGCCGTCGCCGCCCGGCTTGGACGCCCAGGCGTGCAGCCGGTCGTAGATGCCGGCCGTGCGGCCCGCGGGGCCCAGCATGACTCGCTCGTTGTTGAGCTGCGTGGTGATCAGCCGCCACCCGCCGTTCTCCTCGCCGACCAGCATGTCGGCGGGCACCCGCACGTCGTTGTAGTACGTGGCGTTGGTGTGGTGGGCGCCGTCGGACAGAATGATCGGCGTCCAGGAGTAACCGGGATCCTTGGTGTCGACGATCAGGATCGAAATGCCCTTGTGCTTCACAGCTTCCGGGTCGGTGCGGCAGGCCAGCCAAATGTAGTCGGCGTCGTGCGCCCCGGTGGTGAAGATCTTCTGGCCGTTGACGATGTACTCGTCGCCCTGGCGCACCGCGGTGGTCCGCAACGACGCCAGGTCGGTTCCCGCCTCGGGCTCGGTGTAGCCGATCGCGAAATGCACCTCGCCCGCCAGGATCGCCGGCAGGAACTTCTTTTTCTGCGCATCGCTGCCGAACTGTTGCAACACCGGACCGACCGTCTGCAACGTCACCGCGGGCAGTGGCACGTCGGCCCGATGCGCCTCGTTGACGAAGATCGACTGCTCGATCGGGCCGAAACCCAAGCCGCCGAACTCCTTTGGCCAACCGACGCCGAGCTTGCGGTCCTGGCCCATTCGCCGGATCACCGCACGATAGGCCTCGTTGTGACGGTCCTGCTCCATCGCCTTCATCTCGTCGGACGAGATCAGGGTCGAAAAGTATTCCCGCAGTTCCGCTTGCAGCTGACGCTGCTCCGGAGTGAGGTCTATGAACATTGCGCTCCCACCAGGTCGAGGCGATGAGAAGAACCGCCCAGCAGCCGGGCCAGGTCTTTGATCGTGGAGTAGTAGCGGTGCATCGGATACGTGATGTCCATGCCCATCCCACCGTGCAGGTGATGGCAGATCTGCATCACCGGCGGCGCCTGCGACGCTATCCAATATCCGAGGACGTCGAGGTCGCTATCGGCGTCCCGGCCCTCGGACAGCCGCCATACCACCGACTTGGCGGCCAGATCGATGGTGCGCGAAGCGATGTAGACCTCCGCGAGCTGCGCGGCGACGGTCTGGAACGTGGACAACGGCTTGCCGAACTGCTTGCGGTTGGCCACGTAGTCGGCGGTCAGCCGCAGCGCCCCGGCGACCAGCCCGTCGGCGTACGCACCCGTCGCCGCCAGCGCCAGCTGGTTGACCCGGTGCGCCGAACCGCCCGCCAACACGTCCGAATCACCAACGGCCACGCCGTCGAACGTGACCGTGTACTCCTCCGAGCCGTTCGAGGTCGGCGTGCGCTCCAGGCGCACACCGTCGGCCTTGGGAGACACCACCACGACGGCGCCGTCGGTGGTCACGATCATCCAATCCGCTTGCGCCCCATAGCCCACTCCGACCTTGACGCCGGACACCCGGCCGTTCGCGAAGGTGGCGCCCGGCCGGTCGGGCAGCGCCGTGCCCGGCTCGTTGAGCGCCGCGGTCAGCACCCCGCCCTTGGCGACCCCGGCCAGGAAACGGTCCTGCTGTTCCTCGGAGCCCAGATCGAGCAGCGGCACCACCCCGAAGCCGAGCGTCGCCAGCGCCGGCGTGATGGCGCCGTGGCGGCCCGCCTCGGTGAGCACCGTGGCGACCTCGGACAGGCCCACGCCGTCACCCCCGAGGCGTTCGGGCACCGGCAGCGCCGTCACACCCCCGCTGACCAGCGCCTCCCACGAGAGATCCCGGTCCAGCACCGACGTCGCGACGTCGGCGACAGCCTGCTGCTCGGGGGTGAGATCGAAGTCCATCAGTGGCTCACCGGGCATTTACCGGTGTAGTCCACCTGCCAGCGCTTGATGCCGTTCAGCCAACCCGAGCGCAGCCGCTCCGGCTCCGAGATCGGCTTGAGGTCGGGCATGTGGTCGGCCACGGCGTTGAAGATCAGGTTGATCGTCAGCTTGGCCAGGTTCGCGCCGATGCAGTAGTGCGCGCCGGTGCCGCCGAAACCGACGTGCGGGTTGGGATCACGAAGGACGTTGAAGGTATACGGATCGTCGAAGATTTCCTCGTCGAAGTTGGCAGAGCGGTAGAACAGCACCACCCGCTGCCCCTTCTTGATCTGCACGCCGGACAGTTCGTAGTCCTCGAGAGCGGTCCGCTGGAAGCAGGTGACCGGGGTGGCCCAGCGGACGATCTCGTCGGCGGCGGTCTCCGGGCGCTCCTTCTTGAACAGTTCCCACTGGTCGGGGAAGTCGGCGAACGCCATCATCCCCTGCGTGATGGAGTTGCGGGTGGTCTCGTTGCCGGCCACCGCGAGCATCATCACGAAGAAACCGAACTCGTCGTCGGAGAGCTTTTCCCCGTCGATGTCGGCGTTGATCAGCGTGGTGACGATGTCGTCGCCGGGCTTTTCGGCCTTGATGGCGGCCATCTGCATCGCGTAGTTCAGCACCTCGAACGACGACGCCTTGGGATCGATGTCGGCATACTCGGGGTCGTCATTTCCGGTCATCTCGTTGGACCAGCGGAACAGCTTTTCGCGGTCCTCTTGCGGCACCCCGAGCAAGCCGGCGATGGCCTGCAGCGGGAGCTCGCAGGACACCTGCTCGACGAAGTCGCCGGAACCGGCGGCCGCCGCGTCCTGGGCGATCTTCTGGGCGCGCTCCCGCAGCTCGTCCTCCAGGCGCCCGACGGCGCGGGGGGTGAAGCCGCGGGAGATGATCTTGCGCAGCCGGGTGTGGTGCGGCGCGTCCATGTTGAGCATGACGAACCGCTGCAGCTCGATGTCCTCGCGCGCGATGTCGTCGTTGAACCGGGGGATCACGCAGTTCTCGTAGCTGGAGAACACGTCGCTGCGCCGCGAGATCTCCTTGACGTCGTTGAGCTTGGTGATCGCCCAGAAGCCGCCGTCGTTGAACCCGCCGCCGTGGCCCGGGGCTTGCTCGTTCCACCAGATCGGCGCTGTCGCGCGCACCTCGGCGAACTCTTCGACCGGAATCCGCTCCGCGTAGATGTCGGGGTCGGTGAAATCGAACCCGGGCGGAAGGTTGGGGCTGGGCACGCTACTTCTCCTTTAACTGCTGGTCCCTATGCTGGTCTGGCGACTGGCCAGTGACTGGCGATCCCAGGACACTAGCTTCCCTAGTGGAGCTCTGTTGCCAGTAAAACATGCCTCCACCGTAGAAAAAAGGCGCCGACGCATCGTCGCTTGTCATAGTAATGAAACGTGTTCTAGCCTGGCCCCATGGGTAACCCGGTAATCGTTGAAGCCACCCGCAGCCCGATCGGCAAGCGCAATGGATGGCTCTCAGGACTGCACGCGACCGAGCTGCTGGGCGCGGTGCAAAAGGCGCTGGTGGAAAAGGCCGGCATCGACGCGGGTGATGTGGAACAGGTCGTCGGCGGCTGCGTGACGCAGTTCGGCGAACAGTCCAACAACATCACCCGGGTGAGCTGGCTCGTCGCCGGCCTGCCGGAGCACGTCGGCGCCACGACCGTGGACTGCCAGTGCGGCAGCAGCCAGCAGGCCAACGGCCTGGTCGCCGGCCTGATCGCGGCGGGCGCCATCGACATCGGCATCGCGTGCGGAATCGAGGCCATGAGCCGCGTCGGGCTCGGTGCCCACGCCGGCCCCGACCGCAGCATCCTCCGGCCCGCCTCGTGGGACATCGACCTGCCCGACCAGTTCACCGCCGCCGAGCGGATCGCCAAGCGCCGCGGCATCACCCGCGAGGACATCGACGCCTGGGGCTTCCAGTCGCAGCTGCGCGCCAAGCAGGCATGGGCCGAGGGCCGGTTCGACCGGGAAATCTCGCCGATCGAGGCGCCGGTGCTCGACGAGCAGAAGCAGCCCACCAGCGAACGCCACATGGTCTCCCGCGACCAGGGCCTGCGCGACACCACCATGGAGGGCCTGAGCCAGCTCAAGCCGGTCATCGAGGGGGGGATCCACACGGCGGGCACGTCGTCGCAGATTTCCGACGGCGCCGCGGCGGTGCTGTGGATGGACGAAGACAAGGCCAAGGCGCTCGGGCTGCGGCCCCGGGCCCGCATTGTCAGCCAGGCGCTCGTCGGCGCCGAGCCCTATTACCACCTCGACGGCCCGGTGCAGTCGACGGCGAAGGTGCTGGAGAAGGCCGGCATGAAGATGGGCGACATCGACATCACCGAGATCAACGAGGCCTTCGCGTCGGTGGTGCTGTCCTGGGCGCGCGTCCACGAACCCGACATGGCCAAGGTGAACGTGAACGGCGGCGCGATCGCGCTCGGCCACCCGGTGGGCAGCACGGGCAGCCGGCTGATCACCACCGCGCTGCACGAGCTCGAGCGCACCGACCAGACGACGGCGCTGATCACCATGTGCGCCGGCGGCGCCCTGTCAACCGGAACCATCATCGAGCGCATCTAGTGGGCGTCTCCGAGGCCGACCGCATCGCGGCGGCCCAGGCGTACATCGACGCGCTGGTCACCCACGACGCGGATGCCGTTCCGTTCGCGGATGGCTGCACCCGCATCGAGGTGGGCCTCAAATCCGGGTTTTCCGGAAATCACCTGCGGCGCAGCCTGAATCGCGGACCGCAATACCGCATCATCTCGGCCACGACACGCCCGGAGTACACCGTGTCCGGGGACGAAGTGCGCGCGGTGTACGACGTGCTGACCAAGGTCGCGCTCGGCGGGCGGCGGGTCGGTTCGCGGGTCGACGAGACCTTCGTGATACCGGAAGAGGACGGGCTGATCCACCACATCCGCGCCAGGTTGCGTCCATTCATTCAGCGGTAGCCCGGCCGTAGGATCACAGTCATGCCGAAATCACCGCCACGGTTCCACGACTCGCCATACGCCGACTTCGTGATCAAGTGGATGTCGCGACTCAACACCTTCATGTACCGCCGCAACGGCGGGGAAGGCCTCGGCGGCACCTTCCAGAACATCCCCGTCGCCCTGCTGACCACCACCGGACGCAAGTCCGGCGAGCCCCGCGTCAGCCCGCTGTACTTCCTGCGCGACGGCGACCGGGTGATCGTCGCGGCTTCCAAGGGCGGCGCCGCGAAAAACCCGATGTGGTACCTGAACCTGAAGGCCAACCCCAAGGTGAAGGTGCAGATCAAGAAAGAGGTCCTGGACCTCACCGCGCGGGACGCCACCGATGAGGAGCGCGCCCACTACTGGCCGCAATTGGTGGACATGTACCCGTCCTACGACGACTACCAGTCCTGGACCGACCGGACCATCCCGATCGTCATCTGCGACCCCTAACGTTGTCGACCCGGCACCGTATCCGCAATTCCCGACCGATAGCGCTGCTGCTCAAGTACTTTGCGCGCGCCCACATTTGGGTGTACCGCCGGACCGACGGCAGGGTCGGCGCGAAGCTGCTGCGGTTGCCCGCCGCGTTGATCACCACTACCGGTCGCAAGTCGGACGAGCCGCGCACCACCGCCACCCTTTACCTGCGCGACTGCGATCGGGTCATCCTGCCGGCGTCCTTCGGAGGCCGCGACGAAAATCCATTGTGGTACCGAAACCTCAAGGAGAACCCCGAGGTGCGGGTGCAGATTCGGGCGGAGCTGCTCGATCTGGTCGCACGCGACGCCACCGAGTCGGAACGCGACCGCTACTGGCCGCGGCTGACCCGGATGTATCCGCGCTATCGGAAGTACCGCGAGGCCACCGACCGGGTGATCCCGTTGGTGGTGTGCGAGCCGCGTCGCCGAGCGTGAAGCCAGGGCGAAAAAACGCGAAAATCTCGCCGTGGCTTCACGTTCGGCGCGGCCGAACCGCGCTAGGCCCCGTAGACCGGAACCGGGGGGCGCGCCTTGGCGAGCAGGTCGGCGACGACCGGCCCCAGCTCGGCGGGATCCCATCGGGCGCCCTTGTCGATCTGCGGGCCGTGCGCCCAGCCCTCGGCGACGCGGATCTTGCCGCCCTCGACCTCGAACACCTTGCCGGTGACGTCGCGGGACTCGACGCTGCCCAGCCAGACCACCAGCGGGGAGACGTTCTCCGGCGCCATGGCGTCGAAATCCTGGTCCTGCGTTGACATCATCTCGGCGAAGACGGTCTCGGTCATGCGGGTCCGGGCCGACGGCGCGATGGCATTGACGGTCACGCCGTACCGGCCCATTTCGGCGGCGCCGACGAGCGTCATCGCCGCGATGCCCGCCTTCGCGGCGCTGTAGTTACCCTGCCCGACGCTGCCCTGCAGGCCCGCGCCGGAGCTGGTGTTGACGATCCGCGCCTCCACGGTCTTGCCCTCCTTGGACAGCCCCCGCCAGTACGACGCGGCGTGCCGCATCGTGGCGAAGTGCCCCTTGAGGTGCACGGCGATGACGGCGTCGAACTCCTCCTCGCTGGTGTTGGCCATCATCCGGTCGCGGACGATGCCGGCGTTGTTCACCAAAACGTCTAAGCCACCGAAGGTTTCGACGGCCGTCTGGATGAGGCCGGCCGCCTGGTTCCAGTCGGCGATGTTGGACCCGTCGGCGACGGCCTCGCCGCCGGCGGCTGTGATCTCGTCGACCACGCCCTGCGCGGCGCTGCCGCCGCCCGCGGGCGATCCGTCCAGGCCCACCCCGATGTCGTTGACCACCACTCGAGCGCCTTCGGCCGCGAAGGCGAGCGCATGCGCGCGACCGATTCCGCCGCCCGCTCCGGTGACGATGACGACCCGGCCGTCAACCAAACCCATATCCGTTGTCTCCTCTACTTGATCGCGCTCGCGTTCGTGGTGGCCAGGTAGTGCGGCGGCTCCCCGCCGCCGTGCACCTCCAGCGATGCACCGCTGATGTAGCACGCCGCGTCGGAGGCCAAAAACGCTGCGGCCCAGCCGACATCCTCCGGCTTGGCCAGCCGGCCCAGCGGCACGTTCTTCGAGATCGCGGCGATCGACTCGGCGTCGCCGTAGAACAGGTCGGCCTGTTCGGTTTCGACCATTCCGACCACGCAGGCGTTGACCCGCACCTTGGGTCCCCATTCCACCGCCAGCGTCTGCGTGAGGCTCTCCAGGCCGGCCTTGGCCGCCCCGTACGCGCCGGTGCCCGGCGACGGTCGCCGGCCGCTGAGACTGCAGATGTTGACGATCGAGCCGCCCCCCGGCTGGTCCTGCATCTTGTCGTTTGAGTACTGCGAAACCAACAGCGCACCAATGAGATTGAGCTCGATGATCTTGCGGTTGAACTTCGCGCTGGACTCCGCGGTCAGCACGTAGGGCGAGCCTCCGGCGTTGTTGACGACGACGTCCAGCCTGCCGTGCTTGTCGGCGATGGAGTCGATCAGCGACTTGACGGCCTCTTCGTCGCGCACGTCGGACGAGTGGAACTCGTACGGCAAGCCCTCGACGGGCCGGCGCGCGCAGGTGATCACGGTGGCGCCCTGCTTGGCGAAAACCGCGCTGATGCCGGCGCCCACGCCGCGCACGCCGCCGGTGACCAGAACCACCCGCCCGGCCAGCCCCAGGTTGATACCGTCGGCTGCTTCGGCGGGAGTCACTGTGCTAGCGTACCAAGCAAGTGCTTGCTTAGGTAGCCGCCCAGCCAGGAAGTGCAATGACGATCACAACCACCACCACCGAACCGGGCATCGTCGCGGTCACCGTCGACTACCCGCCCGTCAACGCCATCCCGTCGCGCGGGTGGTTCGAACTGGCCGACGCCGTCACGGCCGCCGGCGCCAATCCCGACACTCACGCGGTGATCCTGCGGGCCGAGGGCCGGGGCTTCAACGCGGGTGTGGACATCAAGGAGATGCAGCGCACCGAGGGGTTCACCGCCCTCATCGACGCCAACCGCGGCTGCTTCGCCGCCTTCCGCGCGGTCTACGAATGCGCAGTGCCGGTGATCGCGGCCGTGAACGGATTCTGCGTCGGCGGCGGAATCGGCCTGGTGGGTAACTCCGACGTCATCGTCGCTTCCGACGACGCCACGTTCGGGCTGCCGGAGGTCGAACGCGGCGCCCTGGGCGCGGCGACGCACCTCTCACGGCTGGTGCCACAACACCTGATGCGGCGGCTGTTCTTCACCGCCGCCACCGTCGACGCCGCCACCCTGCACCACTTCGGCTCGGTGCATGAGGTGGTGCCCCGGGATCAATTGGACGAGGCCGCCTTACGGGTCGCTCGCGACATCGCCGCCAAGGACACGCGCGTCATTCGGGCGGCCAAAGAGGCGCTCAACCTCATCGACGTGCAACGGGTCAACTCGAGTTACCGCATGGAACAAGGGTTTACGTTCGAGCTCAACCTCGCCGGGGTGTCCGACGAGCACCGCGACGCGTTCGCCGGCACGACGAAGGGTGAGAAGTCTTGAGCGACAAGAGAACCACCCTCGACCGGGCCGTCGCGGAACTGCGCAGCGGCATGACGATCGGCATCGGTGGCTGGGGCTCCCGGCGCAAGCCGATGGCGTTTGTGCGGGCGCTGCTGCGCACCGACGTCACGGACCTCACCGTGGTCACCTACGGCGGGCCCGACCTCGGGCTGCTGTGCTCGGCGGGCAAGGTCAAGCGCGTCTACTACGGATTCGTGTCGCTGGACTCGGCGCCGTTCTACGACCCGTGGTTCGCCAAGGCCCGCACCAGCGGCGCCATCGAGGCGCGCGAGATGGACGAGGGCATGCTGCGCTGCGGGTTGCAGGCGGCCGCGCAGCGCCTGCCGTTCCTGCCGATCCGCGCCGGGCTGGGCAGCTCGGTCCCGGACTTCTGGGAGGGCGAGCTCCAGACGGTCACCAGCCCCTACCCGGCGCCCGGCGGCGGGCACGAGACGCTGCTCGCGATGCCGGCCCTGCGCCTGGACGCCGCCTTCGTGCACCTCAATCTTGGTGACAGCCAAGGCAATGCGGCCTACAGCGGCATCGACCCCTACTTCGACGACCTCTTCCTGATGGCGGCCGACAAACGCTACCTGTCGGTGGAGCGCGTCGTGTCGACCGAGGAGCTGGTCAAGGCGGTCCCGCCGCAGGCGCTGTTGGTGAACCGCATGATGGTCGACGCGGTCGTCGAGGCTCCCGGTGGGGCCCACTTCACCACCGCCGCACCGGATTACGGGCGCGACGAGAAGTTCCAGCGCCACTACGCCGAGGCGGCTTCCAGCGACGAGGGCTGGCAGAAGTTCGTACAGACGTATCTTTCGGGCGGCGAGGACGACTACCAGGCCGCCGTTCGCGCATTCGCAGAGGAGGCCGCGAAATGAGCACCCGAGCGGAGGTTTGCGCGGTCGCCTGCGCCGAGTTGTTCAGGGACGCGGGCGAAATCATGATCAGCCCGATGACGAACATGGCCTCCGTCGGCGCGCGCCTGGCCCGGCTCACGTTCTCCCCGGACATCCTGCTGACCGACGGCGAGGCTCAGCTTTTGGCGGACACCCCGGCGCTCGGCAAGACGGGCGCCGTCGAGGGCTGGATGCCGTTCGGCCGGGTATTCGAGACGCTGGCCTGGGGGCGCCGCCACGTGGTGATGGGCGCCAATCAGGTGGATCGCTTTGGCAATCAGAATATCTCGGCGTTCGGCCCGCTGCAGCACCCCACCCGGCAGATGTTCGGCTTGCGGGGCGCACCCGGCAACGCGATCAACCATGCGACCAGCTACTGGGTCGGCAACCACTCGAAGCGGGTGTTCTGCGAGGCGGTCGACGTGGTCTGCGGCATCGGCTGGGACAAGGTGGACGCCGACAATCCGGCGTTCCGGTTCGCCAACCCGTATCGGGTGGTGTCCAACCTCGGGGTGTTCGACTTCGGCGGGCCGGGCAAGACGATGCGGGCGGTGTCCCTGCATCCCGGTGTATCGCCCGACGACGTCCGGGAGAACACGTCGTTCGAGGTGGACGGCCTCGACGAGGCGGACGAGTCACGGCTTCCCACCGATGACGAGCTGCGCCTGATTCGGGAAGTCATCGACCCGAAGGCGCTGCGCGACAGAGAGATACGTTGATGAGGTTGCGCACGCCGCTGACCGAGCTGGTCGGCGTCGAGCATCCGGTGGTGCAAACCGGGATGGGCTGGGTGGCCGGCGCCCGGCTGGTTTCGGCCACCGCCAACGCCGGCGGCCTCGGCATCCTGGCGTCGGCGACCATGACGCTCGACGAATTGGCGACCGCGATCGCCAAGGTCAAGGCCGCGACCGACAAGCCGTTCGGCGTGAACATCCGCGCCGACGCCGCCGACGCCGGCGACCGGGTCGAGTTGATGATCCGCGAGGGCGTCAAGGTCGCGTCCTTCGCGTTGGCGCCCAAGCAGGAGCTGATCGCCCGGCTGAAAGAGGCAGGCGCGGTGGTCGTTCCGTCGATCGGCGCGGCCAAGCACGCAAAGAAGGTCGCCGCTTGGGGCGCCGACGCGATGATCGTGCAGGGCGGCGAGGGCGGTGGGCACACCGGGCCCGTCGCGACCACGCTGCTGCTGCCGTCCGTGCTGGACGCCGTGCAGGGCACCGGGATCCCGGTGATCGCGGCGGGCGGATTCTTCGACGGCCGCGGGCTCGCGGCTGCGTTGTCCTACGGCGCAGCCGGCGTGGCGATGGGCACGAGGTTCTTGCTCACCTCGGACTCCACCGTGCCCGACGCGGTCAAACGGCGTTACCTCGAGGCGGCGCTGGACGGCACGGTCGTGACCACGCGAGTCGACGGCATGCCGCATCGGGTGCTGCGGACCGGGTTGGTCGAAAAGCTGGAAAACGGTTCGCCGGTACGGGGTTTGACCGCGGCGGTGCGCAACGCGGCGAAGTTCAAGAGCATGTCGCAGATGACCTGGGCCTCCATGATCCGAGACGGCCTGGCGATGCGCCACGGCAAGGAGCTGACCTGGTCGCAGGTGGTGATGGCGGCGAACACCCCGATGCTGCTCAAGGCGGGGCTGGTGGAGGGCAACACCGAGGCCGGCGTGCTGGCGTCCGGGCAGGTGGCCGGGATCCTGGACGACTTGCCGTCGTGCGCGGAACTGATCGAAGGCATCGTTAGCGACGCTGTGAAGCATCTGCAGGCGGCCGCCGCGCTCGTGGAACCCTAGCTTTCCTCCGGGCACTTATTAAGCTTATTGCTAAATTAGACCGAGATTAAGCTATAGTCTTCATATGAGCAAGGTGAAGGGAAAGCCTTCACTTCGGGCGACGATGATCGGCGACGTGGTCGGCTCACGGCGCGCCACCGACCGCACCGACCTGCACCAGCGCGTCGCCGCCGCATTGGGCCGGGTCGCCGCGGGTGCGATCGACCCGCCGGCCTTCACCGTTGGCGACGAGTTTCAGGGCAGCTATCCGACCGTCGGCGCCGCGATCGACGCCGCGCTCTCCCTGAGGCTGGCAGTTGCCCCCGAGGTCGACGTCCGATTCGGCCTCGGTTGGGGGGAAGTCACCATCCTCGACGCCGACGCACGCATCCAGGACGGGCCCGGATGGTGGGCCGCCCGAGCGGCCATCCAGCACACCGCGGAGGCTCAGCGCCAGCCCGGCTTCGCGCTGGTGCGCACGACCTTTCGGGCGGGCGAGAACACCCGCGCCGACGCCGCCGCCGTCAACGCCGCCCTGATTTGTCGGGACCATCTGCTTGGATCGCTCGATGAAAGATCGTTACGGATTGTGAGGGGATTGATGACCGGCCGGACCAAAAGGGAACTCGCCGCGGGCGAAGGCATCAGCCCGTCAGCGGTGTCCCAGCGGGCGGCCCGCGACGGTCTGGATCTGATTGTCCTTGCCAGCCAATATCTTCGGACCCTGCCGTGAGCGCCGTGGCCGTCCTACTGATCGCGCTGGGAGTCGCCGACCTGTGTCGTCGAGCGGTTCGCGCCGCGTGGCCGTCGCTGGCGATCGGGCCGGTCGTGGTGGCGGTGTGCGCGGCGCTGGCCGGGCTGTGGCATGCCGGGGACATCGCGCTGCTCGTGCTGGCGGCCACCGCGTCCGTGGCCTGGGAGTGGTTGTGCCGGCGCAGCGAGCTCAGGGGCAGGCGGCAGGCCGCGCCCTTGGCCGTGTTCGTGGCCGCGCTGACGCTGTTGATCGTGCTGTCCGGGTGGTCCTCGGCGGTCCACGGGCTCGTCGCCCGGTGGTCCGGGTGGGTGCAACTGCCGCTCAGCCACGTCACGCCGACGCGGCTGCTGATGGTCATCGGGGTGGTCGTGGTGCAGTTCGGCACCGCTAATCAGCTGGTGCGCTTAGTGCTTGGCGCGGTGGGGGCGGTGCGTCCGCTCGGCGAGCCGCAGCCGTCGGACCGGCTCAAGGGCGGCCGGCTGCTGGGTCCGATGGAGCGCCTGCTGATCTTGAGCCTAGGCGTCGGCGGACAGGTGGCCGCGGCCAGCGCCGTCATCGCGGCCAAAGGCATCATTCGGTTTCCGGAATTGAGCGCCCAGAAGGAGCGTAACGGCGAGGTCGGCATCGACGAGGTGACCGAGTACTTCCTCGTCGGCAGCTTCACCAGCTGGCTGCTGGCCCTCGCTGGGATCGCGCTGGTCCTCGCCGCCTGACCAGGCCCACCCGCGAATAGTCCAGCGCTAAAACATCCGGTGAAAATCCGGACCTGCGCTTCGCACCGGCGTACCGTCTGACGGAACTGCCCGTCTCGACGAGGCATCGGGTCGGCCAAACGCCGCCCGGAGTAACGAGGAGGTTGGAAGATGGCCAATTTCATGGTCCTGCCGCCGGAAATCAACTCTCTGCTGATGTTTTCCGGCGCCGGTTCGGCACCGATGCTCAACGCGGCGGCCGCGTGGGATGGCTTGGCATCCGAGCTGGGCAGCGCGGCGGCGTCGTTCGGCTCGGTTACCTCCGGACTCGCAGGTCAAGCGTGGCAGGGCGCCGCCTCCGAGGCCATGCTGGCCGCGGCCGCGCCCTACACGCGATTGCTGAGCCAGACCGCTGCCGAAGCGGCGGGAGCGGCGGGCCAGGCACGTGCGGTGGTGAGCGCGTTCGAGGCCGCGCAAGCCGCCACGGTCCATCCGCTCATGGTGGAGCTCAACCGCAATTCGTTTGTGCGGACGGTGATGTCGAATTGGTTCGGGTTGAACGCGCCGGTGATCGCGCAACTCGAGGCCGAGTACGAAGAGATGTGGGCTCGGGATGTGGACGCAATGTTCGGCTACTACTCCGGCGCGTCGGCGGCGGCCGCGAACCTGACACCCGCACAAGGGATACAAGATCTGCTGGCGGCCCTGCCCAACATCGGCATCGGGAACAAGGGCGGCACCGGCAACATCGGCAACGGCAACACCGGCACGGGAAACATCGGTAGCGGCAACACCGGCAGCGGAAACATCGGCACCGGCAACGGCAACCCCGCCGGCAGCAGCAATAACAACATCGGCAACGGCAACACCGGCAGCGGAAACATCGGCAGTGGGAACACCGGCAACCTGAACGTCGGCTTCGGAAACAATGGCAATGCCCTTACCAGCTCGAACCCGGGCGGTAATTTCGGCATGGGCAATTACGGCAACAACAACTTCGGCCTCGGCAACTCCGGGAACGGAAACATCGGCGCCGGCAACAGCGGCAACAACAACATCGGCTTCGGCCTCAATGGGAACAATCTGATCGGGGTCGGAAACGCCTACTACAATTCGGCGACGGGCCAGTTCACCTTCGCGGGACTGAACTCCGGCGCCGGCAATATCGGCTTCGGCAACTCGGGTTCGAACAACATCGGGTTCTTCAACTCCGGCAACGGCAACGTCGGCATCTTCAACTCGGGCGGCGCCCTGACGTCCACCAGTTTCGGCAACTTCGGCATCGGCAACGCGGGCAGCGGCAACCTGGGCTTCGGCAACGCATTGACCGGCAACTTCGGCTTCGGAAACAGCGGAACTTTGAACACCGGTTTCGACAACTCGGGCTCGTTCAACACCGGCTTCTGGAATTCGGGCCAGACGAACACGGGCTTCGGCAATTCGGGGATCATCAACACCGGCTTCGGGAATTCCGGGAGCATCAACACGGGCTCGTGGAATTCCGGTGACCTGAACACAGCCTTCGGCTCCACCACCGACGTCGTCGCCGAGAATTCCGGCTTCGGCAACTCCGGAACCGCCATCTCCGGCTTCTTCAACACCGCTACCGGCGCCTCCGCCGGGCGGCTTTCCGGCCTCTTCAACTCGGTCAGCGGCGGTAGTCCGGGACTCAACGGAAACATTTCCGGCATCGGCAACACCGGCATCCCGGGCACCATCATCCCCAACTTGAGCGGCTTCGACTCGGGCCTGCTCAACACGGGGAGTTTGATGTCAGGGCTGCTCAGCGTCGAAAACATCCTGAAGCAGTTCGCGTAAGGAATCAGGGGCCCTCGGCCCACCGACGCCCTGAATTAGAGCCGCTCGATGATCGTGACGTTGGCCGTACCGCCACCCTCGCACATCGTCTGCAGGCCGTAGCGGCCGCCGATTCGCTCGAGTTCGTTGAGCATGGAGGTGAACAGCTTGGCCCCGGTGGCGCCCAGGGGGTGACCCAGGGCGATCGCGCCGCCGTTGGGGTTGACCTTTCCGGGGTCGGCCTTGATCTCCTTGAGCCACGCCAGCACCACCGGCGCGAACGCCTCGTTGATCTCGACGGTGTCGATGTCTTCGATTGAGAGCCCGGTCTTTTCCAGTGCGTAGCGGGTCGCCGGGATGGGCCCGGTCAGCATGAACACCGGGTCGGCGGCACGGGCGCTGATGTGGTGGATGCGGGCCCGGGGTGTCAGTCCGTGGTCCTTGACCGCGCGCTCGGAGGCCAGCAGCACCGCGCTGGCGCCGTCGGAGATCTGACTGGCCATCGCCGCCGTCAGCCGGCCCCCCTCGACAAGCGTCTTAAGGCCGGCCATCTTCTCCAGCGACGACTCACGGGGACCCTCGTCGACCCGGAACGGGCCGGATTCGGTTTCCACAGTGATGATCTCGTTGTCGAAGTGTCCCCCGCGAATTGCCGCGAAGGCGCGTTCGTGGCTGGTCAGCGAGTACCGTTCCATCTCTTCCCGCGACAGGTTCCACTTCTCGGCGATCATCTCCGAGCCGCGGAACTGCGAGATCTCCTGGTCGCCGTAGCGGTGCAGCCATTGCTTGGATTCGCTGGTGGGCGAGGTGAAGCCGAACTGCTCGCCGACGGTCATCGCCGACGAGATCGGGATCTGGCTCATGTTCTGCACGCCGCCGGCCACGATGAGGTCCGCCGTTCCCGACATGATCGCTTGCGCGCCAAAGGAAATCGCCTGCTGGCTGGAACCGCACTGCCGGTCCACGGTGACGCCGGGAACCTCTTCGGGATAACCGGCGGCGAGCCACGACAGCCGGGCGATGTTGCCCGCCTGCCCGCCGATGGCGTCGACGCACCCGGCGATCACGTCCTCAACGGCGGCGGGGTCGACGTCGACCCGGTCGAGCAGTCCGCGCCACCCCAGCGCGCCCAGGTCGACGGGATGCACCCCGGCCAGCGCGCCGTTGCGCTTGCCGACCGCGGTACGCACAGCGTCGATGACGTACGCCTCAGGCATCGTTCAGACTCCTTCTTTGGTAATGCCGCCAAGGACAATGGCGAGATATTGCTGACCCACCTGCTGCGCGGTGAGCGGTCCGCCGGGTTGATACCAGCGCACCGACACCCAGGTGGTGTCACGGATGAATCGGTAGACGAGGTCGACGTCGAGGTCGGGCCGGAAGCAGCCGTCGTCGATGCCCTGATTGAGCACCTCTACCCACATCTTGCGTTGTTGGCGGTTCATGTCCTCGATGTAGGAGAACCGTTCCTGCGACAGCAGCCGTTTGGCCTCGTCCTGGTAGATGACGACCTGGGCGTGACGATCCTCGATCGCCTCGAAGGACGCCATGAACAGACCCTTGAGCCGTTCCAGCGGATTCGGCTCGCCGTCGATGATTTCGCGGTATCGGTTGAACAACCACTCCAGGAATTCGCGGAGCAACTCGTCGACCATCTCCTCTTTGGAGGAGAAATGGTGGTACAAGCTTCCGGACAGGATGCCCGCGCCGTCGGCGATATCGCGCACGGTGGTGGCGCGCAGACCGCGCTCGGCGAACATGGTCGCGGCGAGCGCAAGTAACTCGTCTCGCCGGCTATTAGCCTGACCGGTCGCTCGCTCCACGGAATCAGGGTATCAACCAAGCGCTTGCTCGGCTAGCTGGAGCGAAGCGGAAGAGCCGGTAAGACATTTTTCGGGAAAACGTCCGCTTTCGGCTGCGGAGCCGTACCCTACCAACCGTGACGGTTTGCTGTGGCGTCAGCCGGGGAATCGGTAGCCGATCGAGGAGCCGCGTCATTCGTGTGCGCAGCCGGAACATGCGACGGCACCGGCCGCCAAACAAACAGTGTGCCACGTCAACTAAAGCCCGCCGCTGCGGCAGGCTGGACAGCTAGGAGGCTACGGCCGTGAGCTTTTTGGTGTTGCCCCCCGAGTTGAATTCGGCATTGATCTTTGCTGGCGCGGGTTCAGCTCCCATGTTGGAAGCCGCGGCCGCCTGGGATGGGTTGGCCTCGGAGCTGGGTTCGGCGGCGTCGTCGTTCGCGTCGGTGACGTCGGGGCTGGCCGGTCAGGCCTGGCAAGGCCCGGCGGCCCAGGCGATGACGGCGGCGGCGGCCCCCTACAGCGGGTGGTTGAGCGCGGCGGCCTCCCAGGCAGCCACGGCAGCCGGGCAGGCCCGCGCGGTGATCAGCGCGTTCGAGGCTGCGCAGGCCGCGACGGTGCATCCGATCATGGTGGAACTGAACCGCAATTCGCTGGTGCAGATGGTGATGTCGAACTGGTTCGGCCTCAACGCGCCAGCGATCGCTCAACTCGAGGGCGACTACGAGGCGATGTGGGCCCAGGACGTGGCGGCGATGGTGGGCTACCACGGCGGGGCATCGGCGGCGGCCGCGCAGCTGGCGCCCGCCCAGACCCTGCAGGACATCGTCGCCACGCTGCCCAACCTGGGCATCGGCAACCTCGGCAATGCCAACCTGGGCAGCGGCAACAAAGGCAGCGGCAACCTCGGCAGCGGAAACACCGGCAACTCCAACCTCGGCGGCGGAAACATCGGCAACGCCAACATCGGCTTTGGGAATTTCGGCGAGGCCAGCATGATGACCGGAGATCCGGGCGGTCATAACGTCGGCATCGGTAACGGGGGCAACGGCAACTTCGGCTTGGGCAACCTCGGCAACGCGAACATCGGCGGCGGGAACACCGGCAACGGCAACGTCGGCTTCGGCCTTACGGGTAACAATCTGATCGGTATCGGGAATGCTTACTACAACTCGGCAACCGGTCAATTCGCTTTCGCCGGGCTGAACTCGGGCAGCGGCAACATCGGCTTCGGGAATTCCGGCACGAACAATATCGGCTTCTTCAACTCGGGCAGCGGCAACATCGGCATCTTCAACTCGGGTGTCAATACCCTTGTGCCGGGTGGGGCCGGAGTTGTGGGCAGCATCAACAACATCGGCATCGGAAACTCCGGCGTCTTAAACTTCGGGTTAGGGAACTCGAATACTCTCGGCACGGGCTTCGGGAACGCGGGCCAGTTCGACACCGGCTTCTGGAATTCGGGGAACTCCGCCACAGGCTTCGGGAATTCGGGTGACGCAAACACGGGCTTCTGGAATGCGGGCGACGTCAATACGGGCTTTGGCAATTCGGGCAACACAAACACGGGTTTCTTGAATTCTGGCAACGTGAACACGGGCGTCGGGTTCACCACCGACAGCGGCCTGGTCAACTCGGGATTCAACAACACCGGTAAGGGTGAATCGGGCTTCGGGAACACCGGCCAATTCGTGTCGGGCTTCTTCAACTCGGCCAGCGGCGGCACCGCCTTCAACGGAGACGTCTCGGGCCTCTTCAACAAAGTCACCGGCGGTTCGGTGAGCAACAGCGATGTCTCGGGGTTCTTCAACACCGGCGTCACGGGCCCCATCATCGGCGCCGGAAGCGGCTTCTTCAGCGGCGATCTCTCCGGCTTGGGCAACATCGGCACCGGGATCGCGGGTCTGTTTAACCTGGCCCGCCTGTAGTCAGGCATGCTCTGCGGCTCTTTTGTTGGGATCGGTAGCTCACCGGATCGGCTCTACTACAGCGTCCAGCAACAAACAAGGGATGAGTGCGGGAGGTAGGTCTTCAATGGCGAACTTCGCGGTGTTACCGCCGGAAATCAACTCTCTGCTGATGTTCAGTGGCGCCGGGTCGGCGCCGATGCTGGACGCGGCGGCGGCCTGGGACGGCTTAGCTTCGGAGTTGGGATCGGCGGCGTCGTCGTTCTCGTCGATCACCTCGGGATTGACCGACCAGGCGTGGCAGGGCGCGGCATCACAGGCGATGGCGGCCGCGGCAACCCCGTACGCGGGGTGGCTCGGTCAGGCGGCGGCCCAGGCGTCAGGCGCGGCCACGCAGGCCCGCGCGGTGGCCAGCGTCTTCGAGGCGGCGCAGGCGGCGACCGTTCACCCGCTGATGGTCGAGCTCAACCGCAATTCGTTTGTGCAGCTGGTGATGTCGAATTGGCTAG
>NZ_LZLY01000099.1 GCF_001673535.1 Mycobacterium sp. 1081908.1 | reverse complement strand
CGCGGTAGACGCACATCAGGGCGGCGTCGGACAGCGGGTCGCCGAGGGTGGAGAGCTCCCAGTCCACGACCGCGCGGACCGTGGTGGGGTCGTCGGCGTCGAGGATGGTGTTGTCGATCCGGTAGTCGCCGTGCACGATCGAGGTCCGGCTCTGCCGCGGAATCGATTGACTCAGGCCCGAATGCAGTCGTTCGACGTCGGCGTCGCGGTGGTCGTCGGGCAGCCGCACCAGCTCCCATTGCGAACCCCAGCGTCGCACCTGGCGCTCCAGGTAACCGCTGGGCTTGCCAAAGTCGGCCAGTCCCACGGCATTCGGGTCGACGCTGTGCAGATCGACGAGCACCCGGATCAACGAGTCGACGCAGGCGTCGATGACGGTGTGGCTGAACGCTTCGAGCTGCGCGCGCCGGCGCACCACCTGGCCCGCAACGAATTCGACGATCTGAAACGGGGCTCCCAGCACCGAGTCGTCCTCGCACAGGGCGATCGTGCGCGCCACCGGAACCGGCGTGTCCTGCAGCGCGGCGACGACTTTGTATTCGCGGGCCATGTCGTGGGCCGACGGTGTCAGCCCGTGCAGCGGCGGGCGCCGCACCAGCCAGCTGGTCGCGTCGTCGTACACCCGGAACGTCAGATTCGAGCGGCCACCGGAGATGAACTCGCCGCGCAGCTCGCCGGCGCGGCCTATCCCCAGCGAACGCAGGTACCGGTCCAGCGAGGCCAGGTCGAGCCCGTCGAGTCGGTCAACTGAAGTCACTCGAACTTGTTTACCACCGCTGATGTCGGTCACCTTCACCACCGCTGGTTTCGCGGCAAGAGGTCCCACACGTGTTCGACCGTGTTGACCCCGGCCACCGTCGCCTGACCGGTCCGCGAGAACAGCAGCCGGGTCACCGACGCGTAGTCGACGGGAAAGGACAACAGCCGCCTCGTGCCGAGGATCTCGTGCAGCAGGACGTTGATGACGCCGCCATGGCTGAACACCGCGACCGTGTCCTCGGGGTCGGCGGCGGCGACGAGGTCGTCGAGCCCCGCGCGGACGCGCGCCCGAAACGCGTCCTCGTCGACCGCGCTGGGCAGATGCCCCTCGGCCAGGCGGGCCCACTCCTCGGGTCGTTCCGCTTTGATCTGCTCGACGGGGATGTAGACCGGAAGATCGCGGTCGTATTCGGCGAATCGGTCGTCGATCTCGACCTGCAACCGGCGGGCGGCCGCAACGGGTTCGGCGGTCTGGATGGCGCGCCGCTGGGGGCTGCTCACCACCCGCGCGATGGGGAACCGGGCGAGTGCGTCGGGCAGCCGCTCGACCTGCTCCCACCCCTGCTCGGACAGGTCCGGGTCGGAGCCCTCGCCGTGTTCGCTGCGCAGCGGTAGCGCATGCCGAACCAGCAACACTTGCATGTTTGTTCCCGTCGTCGGATGGTGGGCAGCGCCCAGTTTCTCATCGCGCCCCGCGACACCGACCTCGAGGAGGAGAGATGACCCAGCCGCAGATGGATTGGGACGCCGCATACCGGCAGGAGACACCGCCGCCGTGGAGCATCGGTCGGCCGCAGCCCGAGCTGGCGGCGCTCATCGATGAGGGCAAGATCCGCAGCGACGTCCTGGACTCCGGCTGCGGCCATGCCGCCCTGTCGCTCGCCCTCGCCGCGCGCGGCTACACCGTCGTGGGCCTGGACGCCAGCGCTACCGCGGTCGAGGCCGCGGCCGCCGCGGCCGCCGAACGAGGCCTGACGACAGCGACTTTCGCGCAGGCCGACGTCACCAGCTTCCGGGGCTATGACGGCCGCTTCGCCACGATCCTGGACAGCGGGCTGTTCCACGCGCTGCCGCCCGAGAGCCGCCAGGACTACCTGCACGCGATCTTTCGGGCCGCCGCGCCGGGGGCCGCGCTGTACATCCTGGCGTTCGCCGCCGGTGCCTTGGGTCCGCAGAGTCCCGACCGGCCCGGCCCGCGCGGCTTCACCGAGACCGAGTTGCACGACGCCGTCGCTGAGCTCTGGCAAGTCGATGACCTCCGCCCCGCCAAGCTCTACGGCAACGCCGGCGCGCTCGCGGCTTCCGCTGACCTGCCCGACGTCGAACACGACGGCGAGGGCCATTTCATGGCGGCGGGCTTCCTGCTGAGCGCGCACAAGTCCTGATAACAGCTTCGGCGGCTAGCCGCGGGCTTCCCGCCGCTCACGGAGAATGCTATTCTCCGTGAGGAGATTGGGGTGTGCAGCCTATGACAAGTGTCAGCGAAACCCAACTGGACCCGGCAGTTATTGGCCGTTGGCTGGATGCGAACGACGCGCCGGGCGCCGGCGAGGAACCGGTGCTGGAACAGCTCAAGGGCGGCTCGCAGAACACCCTGTACCTGATCGAACGCGGCGGCGAGCGGATGGTGTTGCGGATGCCGGGCGCCCGCGCCGACGCGGCCCGCATCGACGGCTTGCTCCGCGAGATCCGCCTCGTCCGCGCGCTGTCGGGCACCGACGTGCCACACGCGGCGCTGATCGCCGCCGACGACACCGGCACCGTGCTCGGCATGCCGTTCTACGTGATGCAGGCGATCGACGGGTGGAGCCCGATGGACGGCGGGTGGCAGGCGCCGTTCGACACCGACCTGGCGGCGCGCCGCGGGTTGGCGTTCCAACTCGTCGAGGGCGCCGCCAAGCTGGGCCGGGTGGATTGGCGCGCGCAGGGCCTCGAGGGCTTCGGGCGCCCGGACGGATTCCACGAACGACAGGTCGATCGCTGGCTGAAGTTCCTCGACGCCTACAAGGTGCGCGAGCTTCCGGGGCTGCACGAGGCCGCCGACTGGCTGCGCAATAACCGGCCCGCCCACTACAAGCCGGGCATCATGCACGGCGACTACCAGTTCGCCAACGTGATGTTCGCGCGCGGGGCGCCGGCGCGGCTGGCCGCGATCGTGGACTGGGAGATGACGACGGTCGGCGATCCGCTGCTGGATCTCGCGTGGGCGCTGCTGGGCTACGACGGCGAGGAGCCCAGCACCGGCGGGTTCTACCTGGACATGCGCGGCATGCCGACGCGCAGCGAATTGCTCGAGCACTACGAGAACGTCAGCGGGCTGTCCACCGAGAACATCGACTATTACCTGGTGCTGGCCAATTGGAAGCTCGGCATCGTGCTGGAGAAGACCTACGCGGCGGGGGTCAAGACCGGAAAAGTCGACCCCAAGATCACCGAGACCTTCGGGGAGATGATCCCGCGGCTCATCGCCACCGCAGCCGAGCTCGCCGGGGCCCGCTGAAATGGGCTACGCGGACCAGCTTTTCGACCTCACCGATCACGTTGTGCTGATCACCGGCGGCAGCCGCGGACTGGGCCGCGAGATGGCGTTCGCCGTCGCCCGTTGCGGCGCCGACGTGGTGATCGCTAGCCGCAACATGGACAACTGCGTGTCCACCGCCAAGGAGATCGAGTCCGAGACCGGCCGCTCCGCCATGCCCTATCAGGTGCACGTGGGGCGCTGGGACCAACTCGACGGCCTGGTCGACGCGACCTATGAGCGGTTCGGCAAAATCGACACCCTGATCAACAACGCGGGCATGTCGCCGCTGTACGACAAGTTGAGCAACGTCACCGAGAAGCTCTTCGACGCGGTCGTCAACCTGAACCTCAAGGGGCCCTTCCGGTTATCGGCGTTGGTGGGCGAGCGCATGGTGGCCGCCGGCCGCGGATCCATCATCAACGTGAGCTCCACCGGGTCGCTTCGCCCCAACGGCGGGATCATCCCGTACGCCGCCGCCAAGGCCGGGCTCAACGCCATGACCGAGGGACTGGCGCAGGCCTTCGGGCCGGCGGTGCGCGTCAACACGCTGATGGCCGGGCCCTACCTGACCGACGTCAGCAAGGCCTGGGATCTGGGCGACGGCAACAATTTCGGCCACCTCTCGTTGAAGCGCGCGGGCGACCCGCGCGAGATCGTCGGCGCCGCCCTGTTCCTGGCTTCCGACGCGTCCAGCTTCACCACCGGTTCGATCCTGCGGTCAGACGGCGGGATTCCGTAGCAGATAGGAGCATTCGCATGTCCTGGGACTTTTCCACCGAACCGGAATTCGAGAAAAAGCTGACCTGGATCCGCGAGTTCGTGCGCGAGGAGGTCGAACCTCTCGAGGTGCTGTTCCCCGGCTGCGAATTCCTGCCACTCAACGACGAGCGGCGCCGGATCGTCGATCCGCTCAAGCAGCAAGTCCGCGACAATGGCCTCTGGGCACCGCATTTGGGGCCGGAGCTGGGCGGGCAGGGGTTCGGCGCGGTCAAGCTGACGCTGATCAACGAGATCCTCGGGCGCAGCCCCTGGGCGCCGATCGTGTTCGGGACGCAGGCGCCCGACACCGGCAACGCGGAGATCATCGCCCGCTTCGGCACCCAGGACCAAAAGGACCGCTACCTGGCCGGGCTGCTGTCCGGGGAGATCTTTTCCTGCTTCTCGATGACCGAGCCCCAGGGCGGCGCGGACCCGCGCGTCTTCACCACACGAGCCGTCCGCGACGGCGACGATTGGATCATCACCGGGCGAAAGTACTTCTCCTCCAACGCCTCCGTCGCCTCGTTTTTCATCGTCGTCGCGATCACCGACCCCGACGTGCCCGTCCACCAGGGCGCCTCGACGTTCCTGATCCCGGCCGGCACCCCCGGCCTGAACGTTGAAGCGACCCACCACCTCGTCGGCGCCGACCCGCACGAGCCCGGACATTCCCTGGTCCGTTACGAGGGGGTGCGCGTGCCCTCCGACGCGTTGCTCGGCGAACCCGGTCAGGGCTTCCTGATCTTGCAGACCCGGCTGGCCGGCGGGCGGCTGCATCACGCGATGCGCTCGATCGGGATGGCGCAACGGGCCGTCGAGATGATGTCGCGGCGCGCGAAAAGCCGCTTCACCCAGGGCAGCTCGCTGGCCGACAAGCAATTGGTGCAGGAGTTCGTCGCGGACTCCTATACCGAGTTGATACCGTTCCGGCTGACCGTCCTGCACGCCGCCTGGCTGATCGACAACGGCGACGAGCGCGCCGCCCGCGCCGAGATCGCCGCCTGCAAGATCCTGGCGTCGCAGGTGCTCAAATCGATTGCGCTGCGCGCGATTCAGGTCCACGGCGCCCTCGGTCTCACCGACCAGCTGCCACTGGTCAACGTGCTGCTCGGCGGCATCGCGCTCGGCCTGGCCGACGGCCCCACCGAGGCGCACAAGGTCAACCTGGCGCGGATGCTGCTCAAGGGTTACGAGGCCGAAGAGGGCGACTGGCCGAGCGAGATGCTGGACGTCCGGCTCGAGGCGGCCCGTGCCAAATACGGTGAACTCGTTGACCAGTAGCAGGGTCACCGCGGCCGTCGAGCGCGCCCTGGACGACCGCCAGCGCGGGGCGACCGAGGAGGTCGAACGCATCCTGGCAGCGGCGGTGCGGGTGATGGAACGCGTCGCGCCTGAGGAGCCGAGGGTCAGCGACATCGTCGCTGAGGCCGGCTCGTCGAACAAGGCGTTCTACCGGTATTTCGCCGGCAAGGATGACCTCATCCTGGCGGTCATGGAACGCGGCGTGGCCATCGTCGTGTCCTACCTGCAGCACCAGATGGCCAAGGAATCCAAGCCGCAGGACCAGATCGCGCGCTGGATCGAGGGCACGCTGGCGCAGGTCGCCGACCCGCAGCTGATCCGCAAGAGCCGTGCGGCCGCCGGTCAGATGTCACCCGCCAACTGGCGCGCCGTCGACCAGGAAATGATGGGCCCCCTGCGGGATCTGCTGATCGACCCGATCACCGAGCTGGGCAGCGCCGACGTCGACCGCGACGTCGAGGCGGTGTTCTGCTGCACGGCAGCGACGATGCGGCGCTACGTGGGGTCGGCCGACCGGCCGGGTCGCGACGACATCGCGCACGTGGTCCGGTTCTGCTTGCGTGGCTTGGGGATCGGGTGATGCGCGCCGCCGTCTGCCGTTCGTACGGCGCACCGGAGGACCTGGTCGCCGAGGACCTTCCCGACCCCGTCCCCGGGCCGGGCCAGCTGGTGGTTCGGGTGCACGCCGCGGCGGTCAACTTCCCCGACGTGCTGTTGATCGCCGGCAAGTATCAGGTCAAGATTCCGGTTCCGTTCGTCCCGGGCAGCGAGCTAGCCGGCGAGGTGGTCGCGGTCGGCGACGGCAGCCCGTTTCGTCCCGGCCAGCGGGTCTTCGCGACCACCCCGACCGGCGCGTTCGCCGAGCGGGCGCTGCTCGATTCGGGATCGGCCGCGCTCATGCCCGACGGCGTCGACTTCGCGTCGGCCGCGGCGTTCGGCGTCACCTACCGCACCGCGTACCACGCGCTGCGCTCGATTGCCAAAGTCGCACGGGGCGATTGGGTGATCGTGCTGGGCGCCGCCGGCGGCGTGGGGCTGGCGGCCGTCGCCCTGGCGGTGGCCATGGGGGCCCGGGTGCTGGCGGCCGCGTCCAGCCCCGAAAAGCTCGAGCTGTGCCGGCAGCGCGGCGCCGAGGCGACCGTCGACTATGGCCGCGAAGACCTCAAGACGCGCATCCGCGAGCTCACCGGTGATGCCGCCCGGGTGGTCCTCGATCCCGTCGGCGGACCTTACGCGGAGCCCGCGCTGCGGGCCCTGGCCCGCGGCGGCAGCTTCATCACCCTCGGCTACGCCTCGGGCGCCATTCCCTCCATCCCGCTGAACCTGGTCCTGCTCAAGGGAATCACCATCCGCGGCATGGAGATCCGCACCTTCATGGCCGACCGGCCCGACGACGCCGCGCGCGACATGCGAGAGCTGGATCGGATGTTCGCCGCCGGCACCATCCGGCCCTACATCGGGGCACGGTTCCCCCTGGCCGAGACCGCGGCCGCGTTACGGCATGTGGCCGACCGAAAGGTGCTGGGCAAGGTCGTCATCGACGTCGGCTGAGCACTACGGCGTGACAATGTTGAAGGCCGGGTCGGGCCGGTCGAGCGCACCCAGGAAAGCCTGCAGCGCCGCCTGGTCGCCCGAAACGTCCAGGCCCGGCGAGGTGAAGTCACCCGCCGCGGCCGCCAGCAACCGTAACTTGCTGTCCGCCTTGACCGTAACGGTCGCCGTCGCCGGGTCGGCCGCCACCCGGCGGTACACGAGCACGCCGTTGCGCAGGGCCAGCCGGTAGTTGACACCCGCGTCGGCGAAGGCGATGTCGAGGGCGATGTCGAGGTCCCAGCTACGCGGGCCGTTGACCGCGATGGCGAGGCTGTCGAAGATCTGCTCGGGCGTCAGCTGAGAAAGCATTGTCGGAGAAGCGACTTGGACCGCGGTGCCGAAGTTGCCGTCGCGAAGTTCGGCGGCACCGCTCAGGAAGAAGTTTCGCCACGTCGCGTTCTCGGCGCCGTAGGCCAGCTGTTCCAGCGTGTCGGCGTACAACGCACGGGCGCCCGCATGTTGGCTGTCGGTGAAGACGGTGTGATCGAGCAGTGTTGCCGCCCAACGGAAGTCACCGGCGTCGAACGCCGCTTGGGCGAGCTCGACGACCCGGTCGGTGCCGCCCATCGCTTCGACGTAACGGGGGGCGATCGCCTCCGGCGGATGGGGCCACAGCCGCGCGGGGTTGCCGTCGAACCATCCCATGTAGCGCTGGTAGACCGCCTTCACGTTGTGGCTGACCGAGCCGTAATACCCGTGGGTGTGCCACGCGCGCTCCAGCGCGGGCGGCATCCGAAACGCCTCGGCGATCTCGGCGCCGGTATAGCCATGGTTGAGCAGCCGCAGCGTCTGGTCGTGCAGGTAGGCGTACAGATCGCGTTGCAGCGAAAGGAATTCGACGATGGCCTCGCGGCCCCAGGTGGGCCAGTGGTGGGAGGCGAACACCACGTCGGCGCGATCCGCGAACGTGTCGATGGCCTCGGTGAGGTAGCCCGACCAGGCGTGCGGGTCACGCACCAGCGCGCCGCGCAGGGTCAGCAGGTTGTGCAGGTTGTGGGTGGCGTTCTCGGCCATGCACAGCGCGCGGAACCGAGGAAAGTAGAAGTGCATTTCGGCCGGCGCCTCGGTCCCCGGCGCCATCTGGAACTCGATCTCCACGCCGTCGATGGTGTGCTTCTCGCCGGTTTCGCGGATGTCGATGGTCGGCACGATGATGCCGACCTCGCCGGTGGACGCGGCCTGACCCAGCCCGCAACCCACGTGGCCCTGCGGTCCGCGCGCCAGCATGGAGCCGTACATGTAGGTCGCACGGCGCGTCATCGCCGGCCCCGCATAGACGTTCTCCTGGACCGCGTGCGCGGTGAAGCCATCCGGGGCAAGCACCGCCACCGAGCCGCTGTCCACGTCGGACTGCGAGGTGACGCCCAGCACGCCGCCGAAGTGATCGACGTGGCTGTGGGTGTAGATCACCGCGACGACGGGGCGGTCTCCGCCGCGGTGGGTGCGGTACAGCGTCAGCGCCGCCCCGGCGACCTCGGTGGATATCAGCGGGTCGATGACGATGACGCCGGTGTCGCCCTCGACGAAGGTGACGTTCGAGATGTCCAGGCCACGGACCTGGTAGATGCCCGGCACCACCTCGTACAGGCCTTGCTTGGCGCACAGGGTCGACTGGCGCCACAGGCTCGGGTGCACGGACGTCGGCGCGTCACCCCCGAGGAAGGAGTAGGCGTCGTTGTCCCACACCACCCGGCCGTCGGCGGCCTTGATGACGCACGGCGACAAGGCCGCAATGAAGCCGCGATCGGCGTTCTCGAAGTCGCGCGTGTCATCAAACGGCAGGGCGTGTTCGCGATGGGCCGACTCGATGACGGCGGCCGGGTGCTTGTGGTCCACGGCAACACAGTGCCACCAAGGCGCCCTTCCGCGGAAGACGCCTGCGGAGCTGGCTGGTTAACCAGAGCGAAACAATTTCCCCGAACCTCTTTTCTGCGGCCCGGCAAACCCGCATACTGCCTTGACGGTTCTCAATGCCGAGGACCGCAACAATTCGGGCAAAGGAGAACAGGTGAAGCGTGGACTGACTGTGGCGGTAGCCGGAGCGGCGATTCTGGCCGCGGGCATTTCCGGGTGTTCGAGCAACAAGTCGAGCACGGGCGGTAGTGCGAACGGCACGTCGGTTGCGGTTGCCACCCCCGGAAGCGGCGCGGCGGCGCCGACGGTGACCATCGACGGCAAGAACCAGAACGTGACCGGTTCCGTCGTGTGCACGACGGTCGGCGGCAACACGACCATCGCGGTAGGTGGTGCGGCGACCGGCATCTCCGTCGTGCTCAGCGGTGACAACACGGTGAAGTCCGTCGGGCTCGGCAACGTCAACGGCGTGACGCTCGCGTACGCGCAGGGTTCCGGCCAGGGCAACGCCTCGGCGACCAAGAACGGCAACAGCTACAAGGTCACCGGCACCGCCACCGGGGTCGACATGGCCAACCCGATGCAACCGGTGAACAAGCCGTTCGAAATCGACGTGACTTGCTCCTAACTCAGTGATGCGGGCGGTTGCCACCCGTTGAGTGGCAACCGCACCGTGAACTCGGTGTGACCGGGCGCGCTGTCCACCGTGATCGTCCCGTTGTGCGCCTTGACGACCGCGGAGACGATCGCCAGCCCCAGCCCGGTGCTGCCGCCCTTGCGCGAGCGTGAGGAATCGCCGCGGGCGAACCGCTCGAACACCTCGGACTGCAGCCCCGCGGGGATGCCCGGGCCGTTGTCGATCACCTGCAGCACAGTCTGCGTGGGCTCGGTGCTCAACCGGGTCGTCACGACGGTGCCGGGCGCGGTGTGCACGCGCGCATTGGCGAGCAGGTTGGTCAGCACCTGCTGCAGGCGCGCCGCGTCACCGGTGACGACCACCGGCTCCTCGGGCAGGTCCAGCTCCCACTGGTGTTCCGGCCCGGCGACGTGGGCGTCGCTGACGGCGTCGACCGCCAGCCGCGACAGGTCCACCGCCTGGCGTTCCAGCGGCCGGCCGGAGTCCAAGCGCGCGAGCAACAGCAGGTCCTCGACGAGCCGCGTGATCCGCTCGGTCTCCGACGCCACCCGGCTCATCGCGTGTGCGACCGCCTCGCGGTCATCACCCATGCGCTGGGTGAGCTCGGTGTAGCCGCGGATCGCGGCCAGCGGCGTGCGCAGTTCGTGGCTGGCGTCGGCGACGAACTGGCGAACCCGGGTCTCGCTGGCCTGCCGCGCCGACAGCGCGGCCGCGATGTGGTCCAGCATCCGGTTCAGCGCCGACCCGAGCTGACCGACCTCGGTGGACGGGTTCGCGTCGGACTCGGCTACCCGCACCGGCAACTCGACCTCGCCCCGGTCCAACGGGAGTTCGACGACCTCGCTTGCGGTTTGGGCGACCCGGCGCAGCGGGGCCAGCGCCCGCCGGATGATGATGACGCCGGCACTGGTCGCGGCGACCAGCGCGATCACCGTGACGATCCCGAGGATGACCAGCATCCGGATCATGGTGGCGTCGATGTTCGACATCGACAAGCCGGTGACGATGATGTCCCCGCCGCTGCGGCTCGGGGCGGCGACGACGCGGTATCGACCGAGTCCGTCGAGGTCGACCGTCACCGGCTTGCGGCCGCCCGCGATGTGTTCCAGTTGCGTTTGCGCGGCCGGGGTCAACGAGGCCCGCGCGCCGTCGCTGGTCAGGTATCCCGCGTCGACGATCTTGCCGTCGGTGATCACCGCGGCGACCATGCCGGCCGGCTGGCCCGGGGCATCGAGGAACCGCGGGCCGGGGCCCGGTCTCGGATAGAAGTGCGACTCGTGCCGCCAGCCCGGGCGCTTCGGTTCGGGATACATCAACGCCGAGCGGTACGAAGTTCCGGCGAGTTGCCCGTCGAGCTGCGCGACCAGGTGGTGCAGCAACGCCAGTTCGGTCGCCGCGGTGATGCCGACGCAGACCACGGCGAGCACGACGATCTGGCCGACCAGCAGCCGGAGCCGAAGTGACCAGACCCGCCGCGTCCTAGCGGGCGGGCTTGAGGACATAGCCCGCGCCGCGCAGCGTGTGGATCATGGGTTCACGACCGTTGTCGATCTTCTTGCGCAGGTAGGAAATGTAGAGCTCGACGATGTTCGATCGCCCGCCGAAGTCGTAACTCCACACCCGGTCCAGGATTTGGGCCTTGCTCAGCACCCGCTTGGAGTTGCGCATCATGAACCGCAATAGCTCGAACTCGGTGGAGGTCAACGAGATTGGTTCGCCCGCGCGGGTCACCTCGTGACTGTCCTCGTCCAGCACCAGGTCCCCCACCACCAGCTGCGCCCCGCTGTCCACGGTCGTCACCCCGGTGCGTCGAAGAAGCGCCCGGAGCCGCAGCACCACCTCTTCGATGCTGAAGGGTTTAGTGACATAGTCGTCGCCGCCCGCCGTCAGGCCCGCGATGCGGTCTTCCACCGCGTCCTTGGCCGTCAGCAGCAGCACCGGGAGCTGCGGATTGTCCTCACGCAGCTTGTGCAGCACGTCCAGGCCACTCATGTCCGGCAGCATCACGTCGAGAACGACCACGTCGGGCCGCTGGGCCCGGGCCGCGGCGATGGCCGATGAGCCGTCGCCCGCGGTGGAGATGGTCCAGCCCTCGTATCGCAGCGCCATGGAGACCATTTCGGCCAGCACCGCTTCGTCGTCGACGACAAGAACATTGATCGGGTTGCCGTCCGCACGGCACATGACAACCCGCTCTACCGAGGCTCGGGACTGCGTCACAGCTTCCAGTATCCGCGTCCGACTGAGCCGAGGCTATGCCGTTCCTTTGTGTGTCCTGTGAAAAGATCGCGTGACTGGCGAGCAGTCACGCGATCCGGTATTCCGGCGGATGCCTAATACCAGTACCGCCTGCCGGCGACCGGCCGGCCGACGGATCCCATGATCCACAGCACCGCGCCGATGACGAGCACGACGATACCGATCTCCCACAACAACGGGAGGCTAAACACAAACCCGAGAATGAGTAGCACTACGCCGAGGATGATCATGACAACTTCCTTTTGTGACGGGTCCTAGGCCGTTTCTAGACCACTTGCAGACCACTGGGCATTGAACTTGGCTGCGGGACATGACAATCCTTGACTTTGGGATTGACACCCGCGTAATTCAGGGGACCGGCGACAACCGTCAACGCGATGTTTCCCGCCGTGACACAGTTTGTTGCCCCACCTTTGAAGTAGTCGCGCTGGTACGCCGCGAAGACTCCGATGAGCAACCAGATCAGGACAATCCCGCCGATCACTCCGCGACCACCCATGGTGACCTCCGTTGTGTTCGAGAAAATTCTCGTGCGCCTAGCGTTACCCGTTGGACCCATGTCTAAACGTGCTCGCAGCCGACGCTTTCCGCGCCCCGAACTTAGGAATGCTCCGCGAGCCAGGCCTCCGCGCGCCTCTTCGACGCGCGTGAAAGCCACGCGTCCTGGACCAGCTCGGCCAGTTCCGTGGTCGTGATCTCTGCCAACCGGCCGGCCCGAACCAGCACCGAGGGATGCCCGTCGAAATGGCTTGTGGTGAAGAACGGCGACGCGGGATCCTGGACGAGCGCGAGCTTGTCGCTTTCCGATTCCACCCAGAGCATGATCACGTCGGCATAGCGTTCGCCGGTGTCCGGATCCGTGGCGTCGGGCTGGGGAGTGCGGAAGAACACGAACGACTTTCCGCCCACCTGATAGATGGAGTTGCCCTTCGGGCCCTCCAAGCGCTTGACGTGTGGCATCGACGCGGCGATCCGATGCACGTCGCTCACCCGGGCCGGCCGATCAGCCATAACCGCGAGATTACCGCGCTCGGTAGCATGGCGAGTGAGGTTGCGGTAAAGGGGGATTGAGATGGGTTGCTCCCAGCGGGGCTGCCGAGGAGCGGCGCCGTGACCGACACCCTGTTCGCCGACGTCTCCGAATTCCAAGTGCCCGTGGATGATTCCTACCCGTACCGGGTTCTTTCCATCCGCGTCTGCGACGGCGCCTATCGAGATCACAACTTCGCCGCCAACTACGCATGGATGCGCGGTGCGTTGGACAGTGGTCGCCTGACGTTCGGGATCGTCTACACCTACGTGCGGCCGAACTGGCTGGAGAATGCCAACGCCGTGCGCGCGATGATCGAGGCCGGCGGCGGATTGCACCCGCGGGTCGCGCTCATGCTCGACGTCGAAGCCGGCGGCAACCCGCCCGGCGACGGCTCAAGCTGGATCAACAGCCTGTACTGGAACCTGGCCGACTACGCCGGGGATCCCGCGCGGATCATCGGATACGCCAACGCTTATGACTTCTCCAACATGTGGCGGACGCGGCCCGCGGGCTTGCGCGTCATCGCGGCCGGCTACGGGTCCAACCCGAACCTTCCGGGTCAAGTCGCGCACCAGTACACCGATGGCACGGGCTTCAGCCCCAACCTGCCGCAGGGGTGTCCACCGTTCGGTCATTGCGACATGAACTCCGCCGACGGGCTGACACCGCAAGCCTTTGCCGCCGCGTGCGGCATCACTAAGAACGGAGGATGGTTGATGGCGCTCACCGACGACGAACAGGCCGAACTGTTGAGCAAGGTCCGCGACATCTGGGACCAGCTGCGGGGGCCCGACGGCGCGGGCTGGCCACAGCTCGGTCAGAACGACCAGGGCCAGGACCTGACACCGGTCGACGCGATCGCGGCGATCAAGCAAGACGTGCAAGGCCTGCAGGCGTCGAAACAGGCCGCGGCCCAATAGGGTTGGTTGCTCTCAGCCCGCTCGCCGCTGCGCCGACACATACAACGTCGGCGGCATCACGTGTTCGGTGCCTTCCGGAACGCTGCGGCCGTAGCGCGCCATCAGCTCCGCAAAGGTTGCCGTCGACACGTCCCAGCCGTGCTCGCGCAGCCAGCCGTCGACCGGCGTGCGTTCCTCCGGGTACCAGAGGTCGTCGAAGTCGGTGATCTCGGTGTCGACCAGCCTGGCGGCCGCGGCCCGCATGCGCTGCATGTCCTCGCGCTGTCGCCGAACGAGCTCGGGGTCGGTGAAGCCGGGACCGGGGACGTTGGACGCGAGCCAACTGCCCTGGGCGCTGAGCGCGTGGATGCGCTCGAACAGCAGGTCCTGGGCCTGGGCCGGCAGGTAGCGGACGAGGCCCTCGGCCGACCAGACCGCAGGTCGCGACGCGTCGAATCCCGCCTCCTGCAATGCCTTTGGCCAATCCTGGCGCAGATCGATCGCCACGTTCACTAGCTGCGCATTCGGGTGCGCGCCGTGCTCACGCAACGTGTTGGACTTGAATTCCAGCACCTTGGGCTGGTCCAGCTCGTGCACGACGGTGCCGTCGGGCCAGGGCAGCCGCCAGGTGCGCGCATCCAGGCCGGCCGCCAGGATCACCACCTGGCGGACGCCGGCGTCGGCCGCGCCCATGAAGTACTCGTCGAAAAACGCTGTGCGCGTTGCCATGAAGTCGATCATCAGCTGGATTCTGCTCCGCACCTCTGGTTCCAGCTCGACCGCCTTCGCCAGCAGCTTGGGGTCGGCGTAGATGCTCCACATGCCCTCTCCCGCCGCGTCGACGAACACGCGCGCGAACGGGTCGTTGATGAGTGGGTTCTCGCTCTCGGTCTCGGCGGCACGCGCCGCGGCGACGCCCAGCGCGGTCGCTCCCACGCTTTGGGTGATGTCCCAGGAATCGTTGTCGGTACGCGGCATCGCGGTATCCCTTCCAGGCCCGAAGTTCGTTAGTTGCCCACACTATTGTTCCAGGGATCCGGCGGTCCCGGCCGCCCGCCGGCGGTGACCTACGCTTCTTCCCATGACCCGCACGCCGCAGGAGATATTCGCCCACCACGGGCAGGCGCTCGGCGCAGGCGACCTGGACGAGATCGTCGGGGACTATGCCGAGGATTCCCTGCTCATCACCCCGGCCGGCGTCGCGCGCGGCAGGGACGGCATCCGCGGGGTCTTCGCGAAGTTGCTCGACGATCTGCCCGACGCGGCGTGGGACCTCAAGAACCAGGTCTTCGAAGGCGACGTGCTGTTCCTCGAGTGGGCCGCCGATTCGGCGCTCAACCGGGTCGACGACGGCGTCGATACCTTCGTGTTTCGCGACGGCATGATCTGGGCCCAGACCGTTCGCTACACCCCGCGGCCCAAAGGCTGAACGTGGAGCCCGTCGATCTCGACGCCGTAGCGGCATGGATGTCCGAGCAGGGGCTCGGTGAGGGTCCGCTCGAGGACGTCGCCAACGTCACCGGCGGAACGCAGAACGTCATGCTGCGATTCACCCGGGCCGGTCGACCGTACGTGCTGCGGCGTGGGCCGCGACACCTGCGCCCGCGCAGCAACAGCGTGATCCTGCGGGAGACGAAAGTCCTTGCGGCGCTGGCCGGCTCCGATGTGCCGCACCCGCACCTGATCGCCACGTGCGACGACACCGACGTGCTCGGCGACGCCGTCTTCTACCTGATGGAGCCGGTCGACGGGTTCAACGCCGGGGAGGGGCTGCCGCCGCTGCACGCCGGCGATCCGAGCGTGCGCTACCGGATGGGCCTGTCGATGGCGGACGCGCTGGCCAAGCTCGGCGCCGTCGACCACGTCGCCGTCGGCCTGGCCGACTTCGGCAAGCCGGACGGCTTCCTGGAGCGTCAGGTGCCGCGCTGGCTTTCCGAGCTGGACTCCTACAGCGAGTACGACGGCTACCCCGGGCCCGACATCCCGGGCATCGAGGAAGTCTCCGCGTGGCTGGAGCGAAGCCGACCGAAAACGTGGACCCCCGGAATCATGCACGGCGACTACCACGCCGCCAACGTCATGTTTTCCCGCACCGGGCCCGAGGTGGTCGCCATCGTGGACTGGGAGATGTGCACGATCGGTGACCCGCTGCTGGACCTGGGCTGGTTGCTCGCGACGTGGCGCCAGGCCGACGGGTCCAGCGTGTTCAGCCACGCCCTGGGCGGGCAGGAGGGGCTGGCCAGCACCGACGACCTGTTCCATCGGTATGCCGCCAACACCACCCGCGATTTGTCGAACATCACCTGGTACACGGTGCTGGCCTGCTTCAAGCTCGGCATCGTGATCGAGGGAACGCTGGCCCGGGCCTGCGCGGGCAAGGCCGAAAAGGAGGTCGGCGACCAGCTCCACGCCGGCACGGTGCACCTGTTCCAGCGGGCGCTGACGCTTATCGGCAGCGAATCCTGACGCACTAACATCTCCCTTCGTGCCGCCCTACCCCGAGAACCCCGACTTCTACTCCGAGCCGACCCAGGCCGCTTACGGCGGTTATTACGACGAACCGGCGAACCAGCCGCCCGAGCCCCCGACACCCTGGTATCGCCGCCCGGCGGCGCTCATCGCGGCCGGCGCGATCGGCGCGATTCTGCTCGGCCTCGCGGCGTACGCGGTCGTCAAGCTGGTCGCCGGATCGCCGTCGCCGGCTCCCACCACCACGACCACGCCCGCTCCGACCACCACGAGCGCTCCAGCGGTGACCACCACCACGGAGCCGCCGCGCCACCACGGGGGCGGCGGCGCACCGACGCAGACCGTCACCGAGACGGCCCCGCCCGCGAGCACCGACACCGAAACCCCGAGCACCGACACTCCGACGACGACCGTCCCGCCGAGCACCGTCACCGTTTCTCCGAGCACCGAAACCAGCACGGTGACCCAGACCGTGACCATCCCGCCGCGTCGACCGTTCCAACCGCGCCCATAATCGGGACACGTTCGGGGCTGGGCGGATAGCCTCCATCCGTGGACGTCGGGGATTCGGTCAGGCGCTCGCTCGACCATTGGGAACACCGCGAGTGGGACGCGGCGATGCTGCACGCCTGCAACGCGGTCGATGGAACCTCGAAGAAGCGCTATCCGCAGCAGGGCGTCGCGACCCGGTTCAGGCGCACGATCCGGGACTCGCTGGACATCTTTCAGGTGATGGCGGCACCGGGAATCGACTTCGAGCAGAGCCGCTTTCCCATAGCGGTGAAGTCGGATATGCCCGACGGCCGTCCCGACATCGCCGACGTCCTTCACGGCGTTCACCGCTGGAGCCACGGCCACAACGACGAACTGCCCGAGGGTTTCGAACTGACCCCCCATGGGCCCCGCCCGGCGGGAGTGCAGATCTGGCGAACCGGGAAGATCCAGCTTCCCGCCTCGACGGTGATCGGCCTGCTGGCGGTCGCCGTGTTCTCACCCGAGAACAAAGGCGAGGCGATGCCCGACGGCTACCAGCTCAGCTGGTATCAGTACGTCTTTCACATCGGCATGTGGTGGGGTTGGCAGGACCACTTCCGCGAGATCATCGCCTCAGCCCAGATCCCGCGGACGACTCTCGACTTCGCCGAGTCCTGGGACGACTGGTCGCCGGTTTAAAGCCGAAGCCGCCCTGCGGCTTTGACGGTGAAAGACTGCTGGCATGCAATCGATCGGCGTGGTGCGTCCGGCTACCCCTCACGACGCGGCCGCGTGCGTTGCGATTTATCGCCCCTACGTTCTCGACACGGCGATCAGTTGGGAACTCGAAGTCCCGACCGTAGCCGAGATGGCCGCGCGGATCGCCGCCGCCCGCGAGAAGCACGAATGGCTCGTCCTCGAACGCGACGAACGGGTCGTCGGCTTCTCCTACGGGCACGCGCTCAATCGCATGCCGTCCCACCGATGGTCGGTCGAGACCGGAATCTACGTCGACCCCGACCATCAGCGCGCCGGCGGAGGCCGCACGCTCTACACACGGCTACTGCGCCGGCTCGTCGAGCGCGGCTACCGGCAGGCACTCGCCGGCATCACGCAACCCAACGAGGCCAGCAACGGCTTCCATCGCTCCTTCGGGTTCCAGCAGGCCGGGCTGTACCGGCGCGTCGAATGGAAGCACGGCCGCTGGCACGACGTCGCGTGGATGCAACTGGACCTGGTCGGCTCGGAGGATGGAGCCGACCAGGAAACGCCGCCCGGCCCGATCGTCTGAGCCGGGGCGCTAACGGCTAGCGGCCGCCGGCACCGCCACCGAGGCGACCGCCCGCGCCACCGCCCACGCGGCCACCCGCGCCACCGCCGAGGCGACCGCCGGCGCCACCGCCCACGCGGCCACCCGCGCCGCCACCGACACGACCGCCGGCGCCGCCACCAATTGTCTGTCCAAAGCTGCTCGTCATCATGCGCCGGAGGGTATCGCCGAATACCCGCGGCCACAACCAACTAAGGCTGAACGATTCGGCTACAGCGAGCGCCACCGGTCGGGCCGGGCGGGGAGCCGCCGAGCCGTCACTCCTCGTCCCACTCGATGTTGTGCAGCCTCATAGCTTCCAGCAGCGACGGGTCGTCTGGGGTGATAGGCCGCGCGTCGCGATCCGTGACCTGCGGCGGCCATGCGTGGCCTGTGTCGCGTTCATAGACCGCCCACAGCGGGAGGTAGTCACCGTGCCGCGATTGGTACTCGATGCCGTCGGCGGGTTGGCCTGCTGTTCCGGTCTTCGTGTAGATCCACGCCGAAATCGCTTGTGTGAGTTCGCGCTTCCCATCACGAATCGCGGAAGCATCGAGGTCGCTGCAGCCACAAGCCTTTGCAAGCCGGAGAAAGTCCCTGCGCTTTCTCAACGTGGATAGCGTCTCGGGATGCGCCGGCAAAGCATAAGACCCGGAAAACCTTCCCGAACAGACCAGCCTTTCGTCGCACCAGGAACGGTCGAGCTCACCGGGCGGCACCGACCCTTCGTCACCTTCCTCTTCGACGATTTCAGCTAGCTCCGCGGCCAGTTCCCCGTCCGGGCGGAAGGGCGCGAGCACCTCCAGGTAGCAAGCCAATTCAGACGATCCGAGATAGAGCGTGCGCCAGATGCCCGCGGGATCGTCCCACCTGCCGCTGAAACGGCCTTCGTCGGCGTACTCCCAAGGGGTCCAATTCCAAGGCTCCGGCTTGTAGCCAACGCGGTATACGTCCTGGGGCTCAAGGCATGAACAGTGCACTGGACCAAACGGTGTGGACAGCGACGCCGGTCTGGGAGTCATTACCCGACGGCTGAGAATTGCCGTGCCGCGGCAATGACGCGCGCACCATCAGCTTCCAAGTCCCCATCCCTCAAAACCCGAGCCGGGGAACGGTCATCGAGGAAGGGGTTAAGTCCTTGGAACCACGCCTGGGCCACCTTCTTGCTGTCGCGTTCGTTGACCATGCAGGCAGCGCGATACGCGACACGCAGGCGCTCGGCATCAGTCGGGTTCGCGATTTCGCGAGTGCCTTCGGCCCATTGCCGAACGGCGCGGGTTTCCTTGACTCTTGCCAAGTAGGCGACCAGTTTTGCCCCAAGCAAGTCCCTCAGCGCGGTCACGAGTTCGGCCGTGTCCATCATCATCGACGCGTTGTAGGCGCTCAGGTCAGGCCTGGAGGCAGTTCCGGCTGCTGTCATCGCCATTTCTCCACCCTTCTGAAACCATGCTATATCACAGTCTACACAACAGCTGGAATCACAGTGCAGATCACAGTGCAGATCACACAGTCTTTCACAAGGTGGGGACGGCAACGGGAAGCGCCTGGAAAGCACGAAGTGACGAGCGTGCCGCGAAGGTGTTGCTGCGCGCTCCGGGGAAGTGTGCGCGCCCGAAGGGATTCGAACCCCCAACCTTCTGATCCGTAGTCAGATGCTCTATCCGTTGAGCTACGGGCGCCTGTCTTCAGTTGTCTCGCGTGGCGGAGGCGAGAGGATTTGAACCTCCGGTCCCCTTTGAGGGGGACAACTCATTAGCAGTGAGCCCCATTCGGCCGCTCTGGCACGCCTCCTTCGGACTTCCTGAGGGTACCCGAACCCCTTCAGCCGTCCCGGAACCGCCGGAGGCATAGCGTACACAGCACCGACATATGCTGTCGAAGTGACCGCCCGCCTGCGACCCGAGCTGGCGGGACTTCCCGTCTACGTCCCCGGCAAGACGGTGCCGGGTTCGATCAAACTGGCCAGCAACGAGACCGTGCACGGCCCGCTGCCCAGCGTCCGCGCGGCGATCGAACGGGCCACCGACAGCATTCACCGCTATCCCGACAGCGCCAACCTGCAGCTCAAGGCGGCGCTGGCCAAGCACCTCAGCTCGGCGAGCGCCGCGGACTTCGCGCCCGAGCAGGTGGCGGTCAGTTGCGGTTCGGTCAGTCTGTGCCAGCAGGTCATCCAAATCACCGCCGCCGCGGGCGACGAGGTGGTGATGGGCTGGCACAGCTTCGAGCTTTACCCGCCCATGGTTCAGGTGGCCGGCGCCGTCGCCGTCAAGGTGCCCTTGACCGACCACACCTTCGACCTGTACGCGATGCTCGCCGCGGTGACCGACCGCACCCGGCTGATCTTCGTGTGCAACCCCAACAATCCGACGTCGACGGTCGTCGACCCCGACGCGCTGGCCCGTTTCGTCGAGGCCGTGCCGCCGCACATCCTGATCGCCATCGACGAGGCGTACGTCGAGTACATCCGCGACGGCATGCTGCCCGACAGCCTGCAGCTGGCCCGCAGCCGCAGCAATGTCGTTGTGCTGCGGACCTTTTCGAAGGCCTACGGGCTGGCGGGCCTGCGCGTCGGCTACGCGGTCGGACACCCCGCGCTGATCACCGCGCTGGACCAGGTCTATGTGCCGTTCGCGGTGACGAGCATCTCGCAGGCCGCCGCCATCGCCTCGCTCGACGCCGCCGACGAGTTGCTCGCGCGTACCGACGCCGTGGTCGCCGAGCGTGCCCGCGTCACCGCCGGCTTGCGGGACGCCGGGTTCGCGCTGCCACCGTCGCAGGCCAACTTCGTCTGGCTGCCACTGGGAACGCGCACACAGGATTTCGTGGCGCGGGCCGCCGAGGCGCGCATCGTGGTCCGCCCGTTCGCGCCGGACGGGGTGCGGGTCACCATCGGGGCGCCGGAGGAAAACGACGCGCTGCTACGATTTGCCCGCAATTGGATCAAGGAGAGCCAATGAGCCTGGCCCGCAAGCAGTTCACCGAATTCAAGGAACGCGCCGGCGACATCGCCGATGGCGAGCTCGACGACTTCTGGGCGACGCTGCCGCCGGCGACCATCGACGAGATGCTCGGCGACTGGAAGGGCGGCGAGTTCGTCACCGGCCACAAGATGAACGGCCAGTTGGAAAAGGCCGGCTGGTTCGGAAAGAGCTTCAAGTCGCGCGCCGACGTGCAGCCGCTGGTGTGCCTGGACGCCGACGGGAACAAGTTCTCGAACAAGGAGATGGGCAAGGGCGAGGCCAGCCTGTGGCTTGAGGAGTTCCGCGGCGAAGTCACCGCGACCATGGTCTACGACGGCCAGCCCGTGCACGACCACTTCAAGAAGATCGACGACAACGCGGTGATGGGCATCATGAACGGCAAGCGCGTGCTGGACGGCGGCCGGTACTACTACTTCTACCTCGAGCGGGTGTAGGCACCGTCTCTGTCGCCGAGCGTGACGTGACGGCGAAGATCCGTGAGGATTCTCGCCCTGAGAACACGCTCGGCGAAGGCAGCCTAGGCGGCCGGGTCGCGGCCGGTGAACGCGATCAGCCGCTCGAGGGCGCCGGCATCGGCGGGCACGTCGACCGGTTCGTCGAACCCGGCGGTGCGCCGTTGCTCCGGGCGGATGATTTGATGCGCCAGCCCCAACACGTATTCGGCCAACGGTTCCGGGGCGTCGACGTCGTGCCCCACCGCCCTGGCGTAATCCCACGCGTGGACCAGGAATTCGAGCGACAGGATGCCGCAGGCGCCGCGAGCCGGCATCTCGCCTTTGCCGAACGGCACCGTGCCGTCCAGGCCGTGACGATGCCACGCATCCAGGGCCGGGCGCGCCGCGGCGACGACCTGCCGCTCCACCGAATCGCTCGCGTCGCGCTCCGGGATTTCCGCGCCCACCATGCCCCCGAGCCCCTTGATCGAGTTCAGCAGGTGCTCGGTCAGCCCCGTCACGTCGAACTCCCGGCACGGCGTGCGCCGGGTCAGCTCGTCGGACGCGATGGGATGCAGGACTCGCTGCAGCACGCCCAGCGTGTCCTCGGCGCTGTGCAGCTCGTCGGTGGGCGGGGAATGCGGTCCGGGTCGCAAGTCGGGAGGCATATTTGCCACGCTACGGTCTCGACATGGGTGAAACATACGAATCCGTCACCATCGAAACCAAAGACCACGTCGCCCAGGTGACGCTGGTCGGGCCGGGCAAGGGCAACGCCATGGGGCCGGCGTTCTGGTCGGAGATGCCCGAGGTGTTCGCGGGGCTCGACGCCGATCGCGACGTGCGCGCCATCGTCATCACCGGATCGGGCAAGAACTTCAGCTACGGCCTGGACGTGCCCGCGATGGGCGGCATGTTCGCCCCGCTGATGGCCGAGGGAGCGATGGCCCGCCCCCGCACCGACTTCCACGCCGAGATCCTGCGGATGCAGAAGGCGATCAACGCTGTCGCCGACTGCCGCACCCCGACCATCGCCTCGGTGCAGGGCTGGTGTATCGGCGGCGCCGTCGACCTGATCTCCGCGGTCGACATCCGCTACGCCAGCGCCGACGCCAAGTTCTCGGTGCGGGAGGTCAAGCTCGCGATCGTTGCGGACATGGGCAGCCTGGCCCGGCTGCCGATGATCCTGAACGACGGCCACCTGCGCGAACTGGCGCTGACGGGGCGGGACATCGACGCGGCGCGCGCGGAGAAGATCGGGTTGGTCAACGACGTGTTCGCGGACGCCGACGCGACGCTGGCGGCCGCGCACGCGACGGCCGCCGAGATCGCCGCCAACCCCCCGCTGGCCGTCTACGGCGTCAAGGACGTCCTGGACCAGCAACGCACCTCGGCCGTGTCGGAGAACCTGCGCTACGTCGCGACCTGGAACGCCGCGTTCCTGCCGTCGAAGGACCTGACCGAGGGCATCTCGGCGACGTTCGCCAAGCGTCCGCCGCAGTTCACCGGGGAGTAGCGCGCCCTTGGCTACTCTCGCTGAAGTGACTCCCGACGGAAAAATCCGCCTCCCGGCCGACCTGGACTCCGTGACGGCCGTCGGCGCGGAGGACCACTCCGAGATCGACACCGCGGCCGTCGAACGGATCTGGCGGGCCGCGCGGCACTGGTACCAGGGCGGCATGCACCCGGCGATCCAGGTGTGCGTCCGCCAGCACGGGCGCGTCGTGCTCAACCGCGCGATCGGCCACGGCTGGGGCAACGCGCCCACCGATCCGCCCGACGCCGAGAAGGTGCCCGTCACCACGGACACGCCGTTCTGCGTGTACTCGGCGGCCAAGGGCATCACCGCGACCGTCGTGCACATGCTCGCCGAGCGCGGCGTCTTCTCGCTGGACGACCGGGTCTGCGAATACCTGCCCACCTTCACCAGCCACGGCAAGGACCGCATCACGATTCGGCACGTGATGACCCACAGCGCCGGGCTGCCGTTCCCCACCGGGCCCCGGCCGGACGTCAAACGCGCCGACGACCACGAGTACGCGCAACAGAAGCTGGGCGAACTGCGGCCCCTTTACCGCCCCGGGCTGGTGCACATGTATCACGCGCTGACGTGGGGTCCGCTGATGCGCGAGATCATCTACGCGGCCACCGGCAAGGAGATTCGCGAGATCCTCGCGGCCGAGATCCTCGACCCGCTGGGCTTCCGGTGGACCAACTTCGGCGTCGCCAAGCAAGACGTTCCGCTGGTCGCGCCCAGCCACCCCACCGGCCGCACCTTGCCGCCGGTGGTCGCCCAGATCTTCCGCAAGGCGATCGGCGGAACCGTGCACGAGATCATCCCGTACACGAACACCCCGCTGTTCCTCACCACGATCGTCCCGTCGTCCAACACCATTTCGACCGCGGACGAGCTGTCCCGGTTCGCCGAAATCTGGCGCCGCGGAGGCGAACTCGACGGCGTGCGGGTGATGAGCCCGGAAACGATGCGGGGCGCGGCCGCCGAATGCCGCCGCCTGCGACCAGATTTCGCGATCGGCCTGATGCCGGCTCGCTGGGGCACCGGATTCATCCTGGGAACGAAGCGGTTCGGGCCGTTCGGCCGGGGCGCGACGGCCGCGTTCGGCCATCTCGGCCTCACCAACATCGCCGTCTGGGCCGACCCTGAGCGCGACATGGCCGCCGGCGTGATCAGCAGCGGCAAGCCCGGCCGCGACCCGGAAGCCCGCCGCTACACCGCCCTGATGGACACCATCGCCGCGGAGATTCGCGCCGGTTGAGGCCGCGCGGCGGTGGGAACACTGCCACGCATGGCTACATATCGAGTGCTCAACCCGAAGGGCGAGGTCGTCGCCACCGAGGACATCGAAAGCGCCGACAAGGCGCACGCGTGGTTCGCCGACAACCAGGTCGAGGGCAACGAACTCGGCTGGCGCATGGAGGTCGAGCGCGACGGCGAATGGCACTTCTTCGACGACAGCGAGGGCGACCGGAGCTACTAGGGTTTGCCTCCCGAGCGGCTGGGGCAACCAACTACGCATGGATTCTGGACGCTTCCGCAAGCTGCTGAACGCACCGGGGCCGTTCGCCTCGGTCTACTTCGAGGACTCACACGACACCCACGACGCCGAGGCCCAGCTCGAACTCAAATGGCGGGCGGCGCGCGAGGAGCTCGAGCGGAAGGGCGCCGGGCAAGCGATCATCGACGAAATCGAGGCCGCGGTCATGGACCTGCGTCCGCCGATCGGCCGCAGCGGGCGCGCGGTGGTCGCCAGCGCCGACGGGGTGGTGATCAACGAGCATTTGGCGCGGCCCGCGGCGACGACGGTCGTCCGCGTGTCCGAATTGCCTTACCTCCTGCCGATTCTCGAGCAGAGCTTCGATCACCCGGACTACGTACTCGTCGTCGTCGACCACAGCGGCGCCGACATCACCACCCAGATCGGGGGCACGCTGCATTCGGAAACCGTCGACGGCGGCGGCCACCCGGTGCACAAGGCCGCCGGCGCCGAAACCGCGGGCTACGGCGACCCACAATTGCGCACCGAGGAGGCGGCCCGCAAGAACATCCGCGCCGTCGCCGACCGCGTCGGCGAGCTCGTCGACGACAAGGGCATCGAGGTGATCTTCGTCGTCGGCGAGGTGCGGTCGCGCTCGGACCTGCTGGCGGCGCTGCCGGAACGGTTGCGTGACCGCGCGGTCGCGCTCGAGGTCGGCGCGCGGCACAGCGGTCACGACTTCGGCGAGATCGAGCACGCCATCGAGGACGAGTTCGTCAACCGTCAGCTGCGGGCGATCGATGCCGCAGCGGAGCGCTTCAGCGCCGAGATCGGCCGCGAATCGGGTCTGGCCGCCGAGGGATTGGGCCCCGTCTGCTCGGCGCTGCGCCAGGGCGCGGTCGAGACATTGATCATCGGGGAGGTCGGGGACGCCACCGTCGTCGCCGACGAGGGCCTGACGACGGTCGCGCCCAACGAGAACGTGCTGTCCGAGCAGGGCGCCGCTCCCGACAAGACCCTGCGCGCCGACGAGGCGCTGCCGATGTTCGCGGTTTCGGTCGGGGCGTCGCTGGTGCGCACCGACGAACGGATCTTTCCGGCCGACGGCGTCGGCGCGGTGCTGCGCTACGCGCCGACCCTGCACTGACTCGGCGGTGGCGGAGGTCTGTGGTTCATTGACATAGAGGACGGATGTCTCCCGACATAGAGGACAGCCCGTGATCGCGAGGCTGTCCTCAT
>NZ_LZLY01000098.1 GCF_001673535.1 Mycobacterium sp. 1081908.1 | reverse complement strand
AACGGCGGCCCCGCCCCCCCCCCCTTCCGCGCCCGACCAAGGCCCCGCCGCGCGCCGCCCCCCCCCCCCCACCCCGCGCCCCCGGCCCGCCCCGGCCCCCCGCCCGACGCCGCGCCGCAGGGCCCGGTCGTCGTCGTGAACGTGCCCCCGCCGCCGCCCGTGTGGGTGCCGGTCCCGCCGCCGCAGCTACCGCCGCCGCCTTCGCTGCCGCCGCTGCCCGCACCGCCGCAGCTCCCCCCGCTGCCCGCGCCGCCGAAGCTGCCGCCGCCACCGCCGCCGCCGGTGCTGTGCCTGCCCCCGCACCACCTCGTGCAGGGCGTCTGCAAGTGAGCTCGTGGGCCCGGGCGAGGCTGGTATGGCTCCTGACCTCTCACGCGCCCACCACGGAGCTGGAATTTCTCGTGCTATTTCACCGCTGTGCGCGCACACTTATTCGCAGCGTCGGTTCTCGCTCGAGGGGCGCCGACGCCTCATCGGCTGGGGAAACGATGTGACGACCGCACTATCCAACTTTGACATCGTCAGCGACGGGGAGCTGGCCCGCGCGGCGGCGACGGGCGATCGACGCGCCTTTGCCATGATTTACGACCGTTACGCCGACCGGCTGCACGACTTCTGCATCGGCATGGTCCGTGATCGCGACACCGCGGCCGACTGTGTGCAGGACGTCTTCTGCTCCGCCGCGACCCAACTGCCCAAGCTGCGCGACCCCGAGCGGCTCCGCCCCTGGCTGTATGCCATCGCCCGCAACGAGGCGCTGCGCTGCATCCGGGACCGCCGTCGCGAAGAGGTCTCCGACGAGCTGCCCGAGGCCGCGTCGCACGACGCGGGACCCGACACCCTGGCGGCGCGCAACGAGCTCGCCGCCCTCGTCGCCGAGGCCGCCGGCGGGCTCGGCGACCGCGACCGCGCGGTGCTGGAGCTGGCCTACCGACACGGCCTGGACGGACCCGAGCTGGCCAACGCGTTAGAGGTCAGCCCCGGCACCGCCAACAAGATGGTGTCGCGGCTGCGCAACACGATCGAATCGTCGCTGGGTGCGCTGCTGGTGGCCCGCCGCGCCCAGCACACCGCTGACAAATGCGCCGAGCTGGGCACCATCCTGGCGGGGTGGGACGGGCGCTTCAGCGTGCTCATGCGCAAACGCATCACCCGCCACATCGAGTCCTGTTCCGTCTGCGAGGAAGAACGCCGCCGCATGGTCAACCCGGTCGCGCTGCTCGGCGCGGCGCCGGTGTTCATCCCCGCCCCCGGCTGGCTGCGGGATCAGACACTGGGACAGATCAAGCTGACCTCCGCCGACAGCGACCTGCACACGGACACCAACGGGGACGGCCACGGTACGTCGGACGACGCTTGCCCACCGACTGTCGCCTCGTGGCTCGCGGACCGGCACGACGGCGACTACGTCGACACCGCCCAAGCGCAGCGGGCACGCAGGTTGATCCCGTGGGTCGCGCTGTTCGCGGGCACTTTCTTCCTCGCGCTGGGGTTGATGTACAGCCTGCTCTACCACCACAAGACGGCGATCACGCCGACCGAGCTGAGTCGCACCGCGCCCGCGCCGATGATGAAACCGGCCCCGCCGCCGGCCGCCAACCAAATCCCACCCGCTCCGCCGGCGAACCGTTCGACGGTGGCCACGCCGCGCTGGTTGATCAGCCAGTCGTGGTCGGCCAGCACCGCCGGCCGCGGGTCCGCGGCGTCGGGGCAACGCAGCGCCATCTGCCAGCCG